>JAGOAJ010000032.1 GCA_017983955.1 Burkholderiaceae bacterium
ACATAGGCCAGGACAACCACATGATCAGTACCGCGGCTGGTAATAGAAAAAACAAGACACCGAAAATTTCTATCATGGCTTGAGCACGCCGCGACAAACGCTGTGACAACACGTCCACCCGCACATGTTCATTTTTCAGCAGCGTATAACCCGCCGCCAACAGGAAAATGGCGCCAAATAAATACCATTGCAGTTCCAGCCAGGCGTTTGAGCTGACATTGAATATTTTTCGTATCACCGCATTGCTGGCGCTGATCACTACCACCACCAAAATCAGCCAGGTGACAGCGCGCCCCACCAACAGATTAATCCTGTCGATCAGCCGAGACAAAGCAAGAAGGGCTTTCATAAGCAGCATCTTTAGGCAAGTAAACCACCATGTCCCGGCCTGTCAGGCTAAGACATGATGGTGACTAACATGACGCAACTAGCGGGTCGCTGTTGCCATGAACTGGTCGAAACTGCCTTCGGCCACGCGGAACCACGGAATTTCCTGATCACGAAACGCCATATAGTGATCGTGCAGCTTCTTGAAGCCAGGGTCCTTGGCTGACAGCTCTGCATACACTTTCAGGGATTCGGCGTAGCACGCCTCCATGACTTCCTTGGGGAAGGCCCGAAGCTTCGCACCTTCGCCTACCAGACGCTTAAGCGAATTGGGATTTTCCGCATCGTAGGTCGCTATCATTTCGTTGGTTGCAGTTGCCGACGCCTGTGCCAATATCGCCTGATAGTGCTTGGGCAAGGTGTTGTACTTGTCTTGATTGATGTACAAGGACACCTGCAACGTACCTTCCCACCATCCTGGGAAATAATAATACGGCGCCACCCGATGGAAGCCCAGCTTTTCATCGTCATAGGGACCTATCCATTCAGCAGCGTCTATGGTCCCTTTTTCCAGCGAAGGATAAATATCGCCACCCGCAATTTGCTGCGGCACCACGCCCAGACGCGACAATACCTCGCCCGCAAACGCACTGGCACGGAACTTCAGACCTTTCAGGTCCTCGACAGATTTAATTTCCTTACGAAACCAGCCACCCATTTGTGTGCCAGTAAAACCGCAAGGGAAATTGACGATGTTGAATTTCTTATAAAGTTCGCGCAGCATATCCAGCCCGCCAGCGTGCCGCACCCAAGCGTTCATCTGACGTGTATTCAGGCCAAACGGAACTGCACTGTCAAAACACAAAGCAGGGTCTTTGCCGTAGTAGTAATACGACGCGGTATGACCGCACTCTACCGTGCCATTCTGAACCGCATCCAATACTGCCAAGGCAGGCACAATTTCCCCAGCAGGAAAAGCGCGTATAGAGAATTTGCCGTCTGTCGCCTCGGACACGTATTTGGCGACGTTTTCACCACCGTGATAGATCGCATCGGCGCTGCGTGGAAAACTGGAAGCCAGCCGCCAGGTAATGGTGGGTGCATCTTGTGCAAACACCGGCGCTGCCAGGGTTGCTCCACCTGCTGCTGCCCCTAAGGCAGCTTTTTTCAAAAAAGAACGTCGTTGCATAGAAAATCCTCTTGAGATTTGAACGGTCGACTCTTACTGAAACTCTGCTGCCTTACAGCAAGAACTCGACAAATTCTATCACTGAAACCAAAGATTTCTATACGTTATTACCCTGTAAAGACAGGAGGTTGCGCCACAACGATTCAACTATTTCAAGCCAGACAGCGGATGTTGTGAGCAGGACAGCAGCTTGAGCCACGCTCAGCCAGCTAGTGGCTTCATTTCTGAATCAGTCGTCATTCAGGCCTAATTCCTGGCATTTTCGCGTCAATGTATTACGCCCGATGCCCAACCACTGTGCTGCTTCGGCGCGCCGGCCACGGCTGTATTCAAGTGCTGCGCGCAGCAAAATGCGCTCAAAGTCATTCATCAGTGTTGTCATGACGGCCGGCTCGTTACGATCAAAACGACCAATAGCCTCTTGGCCCAGTAAGTCGGTCCATAAAACTGGGTTGTTTTGCGCCGGGTCCGCCAATACAGCGGCCTTCTTGTCCAACCGGGCCGACGCGAAGTCTGGTTCACGGCTTGCACTGTAGTCAAGCTCGGGGGGCAAATCGTTGACATCGACCCATTGCCCCGCCGACATGACGGTCAACCAGTGGCAAAAATTTTCAAGCTGTCGAATATTGCCCGGATAATCAAATGCCATCAGCGCCTGCAGCGCGGCAGGCGTCAAGCGGCGTTCTGGAACACTTAGTGTCTGGGCGCTATTATGCAAAAACAATTTACTCAACGCGGCAATGTCTTGCTTGCGTTCGCGCAACGGCGGCAAACGCAGACGGATTACATTCAGGCGGTGGAACAAGTCCTCGCGAAACACACCCTGCGCCACGCGCTGCTCCAGAGGCTGATGCGTCGCAGCGACAATGCGCACATCGACGGAGACGGGCCGAGAGCCTCCTAGCCGGTAAAAACTGCCCTCGGCCAACACGCGCAACAATCGCGACTGCAACTCAAGCGGCATATCGCCGATCTCATCCAGGAACAAGGTTCCGCCGCTGGCCTCCTCAAAGCGGCCGCGGCGCATGGCCGTGGCTCCTGTGAAGGCACCCCGCTCATGCCCGAACAGTTCGGCCTCAAGCAGATCACGTGGAATCGCCGCGGCATTCAATGCCACAAAGGGGCCTGATGCTCGTGCACTATGGGTATGCAGCGCCCGAGCAATTAACTCTTTTCCCGTTCCTGATTCGCCGGTAATCAACACCGTGGCAGGCGAGACGGCCAGACGCCCGATAGCGCGAAAGACTGCCTGCATGGCCACCGATGACGACTGCATCATCACCTTGGATGAACTCACTTCAGGCGTACTGCCCTGCACATGCTCTGCAACCTGGTTGTCCACCGAAGCCGCGCGTTTTATCAACGCCACGGCATCATTAATATCAAAAGGTTTTGGCAAATAATCGAAAGCGCCCTTTTGAAACGCATCGACGGTACTGTCCAGATCGGTAAAAGCCGTCATGACAATAACGGCCAAATTTGGGTGGCGCTGCTTGATATCGTGCAGCAGACTTAACCCATCTTGACCAGGCATACGAATATCGGTCACCAGCGCCGATGGGGTATCAAGATGCAATGCCTGTAGCAGGGTGTCAGCCGAGGCAAAGGTTTTTACCGGAATATTAGCTCGCGTCAGTGCTTTTTCAAGCACCCAGCGTATGCTTTGATCATCATCGACTATCCATACGGGCTTCACGGCGACTCCAGGGGTAGTATCAGGCGAAACTCTGTGTGACCAGGATGCGAATCGAACTCAACCGCTCCGCCATGCTGCTGGACGAACTCCTGGGCCAGGCTCAAGCCCAGACCTGTGCCATTAGCCCGCCCCGTCACCAAGGGATGAAAAATCTTCTCGTGTAGTTCATCAGGCACACCCGGGCCATTGTCAATCACCGACACAATCACCCCCATTCGTACAGGCCGCATCGCCAGCGCCAGTTGCCGCCCTATGCGAGTACGTAAAATCAATTTACCGTGTAGAGCGGCGTGATCCGGCGACGTTTTACTTTGTTCGGCCAGCGCCTGCGCCGCATTGCGTACGATATTCAGCAGGGCCTGCACCAGCCGCGAAAAGTCGCCGCTCAGTTCGGGAACTGACGCATCGTAGTCGCGCGATATTTCAATTTGCGGTCCAAACTCGGCATGCACCAGCTTATAAACCCGCTCGCACACCTCATGAATATTAAAATGGCTTGTTTTCAGGGTTTCCCCTTGCGGCGCAATAAGCCTATCAATCAGCGCGCTAAGCCGGTCGGCTTCCGCAATGATTACACTGGTGTACTCGCGTAATGACGCTGAATTTAACTCGGATTCAAGCAGTTGCGCTGCGCCCCTCAAGCCGCCAAGCGGATTCTTGACTTCATGGGCCAGATTACGCAAAGACTCACGTTGCACCTTTAGCTCTTTACTGAGCTTCTGAGTGCGATCCAGCAACGTTCGGATCTCGAGCAATGCAGCCCAAGGCTGATGATCCAGCGGCACAATGGTCAAACTCGCCAGGGCCACCGTTCCTAAACGGCGCACAGAAAGATTCTGCCGCAAAACCCCAAACTTACCGTTCACGGCATCGAAAAAACGCGCTGCTAAAGCCTCGTCGACCTGAAACAAGGTGCGCCCCTCAAGACCAAGCAGGTGCTTGCGTGACAAGCCAAAAAACTCTTCCGCGCTGGAATTGGCATGGACAACAAACCCATGATCATCCAGCAGCAGCACTGCAGTGGCCAGCAAGTCGTAAGCTTCAATGTCGGTCATAGCGCTACGAGTCACCTGGCAACTTTATCTTTAACGGCTTTAGTATATGTCGAACTCAACCCAAAATCGTACAGATTCTTATCGGCCGGGTCGCCAGATAAATCGCATCATAGTGGTGCGTACAGCGCGTCCGCGCACCAAGTTTGTGCCTAGTTTCTTAATCTCTACCCCCTACTGGTGGAATAAGGCCTGAACACGTCAACACTAGCATCCGACAACACCATTAAAAACTGGCATGAATTTTGCTTTATGGAAATTGAACCTCTTAAAAGGAAGAAAACCATGAAGTTAATTACTGCCATCATCAAGCCATTTAAGTTGGATGAGGTTCGTGAATCGTTGGCCGATCTAGGTATTCAAGGCATGACGGTTACTGAAGTTAAAGGATTCGGTCGGCAAAAAGGCCATACCGAACTTTATCGAGGTGCAGAGTATTCAATTGATTTTCTACCTAAGTTACGCCTAGAAATGGTCGTAGCGGACAGTATGGTGGAACTGGCAATCGAAAGTTTATGCAGCGCGGCCCATACCGGCAAAATTGGCGACGGAAAAATATTTGTTTCTCCGATTGAACAAGCGGTGCGTATCCGCACTGGCGAATACGGCGATGCCGCACTGTAGGAGCACCTTATGAACCAAGCAGATTTTGTCTGGGTCGGCATGTCCACCCTACTCGTATTACTTATGGTCGTCCCTGGCCTGGCCCTATTCTATGGTGGTCTGGTACGCGCCAAGAACGTGCTGTCTATTCTGATGCAGGTCTTATCGACCTTTGCCCTCGCGACGGTTATCTGGTTCATGTACGGCTACTCACTGGCCTTTACTGACGGAAATGGCATTATCGGCAGCTTTTCACGCTTACTCTTTAGTGGCATGCTTGATTTGAGCGGGCCCACGTACGCCCTGTCGGGCAGCATTCCAGAGCTTGCGTTTGCGTCGTTTCAGGCAACCTTCGCCGGCATTACCTGCGCACTTGTAGTGGGTGGATTTGCCGAGCGGGCCAAATATTCGGCGGTACTGCTTTTTACGCTGCTTTGGTGCACATTTGCTTATCTGCCAATTGCTCACATGGTCTGGCAGTCGACAGGATGGCTGTTTCAACGAGGAGCGCTTGATTTTGCAGGCGGCACCGTAGTTCATATCAATGCCGGCGTCGCAGGGCTGGTCGGCGCGTATTACCTGGGCCCCCGCCTGGGCTACGGACGCGAGCCGATGCAGCCCCATAACTTGCCCATGACCATGATCGGAGCCGCCTTGCTATGGGTGGGCTGGTTTGGCTTCAACGCGGGCTCTGCGCTAGGAGCCAACGAAACTGCCGCCCTGGCTTTTTTCAACACACTAATCGCTACCGCTGGCGGTATTCTTGCCTGGGTGTTCGTTGAGTGGAAATACAAAGGCAAGCCATCTTTACTGGGCGCCACATCGGGTGCAATCTCGGGGTTGGTCGGCATAACGCCAGCGGCAGGGCTTGTCGGCCCTGGCGGCGCACTGATTATTGGCGTACTGACCGGTGCCCTATGCGTCTGGGGCGTCAACGGCTTAAAGCGGCTGCTTCGCGCAGACGACTCGCTTGATGTATTTGGTATCCATGGAGTAGGCGGTATTACAGGTGCACTCTTGACTGGCGTATTTAATGCAAAACCGCTGGGCGGCCCAGGGCTTGAAAGCATCAGCCAAATCCCGTATCAGGTCTGGCTACAGTTCGAGGGTGTTTTAACCACCATAGTGTGGTCAGGCCTGATCGCCTGGGCAGCGTACTTTATTACCGACAAGGTATGTGGCCTGCGCGTCAGCGCGGAATCAGAGCGCGAAGGGCTGGATATCAGCACGCACGGCGAATCAGCTTACCATCGTTAAGCGGCACCAGGTCCAGGCCGCCGCGCTAAATCAAAGAGGCTACCTTTCGGTAGCCTCTTTAGTTACATCTAAATAGTATGGGGAAAACCTAAGGTTTTATGGGATCCTACACACTTAAATATCGATATTTCCCGCCTGCAAGGCGTGCTCTTCGATAAAAGCGCGACGTGGTTCCACGTTATCGCCCATCAACGTAGTAAAGATCTCGTCTGCCGCAATGGCGTCTTCGATCTGCACACGCAACAAGCGACGCACCGTGGGGTCCATAGTGGTTTCCCACAACTGGCTAGGGTTCATTTCGCCCAGACCTTTGTAGCGCTGCTTGCTGATGCTGCGCTCGGCGTCAGCACGCAACCACTGAATGGCTTCGCGGAAGTCGGAAATGTACTTCTCCTTGCGCCGCTCGCCTTCGCCACGTGCTACCAGTGCGCCCGGTCCCATCAGGCCCAGGAAAGTCTTGGCTGCCCGCGACAGTATGGCGTAATCGGAACCACGTATGAACACGCCGTCGAACACGCTAACACGTATATTGCCGTGGTGCATGCGGCTGACCACAATGCGCCAGACTTCGCCCACGTCGTCGTATTTGGCCTCGACCTTAACGCCATTGGGCACGGCGGGATCAATAATTGCGTCTTCCAGACGCTGCGCCGAAGCAACTGCAGATGCTTCATCATCCAGGTTAATTTCTATGCCTTCAGCCATGGCCGACAGGGCTTCCATATCCTGGATGCGCGACAAGCGGGTAATAACAGCGTCCGCCATGATGTACTGACGCGCCAGTTCACCCAGAGCATCGCCAGATATCGGCGTACCGCCTTCCTGAGGTATCAGAACAGCGTCCTTGAGTGACAGTTGTAGCGTAAATTGCGCTTCTTCTTCATCGTCTTTCAGATAGCGTTCTTCGCGGCCAACCTTGACCTTGTACAGCGGCGGCTGGGCAATATAGATATGGCCACGTTCGACCAGTTCCGGCATCTGACGGTATAGCAAGGTCAACAACAAGGTACGGATGTGAGCGCCATCGACGTCGGCGTCAGTCATGATAATGATGCGGTGATAGCGCAGCTTATCGATGTTGAAGTCGGGGCCTATGCTGGTGCCCAGGGCCGTAATCAGAGTGGTAATTTGCTCGCTGGCGATCAGGCGATCGAAGCGAGCTTTTTCCACGTTCAGGACCTTACCGCGCAATGGCAATATGGCCTGGAACTTGCGGTCGCGACCTTGCTTGGCCGAACCTCCGGCCGAGTCCCCTTCCACGATATAAATTTCGCACAGGGCGGGGTCTTTTTCTTGACAGTCAGCCAACTTACCGGGCAAGCCAGCACCTTCCAGCACGCTTTTACGGCGAGTCATTTCGCGAGCGCGGCGAGCGGCGTCGCGGGCACGAGCGGCGTCTATGATCTTGGCGCACACCGCTTTGGCATCGTTGGGGTTTTCAAGCAGCCAGGTTTCCAGCGTACGGGCCACGGCTTCTTCGACGGCCGCGCGCACTTCGCTGGATACCAGCTTGTCTTTGGTCTGACTGCTGAACTTGGGTTCAGGAACCTTGACCGACAGCACGCAGGCCAGGCCTTCGCGCATGTCATCACCTGCAGTATCCACCTTGGCTCTTTTGGCCAGGTCATTGTCAGTGATGTATTTGTTCAGCACCCGCGTCATGGCAGCGCGTAAACCGGTCAGGTGGGTACCACCATCGCGCTGGGGGATGTTATTGGTGAAACACAGTACCGTTTCGCTATAGCTGTCATTCCATTGCATGGCCACATCTACGCCTATGGTAGCGTCGCCAACCACGGATTCTGTGCTGACCGAAAACACATTGGCATGCAGGGCCGTTTTGGTCCGGTTAATGTATTCCACAAAGCCCTGGACGCCGCCCAGGAAAGCAAAGTTTTCTTCTTTGCCCTGACGCTCGTCGACCAGGCGAATTTTGACGCCATTATTCAGAAACGATAGTTCGCGTAGACGCTTGGCCAGAATTTCGTAGTGATATTCGATGTTATCGAATATCTCCGAGTCTGCCAGGAAACGGACCTTGGTACCCGTCTGCGTAGTGGTGCCAGTGACAGCCAATGGAGCGACACGATCACCACGACGAAACTCAATTTCGTGAGTCTCGCCGTTACGATATATGGTCAAACGCAGCCATTCCGACAGCGCGTTAACACAAGAAACGCCCACACCGTGCAGACCGCCGGATACTTTGTAGGAGTTATGGTCGAACTTACCGCCAGCGTGCAGTTCGGTCATGACGATTTCAGCCGCACTGCGATGGAATTCGTCGTCACGGTGAATGTCGGTGGGTATGCCCCGTCCATTATCAGTGACCGAAATGCTGTTATCAGCATGTATTGTGATGACAATATCATCGCAATGACCGGCCAGTGCTTCGTCTATCGCATTGTCAACAACCTCGAAAACCATGTGATGCAAGCCTGTGCCATCGGACGTATCGCCAATGTACATACCTGGACGCTTGCGTACAGCCTCCAGTCCCTTGAGCATCTTGATGGAATCGGCACCGTAGCCGGTGTCGGCGGTAGTTGTGCTTAGTTCTGACATATGTGTAAATCCTATATAAGCCTTGCGGCCGGGGGGAAGCGAACCAGTTAGTTCGCACTCCCCTTACTGCGTGGGATCAGCGCCAAAAAATGGCTAAATACGCATGGGCATGACGACATACTTGAATTGGTCGTCGTCAGGCGAGGTAATTAGGGCTGATGCATTCACATCGGGCTGTACCGACCACTGAACGGTTTCAGTTTTCAGATTGCCCAAAACATCCAGCAAGTAGCTGACGTTAAAGCCTACATCCAGCGCTTCGTGAGCGTAATCAATATCAATTTCCTCGCGAGCCTCTTCTTGCTCGGCGTTGGTAGAGGAAATCTTCATCAGGTGGTCCGCCAGCTGTATGCGCACCCCTTTGAGCTTGTCGGTGGTCAAGATGGCGGCGCGCTGTAAGCAGCCCAGCAGCAGCTCGCGATTTACCGAGAAATGACGGGTGTAATTACTAGGAATAACCCGTGTGAAATCAGGGAATTTGCCTTCGACCAGTTTGGAAATCAGTTCAACATTGTCGAAACGAAAACGTATTTGCCCGGCAGCCACGTCAATGTCGACAGGACTATCTGTTTCATTAAGCAGACGCTGCACTTCCAGGACGGTTTTACGCGGCACGATCACATCATGGCGGCTGGCTATGCCTTCAACCGCAGCACCACTGTGAGCCAAACGGTGACCATCAGTGGCCACAGCACGGGCAAAACCGGGTTCGAATACAAACAGCAGGCCATTCAAATAATAGCGTATGTCCTGCTGGGCCATGGCGAAATGCACCATGTTAAATAAGTGCTTAAGGGACTTCTGAGTCATGGTGAACGACACATCCCACTGCGCAGGCAGATCCACGGCTGGAAAATCGGCAGCGTCCATCGTTTGCAGGGCAAAACGGCTTTTACCCGACTGTATCGACAACTTGGCACTATCCAAGCCCAATTTAATATCACCCGTTTCAGGTAAGGCTCGCAAAATATCAAGCAGCTTACGTGCAGCGACGGTGGTGGACTGTATGCTGTCATCCACGCCAATTTCGGCATGTGACGTGATTTGCACTTCGATGTCCGAAGCCACAAACGCCACGTTATTGCCTTCTTTGCGCAACAGTATGTTGGCCAATATGGGCAAGGTGTTCCGACGTTCGACAATTCCCACTACCGTTGACAACGGTTTAAGCAATGCATCGCGAGTTGCTTGTACGAGTTGCATGGTTATCCTTTTAAGGTTTGTTCTAATACGTGTAGAGCGTGGTTAAGCTCGGTCTGTTTAGTCCGGGCGTCAGAAATTTTTCGCACTGCATGCAGCACTGTAGTGTGATCGCGCCCACCAAACAAATCGCCGATTTCCGGCAAGCTTTTCTGGGTGAGTTCCTTGGCCAAATACATGGCCACCTGGCGCGGCATGGCAATATTTGCCGGCCTGCGCTTGGAGTACATATCGGCGATCTTGATTTTGTAAAAATCGGCTACCGTTTTCTGGATATTTTCCACGGTAATTTGTCCGTTGGACACCGACAGCAAGTCCTTCAGTGCGTCCTTACAGACTTCAACCGTCAGCACTTCACGCCCGTGAAATCGAGCATAAGCCGATACTTTGCGTAAGGCGCCTTCTAGTTCACGCACATTACTGCGCAAGTGCTTGGCAATAAAGAAGGCGACTTCTTCGGGCATAGTAATGCCTTCGGTTTCAGCCTTGCGCAACAGTATGGCCACGCGCATTTCCAGCTCGGGGGGCTCGATAGCCACGGTCAGGCCAGAGTCAAAGCGGGAAATCAGACGACTGTCGATATTGGCCAGTTCTTTGGGGTAGGTATCCGAAGTAATGATGATTTGCTTGCGCTGAGCCACCATGGCTTCGAAAGCATAAAAGAATTCTTCCTGGGTACGATTTTTACCGGCAAAGAACTGAATGTCGTCTATTAGCAACAAATCCAATGAGTGGTAATAGCGTTTGAACTCATCAAAGGCCTTGCGCTGGTAGGCCTTAACCACATCCGACACATACTGATCAGCGTGTACATAACGCACCCGTGTGCCTTTGCCCTCGGCCAACAAGGCATTTCCTATCGCGTGAATAAGATGGGTTTTACCCAGGCCCACCCCGCCATAGAGGAACAAAGGATTATACGAAATTCCTGGATTTTCAGCTACTTGCAGGGCAGCGGCACGCGCCAGTTGGTTCGCCTTACCGGTGACGAAATTATCAAAGGTCAGGTCAGTATTTAGCCGCGATCTGTCATGCGCCATTTCGGTGGCCGCCGCAGCGACAGGTGTAGCCTGAGGCGCAGTAGCCGGTACGGGCGACATAGGGGTCTGAGGGCGTGGCGCCTGGTTGGCCGCTGAACGCGCCACACCGCTGGAGGCCGCCAGTTCAAAGCTGACCTGCACAGGTCGGCTGTACCATTCACTAGCTAATACTTCGATTTGATGAGCGAAATTTTTACGTACCCAATCCAGTTTGAAGCGATTAGGTGCGGACACGCGCAACACCGCCTGGGCGTCATCAAACGCCAGCGGAACCAGGGGCCTTATCCAGGCGCTTATTTGCTGCGGAGGAAGTTCCTGCTCAAGACGTTGAACGCAGGTCTGCCAAAAATCTTTCATGCTCACCACTTCTGTAAACCTCGATTCTACCCCGGACAGGGGTAAGTTATCCACAGGGACTATTACAACGCCCTATAATCTAATTCTTCTAAGCATTTGACTAATCACCAAAAATTTGCTGAAATAGTGGGCTTTTCAAGAATTTTTAACGCCAGGGGTCGCCAACTGTTGGTCCACCTATCTGGTAGCTCTTTTATTTTGGACCACCAATGAAACGCACTTTTCAACCTTCAGTCACCCGACGCAAGCGCACCCACGGTTTTCTCGTACGCATGAAAACGCGCGGCGGCCGTGCTGTGATCAAAGCGCGTCGTGCCAAAGGCCGTAAGCGCCTTGCCGTTTAAGTATCAGCGCTTTTAATACCGGTCAGGCAGTCAATTGCCGGTAAGTCATATGCGCGCCACGTTTCCAGCGACGGCTCGCCTTCATCGCCCCACGGAATATGTTGCTTCCCTTAAAGGTAAGCGCATAGCCCGTGGGGCGATGCTTGTTTTAACAACGCCTCGCGAACCTGCTGCGCCAGAACAGGCTGCACGCCTAGGCATGGTTATTGCCAAACGCTATGCTGCGCTGGCAGTAACCCGCAACGCCATCAAGCGAGTCCTGCGCGAAGCCTTCAGACAACAACGCCATCAGCTACCGGCATGTGATCTGGTGTTTCGCCTGCACTCTAAGGTTGGACCTATTACCCTGACCCAGCTAAAACGTCAGATACGGGCCGAAGCAGATTCCTTACTGGCCAAGGCAAGGCAATGATTACACGCTTGCAGGCGTTTGCTAAATTCCTGCTAATTGCCCCGATACGGGCATACCGTTATTTTTTAAGTCCGTGGACTGGACACAGTTGCCGATATACGCCAACCTGTTCGGCTTATGCCATAGAGGCTATAGAAACCCATGGAGCCCTTAAGGGCCTGTGGCTGGGAACTCGACGCATAGGCCGCTGCCATCCATGGTGTGCAGGCGGCCATGACCCGGTGCCCAAACCCACAAAAAAATAAGCACTTAGCTTATTTAATGTACCGGCTTATTGCCATTTTTTCAAATAAACCAGCACCCGATGCAGATTCTGCCCGGGCTACGTTAAACTGATGGGCTTTTCGCTCAGCTTTAACTTGAAACAGGCGCTATGGATATCCGACGCACCATCCTCTGGATGATTTTTTCCTTCTCGCTTTTGCTGTTGTGGAACAACTGGCAAATGTATAACGGCAAGGCTTCGCTGTTTGGCGGCAGTTCTTCGACAACGCAAAATGCACAGCAGGCAACGCCCGCTAATGCCCCTGCTGACGCCAGCATCCCCACGGCAGTCGCGACCGGCAACGGCGCTGTGGATACCTCTGTGCCTGGCGACAAGCCCCTGCTAGCCAGCCCATCGGAAAAGGTCACTGTCAGTACCGACGTATTCGATCTGACTTTCGATACCATTGGGGCCCAGCTTGTAAAGTCTGAGCTTAAACGTTACTCCGCCACCGGTGCGCCAGACCAGCCTATGGTGCTGCTGGACGATTCCGAAAGCGGAGTCTACATGGCGCAAACTGGTGTCATAGGCGCGCCTGCCGGACTTAGCTACCCTACCCATCTGACGCCCTTCCAACTGGTTTCAACAGATCACGCCTTCAAGGGCGATACGACCCAAGTCGTATTCCAAGCTGTCTCGGATGACGTCAAGGTCGTAAAAACCTTCACGCTGCACAAAGACAGTTACGACATCGTTGTCCAGCATGACATCTACAACCTGGGCAGTACAGCTATCGACCCCTCGCTGTATCTGCAATTGGTGCGCGATAGCAACGACCCTAAAGACACCTCGGGTTTTTACAGCACGTTTACCGGTCCTGCCCTGTATTCCACTGAAGAAAAATTCCAGAAAGTAAAATTCAGCGATATCGACAAAAACAAAGCCAGCTACATCAAGCAGGCGGACAACGGCTGGATAGGTATGGTTCAGCACTACTTTGCATCGGCCTGGGTGCCAGAGCAAGGTGTAGTGCGACACAACGAAACCCTTAAACTGGGTGACGATTTGTACGCCGTACGCAGCATACAGTCGGTAGGCACAATACAGCCTGGCGAACACAAAGTGGTGCAGGCGCAGTTGTGGACCGGTCCCCAGGACCAGAAAGCCATGAGCGAACTGGCCCCTGGCCTGGAGCTGGTTGTAGACTACGGCTGGCTGACCATCATCGCCAAGCCTTTGTTCAAGCTCATGACGTGGCTGCAAGCCATATTGGGCAACTGGGGCTGGACCATCGTCGCCCTGACCCTACTGATCAAAGCGGTGTTCTATCCTTTGTCAGCCGCCAGCTACCGTTCCATGGCCAAAATGAAGGTCGTTGCACCACGTCTTAAAGCCTTGCGCGAAAAATTCGGTGACGACAAAGCCAAGCTTAATGGCGCCATGATGGAAATGTACCGTACCGAGAAGATCAACCCCTTGGGTGGTTGTCTGCCCATGGTGGTGCAGATTCCCGTATTTATTTCCCTGTACTGGGTACTGCTGGGCAGCGTGGAAATGCGCGGCGCGCCCTGGATACTGTGGATACAGGATCTGTCCGTACGTGACCCTTGGTTCATATTGCCTGCCTTCATGATGGCAACCATGTTCCTGCAGATCAAGCTTAACCCTACGCCACCGGACCCCACACAGGCCAAGATCATGATGCTGATGCCATTGGTATTTGGTGGCATGATGTTCTTCTTCCCTGCAGGTCTGGTACTGTACTGGTGCGTCAACAACGCGGTATCGATTGCCCAGCAGCGCTATATCATGCACAAACTGGATAAGGAACTGGCCGCTGCCAAACGGTAAGTCGCTTAGATCAGACTGGGCATCAGCCCTCTGATCATCCAAACATGCAATGTGCCGCCGTTACCTTAGGGTATAGGCGGCACATTGCATTTACGTCCTACCAGCTTATATTCCAAAATAGCTAAAAACTATTCACTTGATAATATAAATTGGTTTTACCAATACCTAATGACACGGTAAACTACAAACACTATTTCCGTCGCACTGTTTATTGGCTTATGAACAAGTGCCTAAAATAATGTAGCCGTTCACGTAAAGTAGGAAGGACTAACATGAAAAAACTCACCACTGCCGCCGGGGCTCCCGTTGTTGATAACCAGAACATCCAAACCGCTGGTCCGCGTGGCCCAGCCTTATTGCAAGATGTCTGGCTACTTGAAAAGCTGGCTCACTTTGATCGTGAAGTCATCCCCGAGCGTCGCATGCACGCCAAAGGCGCAGGGGCCTATGGCACGTTTACAGTTACCCACGACCTAAGCAAATACACTCGCGCCAAAATCTTTGCAGAAGTCGGCAAACAGACCCCTGTGTTTACTCGGTTTTCCACGGTCGCTGGCGAGCGCGGCGCGGCCGACGCTGAACGCGATATTCGTGGTGTTGCCATGAAGTTTTACACAGAAGAAGGCAACTGGGACTTGGTAGGCAACAACACGCCAGTGTTTTTCTTTCGTGATCCCTTGAAATTTCCTGACCTGAATCACGCCGTCAAGCGTGATCCGCGTACTGGCATGCGTAGCGCCCAAAACAACTGGGAATTCTGGACTGGCCTGCCCGAAGCCTTGCATCAGGTCACCATCGTCATGAGCGATCGCGGTATACCTACGGGTTTCCGCAATATGCATTTGTTCGGCAGCCATACCTTCAGTTTTATCAATGCCGACAACGAACGTTTCTGGGTGAAATTCACCTTCAAGACCCTGCAAGGCATTAAAAACCTGACAGATGCCCAGGCCACTGAAGTGGTGGGAAGCGACCGCGAAAGCTCACAGCGCGATCTGTACAACGCCATAGAAAACAAAGACTTCCCACGTTGGACGATGTATGTGCAAATCATGCCGGAAAAAGACGCCAGCAGCTACCACCTGAATCCCTTTGACCTGACCAAGGTCTGGCCACATGGCGATTACCCCTTGATGGAACTGGGCGTGCTGGAATTGAACCGTAACCCTGAAAACTTCTTTGCCGAAGTTGAACAGGCCGCCTTTACCCCAGCCAACGTGGTACCCGGCATCAGCTTCTCGCCTGATCGCATGTTGCAAGCGCGTCTGTTCTCGTATGGCGATGCCCAACGTTACCGTTTGGGTGTCAACCACCATCAGATCCCAGTGAACGCGCCTAAGTGCCCTTTCCACAGTTACCACCGTGATGGCGCCATGCGAGTCGACGGCAACCACGGGGGTATTACTGCCAACGAACCCAACGCCCAGGGTGAATGGCAAGAACAACCCGACTATCGCGAACCACCGCTTAGCATAGAAGGCGCGGCCGACCACTGGAATCACCGCGAAGACACCGACTACTTTTCACAGCCCGGTAACTTATTCCGTCTGATGACAGCCGAACAGCAACAGGCGCTATTCGACAACACGGCTAGGAACATACACAGTGTTACCGCCGATATCCAACAGCGGCATATAGACCACTGCAGTCAAGCTGACCCCGCTTATGGGGCAGGCGTAGCTGCCGCCCTCAAGGCACTGGGCTAATATGCAAGGGTGGCGATAACGCCACCCTTTTTTTACACTAATAACTTGATCCGATCTGCGACTAAGCAGGTCCATGCCGCCATGACTCTGCGCTCTCACGAACCCATAATTGCCATTGCCACATCCCCAGGACGCGGCGGTATAGGTGTAGTACGCATATCAGGCAATAAGCTGGAATCACTAGCCAACGACCTGTTTCACCAGACACTACAGCCTAGGCATGCTCACTATCTGCCCTTTAATGATAGCCAAGGCCAGGCCATAGACGCAGGCATAGTGCTGTTCTTTCAGGGCCCACATTCATACACCGGCGAAGATGTCCTGGAACTACAAGGCCATGGTGGCCCCGCTGTCTTGCGGCGCGTGCTGGAACACTGCCTGGCTATCGGCAAGCCCTACGGGCTACGCCACGCCGAACCCGGCGAATTCACACACAGAGCCTTTCTGAACGAACGCCTGGATTTGGCCCAGGCCGAAGCCGTTGCCGACCTGATAGAAGCGTCTTCTGAAGCCGCAGCACGTAGTGCCATGGCCTCATTAAGCGGCGCATTTTCCCAACAGGTCAATGCTCTGGCTGATCGTGTTGTCCATCTGCGCATGCTGGTTGAAGCCACCCTGGACTTCCCCGAAGAAGAAATTGATTTTCTGGAAAAATATCAGGCCCGCAGCACCCTGGACACCCTACGTAGCGACCTGGATTCCTTGGTACGCCAAGCACGCCAAGGCATGATATTGCGCGAAGGCCTGCACGTAGTACTGGCTGGCCAGCCCAACGTGGGAAAATCCAGCCTGCTTAACGCCCTGGCAGGCGACGACATCGCCATCGTCACGCCCATTGCCGGCACCACGCGCGACAAAGTCGTTCAACAAATCCACATACAAGGCGTGCCCATGCACATCGTGGACACAGCCGGCTTGCGGGAAACCGAAGATACCGTCGAGAGCATAGGCATAGCCCGCACCTGGGCTGAAATAGAAAAAGCCAGCGTCATCATCCATCTGCAAGACGCCCGCGCCCCTGGTGATAAATTGGATAGCGCCATCACTCAGCGCCTACCGGCACACACGCCTGTACTTAGGGTATTCAATAAACTGGATCTGCTGCCTGACAGCGACGGCACTAACATCCTGCGACACGCCATACATATTGCCGAAGCGGCCGATGCCGACACCATGACGACCGTTATCTCGGCCAAGACCGGCGCCGGGCTGGACGAACTACGCCAGACCTTGCTGGACATCGCCGGCTGGAACCCCAGCACGGAATCCCCCTGGCTGGCCCGTGAACGCCATTTGACGGCCTTAAATAGCGCCGCCAACCATCTGTTGCTGGCCGACGAACACGCCAGCCACAGTGATCAGGTGCTAGACCTGTTCGCCGAGGAACTGCGCCTGGCCCATTTAGAACTATGCGCCATCACTGGCCAATTCACCAGTGACGACCTGCTAGGCGAGATTTTCTCTAGTTTTTGTATAGGGAAATAATTCTAAGTCCACATCACATCCCTGTTAAATCACCAGAACACATCAAGGTCTGACCACTAATATAGTCAGACTCTGGCGTGCAGAAAAACCTTAGCTCAAAGATTCAAGCCCTGACACACCTGGCGCAACGCCGTCTTAAATGCCGTATCGACATCGCGCTGAATGCCACCAGTACGGGTGAACAAAGTTACCGGCGACAGCGTCCAATCAAAGGAATACGGCACGATAGACACCCCCGCGATACGTACCAGTTCTTCGGCAATTTCAGCAGGCACTATGGACACCACACTATCGCTGCCCACGATCAACTCACCGATTAGCTTAGAAGAATAGCTTTCCACGATCGGGGTGGGCGGTCGCACGCCGGCACGCAAAAACAGCTCGACAATTTGTTCTCGCATAGGGGTGCGCGGTGCGCCTAGTATCCAATCCAGCTCGGCCAGCATAGGCCAATCCAGGCGATGTCGTCCTAGTCTGGCCGCAAGGCGGCGGCTGGCAATAAGACGCGGCCTTTGCTGATATAAGACCTCAAAATCGATATTGTCCATATCTAAGGAAGCGGACACCCGCCCTATCACCAAGTCCAGGGCATGATCGCGCAAACGTGGCAACAATTGACCACTGGTACCCTCGTCTACTCTGACGGTCAGGCGGAAACCTTGAGACAAGGTGTTCTGTATAGCTTCTGACACCATTTTTCCAGCCACAAAGGGCAGCACACCTATATGCAAGTGAGCTGCGTGACCGGACGCTATGGCATCCATATCGCTGACTAGATGATCCAGATCATGCAGCATGGCACGGGCTCTGGCTAAAGCAACGTGGCCTGCAGGCGTGGGTGTCATGCCACGGGCCGAACGCGTGAACAAGGCAACACCAAACATGCTTTCCAACTCGGCTAAGGCGCTAGTCACTGCAGGCTGGCTGGTCGCCATGTGTTCAGCCACCCGTGTTAATGAACCATATTCACTAATATGCAGCAGCAGCCGTAGGTGGCGCATTTTTAGGCGCGCCATTAATCGTCTGACGACGTCGTGGGTTGCTGAAGCAGGCATGTCTGAACTCATCACATAAGTTATTTCTTATGTGATCATAGCAAAATCAAATAATTACCTTATACCTTAGCGCCTACACTGAATAAAACCATACAACTATCTTGAAGGACGCTACATGACCGACGCGAATCGCCAGGCCGCCCTGGATTATCATGAATTCCCCACACCAGGAAAAATCTCGGTTACGGCCTCTAAGCCGTTGGTCACCCAACGCGATCTGGGTCTGGCCTACACGCCTGGCGTCGCCGCTGCTTGCGAAGAAATTGTCAAAGACCCCATCAACGCCTTTCGCTATACCGCCAGGGGCAATTTGGTAGGCGTTATCACTAACGGCACAGCCGTACTTGGACTTGGCAATATAGGTGCACTGGCAGCCAAACCCGTCATGGAAGGCAAAGCGGTATTGTTTAAGAAGTTTGCGGGACTGGACGTATTCGACATTGAAATCAACGAAACCGACCCCGACAAACTCGTAGAAATTATCGCTGGCCTGGAAGCCACTTTTGGCGGCATCAACCTAGAAGATATTAAATCGCCAGAATGTTTCATCGTTGAAAAAAAATTACGTGAACGCATGAAAATTCCGGTGTTTCATGACGATCAGCATGGCACAGCCATTACCGTGTCAGCTGCCTTCATCAACGGCCTGACTGTCGTAGGCAAAGATATTACCGACGTCAAAGTTGTGAGCTCGGGCGCAGGTGCTGCAGCACTGGCATGTCTGAACCTTATGGTGGATCTAGGCCTACCTATAGAAAACATTTGGGTAACCGACATCGAAGGCGTAGTCTACGAAGGTCGGAAGACACTAATGGACGAACACAAGGCACGCTTTGCTCAAAAAACCAAGGCCAGGAAGCTGGCAGAAGTCATCAAGGACGCCGATGTCTTTCTGGGCTTATCAGCAGGTAATGTGCTGACTGCCGACATGGTTGCCGTCATGGCAAGGCAGCCTCTGATACTGGCGCTAGCCAATCCCACACCAGAAATTTTGCCCGAAGTAGCCCATGCGGTGCGCGATGACATTGTTATGGCGACAGGACGTTCCGACTACCCCAACCAAGTCAACAATGTCTTGTGCTTCCCCTATATATTCAGGGGCGCTCTGGACGTAGGCGCAACAGCCATCACCCGTGAAATGGAAAAAGCGGCCGTCTATGCCATAGCGGCATTAGCCAAAGAAGAACAAAACGAACTGGTGGCTGCTGCTTATGGCAATTCTGATGTCTCATTTGGTCCAGAGTACCTAATACCCAAACCCTTTGATCCGCGGTTAATTGTGCGCGTAGCACCCGCTGTCGCCAAGGCGGCCATGGACGGAGGCGTTGCAACCCGCCCCCTGGCTGACCTGGACGCCTATGCAGAACAATTACAGCAATTCGTCTATCACTCCGGCGCCTTCATGAAACCCTTGTTCGCCTCGGCCAGGAAATTGGTACGGGACGGTGGAAAAGCACGTATCGTCTTTACCGAAGGCGAAGAAGAACGGGTATTACGAGCTGTCCAAGTAGTGGTCGACGAAAAACTGGCTCGCCCCATACTGGTTGGTCGCCCCGCCGTGTTACTGGCACGCATAGAGAAATATGGTTTACGTCTACGTTTAGGTGAAGACGTCGAAGTCACCAATCCTGAATCCGACGAGCGTTTCCACCAATACTGGACAACCTATTGGGATCTTATGAACCGACGTGGTATTACTCGGGAAATGGCACGGGTGGAAATGCGCCGCCGTTGGACACTGATAGGTGCCATGATGATGCACCTGGGCGATGCCGATGGCATGATATGCGGCTCGGTGGGTTCCTACCACGACCATCTGCGCTACATAGATCAGGTGATAGGCAAGAAGCCAAATGCACAATGCTATGCCGCCATGAATATCTTGTTGCTGGACGAACGCATGGTCGCACTGGTTGATACCCACGTCAACGATGACCCCACCGCAGAACAAATTGCCGAATTTACCCTGGCGGCAGCTCAAGCCTTAACGCAATTGGACCTGACACCCAAGGTCGCTTTGCTGTCACGTTCCAACTTTGGTTCTGGTAGTTCGGCGTCCGGCGTAAAAATGCGCCAAGCACTTGAGTTGGTCCTGGAGCAAGAGCCTGACATGGAAATTGATGGGGAGATGCACGGTGACTGCGCCTTGGACGCTGTCTTGCGCCAGCGCATACTGCCAACATCACGCTTGAAAGACGCAGCGAACCTACTGGTTTGTCCAAACGTGGATGCAGGCAATATCGCCTATAACCTGCTTAAAACCGTAGCGGGCAGTAATGTTGCAGTCGGCCCGTTTTTGCTGGGGGTCAATGCCCCCATACATATACTGACTTCTAGTTCGTCGGTAAGGCGCATCATTAATATGGCGGCACTTACCGTGATTGACGCCAATCGGATTCCGGCATGCGCCTAAAAGAAATTACCGACATTCAATAAAGTCAGTACACCTAGCACCCCAAAAATGCCACCGGCGACCCCATGAACCAGTTTCATGGGGATTTTTTTGGAGATGGCGTCACCCACAAATACCGCAGGTACATTCGCCAACATCATGCCCAATGTAGTTCCCAACACAACAGCAAAAAGGTCGGTATAACGGGCGGCCAAAGCTACGGTTGCAATCTGGGTTTTATCACCCATTTCCGCCAGGAAAAAAGCGATCACCGTGGTCCAAAATACCCCAAAGCGGTATTTGTTGGCCTCGGCATCATCTATCTTGTCTGGTATCAGCATCCATACCGCCATACCCAAGAAAGACACACCGATTACCCAGCGCAATAAATCGGGTCCCAGCAAACTGGCTATGCCCCCGCCCACTAAGCCGGCCAAGCCATGGTTAACCAATGTCGCAACAAAGATACCAGCAATAATTGGCCAGGGACGGCGAAATTTGGCAGCTAACAATATAGCCAGCAATTGGGTCTTGTCACCCATTTCACCTAAGGCAACTACGCCCGTTGATATAAGGAAAGCTTCCACAGTTATGATTCCGGGGCCAGAGTAGACATGGCTGCACAGCATCCCTGGCCCTTCCGGAAGACTATGCAGGCCAAGGTCTTGCCAAGCTAAACGCCGCCTGCACCATGATCCACGACAGATCAAGTATGTTGATACAGGCCCCTGCTAGGCAGGGCGACTACTCCCCTATGACGAGTGCCGCTACTATACCAGTTCACGACTTGTTACGCCCCAATAGCAGAACTTTCAAGGTAGTATGTATTTTCATATCATTTAGCATAGGCTTGTTACTTACAAGCGTTTGCACTCCCCCATTATGGAGACGCCATTGCAATCCCCAACCACCGAGCTACCAGGGTACGAACGGATACGGCGACTAAATACCATAGGTATTGCACTTTCATCGCAACGTGATCATCACCAACTAATGGAAATGATACTTAGCAGCGCACGTGAAATTACCGGAGCAGACGCAGGTACCTTGTATATGCTGGAACCGGACAAGTTGGCCTTACGCTTTGCCAACGTTCAGAACGATACGCTGAACGTTCAATTCGATAGTGCCACTGATAGCCACAATTTTTCATTGATTCAGCTCTATCATGCTGACGGCACCCCAGACCACCGTACTGTCGCTGCTTGTGCTGTCTTTAACAAGACCACCATCAATATTACCGATGCCTACAATGAGCTAGGGTTTGATTTCTCAGGCACCCTACGTTTTGATATGAAAACAGGATATCGGTCCAGCTCGTTTTTAACCATACCGTTAATCAGCCACGATCAAGAAGTCATTGCCGTATTACAGTTGATTAATAAGCTAGATAGCGCATCAAAGTCTGTCGCTTTTGATGCAGCTGATCAGGAAATTGCCGAGTCCTTGGCCTCACAGGCTGCCGTTGCTTTAAGTAACCAGCAACTGGTGACGGAATTGCGTACCTTATTCGACAGCTTTACACGCGTTATAGGTAGCGCCATAGATGCTAAATCGCCACACACCGGAGCGCACTGCCGCCGTGTGCCCGATGCTACCTTAATGCTGGCCCAGGCAGCCAATGGCGCCAATTTTCCTGGTTTGGAAGGTTTTGTCATGTCTGAAAACGACATGCATGAATTACAAACTGCCGCCTGGCTGCATGATTGCGGAAAAATAGTCACGCCCCATCACATCATGGAGAAATCCACCAAGCTTGAAACCCTAGTGGATCGCATAGATTACATAAGCCAACGCTTTGATATCCTGGCTCGTGACATGGAAATTGCTGAACTAAAACTACAACTGCAGGCTACCCATCAGGGGCAGGCTATCTTGCCCACGAAATTACCGTCTACTGACCCACAACTAAAACAATTGGCCGATGATCTCGCTTTCCTGAAACGCACCAACATAGGTGGTGAATTCATGACTGACAGCGATATTGAACGGGTGCAAGCGATCGCGCAGCGCAGTTGGATAGGCCTAGATGGTCAGCCCTGCCCTTTGCTAAACGTTGATGAGGTCTTGAACCTATGCACTCGCAAAGGGACCTTAAACGCGGTTGAACGGTGCATCATGCAAGACCATATGGTGCACACCTTGAATATGCTGGAAAAACTGCCTTTCCCCTCAAATTTGCAAAACGTCACTGAGTACGCTGTAGGCCACCACGAGCGTATGGATGGTACCGGCTACCCACGGGGACTAACCCGAGATCAATTGTCGATACCAGCCCGCATGATGGGTGTTGCCGATGTTTTCGAAGCACTGACTGCTCACGAACGTCCCTACAAAAAACCCATGCCCTTGTCACAAGCCTTAAACATCATGGGCGACATGGTTGAAGATCAGCATCTAGATCCCGATCTTTTTGCTCTGTTTGTGTATAAACAGGTATATCTGGAGTATGCACACAAGCATTTACAGCCAGAACAGATCGACTTCATTGATCTGGAAACACTCCCTGGTTTGGGATTCAGTACATACGCTACTGCGGCCATCCAATAACAACTTAGGCTGCGCACTTCATTTCAGACGTTTATCAAAGCAAAATCACCACTTAACATGCGGTGATAAGCATCACTGTGGCCGCTCAAAACAGCCGTAAACTCAGCAATATAGCTAAAAACAGCCTGTGGATAAGCTCTATGTAAAGCTTGTGTGGGTAAGCTGTGGATTATTATCTAGCAACTGCAAGTCCTAGTCCGAACAAAAAAGATGTGCCCAAATCATCCACCAGCTTAAGGCTATTTGTTAACCACTAAAAACATATATTAAGCTTTTGTTTTTAAAGGTGTTTTTTGAGTTGTTCGACTTATCCACAGACACCCATTAGTTATAGTCTTTATATATATAAAACTAATGAACAACTGATGGTATATCTCAAGTGCTTGCTAGAACCCCAAGGCATGCCTAACCAAAAAAAAAGGTTTCCATCTGAAAAAAAATTCAGTTGAAAACCGTTAGTCATGGAACTTTGAATTTGTTGAGATGTTGAAAACTTAGTGTGCCAAATCAAGATACAAACAATTACATAATAAAAATTACGGCATTTTGATGGTTAAGACTGCTAGCTCCTGTGGATAACTACTAAGTGAAGGTATTGTGGATAGCCTGTGGAGCATGCAGGGATAAGTACAGACTTACATAAACCAAATAAAGTTATGCCCGATTCATCCCGCTATAAAAGCCGATTTATCATCAACAAAAAGCATTCGTAAGTAGTTGATAATTAACCTGAAAATAGAGTTGTTCGACTTATCCACAGACACCCATTAGTAGTAGTCTTTATAAATATTAAAACAATAGATTAACTAAACAGACTAGCCAACTTTTCTTGGAGAACCTAAAAAATTTCAACAGGTATACTGCTGGCAATCGATCAGGTTCAGGAGAAAAAAAATGACACATTGCCACTTAATTCCAGTGAATAGGCTCAGATAGCTGCCAACTTTTCCAACGCTGCGTCCAAGGTATGATCTTGCTTGGCAAAGCAAAAACGGATCAGGGCATGATTTGATGAAGCTTCTGCTGCGTCGTCATAAAAGGCAGAGACTGGAATCCCACCTACCCCGTGGGTAGTCGTCAACCAATGAGCAAATTCCGATTCAGGTAAATCGGAAATTTTTTCATAGCTGGCTAACAGGAAAAAAGTGCCTTCGCTGTGCAACGGTACAAAACGGGTATTTTTTAACCCCTGAAACAAGCGATCGCGTTTGGGTTTATAGAATTCTGATAAATTTAAATAAGGAGCTGGATCAGCCATGTAATTTGCCAGTGCAACCTGCAAAGGAGACGGCACGGTAAACACCATAAACTGATGGACTTTACGAATTTCGGTACTTAACGCAGCTGGGGCGCAGCAATAACCTACTTTCCATCCTGTGGTGTGATAAGTTTTCCCGAAGGATGACACCACAATGGCATTTGCAGCAAGACTTTCACGCCTGGCCAAACTTTGATGCTGTTTACCGTCAAAAACAATGTGTTCGTAAACTTCGTCAGACAATAAAATAATATTAGTTTTATTGACTAAAGCTTCTAGCTGATCTAAATCTGATTCATCAAGATTGATCCCAGTGGGATTGTGAGGAAAATTTAAAATCAACATACGGGTTTTGTCAGTTACCGCTGCTGATACCCTATCCCAATCAATTTGATACCTTGGATTGGATTCGGTAGGTGCTTGCATGGAAACGATTACGGGTATACCACCTGCCAATTTAATCGCCGGTATGTACAGATCGTAAAAAGGCTCAATAATAATGACTTCATCACCGGTGTGGACAAAAGCCAGTATGCTGGCCATCAAGGCCTCGCTGGCGCCGCTGGTTACCGTGATTTCACTGTTCTGATCATAGATTTTACCGTAGAGCTGTTCAACCTTGTTGGCGATAGCCATACGTAAAGCTGGTATTCCAGTCATGGGTGGATACTGGTTATAACCATCTTTCATGGCCTGGGTGACATAATCAACCAGCGTTGAAGCAGGATGAAAATCTGGAAATCCTTGTCCCAGATTGATGGCTTTATGATCCACGCATAATTGGCTCATTACCGTGAAAATAGTAGTGCCCACATCTGGGAGCTTGGATTGAATATTCATAGTTCTAGTTGTTACAGTAAAAAATCAAATTAAAAATTAAATCCTGGCAAATCTATGCGGGGAAAAAACCACATCCGGGTAAACATGTATAGGTTTATTGCCTTAAGCGTAGTTATGCTCATTGTTGGTTTTTTGGTTAATTTTTAGGAAACTACGCATCATGGCTCAAAAGGGCAAAGTAAAATGGTTCAATGCCGATAAAGGTTTCGGCTTCATCACCCCTGAAGTTGGCAGCACAGACGTGTTCGCGCATTTCTCTGCCATCCAAGGTAAAGGCTATCGCAGCCTGGACGAAGGTCAAGAAGTTGAGTTCGAAGTGACTGACGGCCCAAAAGGCCCACAAGCTTCCGAAATCCGCCCTATCTAAATCTTTCGTTTTCGCAACACTAAATAAGTAAACAAATGCCCTGATACCCTCAGGGCATTTGTCATTTCAGTTCAGGTTTACCAACATAAGTTATACACTATTTTCCCACATCTTTTCCACAAGGTTATCCACAGGCTGCTAAGTGTCTGGGGGTTATTGGTTGCTAGTGAAATGGTGTTTAATCAAAGTGGAGTAGTGGGAATTTATTTGTTTCACGTGAAACAAAGGTTCGTATATGTTGAGATGGCTTTGGTATGACTTACTAATAACATTAGGCAAGTTATTTTGTTATACGTTTATTTATGTGCCTATGGTGGGTATACCGTAGTTTATTAGTATCTGTTGCGGCGTGACTTATGGTGTGTGTGGTTTCTTAAGTTGCAGTGCAAGTAAGTTGATGCGTAATTTTTTCTTTTATGCTATCGGTCGTTAATTGCTGCGTGGTTTGTTTCTTAACTAGCAACGGCCGTCAACCGTCGTACTCACTCTGCGCCCCCGCTTGCGCAAAGGGCGCTGCCGCGAGCACGACGTTTGCCCGCCTTATGGGCTGCTGCAAGACTTCACTAGCGATGCTGCATCATTAACCCAACGGGTGTTCGCACCTCGCTTAGATGTCACGATCAGTCCAAGTCGTCCCTAAAAATCCTATTCTGAATCCGCGCCTAGCCCGTAGTGGTGGGTCCTTACGGGAGTGGCTTCGCGTAGCGGGCCACAGAGTAAGGAGCCCACCACAAAAGGGCGAACGTACCTACAAGACCAATGACTTGGCAGACCAAGCCGGACGGACCTAAAAGACCAGTAATTCAAAACGTAAAACCGAACGTATTTACAATGCCGATAACATCACACTGTCCACTATGTTTCACGTGAAACATACCCCCAGCTACAAATCTAACAATAGAAACCATTCGGAAATTAATAAGACACAAACTCTTATGTTTCACGTGAAACAAAGTACACCCCAGGCCGTATAATGCCTCTTTAGTGAACTGTATCGCGTGAGCGAGAGAAATGATTTATCCAGACGAATTTGATGTGATTGTGATAGGTGGTGGCCATGCGGGTACGGAAGCTGCTTTAGCCGCTGCCCGGACAGGTGCTTCCACGCTGTTGTTGACTCACAATATGGAAACCTTGGGTCAGATGTCCTGTAACCCCTCCATCGGGGGAATAGGTAAAGGACATCTGGTTAAAGAAATTGATGCCCTGGGTGGTAGCATGGCTTTAGCTACAGATCAGGCTGGCATACAGTTTCGAATATTGAATCAATCTAAGGGTCCTGCTGTACGGGCTACTCGTGCTCAAGCGGATAGATCTTTATATCGTCGCGCAATACGTACGATATTGCAGAACCAAGAGAACCTTTATATTTTCCAACAATCAGTAGAAGATCTGATTTTGGAAGGTGATAAGGTTGTGGGTGCTGTAACCCAAATAGGCTTGCGATTTAAAGGGCGTACTGTTGTTCTGACAGCAGGTACTTTCTTGAATGGTCTGATCCACGTGGGCCTGGATCACTACTCTGGTGGACGGGCAGGTGACCCACCTTCAATCTCATTGGGGCAGCGTCTGAAAGAACTCAAGCTACCGCAAGGCCGCTTGAAAACTGGTACACCGCCTCGCATTGATGCTCGCAGTATTGATTTTTCTAAAACCCTGGTCCAGGATGGTGATTTGGATCCTATACCCGTATTTTCCTATATGGGTCGTGCAGATATGCATCCGCAGCAAATGCCTTGCTGGATTACGCATACCAATGAAAAAACGCATGATATTGTCAGGTCGGGATTGGATAGGTCACCTATGTATAGTGACAGTGCCACTATAGAAGGGATAGGTCCGCGCTACTGCCCATCTATCGAAGATAAAATACATCGTTTTGCCGACAAGGCCAGTCATCAAATATTTCTAGAGCCCGAAGGTTTATGTTCTACCGAGATATATCCTAATGGCGTATCTACCAGTCTGCCGTTTGATATTCAATTGGCACTGGTACGTACTTTACCTGGGTTGGAAAACGCATTGATTATGCGACCAGGTTATGCCATAGAGTATGACTATTTTGATCCACGTGAACTAGACGCTACTTTGCAAACACGAGCGATAAAGGGGCTGTTCTTCGCTGGCCAAATTAATGGCACTACCGGGTATGAAGAAGCTGCAGCTCAAGGATTACTGGCAGGTGTGAATGCAGCGCGTATGGCTAAAGGCTTAGAAGGTTGGTCGCCGGAACGCAATCAAGCTTATTTAGGGGTGTTGGTTGATGACTTGGTTACGCAAGGGGTAACTGAACCGTATAGGATGTTTACCTCGCGCGCTGAATATCGTTTAAGTCTTCGCGAAGACAATGCAGATATGCGTTTGACTGAAATGGGTCGAAAACTAGGTTTGGTCGACGATACTCGTTGGGATGCCTTTAATCGCAAGCGTGATGCGGTATCCAGTGAAATAGAACGCTTTAAAACCACTTGGCTAAGCCCTAGGATAATTTCCGCCAATAAAGCTGAAAGCCTTTTTGGCAAAGCTCTAGAGCGCGAGTATTCTTTATACGATTTATTGAAGCGTCCAGAAGTAAAATACAGCACTTTGGTTAATCTGACCAACGATGATGGTGACGCGATAGTGGCGCCTGGTTTGCTTGATCCTGTGGCTGCTGAGCAGGTGGAAATACAGGTAAAGTATTCTGGGTACATCGCCAAACAACAAGAAACGATAGATAGGCAAGCTGAACAGCAGTCCCAGCCTATACCTGACGACATTGACTATGACAGCCTGGATAGTCTGTCCATAGAGGTCAGGCATAGATTAAAAACCAGCCGCCCCCAGACCGTAGGGCAGGCCAGTCGGATTTCTGGTGTAACACCTGCTGCAATATCGCTGTTGTTAATTCATATTAAGCGTTTGCATCACAGAAGGAATGTTGCGTAATGGTGCAGCCTGTAGATCATCACCAGCGCTTAAGCCTAGCGGCAGACGAATTAAGTATTTCACTGACCCAACATCAATCTAAATTGTTGTTGGAATACCTGGCGCAGATGCAGCGGTGGAACCGTAGCTATAATCTGACTGCGCTTAAAGACCCAGAACAAATGCTGATACAGCATGTTTTTGACAGTATGGCGGTTGAACCGATATTCCGTAATGTACTGTATAAAAACACAGTATCAAGTCCTTTGATTGTTGACGTGGGTTCGGGGGCTGGTTTACCGGGTGTGGTTTTGGCTATTTTGCACCCCGAATGGCGGGTGCTTTGCATAGACGCTGTTGAAAAGAAAACGGCGTTTATCCGTCACATGGTAAGCGTGCTCGGCTTATCCAACTTAGATGCCAGTCATGCGCGTGTTGAAGCCCTAGAGCCTCTACAAGCGGATATTGTGGTTTCCCGCGCCTTTGCCTCGCTGGTTGATTTTGCGACCTTGGCGGGTAGGCATATTGCTCCAGAAGGGCAGTTGTTGGCCATGAAGGGGCGTCAACCTGATGATGAGATCGCCATACTGCACGCCCAAACTCCATGGCAGGTGAACCATATTTATCCGCTGACGGTTCCCGAATTGCATGCCCAGCGTTGTTTGCTTAGTCTGAATTGCCAAGGAAATCCATGAATAACAGCAAGTCTGCCGCTTCCGCCCACGTATTTTGCGTGGCCAATCAAAAAGGGGGGGTAGGAAAAACCACCACGGCAATTAACCTGGCTGCTGCGCTGGCCATGTTACGTAAACGAGTCTTACTGATAGACCTGGACCCTCAGGGTAATGCCACCATGGGCAGCGGTATAGATAAGAACAATGTTGATCAAAATCTGTATCAAGTCTTGTTAGGCGAGGCCACGATAGAGCAGGCCAGGGTCAGGTCCGAAGCTGGCAAGTATGATGTGCTGCCCGCCAATCGTGAACTGTCTGGTGCTGAAATCGATTTAATTCAAATGGATCAACGTGAGCAGCAGCTAAAGCTTGCTATAGATCAGATTGCGCATGAATATGATTTTGTCCTGATAGATTGTCCACCGACTCTGTCATTGCTGACTCTGAACGGCCTTGCTTCGGCGCATGGTGTGATTGTTCCCATGCAGTGCGAATACTTCGCCTTAGAGGGCTTGTCTGATCTGGTCAACACCATTAAACGGGTGCACCACAACATCAATCCGCAGTTGCAACTGATAGGTTTGCTTAGGGTGATGTTCGATACTCGGGTTACCTTGCAGCAACAGGTATCGGCTCAAATTGAAAATCACTTTGGCGACAAGGTCTACAAAACGATAGTGCCCCGTAACGTGCGCCTGGCAGAGGCGCCTAGTCATGGCTTACCGGGTGTTATTTACGACAAAAATTCACGCGGGGCGAAAGCCTATGTTGAATTTGGCAATGAACTGATGAAGCAAGTGAAGAAAGCCACTTTGCTGCAACAGGCCAGGCCGCCCCGCTAAAAACCGTATTAAGGAATAAAACTATGGCAACAAAGAAACCGAAAGGCTTAGGCCGAGGTTTGGATGCTTTATTGGGCGAAGACACCGGCGCCATACAGAATCTGGGTAAGTCACTGGGGGTCGATGGTAATGGACAGCCATCCACACTGAAGCTAAGTGCTTTGCGCGCTGGTAAATATCAGCCGCGTACTCGCATGGATGAAGGTGCCTTAAACGAGCTGGCAGACTCCATACGGGCCCAGGGCATCATGCAACCTATCCTGGTGCGACCCCTGTCAGGCTCCAAGCCTGGGATTTACGAAATTATCGCAGGCGAACGGCGTTTTCGTGCGGCCAAGCTGGCTGGGCTTAAGGAAGTTCCTGTATTAGTGCGCGAAGTGCAGGACGAAAATGCCGCGGTCATGGCGTTGATAGAAAACATACAACGCGAAGATCTGAATCCGCTTGAAGAAGCACATGGTGTGCGGCGTTTGCTGGATGAGTTCGGTATGACCCATGAACTGGCCGCTCAGGCAATAGGGCGTTCGCGCTCAGCGACCAGTAATCTGCTGCGTTTGCTGAACTTGACCGGACCGGTACAGACCATGCTGCTGGCTGGTGATATCGATATGGGTCACGCCCGCGCTTTGCTGGCAGTTGATGCGGCTACCCAGATACTATTGGCCAACGAAGTTATTGCCAAGCGCTTATCAGTGCGTGATACGGAAAAGTTGGTGGGACGTACTCTGCGTGAAGCCGAAGAAGCAAGCACGCGCGTTCTGAGCAAGCCTGTTGAACGTTCTGGCGATGTTGTGCGTTTGGAAACGGCTTTATCGGATCATCTGGGCACCAAGGTAAGCTTAAAAATTGGTGCAAAGAATAAAGGCCAGTTGTTGATAGACTTTCATGGGTGGGAACACCTGAATAATTTACTGGAGCTCCAGGGCTTGGCCGGCGTTATCGAGGCCAGTGATCAAGCTTAATTGGTGTATAAAGGCTTAAATTGTCAGTAATTTGTGAAAAATACGACAAAGAGCCTTTATCTAGTTGACAGCGCTTTAAATTACCTGCATAATTCGCAGTTCGCTTTCGGTGGGATGTCCGAGTGGTTAAAGGAGGCAGACTGTAAATCTGTTGACCCTGCGTCTACGTTGGTTCGAATCCAACTCCCACCACCAAGCGC
>JAGOAJ010000054.1 GCA_017983955.1 Burkholderiaceae bacterium
ATACAAATAGAATAGGTTAGAATCTTGTTCTTTACAGGCGGTTAGCTCAGTTGGTTAGAGCGCTACGTTGACATCGTAGAGGTCGCTGGTTCGAATCCAGTACTGCCTACCAGAATTCCTAAATGATCTACTTGCTTAGACTAGCAAAATCAAGTATCCCAAAACGCGGCTAGGCCGCGTTTTTGCATTTTCAGGATGTCTTTATGGTTCAAGTTACCTTACCCGATGGCTCCCGGCGCCAGTTTCCCGGGCCAGTGTCCGTGGGCGAAGTTGCCGCCTCTATCGGTACCAGTCTGGGCCGCGCCGCGCTTGCAGGTCGTGTAAGCCAGGACCAACAAGCGCCCAGGCTGGTTGATACCAGCTACATTCTGGATGCTGATACTGATTTGGCTATTATTACCGCCAAAGATCCCGAAGGTCTGGACCTGATACGCCACTCGACGGCGCATTTGCTGGCCTATGCGGTCAAGCTCTTGTTCCCTGAGGCGCAGGTCACTATAGGCCCGGTCATAGACAACGGCTTTTATTACGACTTCGCTTACAAGCGCCCATTTACCCCTGAAGACTTGCTGGCCATCGAGAAAAAGATGACCGAACTGGCGCGTCAGAATCAGGTGGTTACGCGCGAGGAATGGAGCCGTGATGACGCGGTCGCCTATTTCAACAGCATAGGCGAACATTACAAAGCTGAAATCATTGCAGCTATACCCGTCGAACAGGGCATTACCCTGTATCGCGAAGGCGACTTTGTCGACTTGTGTCGTGGCCCTCATGTGCCTTCTACAGGGCACCTCAAGGTCTTCAAGCTGATGAAGGTGGCTGGTGCGTATTGGCGCGGCGATAGCAACAATGAAATGTTGCAGCGCATATACGGCACGGCCTGGGCGACCAAAGAACAGCAAAGCGATTACCTGACCATGCTCGAAGAAGCCGAGCGCCGGGATCACCGCAAGCTGGGGCGTGAATTGGGTCTGTTCCACTTCCAAGAGGAAGCACCTGGCCTGATTTTCTGGCACCCCAAGGGCTGGGCCCTGTGGCAGCAGGTGGAACAATACATGCGTGCTGTGTATGTAGACAATGGCTATCAAGAAGTGAAGGCACCCCAAATACTGGACTTGTCCTTATGGAAGAAAACCGGTCATTGGGACAACTACGCCGAAAACATTTTTACCACTGAATCTGAGAACCGTGTTTATGGTCTGAAGCCCATGAACTGCCCGGGTCACGTGCAAATTTTCAATACCGGCCTGCACTCATATCGCGAGCTGCCTATACGCTACGGTGAGTTTGGCATGTGTCACCGCAACGAGCCCTCGGGTTCGCTGCATGGCATGATGCGCGTGCGTGGTTTTACTCAGGATGATGGCCATATCTTCTGTACCGAAGATCAGCTACAGCAGGAATGTATAGACTTTACGGCCTTGCTGCAGAAGGTCTATGCTGACTTCGGTTTTACTGACATACTCTATAAAGTAGCTACGCGGCCTGAAAAGCGCATAGGTGCTGACGATGTCTGGGACAAGGCCGAAAAAGCTTTGATGGACAGTTTGGATCAGGCTGGTTGTTCCTACGAGGTAACACCAGGCGAAGGTGCGTTTTATGGCCCCAAGATCGAATACACCCTTAAGGACGCTATAGGTCGTCATTGGCAGTGTGGCACCATACAGGTTGATTTTTCCATGCCAGGCAGGCTGGGCGCCGAATATGTTGATGCCGCTGACCAACGTAAAACCCCGGTCATGTTGCATCGTGCCATACTAGGTTCGTTGGAACGTTTCATTGGCATGTTGATTGAAAACCACGCTGGCGCCATGCCTGCATGGCTATCACCCGAACAGGTCGTGGTGTGCTGCATATCAGAGCATTCTGCTGATTATGCCGCGGAAATCCTGGCTTTGCTCAAAAAGCAGGGCTTCAGGGCAAGCGCCGATTTGCGTGGTGAAAAAATCACTCGTAAAATCCGTGAACACAGTATGCAAAAAATACCGTACATTCTGGTAGTTGGCGAAAAAGAACGCGAAACCGGTAACGTAGCGGTTCGTGGTCGAGGCGGGGCAGATCATGGGGTTATGTCGCCCCAGGATTTCATCCTGCGCCTGCGCCACGAAATCGATACCCGGGCATAAGCGCTATCATCGCCAGCGCCTGATTTTTTATTAATTCTAGGAGTCTTAGACATCGCAACCGACAAACCACATCGCATCAATGGTGAAATCCGCGTCCCCGAAGTTCGGCTTATCGGCGTAGACGGCGAGCAATTGGGGGTGGTGAAAACCTCCGACGCGCTTGAACTGTCAGAACAGCACGAAGTCGACTTGGTCGAGATCGCACCGAATGCAGCACCGCCTGTGTGCCGTTTAATGGATTATGGCAAGTTCAAATACCAAGAACAGAAACGCCAGCAAGAGGCTCGATCCAAGCAAAAGGTCATACAGGTCAAGGAAGTGAAATTCCGTCCCGGTACCGACGAAGGCGATTACCAGGTAAAACTGCGTAATCTGCGTCGCTTTATCGAAGAAGGCGACAAGGCAAAAGTCACCTTGCGCTTTCGTGGTCGGGAAATGGCGCACCAGGAATTGGGTATGCGCGTGCTAGAGCGCGTGCGCGACGATTTGGTTGAGCTTTGCCAAGTCGAAGCTATGCCCAGGTTGGAAGGTCGTCAGATGGTGATGGTGCTGGCGCCGCGCAAAAAAGTTGTTCCAGGCAAGCAGGGTGATACTGCCGCCTGATGGCAACGTGCCAGCCGTCGTTGATGCTGCTGGCTGATTATCGCTTATAGGCTGGTCATAGTATGGCCGGCCTATAGCACTATCGGGGTGTTTCAGGGTACTTATGCACGTCCTACTTATTATTGACCCTTTGCCCACGCTTAAGGCTTATAAGGATACCTCGGTCGCTATGATGCGTGCCCTGTTGGCCCGCGGTCATAGCATTAGCGTTACGCAACAAAGCAGCCTTTATATCGACGAAGGCCACGTCAAAGTTACCGCTTTGCCCATTACCATAGCGCCAGATGCCGATTTGCACGGTGGGCTATGGTGGCAGGAATTGGGGCAGGCGCAGGAAACCACCTTGGCCGCCTTTAGCGCGGTATTGATGCGTAAAGATCCGCCGTTTGACATGGAATACCTATACGCCACACACTTGCTAGAGCATGCTCAGAAGCAAGGGGCGCGGGTTTTCAATACGGGCGCGGCGATACGTAATCATCCTGAAAAACTTGCCATTACCGAATTTTCGCAGTTTACGCCGCCTACTCTGGTTAGTAGTGATATGGTCAGGCTGCGAGCGTTTCACGCCAAATACCGCGATGTTATCGTTAAGCCCTTGGATGGCATGGGCGGTTCTGGTATTTTCAGACTGCAGGAAAATGACCCGAATATTGGGGCCGTCCTGGAGACCCTGACCGATAACGGCGCGCAAACCATTATGGCGCAGCGCTATGTTCCAGAAATCGTGAATGGCGACAAGCGTATCTTGCTTATAGCAGGCAAGCCCGTTCCATATTGCCTGGCACGCATACCGTTGGCAGGTGAAACTCGTGGCAATCTGGCCGCTGGTGGTCGTGGCGTGGCACAGGCGCTGTCGGCGCGCGACCTGGAAATTGCCAATACTCTGGGACCCGTCCTGGCAGCGCGTGGTTTGTTGCTGGTGGGCCTGGATGTCATCGGTGACTACGTTACTGAAATCAACGTCACCAGTCCTACGTGTTTTGTGGAAATCACCGAGCAAACCGATTTTCACGTCGCCGACCATTTTGCCCGTGCGCTGGAGCACGAACTCGAGGCTTAAATGAGTCAAATCGTTTTGGTCATGCACGAACCCTTAGGCTCGGCATTCAAACGCTGCGCCCAGCATGTGCTGGGCGACTTGCCTGATCTTATGGTGTTTGACATCCCCGCTGATGCCAACCCGGAAGTCACGGCGGCAGCCATACGGGATAGCCTCTTGCACAGCCCCGATCATAGTGCGCTGGTATTATGCGATATCTATGGGGCCACACCGTTTAATATCGCGCAGTCTGCGGTCAGGCAAGTCAATAGCGCAGGTGGCGACGCGCACTTGCTGACTGGCGCTAATCTGTGCATGGTGCTAAAAGCCGTGGTCGGCAGCCGTGAGCAGGCCGATACCCTAAGTGAGGTTGTGCGCCTGCGGGCCCTGACTGGCATCGTTGATGCCGGGTGTCAGGGCGATTGAGATCAACTACGCCTGTAAATACCAATAAAGACACTATGCCTTCCATTGATATCGTAATTTCCAATAAACTAGGTTTGCATGCACGTGCGGCAGCAAAATTGACACAACTGGCGGGGCGTTATGGTAGCGAGATCTTTATCGCTCGCGGTGCGCAACGCGTTAATGCCAAAAGTATTATGGGTGTGATGATGCTGGCAGCCGGTTTGGGTGTCACCGTTAAGGTGGATGCCACTGGCGACGATGCTGACCAAGCCTTGGCGGACATACAGATACTGTTTGATAGTAAATTCGGTGAAATCGAATAATAGCGTTACCCAGCCACATCCTATTTTTTCTACTTAGCCATGACTGCCCATATTCTCAAGCCCAGTGATTCCACAGCCATGTTTTGCATGCAGGGCCAGGGCGTAGTACGAGGTTTTGCCATTGGCCGGGCCGTGGTGATGGGTGCGGCGGCGCTGGAAGTGTCGCACTACCGCATAGACCCCGAGGAAGTTGACGCCGAATGCCAGCGTTTGCAGCAGGCCTTAATCGCTGCGCGTGACGAGCTGCAGTTTTTGGCCAGTACCTTACCTGAGGACGCGCCTCGTGAGCTAGGGCCTTTGCTGACGGTACATAGCCTGCTGCTCGATGACCCCATGCTGATGCAGCAAACCTGCGACTTGATCAATGGCAGGTTTTACAACGCCGAATGGGCGCTGACTACTCAGGGGCAAGTGCTGGCTGAGCAGTTCTCCGCCATGGAGGACGAATATCTGCGCGAGCGCGGCTCAGATATCCGCCAGGTCATAGAGCGTGTTCTGCGGGTGTTATCAGGTTCAGGGGTGTTGCTGCCGAACGTGGATGGCGCATCTAACGAACCCCTGATCGTGGTAGCGCGCGATATTTCCCCAGCTGACATGCTGCGGTTACGGGGAGCGCGCTTTGGTGCCTTTCTGACCGACTTGGGCGGGCCGACCTCACATACGGCTATCGTGGCGCGCAGCATGAATGTGCCTGCAGTGGTTGGGCTGGGCAGCATACGCAGTCTGGTGCGCGAAGGCGATATGCTGATTGCCGATGGCTTTTCGGGCACGGTGTTGGTGAACCCATCGGCCAAGGTGCTGGAAGAGTATCAGCGTCGCCAGGACAACTACCTAAGCGAACGTGCCGAACTTAGCCTGCTTCGAGACGCCGAGGCCGTGACTCTGGATGGTGTCAGGATACGTCTTGAGGCCAATATTGAGCTGCCCGAAGAGGCCCAGATGGCTTTGGATGCCGGCGCTGAAGGCATAGGGTTGTTCCGTAGCGAATTTCTGTTCATGGGTCGGCGCGATTTGCCCGGCGAAGAAGAGCAATACCAGGCTTATTCAGCTGTTTTGGACACCATGGCCGGACGCCCAGTGACCATACGCACTTTGGATCTGGGGGCCGACAAGACCCTGGATGGTGAAGTGACTGTGGCTAGTAATCCGGCGCTGGGGTTGCGGGCCATACGGTATTGCCTGGCTAACCCCGAGCTGTTTGCCACCCAGCTACGCGCTTTACTCAGGGCTTCGCTGCATGGTCATATACGTATTCTGATACCCATGATATCCACCATGCACGAGGTCCGCGCCACCAAGCAGGCTATAGACCTGGCTTGTGCCCAGCTTGATGCCAGCGGCGTACCCTATGCCCGTAATATTTCCTTAGGCGCTATGGTCGAGGTGCCGGCCATGGCCATTGCCATAGAGCCTTTTGCCGAAGCCTTGGACTTTCTGTCCATAGGTACTAATGACTTGATTCAATACACCCTGGCCATAGATCGGGGCGATAGCGATGTTGCCGATATGTATGATCCTATGCACCCAGCGGTATTGCGCCTAATAGCTCATATCATCAATGTGGCCGAGCGCGCTGGCATTCCGGTGTCCATGTGCGGTGAAATGGCGGGTGATGTCAGCGTAACGCGTATGTTGCTGGGACTGGGCTTGACGCAATTTTCCATGCACCCACAGCAAATGCTGGATGTTAAAAAAGAAGTTAGGCTGGCCCATTCAAATGCCTTGCGTACTCAAGTGGCCTTGGCACTAAATCGCGCAGAACGCATAGACCCAGCTACATTGCTGTAGTCAATTCGCTAGGCATAAGGTAACAAAACAGCTATTTTGCTGTTTCTTTGTATCTTAATATGTACGGGCTGTTTTTGCCTGATGCGCAGAATCTTTATATCCTTCAAGGCCTTTGTTACAAAAGTCGATCTGAATTCAAATTATTTTGAAATTAGTATTTACACTAGGTGCCGTATTGCGGAAGTTCTCTCGCTAGAATTGTTACTAAGCCAGTTGCCAGTTCGGCAGCCACGCGACGTTGGACTAGTAGAGGAAACTATGAACAAAACTCGTACACATCTCGCCGTTATCGCTATGGTCGCATCCTTAAGCTTGCTGGCCGCATGCTCCAAGGGTGAAGACAACAAGGTCAGCGATTCCGCTGGTACATCCAGTCCCGCTGTCGTCACACCACCTGCTCCTGTAGTTCCTGAGCCAGCCCCATACGTGGCTCCTGCCCCTCAGGTGACACCAGCGCCAGCAGACAACACTAGCGCGAAAGATACTTTGGAAGACGCCAAGCAAGCTGCTAAAGAAACGGCCGACAAGGTTGCGGACAAGACAGTCGAGTTGAAAGACCAAGCGAAAGATGCCGCATCTCGTACCGGTGACTTTATTAAGGACGAAGCTGCCAAGGCTGATAAAGCGATACAAGACAAGTTGGGTAATGGCACGGCTAGTGACAACCCTAAGCCTCCAGCAACAACGCCTGGCAACTGATTTCTAGTAGTCAGTAGGCATAGGGGCAGTATTTGCCCGCAAGTCTAGGAAAAACGGGCCATGGTGGCCCGTTTTTTTATACACTGCGGTAATACTTTATGGAGATGTGCATGATTAACCGCCCAGATTGGTTTGAAGAGTTCCAGAAAAACATGTCCGAGCTTATCGCTAAAAGCCCTGCGGCTGACATTGAACGCAATGTTAAAGCCATGATGGCGCAAACCTTTACGCGCATGGATCTGGTGACTCGCGAAGAGTTCGATGTCCAGGTACAGCTGTTGGAGCGGGCATTGCAGCGCATCGCGGCGCTGGAGTCACGTTTGCAGGCGCTGGAAGGGCGGCAGGACAGCAATATCCCAGGGTAGTTTTACGCATGGATCATTTTCTGCCTGACCTCACTTTTTAGAGGGCAGACCATCCATACTGAGGTTTTCATATACAGGCTTGATGTAGCGTCAGCCTGAAAGGAAACGTCATGTCGTTAGCCGTGTTGGCCAGTCGAACTTTTTGCGGCTTACAGGCTTTACCCGTGTTGGTCGAGGTGCATGTGGGTAGCGGCTTGCCATCTTTTTCGGTGGTGGGTTTGCCTGATGCTGGCGTGCGCGAAAGCCGTGAAAGGGTAAGGTCGGCCATTATTAATAGTGGCTATGATTTTCCCGCAGGTCGAATTACTGCAAATCTTGCGCCTGCCGACCTACCCAAAGAATCAGGACGTTTTGATTTGCCCATCGCCCTGGGTGTTCTACTGGCGTCGGGGCAGGTGGCCTGCGGGCCAGGTCAGCGCGACGGGCCAGATGTGCAATCTTATGTTTTTGCCGGCGAGCTGTCTTTGACTGGCGCGGTGGTAAAGGTGGGTGCGCCCCTTGCGATTGCCTTGGCGGTTGCCAGAAGTCAGCCCGGAGCGGTATTGATATTGCCCGCTGATGGCGCGCAGATGGCGGCTGTGGTGCCGGGCATCACGGTATTGGCAGCCAGTTGTTTAGCCGCGGTAGTGGCACACTTTACTGGCGTGGCCGCTTTGCCTGCGGTGACCGCTGCGCCTTTTGTATCTGCACCCAGCCTATCGCCTTGTTTGTCAGATGTCAGGGGCCAGGCTGTAGCGCGGCGCGTCCTGGAGGTGGCGGCAGCGGGTGGGCACAGTTTGTTGATGACTGGCCCGCCAGGAATAGGTAAAAGCATGCTGGCCCAGCGGCTGCCCGGTATATTGCCCAGGCTGGACAGCGAGCAGGTATTGGATGTGGCAGCGCTAAGTAGCCTAAGCGGACGGGGCGATGTTCTGGACGATTTGCCGCCATTTCGTGCGCCTCATCATTCGGCCTCGATGCCTGCTTTGGTCGGTGGGGGCGCTTATCCCAGGCCAGGGGAAATTAGCTTGGCTCATCATGGGGTGCTGTTTTTAGACGAATTACCCGAGTTCCAGCGTCCTGTCCTAGAGGCTTTACGTGAGCCTCTGGAAACCGGCGTGGTGTCTATCGCCCGGGCTTTGCGTAGTTCGCAGTTTCCCGCTCGTTTTCAATTGATCGCTGCCATGAATCCCTGCCCTTGTGGTTGGTTGGGGCATACGCGCATGCAATGCGTGTGTCGTCCTGACCGCGTAGAGCGCTACCGGGGCAAGGTATCCGGGCCGTTTTTGGACCGCATCGATTTAAATATTACCCTGGCGCCTGTGGAAATGGATTGGGCTGACGCGCAGCCGGCAGAATCCTCTAAGGCAGTTCGTCAGCGGGTATTGCAATGCCGTGATCGCCAGCAGCGCCGGCAGCAAGTCCTGAATGCCAACTTGGGGCCTAGCCAAATGGACGGCGCATGTCCGCTGGATACAGCGGCCAAGCAGGTGCTAAAGCAAGGCATGTTGCGTTGGAGCTGGTCGGCCAGGGCGGCGCATCGAATTATTCGGGTGGCGCGCACTCTGGCTGACCTGCAAGACAGCGATATGATATTGCCTGTGCATATTGCCGAAGCCATGCGATATCGACAACCTTGGCCTGATTTAGCAAATGCCTTGGACAAAGCACAGCATATCGTCGTATAATCAAGGGCTTTTTCCAGAAACGTCTAGGAAGAAGACTAATAAGTGATATCAGGTCAAGCAAGCATTGCCAGTTTCGTGTGGCAATCACCTGCTGTCA
>JAGOAJ010000013.1 GCA_017983955.1 Burkholderiaceae bacterium
TCCGGTCAGGTGTTTGTGTTTTTTGTATTAACGGTGGCTGCCGCCGAAGCAGCTATTGGTCTGGCGATTTTGGTGTTGCTGTTCCGCAACCTGAATACGATCAACGTCGAAGACCTTGACCAACTCAAGGGTTGATGGGATTGCACACACTATGAACTCACCAAGTCTTTATCTATTAATTGCCCTTGCGCCCCTGGTTGGGGCTTTGCTGGCTGGCCTGTTTGGAACAGGCTTCCTGGGCCGTTCCATAGGACGGCGCGCTTCCCACCTGATCACTATTACCGGCGTGTTTATTTCCTTCGTCGGTTCTGTGATGGTGTTGTTGCAGGTGCTGGATGGCCAAACGTTTAATGGCTCTGTCTACACCTGGAGCATCATAGGCACGACTAAGCTGGAAATTGGTTTTCTGATCGATTCGCTGTCCGCCTTGATGATGGTGGTGGTTACGTCGGTATCACTGATGGTGCATATCTACACCATAGGTTATATGGCTGATGATCCCGGTTACCAGCGTTTCTTTTCGTATATCTCGCTGTTTACTTTTTCCATGCTGATGCTGGTCATGTCCAACAACATGATGCAGTTGTTCTTTGGGTGGGAAGCTGTAGGTCTGGTGTCCTATCTGCTGATTGGATTCTGGTACACACGTTCGACAGCAGTATTTGCCAACATGAAGGCCTTTTTGGTCAACCGTGTGGGTGACTTTGGTTTTATCTTGGGCATAGCCCTGTTGTTCGCTTACAGCGGCAGCATGAACTACGCTGAAATCTTCCAGCAAACCGACAAGCTTGCCGCTTTGAAACTGCCTGGCACCGACTGGAACATGCTGACGGTAGCGTGTATTGCCCTGTTTATTGGCGCCATGGGTAAATCTGCCCAAGTGCCGTTGCATACCTGGCTGCCAGATTCGATGGAAGGCCCTACGCCAATTTCCGCACTGATACACGCGGCGACTATGGTCACCGCCGGTATTTTCATGGTGGCGCGCTTTTCGCCCGTGTTTGAACAATCCGACACCGCCTTATCCTTGATGATGATCATAGGGGCAATAGGTGCTTTGTTCCTGGGCATATTGGGCATAGTCCAAAGCGACATCAAACGAGTTATTGCTTACTCAACCTTGTCGCAACTGGGCTATATGACGGTAGCGCTGGGTGCATCGGCCTATTCCGCAGCCATTTTCCACCTGATGACGCACGCTTTCTTCAAGGCGCTATTGTTCTTGGGCGCTGGTTCTGTGATTATTGGCATGCATCACGATCAGGACATCCGCAATATGGGTGGCCTGCGTAAATACATGCCTATTACCTGGATTACCTTCCTGCTGGCAACACTGGCGTTGGTGGGTACTCCGTTCTTTGCAGGGTTCTACTCCAAGGAACACATCATTGAAGCCGCAGGTGCTGCCACGGTATGGGGTTCAGGCTTTGCCTATTACGCTACCTTGTCCGGCGTATTTGTGACTTCTCTGTATTCCTTCCGGGTCTATTTCCTGGTGTTCCATGGACGCGAGCGATTCAGCACGGCAGCCAATGCCGAACATATCAATGATGATCATGGCCATCAAGGCGGCACACCCAAGGAATCCCCATGGGTAGTTACCTTGCCCTTGGTTCTGTTGGCGATACCTTCGGTGATCGCTGGTGCCTGGTTCATTGATCCACTGTTGTTCAATGGTTATTTTGATGGTGTTATCGCGGTAGCGTCTTCCCACCCGGCAATGGCTACTATGGCCAGTCACTGGACCGATTGGGTCGCTTATGCCATACATGGTTTTAGCACCGTGCCGTTCTGGCTGATGGTGGCGGGGTTTGTGGTGGCCTGGTATTGCTATGTGGTGAACCCACGTGTCCCGGCGGCTATTCACGCCAGATTCAAGCTGATCAACACCATACTTGACAACAAGTACTACGCTGACTGGTTCAACGAACAAGTGCTGGCGCGCGCAGCGCGTGGCCTGGGCCGCGGGCTCTGGAAAGGTGGCGATAGCGGCCTTATCGATGGTTTTATGGTTAACGGCAGCGCCCGTGTGATTGGCATGGTGGCGGCGCTTAGCCGACACCTGCAGTCCGGCTATATCTATCACTACGCCTTTGCGATGATCATAGGGATCATGGCTTTATTAACCTTTTTTGTGCTGACGGTTCTCTGATGGCTAGCGATATGGCGTCTTCTACTTTTCCCTGGTTAACGCTTGCGATTTTTGTACCCATAGTCGCAGGGCTGCTGGTGCTGCTGCTGGGTCGCGACGACAGGCCAGGCCTGACCCGCGTACTGTCGCTGGTGGGATCATTGGCTGGGTTGCTGGTGACCATACCCCTGTATACGGGTTTTAATCACGATACAGCCGATATGCAGTTTGTTGAAAAAACTTCCTGGATAGAGACATTCTCCATCAATTACTCCTTGGGTATTGATGGCATATCTCTGTGGTTTATATTACTTACCGCATTTATCACTGTCATTGTGGTCATCGCCGGTTGGGAAATCATCACCAGCCGCGTGGCCCAATACATGGCCGCCTTCCTGATATTGTCGGGCTTGATGGTAGGGGTGTTTGCTGCGCTGGATGGCATGTTGTTCTATGTCTTCTTCGAAGCCACGCTAATCCCCATGTACTTGATCATAGGTGTGTGGGGTGGGCCTAATCGGGTATATGCCGCGCTCAAGTTCTTCCTATACACCTTGATGGGTTCTTTGTTGACCCTGATTGCCTTTATTTACATGTATCACGCGTCGGGCGGTTCTTTCGATATCCTGACCTGGCACCAAATGCCCTTGGCTTACACGCCACAAGTTCTGTTGTTTATTGCCCTGTTTGCGGCCTTCGCCGTCAAGGTGCCCATGTGGCCAGTACATACTTGGTTGCCGGACGCCCACGTTGAAGCACCTACCGGCGGTTCGGTGGTGCTGGCAGCCATTATGTTGAAGCTGGGCGCTTATGGTTTCCTGCGTTTCTCGCTGCCCATACTGCCTGACGCATCCCAAGGCCTGGGCGGTATCATGGTGGGGCTATCGCTGATTGCTATTATTTATATCGGTCTGGTAGCCATTGTTCAGGAAGATATGAAAAAGCTGGTGGCCTATTCTTCAGTGGCCCATATGGGTTATGTCACGCTGGGCTTTTTTATCTTCAATACCGCGGGTATGGAAGGCGCCATCGTACAGATGATTTCCCACGGCTTTGTCTCGGGCGCTATGTTTCTGTGCATAGGCGTACTGTACGAACGTTTGCATACCCGCCGTATCGATGATTACGGTGGCGTCATCAACGTGATGCCGCGCTTTGTGACCTTCTTTGTGTTGTTCTCCATGGCCAATAGCGGCTTGCCCGCCACCAGTGGTTTTGTGGGTGAATTTACCGTCATCATGGGCGCTGTACAGTACAACTTCTGGGTTGGCCTGGCGGCGGCAACAGCGTTAATTACTGCTGCATCCTATTCACTATGGATGCTCAAGCGTATCGCCTACGGCGAAATCACCAATGACAAGGTCAGAAGCATGCCCGATCTGTCCGGACGAGAGTTCTTTGTCCTGGGCGTGATGGCCATCATGGTGTTGTTCATGGGTATTTATCCCAAACCGTTTACAGATGTCATGCACGTGTCAGTTGACGCGTTGTTGCAGCACGTCTCCATCTCGAAACTGTAGACCGAAACTATTATGCAAAATCCTTTTCATTTCGCTTTGGCTACGCCCGAGATTCTGCTGTTGATTCTCGCCTTGGTCGTCGTGCTGGTTGATGCGTTCAGCAAGTCCCAGGGACGTCATCTGACGTTTACGCTTAGCATAGGCAGCTTACTGATCTTGACGGCAGTTTCATTGGTGCAATGGAATAACGGCGTGCAGGGCAGCTCGTTTGGCGGCCTGTATGTGGTTGATTCGCTGTCTCACTTCCTGAAGGTGCTGTCGTATATCGCTGTGGCGGTCACCCTGATTTATGGCCGTGAATACTCTGAACAACGTGACATGATGGCTAATGGCGGGGAAGTCTATTCCCTGACGCTGCTGGCCTTGCTGGGTCAGCTCATCATGATTTCGGCAGGCAGTATGCTGACGATATATCTGGGCGTGGAGCTGATGTCCTTTGCCTTGTATGCACTGGTCGCCTTGCGTCGTGATCACGTCCAGTCTACCGAAGCAGCTATGAAGTATTTTGTGCTGGGCGCTTTGGCATCGGGCGTGCTGTTATACGGACTGTCCATGATATACGGCGCTACGGGTCAGCTGGAGCTGTCGCAGGTTGCTGCCGTGATCGCCGATGGCAAAGCCGAGCGTCTACCGTTGGTGTTTGGTGGTGTGTTTATTGTTTCCGGCTTGGCGTTCAAGCTGGCCGCGGCGCCTTTCCATATGTGGACCCCTGACGTCTACCAGGGCGCACCCACATCGGTCACCCTGATTTTGGGTGCAGCGCCGAAGTTCGCCGCTTTTGTGATTACCCTGCGTCTACTGATGGAAGGCCTGCACGGCGTGGCCCTGGACTGGCAGCCCATGCTGCTGGTGCTGGCGGTGTTGTCGCTGGCGATAGGTAATATCGCGGCCATAGCCCAGACTAACTTCAAGCGCATGTTGGCTTACTCCACGATTTCGCACATGGGTTTCGTCTTTTTGGGTTTGTTGTCCGGCGTGATCGATGGTCAGACCGTAGTCGCGGGGTCGGCCTATGGCTCGGCCTTGTTCTACATGGTCATTTACGTACTGACCACCCTAAGCACCTTTGGTTTGATCCTGCTGCTTAGTCGGCGTGGCTTTGAGTGCGAAGAAATCTCTGACCTGAAGGGACTGAACCGTCGCAATCCAATATTGGCTGGCGTGTTGTTGGTGTCCATGTTCTCGCTGACTGGCATACCGCCTATGGCAGGCTTCTACGCCAAGCTGGCAGTGCTACAGGCCCTAATAGGTGCAGGTTACCTGTCTATCGCTGTAGTGGCGGTTATGTTCTCGTTGATAGGTGCGTTTTACTACCTACGTGTGGTGAAAATGGCCTACTTCGACGAACCCGAAGGCGAAACCGCCCCGATTAATAATGGCGTGGTTACCAGTAGCTTGATGTCAGTGAACGGCTTGCTAATCATAGGCCTGGGCATATTGCCTGGTGGCTTGATGGCTTTGTGTGTCCGCGTCATTGAAACGTCATTGAAATTTTAAACGCATGAATCAAACCTTAGCAGTCTGGGTGGTGGTAGGTCTGGCCCTGATAACGTCCAACCTGCCTTTCCTGGTGCAGCGCCCATTCCTGGTGCTGCCTTGGGCGCAACCCGGTGAACCAGCTCGTCCCGCAGTCGCTGAATTCCTGTTGTCGGTGGTGTTTTTTGCGCTACTGATAACGGTGGGCTATTACGCTTTCATTATCATAGGCCAGGCTTTTTTCGTGCCTTCTGATCCGGCCTCGACAGGCGTCTTCTTGTTAAAAGTGCTTGCCTCAGGGCTGGTAATAGCCGCACTGCTGGCTTTTGCCGGCTGGCGTAATCGTGGTCATAGCATACAGAAGACGTTTTTTGTACGTCTGCTAGAACTACTGGTGTTTTTTGGCCTGACTGGCGCCCTGGGCTTTGCCCTGGAATTGAACATGGGAAATATGTTCAGTCAGAAATGGGAGTTCTACGCCATCAGCCTAAGCCTGTTTGTGGTCTTGGGTTTTCCGGGATTTGTCTATCGCTATCTGATGCGCCATCCCAAACCCCGCAAGGTTAGGGCCTGAACTAGCCGCTTGCGGCGTTGCTCGCCCTCGCAAGGCATTGAGCCTTGCTGCGGCTCGCGCCTTGCATTCAGCCAGTTCAAACCCCAACCCGCTAGTGGCTTAGCCTGAACCAGTTGATGATGGCATCCAATGGGCTGACGTTCAACGCGTAACGGGCCTGTTGCTGCACCACAGGCTTGGCTCGGTAGGCGACCGAATAATAAGACAAAGACATCATATCCAGGTCGTTGGCACCGTCACCTACGGTAATAATGTGTTCCGGCTTGGCATCCACCTGTTTGGCTAATGCGTGTAGGTGTGCCGCCTTGCCCTGGGCATCGACGATGGGATCTATGACTTTGCCTGTCAATAGGCCTTTGTTGACTTCCAAGACGTTGGCGTGACAGGCATCCAGTCCTAGTCTGGCCTTCATGCGTTCCGTAAAAAACGTAAACCCGCCTGATACCAGCAAGGTTTTTAGTCCATGCTGCTTGGCGGTATTGATTAGGCGCTCGGCCCCTGGGTTAAGACGCAGGCGCTCGTTGTAGACCTGTTCTAGGGCGCTGGCTGGCACCCCTTCCAGCAAGGCCACACGTCGTGTCAGACTTTCCGCGAAATCTGTAATTTCGCCACGCATGGCGGCTTCGGTGATGGCCGCTACCTGTGCCTTGCGGCCTGCCATGTCCGCGATCTCGTCTATGCATTCGATATTGATCAGGGTGGAGTCCATATCCATGGCCAGTATTTTGCAGTCGCGCAACAGGGTAATACGGTCCAGAAAGGCAAAGTCTATGCGATTGCTGGCGCACAGGGTCTGCACAGCAGCCGCTTCGTCAGGATCGGCATTCAGTATCCGTACGGCGGTAGGGCCTAGTTCCTGGACACCATCTGCCTGCACGATGGCGGCGATTTTTTCTATGATGGCGGGTGCCAGCACGGGTGACTGAAGGATAAGATGAGACATAGCGGTGATTCACAACAGTAGAAGGTATAAGGCAGGCAAGACGCCTGTACGCATAAGCCGTGCAAGGTGCGTCGGACCGTGCCTATTTTAACCGCTCTTGTAACCCGACTCTTGAAAGCCGCGGCAGTAACGACCGCCGCCATGGTTCATCAGGCTAGTGCCCTTAGCACCTGACGCACGGCATCGACGCGGGCGGTAAGCGCAAGGCCTGCTTTGATCTCCATTTTCAGCTTGTCCTGACCCGCCAATTTCACGCTACGCTGTTTTTGCACCAGCTCAATAATGCGTAGCGGCTCGACTTTGGGTTGGGCAGAAAACTGCAGCATCGCCTGGGTTTCGCTGGCATCTATCTTGATGATACCCAAGGCTTCCGCCTGCAGGCGCAGCTTGTGCGTAGCCATCAAGGTCAAGGCGGCCTCGGGCAGCTTGCCATAACGGTCTATCAGCTCTTCTTGTATCCGTATTAAATCATCCTCGTGGGCCGCGTGGGATAGCTTTTTATACATGCCCAGACGGGCATTAACATCGGGACAATAGTCCGATGGCAGCATGGCCGAAGCATGCAGATTGACCTCGCAAAGGGCAGAGAATGGCGAATCCAGGTTGGGTTCTTCGCCTGACTTCAGGGCACGCACGGCTGTGTTCAGCATCTCGGAATACATAGAGAAGCCGATTTCATGGATATTGCCTGATTGTGATTCGCCCAGGACCTCACCCGTCCCCCGAATTTCCAGATCGTGCATGGCCAGGAAAAAACCTGAGCCTAGTTCTTCCATGGCTTGAATAGCTTCCAGGCGTTTTTTGGCGTTGCTGGTCATGGCGTCTTCGCCCGGTGTCATCAGATAGGCATAGGCCTGGTGATGCGAGCGTCCCACACGGCCGCGCAATTGGTGCAGCTGTGCCAGACCCAGGCGGTCGGCACGGTGTATGACGATGGTGTTGGCGGTAGGTACGTCTATTCCGGTTTCTATGATGGTGGTACACAGCAAGACGTTGTAACGCTGTTGGTAAAAGCCCTTCATGACTTCTTCCAGTTCGCGTTCCGGCATTTGTCCGTGCGCCACGGCGATACGGGCTTCAGGTACCAGCTCTTCCAGACTGGCGCGGCGATTTTGTATGGTGTCGACTTCGTTGTGCAAGAAATACACCTGGCCGCCGCGTTTCAGTTCGCGCAGCAAGGCTTCACGTATGGTGCTGCGGTCTTCGCGGCGCACAAAGGTTTTGATTGCCAGGCGCTTTTGTGGGGCGGTTGCAATCACGGAGAAGTCCCGTATGCCTTCCAGCGACATGCCCAGAGTGCGGGGTATGGGGGTGGCGGTCAGGGTCAGGATGTCGACCTCGGCGCGCAATGCTTTCAGGGCTTCCTTTTGGCGTACACCAAAACGGTGCTCCTCGTCGATAATCACCAGGCCAAGGCGCTTGAACTTCACGTTTTTGGACAATAGCTTATGGGTGCCTATGGCGATGTCCACACGTCCATCGTTCAGGCCCTCAATCGCGGCGTTCACTTCTTTGGCGGTTTGAAAACGTGATAGTTCGGCGATATTGACGGGCCAATCGGCAAAGCGGTCGGCAAAGGTCAGGGCATGTTGCTCAGCCAGCAAGGTCGTGGGGCACAATAAGGCTACCTGCTTGCCGTTCATGACGGCCAGGAAGGCGGCCCGCAGGGCAACTTCGGTTTTGCCAAAGCCGACATCACCACATACCAGGCGGTCCATGGGCTGGCCAGAGGTCATATCGTCCAGGACAGCTTTAATCGCATCGGCCTGATCCGGTGTTTCTTCAAAGCCAAAGCCTTCGGCAAAGGCTTGATAATCATTGGGTGGCAGCTTGAAGCGATACCCTTCACGGGCAGCGCGCTGGGCATACAGGGCCAGCAGTTCAGCGGCGGCATCGCGCACTTGTTTGGCCGCTTTGCGGCGGGCCTTGTCCCATTGGCCCGAACCCAGCTGATGCAAGGGGGCGTTGTCTGGGTCGGCGCCGCTATAGCGGGCAATAACGTGCAATTGCGCCACCGGTACGTATAGGGTGCTGCCATTGGCGTATTCCAGGTGCAGCAGTTCCATCTTGCCTTCGCCCAGATCCATCTCGACCAGGCCGCAGTAGCGTCCTATGCCATGCTGGGCGTGTACGACTGGATCATTAAGGCGCAGTTCCGACAGGTCGCGCACCATGGCTTCGATGTCGCTGCTGCGTTCCTGGGCCCGCTTGCCACGTCGTAGCGTGCGCGTTTGGGTAGGGTAAAGGTCGTTTTCCGTCAGCAACGTGAAGTTCTGGCCGACCACGCCAAAGCCTGCCGTCACCGGAGCGATGATTAGCGCCAGACGGCTGTCGGAAACCAGAAAGTCTTGCAAGGTTTCGCTGGGGGATTCTGGTGCAATGCCAAATTCGGCCAACATTTGTAGCAATGTTTCCCGACGGCCGGCAGAATCGGCACACAGGGCGATACGCCCTTGGTGGCTGGATAACACACTACGCAAGCTGGCTACAGGGTCGTCGGCTCGGCGCGCTACAGCTACAGCTGGCGGTACCGTGAAATCGGGGTGCGCACCTTGATCGCTTAGGCTCAGGCGCGCAAAGGATTTTAACTGAGCAAAGATTTCGTCTTCACTTAAAAACAGCAGTGCAGGCGCCAATACGGGGCGTTCGCGATCGCTTTTCAGGAATTGATAGCGGCTGTGGGTGTCCTGGGCAAAGCGTTGTACTGCCTGATTCATGTCACCCAGGGTGATGGTCAGCGAATCTTCGGGCAAATAGTCGAACAAGGTCGCCGTGTTTTCAAAAAACAGCGGCAGATAGTATTCAACACCGGCGAATGCAATGCCATTACCCACATCTTTGTAGGGCAGGGCGCGGGAAGGGTCGCCTTCAAACAGTTCACGAAAGCGTGCCCGGAAAATGTTTCTGGCAGGTTCGTCTAGCGGGAATTCTCGGCCAGGCAATAACTGGACATTGTTGACGGGATACAGACTGCGCTGGGTATCTATGTCAAAGCTGCGTATGGATTCGATTTCATTGTCGAATAGGTCAATACGATAGGGAAGAGCAGACCCCATGGGGAACAGGTCAATCAAGCCGCCACGTATGCAGAATTCGCCGGGTGCTGTGACTTGGGTGACATGGCTATAGTTAGCCAGTGTTAATTGCCGCCGCAGGCCTTCTTCGTTCAGGGTGTCGCCCTGACGAAAGGAAAAAGTATAGGCGGCCATGAATTCGGGTGGTGCCAGCCTATATAGCGCTGTGGTCACAGGCACGGTCAGGATATCGACCTCGCGCTGCATCAGGGCGTGAAGGGTGCGCAGACGTTCTGAAATCAGGTCCTGGTGCGGTGAGAAGCTGTCATAAGGCAGGGTTTCCCAATCGGGCAATTGGCGCACGCGCAAATCGGGTGAAAATAGCGCGATTTCATCGGTTAGGCGCTGTGCTGTCAATGGGTCGGCACACAAGACCACCAGGGTCTTTGCAGAGGCACGCGCCAGGTCAGCCAATAGCCAAGCGTCGCCAGATCCTGGCGGCAAGGCAAGCTGATAGCGCTGGCCGACTTTAAGCGCGGCAAGTGTGCTGGAGGTAGAGGGTAATGCGGGGGGGAGGGGAGTTTCTGTAGCCATGAATTCTTATTATAAAATGAGTTGGCCCGATTAGGGCCTGTTAACACTACTCAAGGGTTTATAGTGACGCACTGCGTTGATTGCGCCACATTCACTAAATTTCCATAAAAAAGATATGACACTAGTCCGGCCTCGATTAATCGCTATCGTGCCTGCTGCTGGCACAGGTAGCAGGGCAGGTGGCGGTGATGGCGCCCTACCCAAACAATATCGCTTGCTTAATGGTCAACCCATGCTGCGCTGGTCTGTGCTGGCGCTGCTGGCTGACCCGCGTATAGACCAGGTCAGGGTGGCTGTAGCGCCAGATGACACCCAGGCCGCCAGCGCCCTGCAGGGCTTGCCGCGGACGGTGTGGCGGGCCTGTGGTGGCGACAGTCGCGCGGCCACGGTGTTGGCTGCCCTGCAGGACTGTCGGCTTGATGCCGACGATAGGGTATTGGTGCACGATGCGGCCAGGCCAGGCTTACCCGCCGATGCCTTGGCGCGCCTGATCGACTATGGTCTGACCGCACAAGATGGCGCGTTGCTGGCCTTGCCAGTGGCGGATACGGTCAAGCAGGCCTATGGTATGTCTAGTGCAACTGCGGCGACTGCACGGGTTCGGGTATCGGTGCCGCGTGATGACTTGTGGTTGGCGCAGACGCCGCAAATGTTTCCCGCCTTGGGTCTTTTGCAGGCCTTGCAGGCGGCAGGCGGGGACTATACGTCTATTACCGACGAAGCTTCCGCGATGGAGATGGCAGGATGTCAGCCAGGCCTAGTTTCCGGGTCGGTGCGTAATTTTAAAGTAACCTGGCCCGAGGATTTCGGACTGATGGCTAAGTGGTTGGAGGAAAAATGAGTTGCCCCTTTCGTGTAGGACAAGGTTTTGATGTTCACGCCCTGGTAACAGGGCGGCCGCTAATCATAGGCGGCGTTTTGATTCCGCATACCCATGGCTTGCAAGGGCATTCCGATGCCGACGTGTTGTTGCACGCCGTGACTGATGCCATATTGGGTGCAGCTGGTTTGGGTGATATTGGCCGTCATTTTCCAGATACCGATCCGGCCTATCAAGGTGCGGACAGTCGCGTGCTGCTTAGAGCCGCTATGCAGCAAGTCCATCAGGCAGGTTGGGTGGTGGTCAATGTGGATGCCACTGTGCATGCGCAGGCGCCCAAGATAGGCCCGCATGCGTCAGCCATGGTGGCAAATATCGCCGCCGACCTGGCGGTGGACTCCAGTATGGTCAACATCAAAGCGAAGACCAATGAAGGTCTGGGTCATTTAGGCCGCAAAGAAGGCATAGCGGCGAATGTGGTGGTCCTGTTGACCAATAGCCAAAAGGGGTGAACGCCATGTAGGCGTTCAGATGTTGATACTACAGGGTGCTGCCGCCCACGCTGCGATTGCAAGGGCATAGCTGTTCGGTTTGCAGGCCGTCCAATATGCGCAGGATTTCGTCGGGGTTGCGGCCTACGTTCAGATTATTGACCGAGACGTGCTGTATGACATTGTCAGGGTCAACGATAAAGGTAGCGCGCAAGGCTACACCTTCGCTTTTTTCACGTATGCCTAACTGGTCTACCAAAGCGCCCGAGGTGTCGCCAAACTGGTAGTGTCCCAGCTTGTTCAGATCAGGATTTTCGCGGCGCCAGGCCAGTTTGACGAACTCGTTGTCTACCGAACCGGCCATTACGATGGTGTCGCGTTCAGCAAAACTTTCAGCCAGCTTGTCGAAACCGACGATTTCCGTAGGACACACAAAGGTGAAGTCCTTGGGATAAAAATAGATAACCTTCCATTTACCGGGGAAGGAGCTTTCGGTAATGTCTTCGAACGCCGACACGCCATTTTCCTCGGGGTGGTTAAAGCCTGGCTTGACGCCAACCACTTTGAAGGTTTCCAGTTTATCGCCGACGGTTTTCATAAATGCTCCTGTGAGTTTTTAATAACTCAAATTCTACGCTATTCCGGCGGCCTATCCAGTTGGAAGTTTCTGACGCGCACTTTGGGTATTCCTATACGTGCGATCAGCCCATTGGGCGTGTTGTTCAGCAGGCTTAAATGGCCGCCTGCATGACCCAGCAAACGTTCGATAATCGCCAGACCCAAACCAGCGCCCGTGCCGCCCGTACGGGCTGATTCACCTCGCGAGAAAGGGCGAAGCAGGCGTGGCACATCGGCAGCGTCCACGCCACGTCCCTGGTCTGTGACCTCGATCAACAGCAAATTGCCTTGTTGTGAGGCAGACAGGTGGATGCGAGCGCGGTCATCTTCTACAGAGCGCCCATAGCGCCTGGCATTTTCTATCAAATTACCTACTATGCGCTTCAAGTCATTGGCGTTGATGCGGGCATACAGATTGGGTTCGATATCGGCGGTCAGTTCGCCGCCCAGGGTAACGGTGTGCAGACGTTCTCGGTCATAGACGTCGCGTAGTATTGAAGATACGTTTACACCTAGCTTAGGGGCTATGCCAGCAGGACGCGCATATTCCATAAGCTGGCCTATGCTGTGGTCGATTTGAGCCAGGTCTTCGTCTATGGCCAGGCGAGCGTCTTCGGTCATTTCGCTCATTTCGATTTCCAGGCGCATGCGTGCCAGTGGCGTACGTAGGTCGTGCGATATGCCTGCCAGCATGATTTCCCGGTCAGCTTCGGTTTGCCGGATGTCGCGGGCCATGCGGTTAAACGCGATATTCATATCGCGGATTTCCGCTGGACCTTTTTCAGGCAGCAAGGAAGGGGTTTCCCCTTGGGACATTTGCCTGGCAACGTTGGCCAGCTGCGCAAGCGGACGGGTAACGAAACGTGCACTGACGGCGGCGCCTATCAGGGCCAGCAGCAGGGCGGTGGCGCCCCAGCCAAACCATTCGACCCCAGTAGTCAGCCCCAGTTGTTCTCGGTCAAAGACCAACCAGTACTGATCGTTATTAATGTCAAAGCTAACCCATACCCCTGGAACATTATTGACCGACCATCTGACGCGTGTGGATGGACCTAGGCGTTTTTTGATTTCTTGGGATACATGCGACCAGTAATTGGAGTTGGGCAGAGGCTCCAGAACGTCGGTGATTTCAAAGGGCTGGACCCTAAGGTTTTCAGTGGTGGCCAGATCCAGCAGCAGGGCGGGACGTACGCTGGTGGGCGCGTAGATAAGCGCTGAGCGTGTAATGCTGACTGCCGTGGTTACCCGCTGCGCCATTTGTATGGCCCTGGGGCCTTCTTCCATGCTGAAGAATACTTGCAGCCAAGCGCCTAGGCTGACCAGCATCAGGCCGCCCAACAGTAGAAAGGATCGGCTGAACAGCCCCAGCCCGAACCGGGTCCGGCCACTGGGTGGCCGGGACGCTGTAGAGGGGGGGCTGACCGAAGTAGGCGTAGAGGAAGACATTACCGGCATCCCCAACGCCAGTATGTAGCGTGCTTATTGGCCACCATCGGGGACAAATACGTAGCCCAGGCCCCATACGGTTTGAATGAACACCGGCTTGGAAGGGTTGGGTTCTATCAGTTTGCGTAAGCGGGAAATTTGTACATCCAGGCTACGGTCAAAAGCTTCGTATTCACGGCCGCGTGCCAATTCCATGAGTTTGTCACGGGACAGGGGGATCTTGGGATGGCGGGCAAATACTTTAAGCACCGAGAATTCACCGGTAGTGATAGGTACAACTTCGTTGCTGCGCGTCAGGGTACGAGTCGACAGATTCAGCACATAAGGGCCAAACTCTATGGATTCATTTTCTTGGCTAGGAGCGCCAGGATGTTCTTCGGTACCACGACGACGCAGGATGGCGTTGACGCGGGCCAGCAATTCGCGGGGGTTGAATGGTTTGGATAGGTAGTCGTCGGCGCCCATTTCCAGGCCGACAATGCGGTCAATTTCCTCGGCTTTGGCGGTAAGCATGATAATAGGTGTATTGTCATGTCCACCACGCAGGCGTCGGCAAATAGAAAGACCATCCTCGCCAGGCAGCATCAGGTCAAGTACAAGCAGATCGAAGTGCTCGCGTTGCCAGAGCTTGCTCATTTCTTTGGCGTCTTCGGCGACATAGACATTAAACCCTTGTTCGGATAGATATCTACGCAACAAATCACGTAAGCGTGGATCATCGTCAACGACAAGAATTTTGCGAGTTAAGGATTGGTTTTGTGTGTTCATAGGGAAAATGTAACAGGCTCCTGAATGCCAGTACAGCGTCGGTAGCAAGATATTACACATTAAGCTTTTCGTAGTTATCAATGTTACATAAGTTTGTGGCTTCTATTGGGAAAATAGAAAAACTTTGTATCTTATTTATGTTCTTTTTTCGCGATAGGTGGATCAGTTAGCATCTGTTCGCTGCAGTCTTTAAAATACCCTTATGACTTTATATATACTTGCCTTGGAAACCTCGTCCAGCCTTTGTGGCGTGGCCTTGCTGACCGTCAACGATAGCGGTACGTGGGTGAACAGCCTGACGCATGACGCCACGGCTGAACACGCTGAACGTTTGCTGCCCATGGTTGACCAATTGTTGGCCCAAGAAGGAATCAGCGCCGCCGATTTGGATGCTGTCGCCTTTGGACAAGGTCCAGGCGGGTTTACCGGCTTGCGGGTCGCTTGCGGGGTTGCTCAGGGCATAGCTTTTGCACTGGATATTCCTGTCATTCCCATAGTTTCTTTGCTGGCAGTGGCGGCGCGTGATCAACGCGAGCAAGCCATATCCCTGCCGGGTCAGCCCACAACAAAACTAGTGGACGACCGTGTACGCGTGGTGATACAGGACGCCCGTATGGGCGAACTTTATGTGGCGGCCTATGCGCTATTGCCAGGATTGCAGCAGCCATCCTGGCGTCAGATGCAGGCGCCATTGCTGTTGGATGCCAGTGATCTTGCTGCCTGGTTGCAGGATCAGATGCCCGTTTGGGCTGCCGAGCGTCCTGAAGATACTGACGGCCCGCTGGGTTTGCGGCTGCTGGGGGATGGCTTGTTGGCCTATCCTGAGTTGGCCGCGACAGTGCAGGCCGCCTTACCGGCGGTTGACGTAGGTTCGGCCTTGCGCCCGGATGTTGTCAACATAGCCTGGTTGGGCTGGGAAGCATGGCAGCGCGAAGAAACGATAGCTCCGGATAGTGCTGCGCCTTTGTATGTACGCGACAAAGTCGCTTACACCACGCGGGAACGTGAGCAGGGTCTGGGCGGTAACCCTAAAGCACCTGGTGTAGCGGCGTCGGTGCATCCCATGACGCAGGCTGATTTGGATGCTGTTGCTGCGATCGAGCAATCCGTGCAGTCTTTTCCCTGGACGCGCCGCAACTTTGAAGACGGTCTTAAGGCCGGTTATGGTGCGTGGGTAAGCCGTCAGGCTGGCCAGATCACCGGGTTTTGTATGGCCATGTTTGCTCCTGATGTCGCCCATGTGCTGGTGTTGGCGGTCAGGCCTGAGCATCAGAAAACCGGCTTGGGTGCTATGTTGTTGCGTGAGTGCGAACATCTAGCCAATACGCGCGGCTTGCCGGCCCTGATCTTGGAAGTCAGACCGTCCAATGTGAATGCGGTTGCGTTTTATCAGCGCCAGGGCTATACCGTTTTGGCGACACGCAAGGATTATTATCCCAGTGCCCATGGTCAACGTGAAGACGCCCTAGTAATGGAAAAAAAGTTGTTATCCCCCGAGCATGATCATGAATAAGGGCGCGCTGCTGTCAGCGCCCAGTTTGGACAGCCTACAAATTGCTTGGCTGCAGGAAATCGGTCTGGACCGTCATATGTTGGCGCGTTGGGCCGCGCCTCAGCCCATAGTCTTAGCCCCACCACAGGTGGTGCAGGCGAACGACGTGCCAGATTCAGCTGCCGTGGTTGCAGTTCCTCCGGTTGACGCTCCTGCAGCTCTTCCCAGATTATCTATTGCTCCACCTAAATTGGGTCTGCAGCGGGCCACGCCGGTAATGCCAGGCACTGAACCGCCCGCGCCGCCTGTGCCCATGCCTCAGGACTGGGCGGGCCTGCAACTGCATGCGCAAGCCTGCCAAAGCTGCGAACTGCATCTGGGCCGAAGCTCTGTGGTGTTTGGCGCCGGGGTGCAGGAATCGCCACAGTGGATGATCATAGGCGAAGCGCCTGGTGCTTCGGATGACAGAGGCGGTCTGCCGTTTCAGGGTAAGCCCGGGCAGTTATTGCAGGCCATGCTGGCCAGCATAGGCCTGGGTCTGCCCGCTGCCTTGCAAAAGGGCAAGGCACTGCAGCCTACAGATGATGCGCAGGCCTCGGTGTATTGCACTAATGTGATTAAGTGCCGACCCTTGGGTAACCGTACGCCTACAGCTGAAGAAATAGCTGCTTGCATGCCGTATTTGCAGCGTCAAATTGACGTTTTGCAACCAGAACGCATACTGGCTTTGGGGCACTTGGCAGCTCAGGCTTTGCTGGGCCTGAATGCGCCCTTGGACGACTTGCGCGGCAAGGTGCACCAGGTACGTAGCGCTTCCGGACGCATGATACCGTTGGTGGCTACGTGGCATCCGGCGACCCTGTTGCTGCGTCCGCAGCATAAGGCCGATGTCTGGGATGACCTGAATTTGGCGCTAACGGTAGGTCAGCACTAAATCAATTATGGGTGGTCAGGGCCGTAGCGCCTGGCCATGGCCATGCTGGCCTATGGTTCCCAGCAACTTGGGGTCGGCCTTGATATTCAGCCGACTCCAGCGTATGAAGACCAGCATCAGCAGCGACACAATCAGACCAAAAATAATGATGATGGTATTGATGGCCAGATCTGCCCATAGCATTAAGCTATACAGGGCCAGCATCAGAAGTATGTTTAATTGTTCGTTGAAGTTTTGCACGGCGATAGAGTGACCGGCGGAAAGCAGGACGTGGCCGCGATGCTGTAGCAGCGCATTCATGGGGACCACGAAAAATCCTGACAGCGCACCAATCAATAGCAACACGGAGTACACCGCCCAGGGCTCGCGCACTATGGGCATCAGCATGACGGCAAAGCCCATTACTACGCCCACGGGGAGCACTGACAATGCACGCTTCAAAGGTACGCGGCCCGCCAGCATAGAACCAGCGACCGTACCCAGGGCAGCCACACCCATCAGTACCGACGCCTGGTCCAGTCGATAGCCCAGGTGTTTGGCGCCCCATTCGATCACGATAAATTGCAGGGTGGCACCCGCGCCCCAAAATAGTGTCGTCACCGCCAGGGATATTTGCCCCAATTTGTCGGTCCAGAGTATTGCCACATACCCCTTGAAAGTGCGTATCAGTCGTAGGGGATTGGTTTGCTGCTTGGGGTAGTGCACGTGGGTGCGTGGTATCAGCAGATTGGTCAGAGCGGCCAGCAAGTAGACCAGACCTATAACAATAATGGCGGCTTCTGCGCGAGTTTGGGCCAAAGAACTAATCCAGGGGTGGGCCAGCAAGCTTTGCGATACCTTGGGGTTGATCAGTATGCCGCCCACTACGGTGCCCACGATGATGGACAGCACAGTCAGGCCTTCTATCCAGCTATTTCCCTTGACCAACTGATTGGGTTCCAGCATCTCGGTGACTATGCCGTATTTAGCGGGCGAATAGGCGGCGGCCCCTATGCCCACCAGGGTATAGGCGACAAAAACCAGTATTAATTGACCGTGGTGGGCCATGCCAAAGGCTTGGTAGGTAAACATCAGCAGACAGCCACTAATCTTGATGGCATTGGTGATGAACATTATCCTGCCCTTGGGGAAGGAGTCTGCAAATGCGCCGACAAACGCGGCCAGGGCTACATAGGCCAAGGCAAACCACCATTTCATCAAGGGCACCATCCATTCAGGACCTTGCAGATCGGCAATTAGGGCGATCGCAGCAATCAGCAGCGCATTGTCGGCGACCGACGATAGCGCCTGCGCGATCATGACCAGGAAAAAGCCTTTTTTCAATGCAAGTACTCAAATGGGGATAAATGGGGCGAATGGAAAATCATAGCGCAGTTTCACGGTCGCTCTGGACAGTCTGTGGGTGCGTTATCATACAAGGTCGATTTGTATTCATCGTGTACTGGTGCGGCTGACTCAAATAAAACTTGCGGGTTTCAAATCATTTGTCGATCCGACCGTCATACCCACGCCTAGTCAATTGGTGGGTGTGGTCGGACCTAATGGCTGTGGAAAATCCAATATCATCGACGCAGTGCGCTGGGTCTTGGGTGAAACTCGCGCGTCGGAACTGCGCGGCGAATCGATGCAGGACGTCATATTCAACGGTTCAGGGCAGCGCAAGCCCGCAGGGCGGGCCTCGGTAGAGCTGGTATTTGATAATTCGGAAGGGCGGGGCGCTGGGCAATGGGCTACCTATACCGATATTTCTGTGCGCCGGGTGTTGACTCGCGATGGCACCAGCAGCTATTTCGTCAATAACCAACAAGTGCGTAGACGTGATATCCATGACATTTTCATGGGCACGGGCTTGGGTACACGTGGCTATGCCATTATTGGCCAGGGCATGATCAATCGCCTGATCGAGGCGCGCCCGGAAGAACTGCGTGTCTACCTTGAAGAAGCCGCTGGCGTGTCGCGCTACAAAGAGCGCCGCCGTGAAACAGAAAACCGGCTGGCCGATACACGCGAAAATTTAACGCGGCTGGACGGTATCCTGCGTGAACTGGGCAGCCAGCTGGAACGCCTGGAGGCCCAGGCCGAAGTTGCACAACGTTATCGCAGCCTGCAGACTGATGGCGAACAAAAGCAGCACGCCTTGTGGTTGCTTAAAGAGGTGAACGCCCGTGAAGATCAACAGGCGCGCTATCTGGCCATAGAGCAGGCCCAAACTGAATTGGAAGCCGCCATGGCGGGCCTGCGCGCCAGCGAAAGCGCGCTGGAAACCCAGCGCCAGGCGCATTATGCCGCAGGCGATGCCGTTCACGCAGCGCAGGGCCAGCTCTTCGAGGCGGGCGCCCAGGTCAGTCGCCTGGAGGCTGAAATTCGTCATGTGCTCGATACCTCGAATCGTGTGCAGGCGCGTCAGTTGCACTTGCAGCAGCAACGTCAGGAATGGACAGAGCAACAGCGACACTGCACCCAGGAAATTGAAACGGCGCATGCGGAATCTGAACATGCGGCTATACACACGGAAGAAGCCCGCGCCAGGGTTGACGAGGCTCAAGATCGCTTGCCCGATATTGAGCAGGCGGTGCGCCAGGACGCTACGGGTCGTGATGAGTTACGGCGCGTGCTGGCCAAGCTGGAACAGGACTTGGCGTTGGTGGCGCAAACCCAGCGCGATGCCGATAGGCAATTACAGACTCTTGAGCTACGCAAAGAACGCCTGCATCGCGAACTACGCGATGTACATGCCCCTGACGCGGCGGCTATAGCCAGACTGGCTGGCGATAGCGCCGCCATGACGACGCAGACCGACGAAGCGCAGGGCCGCCTGGCCGACCTTGAGGCACAGGCGCCACAACTGGACGAGCAGCGTCGCGAGGCACAGGCCGTAGCGCAGCAAGAGTCTCAGGCGGTAGCTAGATTGGACGCACGGCTGGCGGCCCTGAATAAACTGCAAGCCGATGTGCAAAAACAAGGTGCTTTGCAGCCCTGGCTGGAAAAGCACGAATTAGCTGGCTTGGGCCGCTTGTGGAAAAATCTGCATATACAGCCCGGCTGGGAAACAGCCCTGGAAGCCGTATTGCGGGAACGCATGGCTGGGCTGGAAGTTAGGCAGTTGGATCATGTCCGGGCATTTTCTACCGATGCGCCACCTGCACGTCTAGCGTTTTATCAGTTGCCTGCTCAGCAGCCAGCGTCGTTAGTCCCATCACCCAGTGGTCTGGAGCCATTGGCTAACCTGCTGAATATTGCTAACCCTGAATTGCGCATCCTGGTGCAGGGTTGGCTGCATCAGGTCTACATTTGCCACGATTTGGGCCAGGCGCTGGCCACGCGCGCACAACTGCCTCCGGGTGGCGTGTATGTCTTGAAGGAAGGCCACTTGGCGGATAGTCATAGTGTGCGTTTCTATGCACCTGACTCCGAGCAGGCGGGCTTGCTGGCGCGTCAACAGGAAATTGAGCATTTACAGCACGACCTGAAAGCTCATCAGTTGATCGCGGATCAGGCTGTATCCGATGTGGCCAAGGCTGAAGCCGCGTGGCAACAGGTAACGACAGCCCTAGGCGTAGCTCGTACCCGTGCCGCTGAACTGACGCGTCATCTGCACCAAATACAGCTGGAACATTCACGCTTGCAACAACAGGCCCAGCAGTCGCAAGAGCGTTCCACCCGCTTGCAAGAAGACATGGCCGAAGTGACCCTGCAAATGGAAGAACTCTTGGCCGGTAAAGAAGACGCCGAGGCCCGTTTCGAAACCATAGACATAGAGTTGGGCGAACATCAGGAACGCTACGCCCAGGCCGAAATGTCGGGCGAGGCGCTGCACCAACGGGCTGAACAGGTGCGCCAGGAAATCCGCGACTTTGAGCGGGCTGTGCAGGAGTCCGAATACGCCGAACGTACATTGCAGACTCGCATTGTCGATTTGCAGCGCAATTTGCAACTGGCACACGATCAGGCCAATAGGGCTCAGACCGAACTTGATGGCCTGCAGGGTGAACTGTTTGAACTGGACGTGTCTGTGTCGCAGGCTGCGTTGCAAGACGCCCTGGAACTTAGAGCCGAACGCGAAGAGGTGCTGACTCAGGCGCGTATTACCCTGGATAATCTGGCGGCGGTTTTGCGTGGCGCCGACGACCAAAGACTGGGCATAGAGCATTCCCTGGAGCCCAGGCGCGCGCGCATTACAGAATTGCAATTACAGGAACAGGCTGCGCGCCTAGCGGTCGAGCAGTTCGCCCAACAACTGGACACCAAGCAAGTCGATAGACAACACTTGCAGCGCTTGCTGGACGACAGTCCCGAGGAATGGCGTCGCGCCCCTTGGCTGCAAGCGGAAGTGCAGCGCATTTCTCGTCAGATCGACGCTTTGGGTGCAGTAAACCTGGCGGCACTGGACGAACTGGCGACTGCACGCGAACGCAGTGGCTTTCTAAGCGCACAGCATCAGGACTTAAGCACCGCGATAGAAACGCTGGAAGACGCCATACGCAAGATCGATAAAGAAACTCGGGATCTGCTGCAAACTACGTTCGATGCGGTCAATCATCACTTTGGCGAACTCTTTCCTGTCCTTTTTGGTGGCGGAGAGGCTAAACTTTCGATTACGGGCGACGAGATACTGGATGCTGGGGTGCAGGTGATGGCGCAGCCGCCGGGCAAACGCAACAGCACCATACATTTATTGTCAGGTGGTGAAAAAGCGCTTACAGCGACGGCACTGGTATTTGCCTTGTTCAAGCTCAATCCAGCTCCGTTCTGTTTGCTGGACGAGGTCGATGCGCCTCTGGATGACGCAAATACCGAAAGGTATGCCAATCTGGTGCGCACCATGAGCGAACACACACAGTTTTTATTTATTTCTCACAATAAAATTGCAATGCAGATGGCCAGGCAGTTGGTAGGCGTTACCATGCAGGAACAGGGCGTTTCACGGATAGTGGCCGTCGATATCGACTCTGCCCTGCAATTGGCCGAGGTTTAACAAATGTATATACGTGAACGTTTACGACGGAACAGACTATGAGTGACTTGCAAATCGGTTTGATACTACTGGGCCTGGTCCTCATTTTGGTGGTGCTGGTGTTTAACTGGTTTCAGGACCGGCGCATACGGCGTCAGATGCAGGAGCAATTTCCCGAGACCCAGCATGACCCCCTGATGGGCAACACGGGTTCTAGCGGACGGCGCGAGCCTGGCTTTGGGTTACCACCGGAGCCCGTAACTGATCCTGCCGCGCCCGATGACGCCACCGAAGTTGATCCCGCCACCGAGGTGGTCATAGACATCAGCTTTGCTCAACCTGTACCAGCCGCCCAATTGCAATCGGCCTTGCAGCAGGTGCATAAGGTGGGCGCCAAGCCTGTGCGTGTGTTTCTGGAACGCGAGGGCGGCGGTCACCGGGCCAGGCTGCGCCCCAACGAACAGTACGCGTCGGTTCAACTGGCGGTCTTGCTGGCCAATCGCAGCGGCCCCCTGACCGACATAGAGTGGTCGCAGTTATGGGGCTTGGCTCAGGATCTGGCCGAACGCTTCGATGGCTCGCTGGAAGGCCCGGAACAAGAGCTGGTGTTGCAGCGCGCCCGCGAGCTGGATGTCATTTGTGCCGGGCTGGATGCCCAGGTCGGCCTGACCTTGCGCTTGAATGGCACTGTACCGGTCAACCAGGTCTCAGCGACCCTGCAAGAGGCAGGTTTTCTACCCTATGACACGCAGTTGGGCTGGATGTCAGATACTGGCTTGCCGCGCTTTACCGTATTGTTTGATGGCGTGCCAGCACGTGAGGTTCAGTCGGCTGGCGTAGACCGGATTGATTTTCTGCTGGATCTGCCCAATAGCCCGCCCGACGAGCAGGCATTCAGCCGTATGGCCTGCGTAGGGCGCGACCTGGCAGCCCGATTGGATGCTATCTTGCTGGATGATCAGGGCCGTCCTTTGCCCGATGGCACCGATCACGCGATAGACCAGCAGTTGCTGGATCTGTATACCCGCCTAGAGCAGTCTGGTTTTCAGGCAGGAGCTGAACGTACCATCAGGGTGTTTTCGTGAGCATTGGGGAAACCAAGGTATCGCCCGAACAGCAAGTGCAGGTTTTACGCCAGGCCATAGAACGTCATAACTACCTGTACTACGTGCAGGACTCGCCGCAGGTATCAGATGCGGCCTATGACAAGCTCATGGCCGAATTGGTGGCCCTGGAACAGGCCCACCCTGAATTGATTACTCCGGACTCACCTACCCAGCGCGTGGGCGCAGGCCCAGTAGCGGCGTTTGGCAGCGTGCGTCATGCCGTACCTATGCTGTCTTTGGGCAATGCTTTTGATGACACTGAAGTCCTGGCCTTTGATAAGCGGGTCACGGACACCTTGCATACTGCCGGCATGGTGGGGCCGGAAGGTGAAGTCCAATACCAAGCCGAATTTAAGTTCGATGGCCTGGCGATCAGCCTGCGTTATGAAGGCGGCTTTTTGGTGCAAGCTGCTACGCGTGGCGATGGTCAGACCGGAGAGGACGTCACCAGCAATATACGCACGTTGCGCTCGCTGCCCCTGAAGCTGATCGGGGACTTTCCAGATGTCTTGGAAGTACGTGGCGAGGTCTTGATGCACAGGGCGGATTTTCTAAGCCTTAATCAGGCACAACAAGCCCGGGGCGAGAAAATCTTCGTCAATCCGCGTAATGCGGCGGCGGGTAGTCTGCGACAGCTGGACCCGCGTATTACCGCAACCCGTCCTTTACGTTTTTTTGCGTATGGCTGGGGCCAAATTTCTGGTCGACTTGCCTTTCAGCAGCATTCTGACGTACTGGATTGGTTCGGGCGACTGGGTCTGCCGGTCAGCCCCATGCGTCGCGTGGTCATCGGAGCCCAGGGACTACTGTCGTTTTATGCTGATGTAGGCGCCGACCGTACGCAACTGCCGTTTGAAATCGATGGCGTGGTTTACAAGGTGAATTCCTTAGCTGCTCAGGAAGTGCTAGGGTTTGTTGCCAGGGCACCGCGCTTTGCGTTGGCGCATAAATTCCCGGCCCAAGAAGAAACCACCCGTTTGATGGGTATCGAGGTGCAGGTCGGACGGACGGGGGCAATCACCCCTGTGGCGCGCTTGCAGCCGGTGTTTGTGGGCGGCGTTACTGTTACTAATGCGACCTTGCATAACGAGGATGAAATTCGCCGCAAAGATGTGCGTGTCGGCGATACCGTTATCGTGCGACGAGCGGGTGATGTAATTCCTGAAGTGGTAGGGCCGGTACTGGAACTACGCCCCGAGGGCACACAGCTATATGTCACGCCCACCACTTGCCCAGAATGTGGTTCCGCCGTCGAACGTTTAGAAGATGAAGCCATTTCGCGTTGCACCGGCGGACTGTTTTGTCCCGCTCAGCGTAAACAAAGCTTGGTGCATGCGGCAGGTCGCAAGGCCCTGGATATTGAAGGCTTGGGCGGCAAGCTGGTGGATCAACTGGTCGATAGTGGTCAGGTCAAGTCGCTGGCCGATCTGTTTTGCCTGTCCGTGGAACTATTGGCCAGCTATCCTCGCATGGGTCGTAAGTCAGCAGAAAATTTGATTGCCGCTTTGGATAAGGCGCGCCATCCTGAACTGGAACGCTTGTTATATGCGCTGGGCATACGTCATGTGGGTGAAACCACGGCACGTGACCTGGCCAGGCACTTTGGCAGCATGGATGCCTTGATGGCGGCCGACGAGCAGGCTTTGATGTCGGTCAATGAGGTGGGGCCAGCGGTGGCTGGGTCGCTATTGCGATTCTTTGCCGAACCGCATAACCGCGAGGTGGTGCAAGCGCTGGAGCGCGCTGGTGTCCAGCCCCAGGCTCCTCAGCAGGTCAGTACCGATGGCTTGCGACTGGCGGGCAAGACCTTGGTGCTGACCGGCACCTTACCGACCTGGTCGCGCGACGATGCCACCCGTCATATTCTGGCGGCTGGTGGTAAGGTCAGTGGGTCGGTATCCAAGAAAACAGCCTATGTGGTGGCTGGTGAGGAAGCTGGCAGCAAGCTTGTTAAAGCTCAGCAGTTAGGCGTGCCTGTATTGGACGAAGATGGTTTAAAAGCCTTGCTCGCTTGATCTAGGCAAGGAAGGTGGTGGATGGCAAACCTTGCTGCCATCCACCTAAAACTCACTTATTTAATCGTGGCTGCTTTAATCAGGCCTTCCTGATATTGGGCTAGCTGCTGCTGACGCAGCATTTCTTCGATTTGTGGTTTCACTTCTTCCAGTGTGGGGAACTGAACTGGGCGCGCATCGTCGACTTGGATAATGTGCCAGCCAAACTGGGACTGCACAGGCGCTGCGCTAAGCTCGCCTTTTTTCATGTTTTCGACAGCACGGGCGAATTCAGGCACGTAGTTGCTGGTTGGAGCCCAGCCCAGATCGCCGCCATTTTGGCCACTACCAGGATCGATAGAGTCTTTTTTAGCAGCCGCATCGAAGGTGATTTTTTTGCTTTTTATAGCAGCAATCAGTTCTTCAGCTTTTTTCTGATCCTTGACCAGTATGTGGCGCAGCTTGTATTCCTGTACGCCAGCCTGGGCCTTTTTGATGGTGTCGTATTCGGCTTGAATCTTGGCGTCGGTGACTGGGTTCTTTTTCAGGAAGTCGGCCATCAGCGCGCGTACCAATATGCCCTGGCGTGCCAGTTCAACTTCTTGTTTCACGGCGGTCTGTTTGTCCAGACCTGCTTTTTCTGCAGCTTGCACGGCAACCATGCGGTTAATCATTTCCTGTTTGACCTGAGTACGCAGCTCGGGGGTGTCCTGAGCGCCCTGGCTGATCAGCAGGCTGACAAACTGGTCAAGGTTTTCTTGGGAAATGGCTTTGCCGTTAACGGTGGCAATGTTTTGCGCGTAAATAGGCAGCGCAATGGTGCAGGCGGCGGCAAAGACGGCGAGTCGTTTCATAGAGTTCCTTCGGAAGTTCCGGCTTGGGCAACAATAGCCAAAGCGTGTATGGGAAAGGGCATTAAATCGTGTACGTGATCATACACAAGTCTGTGGCGGGCTAACGCCGAAAGTCCGATAAATTGTTGACAAGAAATAATAATACGAAAGTGGCTGGCGCCATCTTTGCTGCCGGCGTGGCCGACATGCAAGTGCGATTCATTAATGATTTCAAGTTGAGTGGGGTCTAATGCGGACAGCCTGTCGCGCAAAAGTATGGAGCGTTCGTCTGACATGGTATCTAGTCCCTTGCGTCGTTGTGGGCCGCAGGCGGCGCAGTCAGGGCCGCCGGAACGGCCTCGGTGTCTTCTTTGATGTGTTTGCCCAGCCAGATGGATTGCGCAACCACAAACAGCAGCAGCAGTATCATCAGTCCAAAGACCTTGAAGTTAACCCACTGCGATTCGGTGAAGTGACCGGAAAAAGCGACATACAGATTGAGACCACCTGAAATTATAAAAAACAGCGCCCAACTGTAATTAAGGCGAGTCCAGACGGCATCGGCAAGCTGAATTTGACCGCCCATCAGTTTCTGAATCAGGTTGCGGCCGGTGAACCAGCGTCCGCCCACCAGAATGGCGGCAAACATCCAGTACAGCACGGTGGGCTTCCATTTGATGAAGGCATCGTTCTGGAAAATCAAGGTCGCACCGCCAAAGACGATGATGACCGTCAGGTTGATCCAGTGCGTGGCCTCTATGGCTTTATTGCGGATTTTTAGCCAGGCGAACTGCGCCAAGCCAGCCACGATGGCGACAGCCGTCGCGGTAAAAATATCTGAAAATTTGAACGCAATAAAAAACAGTATTAGCGGAAATAGATCGAATAAGAATTTTTTCATTCAGCGGGCTCAAACTGTAGGGATACCGAATTGATGCAGTAACGCAGTCCAGTAGGTGGGGGACCATCAGGGAACACATGGCCGAGATGGGCGTCGCAGACATTACACAGAATTTCAGTGCGTACCATACCGTGAGTGGTGTCGGTTTCCTCGCGTACGTTGGCGGGATCCAGGGCCTGGAAGTAGCTGGGCCAGCCACAACCCGCATCAAACTTGGTGTCCGAGGCAAACAGCGGGGTCTGACAGCACACGCAACGATAGATGCCGGGGGTGCTGGTGTCCCAATAACGTCCTGTAAATGGACGCTCAGTGCCTTTTTCCCGTGCTACGGCAAATTCTTCGGGAGTAAGCTGTTCGCGCCACTGTTCCGGCGTCTTGGTCACTTTGTTCACATTAATACCTATTGTGGTGTTGACTGATATCAGTCATTATCTTAATCCAGATCACGGCAGCAGCAGTATTCATTCCTGTCATCTTACTTTCTGTGGCTTGTCTATGCAGGGTATCCCCTAAAAGACTTTGTATCTATTTTTGTCCATAATCGCGCCTGACACGCCAAATTCTTATAACCTTAAACTATTGCTGGAAAACACTAATGTTTTAAGGCGATTTGACGTGATACGATTATTTCATAAGTCCAGTGTATTTTGTATAACGTCACATACCGCTGCTATTCAGCGGACCCTGTATATATCCCGGAGACAATAATGCTTACTAAACAGTCAATTCGACTTTCCGTACTGGCAGGGGCTGTGGCCCTGGCCTTGCCCTTGATGGCGTCGGCGCAAATTAAAATCGGCGTCACAGTTGCTGCTACCGGCCCGGCTGCCTCGCTAGGTATCCCAGAACGCAATACTGTCTCGCTGTTGCCTACGGAAGTAGCTGGCCAGAAGATTGAATACATCGTGTTGGACGATGGCACCGACACTACGGTAGCCGTCAAGAACATGCGTAAGCTCATCACTGAAGACAAAGTCGATGTGGTGGTAGGTACTTCGGTGACTCCAGGTTCGCTGGCCATGGTAGACGTAGCTGGCGAAACCAAAACGCCTATGATCAGCGTAGCGGCCAACGCCAAAATTGTTGAGCCAGTCGAAGGCGCTAGGCAGTGGGTATTCAAAACCCCACAGAACGACCAGTTGATGGCTGGCGCATTGGCTGACGCCATGGCCAAGCAGGGCGTTAAGACCATAGGTTTTATTGGCTATAACGACGCCTACGGCGAAGGTTGGCTGCACGTCATGACCGAAGCCGCCAAGGCTAAGGGCATAGAAATGGTGGCTGTTGAACGCTATGGCCGCACAGATACCAGTGTTACTGGTCAGGTCCTGAAACTGACTGCTGCCAAGCCAGACGGTATTTTGGTGGCTGGTTCCGGCACGCCAGTTGCCTTGCCGCAAAGCGAACTCAAAGCGCGTGGCTACAAAGGCATCATGTACCAGACCCACGGCGCCGCCAATAACGACGTACTACGTGTTTGCGGCAAAGATTGCAACGATATGATCTTGCCCGCAGGTCCTTTGTTGGTCGCTGCACAACTGCCTGACAGCAATCCTGTCAAGAAAAGCGCCCTGGAATACAAGGAGAAATACGAAGCCAAATATGGCGAAGGCACCATCAATACTTTTGGTGGCCACATGTGGGATGCCGGCCTCTTGATTTCCACAGCCATTCCAGCGGCTTTGAAAACTGGTGCCAAGCCAGGTACTCCTGAATTCCGTCAGGCGATGCGTGACGCTATCGAGCAAATCAAAGACTTGCCCGCTTCGCAAGGCGTATTCAACATGAGCCCTACCGATCACGCCGGCTTTGACGAACGTGCGCGCGTCATGGTCAAGGTGGTGGATGGCAAATGGACTTACCAGCCTGATCTGTAAACGGTACGTAGACTGTGTTGTTCTGCCGTTGCTTATTTACCCTCAAGGGGGCAGGTAGGTAACGGCATCGGTATTTTTGCCCCGCCCGCTATCCAGGCCAGGCGTTTTTCAAACCTGTTGTTATGGTGTTGTCCGATATGGATTCAACAATAATACTGATCCTGCTGCAAGATGGCGTCATGAATGGCGCCATTTATGCCTTGCTGGGACTTGCCCTGGTGCTGGTGTTTGTCGTTACCCGCGTCATTTTTATCCCCCAAGGGGAGTTTGTCGCTTTTGGCGCCTTGACCTTGGCTTTTATGGTGAACGGACGCGTGCCTGGCACAGTCACACTGTTGCTGATTGCTGGCGCATTGGTGTTTACTGTCGAAGTCATTGCCGCTATACGCACTAAAAACTGGACCGGCATAGGTAAAACTTTTGCCTGGACCGTGATATTGCCCGTGGGCTTGTATCTGTTGGCCCCCTACGTAGTCAGCAACCATACGGCGCTTTGGCTGAACGTGTTGTTTTCCATGGCCCTGGTGGTACCTTTAGGGCCCATGTTGTATCGCTTGGCTTATCAGCCAGTGGCCGAGGCCAGCGTACTGGTGCTGCTTATCGTCTCGGTCGCGGTGCACTTTGCCTTGACCGGTCTGGCCCTGGTGTTCTTTGGCGCCGAAGGCTGGCGTACTCCCCCCTTCATGGAAGGCACGGTAGAGATGGGTGCGGTCAGCTGGTCTGCGCAAACCTTTTTTGTCCTGGGTACCTGCGTGGTTCTGATCCTGGGACTATGGGTGTTTTTCGGTAAAACCCTGTATGGCCGCGCATTGCGCGCCACAGCGGTGAATCGTCGCGGAGCTCGCCTGGTGGGTATCAGCACCAATATGTCGGGTAGTCTGACCTTTACGTTGGCGGCAGGCATAGGCGCGCTGTCAGGCATGCTGATTGCGCCAGTGACCACGGTGTATTACGACACTGGCTTCCTGATTGGCCTGAAGGGCTTTGTTGCGGCTATTTTTGGTGGGCTGATCAGTTATCCAATTGCCGCCGCAGGTGCGCTGTTTGTAGGAATACTAGAGGCATTTTCGTCGTTTTGGGCCAGCGCCTACAAAGAGGTTATTGTGTTTACCTTGATTATTCCCGTGCTGTTATGGCGTTCCTTTGGCTCGATACATATCGACGACGAGGAGTAAACCGACCATGAATCGCATATTACTTATTCTTGTTCTGGTCGTCCTGGCAGCCCTACCCATATTGTCGTCTACGCCAGAGTTCTGGATTACACATCTTAATTACATAGGGTTGGCCAGCATAGTGGTGCTGGGCCTGATATTGTTGACCGGCGTTGGCGGCATGACGTCTTTCGGGCAAGCGGCCTTCGTGGGTATAGGTGCTTACACCACGGCTTACCTGACCACGGCCACCGATGTATCGCCATGGCTGGCACTGCCTATAGGGCTGCTGATCACGGCGGCGGTAGCCTATATTCTGGGGGCTATTACCTTAAGGCTGTCCGGTCACTATTTACCTTTGTGCACCCTGGCTTGGGGTCTGGCTCTGTATTATCTGTTTGGTAATCTTAGCTTCCTGGGGCAGTATGACGGCATTTCTAGTATTGATTCCTTGTCCTTTTTTGGCATATCGCTGTCAGGCGGCCGCGAAATCTATTACTTGATCTGGCTGCTGGTGCTGCTGTCTATGTGGGCCACCCGGAATTTGCTGGATTCTCGTCCTGGTCGCGCCATACGGGCCCTGAAAAGCGGCGGCGGCATGGCCGAATCTTTCGGCATCAACATGGCCACCTACAAGGTCATTGTGTTTGTTTATGCAGCCATGCTGGCTTCCATGTCGGGCTGGCTATACGCTCATATGCAGCGGGCAGTCAGTCCCAGCCCATTTGGCTTGAACTATGGTATCGAATATCTGTTCATGGCTGTGGTCGGCGGGGCGGGCAGTGTGTGGGGCGCGGTCTTGGGATCGGGTCTTATCCTGACCCTTAAGGACCAGTTGCAAAACGTATTGCCTAAAATCTTGGACACTAATTTCAATTTCGAACTTATCGTGTTCGGTGTCCTGATGGTGCTGGTGTTGCAGTACGCCCGCGATGGCGTCTGGCCCATATTGTCATCGTGGTGGTCGGTGCTGACCGGCGGCACAGAGCGTCGCCGCCTGGACCCTCCGCCAGAAGCGCCAGCCTTGTCACAGCGCGCCCGTCCTGAAAAAGGCACGGTAGTGCTCAAGGTGGAAAACATACGTAAGGAATTTGGCGGGCTGGTGGCAGTCAATGACATTAGTTTCTCGGTCAAAGCTGGCGAAATCATGGGCTTGATAGGGCCCAACGGCGCCGGAAAAAGTACGACCTTCAACCTGATTACCGGTGTCCTACCCGTCACCAGTGGCACAGCCAGTTTTATGGATCAGCGTCTGGATGTGCTGCCATCTCGCGAAATTGCCAAGCTGGGGGTAGGGCGTACTTTTCAGCATGTGCAGTTGCTACCCACCATGACAGTGCTGGAAAACGTTGCTCTGGGCGCTCACCTACGCAGTAATGTGGGCGTGTGGTCGGCGGCCCTGCGTGCCGACCGTGGTGCCGAAGCTAGATTGCTACACGAAGCCGCGGTGCAGCTTAAACGCGTGGGCTTGGGTGACTACCTGTACGAACAGGCGGGTAACCTGGCATTGGGCCAGCAGCGCATACTGGAAATTGCCAGGGCGCTGGCTGCCGATCCTTTGCTGTTGTTGCTGGACGAGCCAGCTGCAGGCCTGCGCTACAAAGAAAAGCAAGAACTGGCCCAAATATTGGATCAGCTACGCCAAGAAGGCATGAGCATACTGCTGGTCGAGCACGACATGGACTTTGTCATGAGGCTCACAGACCATTTGGTGGTGATGGACTTTGGGACCAAGCTCGCCGAAGGTCTGCCCTCTGAGATCCAGGAAAACCCTGCTGTCCTGGAGGCCTATCTGGGCGGTATTGATGACGATTTTGATTTTGACGAAAGCAGCCCCAAAGCACCGTCGGATACGGGCGCCGCTATTTCACCCACACCCGCTACCGCAGGGGATGCAGCATGAGCACCACTAGTAACACCAACAAGCCTAAGCACCCCGTTCTTAAGGTCACCGACCTGTCGGCCCGTTATGGCAAGGTTACTGCCGTCTCCAAGGCCAATATCCTGGTGACCCGTGGCAGCATAGTGACTGTGATCGGTGGTAATGGGGCGGGTAAATCCACCTTGCTTAATTCCATCATGGGTTCCTTGCCCATTACGGGCAGCAGCACCGGTTCTGTACAGTATTTGGGTTCAGAAATAGGTAACTGGCAGGTAGAGCGTAGGGTATCCGATGGCATTTCACTGGTGCCGGAAAGCCGTGAGCTATTCGGCAGCATGACGGTCGAAGACAACTTGCTGCTAGGTGGTTTTCGTCTGTACCGGGCAGGTAAGCACGGTTGGCGGGAAACCATACATGAAGTCTATGACTTGTTTCCACGTCTGAAAGAGCGCAAATGGCAGCAGGCGGGTACGCTGTCGGGCGGTGAAAGGCAAATGCTGGCGGTAGGCCGTGCCTTGATGGCCCAGCCGGAATTATTGATGCTGGACGAGCCCAGTCTGGGGCTGGCCCCACGCATAGTGCGGGAGATATTCCAGATTATTTCGCGTTTGCGCAGTACTGGCGTGGCTATTTTGCTGGTCGAGCAAAACGCCCGTGCGGCTTTACAGGTGGCTGATTATGGCTATGTGCTGGAAACTGGCGAAGTCGTGCTGGAAGGTAAAGCCAAGGACTTAAGCGGCAACCCCAGGGTGATAGAAAGTTATCTGGGGCTGGGCAAGAAGGATCCTGCTACGGTTTAAGTTATTTCTGCACCGTATGGCATGTAAGAAATGGCCTGGCAACGTATTGTTGTCAGGCCAAAGTTTTTTTAGGTATGGTTGATTTTATAAGTGCGTCCGCTATTACGTGTCGCGCTGTTGGTTTTTTTGGTCTGCCCGTCTGTACACGTACTGCCATTGGTCTTTTAGGTGCGTTCGTAGTTTCCTCTGTTAGATTGCTGGTCCTGTAGGAACGTCCGCCCTCTCGTGGTGGGCTCCTTACTCTGCGGCCCCGCTGCGCGAAAGCCGCTGCCGTAAGGACCCACCACTACGGGCTAGCCACACCTTCAGAGCAGGGCTTGTAGGGGTGATTGTGTGCAAGTTGTGAGTTTTAATCGAGTTGCTAACACCCGTTGAATTAGCGATGTGGCATCGTCTAGGACGTCTTTCTGCAGCCCACCAGGCAGGCAACCGTTGGGTTCACGGCAGGACCCTTTGCGAAGCGGGGGTCCAGAGTGAAGCCCGACGGTTGACAGCCGCTGGTACTGAAGAAACTAAACTCTGTGACGGTTGACAGCCGATGGTACGGACGAAACAAACGACGTAGCGATTGATAGCCTGATGCTACCCAAGAAACGAAACCATAAAAAAACACCCCAAAGGTTGGATTGATGTCCAAACCTTGGGGTGTTTTTGTATCGTAATACTGCTACAGGTCCAGCAAGTATTTCTACTGCCAGATCATGCATAACTCCATTACGGCGTTGCTGGAGTATTTGCTTTGGCTTTTGGGCCATTGAAGCGATGGATGATTTCCCCGACGATGCCGCGGCGGAAGGCCATAACGCATAGGATGAAGATAGCGCCTATGACGATAGTGACGGACTCGCCCAGAACCTGAAACCAGGACAGGCCGGTTAGTTCGCTAAGATAGCGGCCAAACTCACCTACTTTGTTTTCCAGCATAACCACGATGAACGCGCCCAGTACGGGGCCTACAAAGGTACCCATGCCGCCGATCAAGGTCATCAGGATGACCATGCCAGACATTTGCCAGGTAGCGTCTGATAGCGTGGCTGACACAAACACCAGGGCTTTAGCCGACCCGGCCAGGCCTGCCAGCGCCGCTGACAACACGAACGCCAGCAATTTGAAGTTGTCCACGTTATAGCCCAGCGAAATAGCGCGTGGCTCATTTTCGCGTATGGCTTTTAGTACCTGACCAAACGGCGAGTTTATGGTGCGCCAAACAATGGCAAAGCCAACGATGAATAGAAAAAGTATCAAATAATACAGATTCAAGTCGTCGGCCAGGTTAATGCCCAGTATGCTGCCTCGGGGTATTCCTTGCAGGCCGTCTTCGCCGCCGGTAAATGGTGCTTGCAGGAAAAAGAAGAAAACCATTTGAGCCATGGCCAAAGTAATCATGGCAAAGTAAATGCCGCTGCGGCGTATGGCCAGCGCACCCATGACCAGCCCCAGGAGAGCAGCTACAGCGGTGCCAAACAACAGCCCCATGCTGGTAGACCAGCCCCAGACGGCCAGCGATTGGCCAGTGGCATAGGCTGCACCACCCAGGAAGGCGGCATGACCAAAGGATAGCAGACCGGTATAGCCCAACAGCAGGTTGAAGGCGCAGGCGAATAGGGCATAGCACATCACCTTCATGACGAAGATCGGGTAGGCGCCCATCATGGGTAGTAGTGCAATCAGGATAGCGGCTGCCAAGTAGCCGAGTAACTGTCGATTCATGATTCTTTCCCGAAGAGGCCTGCAGGGCGCAGCAATAAAACAATAACCATAATAATAAAGACGACGGTGTTGGAGGCTTCAGGCCAGAACACTTTGGTCAGCCCTTCGATAATGCCCAGCCCTAGGCCTGTGACGATGGAACCCAGGATGGAACCCATGCCACCGATAACCACCACCGCAAAGACGACAATAATCAGGTTAGTGCCCATTAACGGCGACACCTGCAAGATGGGTGCCGCCAGCACCCCAGCAAAGCCCGCCAGGCCCACGCCGAAGCCGCAGGTGAGGGTAACCATCAGGGGTACGTTTACCCCAAAGGCTTCGACCAGCTTGGGGTTTTCAGTGGCTGCACGCAACAAGGCGCCCAACCGGGTTTTTTCTATCATGAACCAGGTTAAAAAACATACAATCAGCGAAGCTATGACGACCCAGGCACGGTATATGGGCAGGAACATAAAGCCCAAATTGACACCGCCCTTCAGCAGTTCGGGGGTCGCATAAGGCTGTCCTGAAACGCCATAAATACTGCGGAACACACCTTCAAGCAGCAGCGTCACACCAAAGGTAAGCAGCAGTCCATATAAGTGATCCAGCTTGTATAGGTGGCGTAGCAGCAGTCGCTCCATGATGATGCCGACTATGCCGACTATCAGGGGAGCCAGCACCAGCATGATCCAGTAATTCAGACCCAGGTACTGCAAGCCCATCCAGGCGACAAAAGCCCCCAGCATGTACAAGGCGCCATGAGCGAAGTTAATTACATTAAGCAAGCCGAAAATGACGGCGAGTCCCAGCGAAAGTACTGCATAAAACGAGCCGTTCACCAGACCTAAGAGCAGTTGTCCCAACAGGGCCTGGATAGGGATACCAAATAATTCTGTCATGTTGTTGTGTCGTCCGTGACGGGGTCGGGCCGGATTACTGGAAATGGCAAGGGCTTGCTGATCGTTCCAGGCAAGCCCTTGTCGTATAAGGATTTAGTTATTTTTTAATGAACTTACATGTGGATTCTGCCAATGAAGCATAAACCTGGTCACCCGGCAATGTAGCAACGGTTTTGTAGTAATCCCATGGTTTTTTGGATTCAGCGGTCGACTTTACCTGCATTAAATACATGTCGTGGATCATGCGGCCGTCTTCGCGGACATAGCCATTGTTTGTGAACATGTCATTGATTTTATTGGATTTCATCCATTTCATGACGGTGTCGGTGTCATCTGAGCCGGTTTCTTTGATGGCTTTCAGATAGAAGGCTGCGCTGGAGTAGTCACCCGCTTGCAGAAACGAAGGCATGCGTTTGTGCGTGTCAAAAAAGCGCTGTGCCCATTTTCTGGACTCGTCGCTTTGATCCCAGTACCAACCTGAAGTCAGGTACAGCCCGGCGGTGGCGTCCAGACCCAAAGCGTGGATGTCATTAATGAACACCAGCAGACCAGCTAGCTTCATGGTGTCAGTGACACCGAATTCCTTGGCGGTTTTAACCGAAGTGATAAAGTCGCCGCCTGCGTTGGCCAGCCCCAGGATCTGAGCCTTGGAGGATTGGGCCTGCAGCATAAAGGAGGAGTAGTCGGTGGTTGCCAGGGGAACCCTGACCTCGCCTAGTACTTGACCGCCTTCTTTTTTGACGACCTCGGCGGTGTCACGTTCCAGCGAGTGGCCGAAGGCGTAGTCAGCTGTCAGGAAAAACCAGGTTTTTCCGCCGTCCTTGACCACAGCTGAACCCGTGCCCCGCGCCAAAGCGATGGTGTCGTAGGCATAGTGGATGGTGTAGGGCGTGCACTGGGAGTTGGTCAGGTTGGATGAGCCTGCACCTACGGCAATAAAGGGGCGTTTCTTTTCTTCGGCGACTGCAGCCATGGCCAGCGATGTCGCTGAGTTGGTACCCCCGATCAGGACGTCCATTTTCTGTTCGTCAAACCATTCGCGTGCACGCGCCGAGGCGATATCGGCTTTGTTCTGGTGATCGGCGACGAGGAGTTCGATTTTCTTACCGTTGATTTCCCCGCCGGCATCGGCAATGGCCATGCGTATGGCATCGGCGCCAGCGTTACCATCAATGTCTGAGTAAACACTGGACATATCGGTGATGAAGCCGATACGTATCACATCGTCAGAAATTCCAGCAGCCTGACCTGAGGTGGCTAGGCCTAGTCCTGCAGTGGCGAGAGCAATCGAAAGTATGCGTAGTTTCATGGGACTATCTCCGGGTGGTGGGGTACATCAATTGGCTGGGATCGTTTAAACACCAAGCAATGTAGTTAGCACTTCTTGTTTTGAGGCGAGTTCGCCAGCGTCAAAAGCTTCGACGATCTGACCATGTTCCATCACGTAGAAGCGGTCTGCCAGTGGTGCGGCGAACCGGAAGTTCTGTTCAACCATGACGATGGTGTAACCCTTTTGTTTAAGGGCGGTAATCATGCGCGCCAGAGCTTGAACGATGACTGGGGCCAGGCCTTCAGAAATTTCGTCCAGCAAGAGCAGATTGGCACCGGTACGCAAGATGCGCGCCACGGCCAGCATTTGTTGTTCTCCACCTGACAGCCGGGTGCCAGGTGAGTGGCGGCGTTCGTGCAAGTTGGGGAACATATCGTAGATTTCAGCCAGTGACATGCCGCCGCCCAGCGTATCGCCTACCGTAGGAGGCAGCAACAGGTTTTCTTCGCAGGATAGTCCTGCAAAGATGCCGCGTTCTTCGGGGCAATAACCTATGCCCAGGTGGGCGATCTGGTAGGTAGGGGAGTGTATGGTTTCTGTGCCGCGTATCCGTATGGAGCCTTTGCGGCTGCCAGTCAGCCCCAAAATGGCGCGTAAGGTGCTGGTGCGCCCAGCGCCGTTGCGCCCTAGCAGGGTGACGACTTCGCCTTGCATGACGCTAAGCGAAACCCCATGTAGAACATGGGATTCGCCGTACCAGGCATGTAGGTCGGTTATTTCAAGAGCAGGTGTCGTGGTCATGCGTGAGCCCCTTCGAGTTCGCCGCTAGTGGTTCCCATATAGGCTTCCATGACAGCAGGGTGGCGGGACACGTGATCGTAATCGCCTTCGGCCAGTACAGCGCCGCGCGCCAATACCGTGATTTGGTCGGCGATAGACGAGATAACATTCATATTGTGTTCGACCATGAGTATGCTGCGGCCCTGACTGACCTTTTTAATGAGTTGCGTGACGCGATCGACGTCTTCGTGGCCCATGCCCTGAGTGGGTTCATCCAGCAGCATGAGTTGGGGGTCCATGGCCAGCGTTGTCGCGATTTCCAGGGCGCGCTTGCGGCCATAGGGAAGGTTGGCCGTGTATTCGTGGGCCAGCGCGGACAGATCGACTTCTTCCAGCAATTCCATAGCCCTGTCGTTAAGACGATCAAGTATGCGGTTACTGCGCCAGAAATGGAAAGATTCCCCCGTGGCGCGCTGCAAGCCTATGCGTACGTTTTCCAACAGAGTTAGTTGAGGGAAAACAGCGGAAATCTGGAATGACCGAATGATGCCCCGACGCGCGATTTGCGCGGGCTTTTCCCCGGTGATTTCATGATCGTTAAAATAAATATGCCCTGAAGTCGGGGTAAGGAATTTGGTCAGCAAATTAAAACAGGTGGTCTTACCAGCCCCATTGGGTCCGATCAGAGCGTGAATGCTGCCTTTTTTTACTTGCAGGTTGACATTGTCTACTGCGACAAAGCCCCTGAAATCCTTAGTAAGGTTTTTAGTTTGTAGGATGTATTCGCTCATGCGTGCCAACAGTGGTATTAAAGTCAGAATAGCTAAAACGTCAGTATAAGGTGAACGTTGCGGCTGGCACTATCGGGGTTTTCATCGCCCCCGTTGGGTCTTGTGCGACATGGCGTGGAGTGGTAAGGGGACTACTATTTAAGTTGGGTTTTTTGCTTGTATTCACACAGATCGGCAATGCCGCATTGTGGGCATTTTGGTGTGCGAGCTACGCATACGTAACGGCCATGCAATATCAGCCAATGATGAGCATCCTGCAGAAATTGCTTTGGAATCAAGCGCTCTAGCTTGCGTTCAACTTCCACTACGTTTTTTCCTGGTGCCAGGCCAGTACGGTTGGCGACGCGGAAAATGTGCGTGTCTACGGCGATAGTAGGGTGGCCAAAGGCGGTGTTAAGGACGACATTGGCTGTTTTGCGTCCGACGCCGGGCAGCGCTTCCAGTGCGTCCCTGTCGTTAGGTACCTCGCCGTGGTGCTGTGCGATCAGAATTTCACAGGTTCTAATGACATTTTTTGCCTTGGTCCTGTATAAACCTATGGTTTTTACAGCCTCGGTGACTTGGTCCAGGCCCATATCCAATAAGCCTTGCGGCGTGCCGTGCTCAGGAAAGAAGCGACGTGTGGCCAGATTGACTGCACGGTCTGTGGCTTGCGCCGACAGAAGCACGGCGATCAACAGCTGAAACGTGCTGTCGTATTCCAGTTCAGTGGTGGGGTGCGGGTTGGCGGCTTGAAAGCGACTGAAAATCTCTGTGCGTTTTTCTTTGTTCATGGTCGTTGTCGTCTGGCCCTGGCGCGCGCTAATGCGTCGGCAATCACTTGTTGCCTGGCGCTGGCGTCGTCACTGGCGGCGGCTGAAACTGTTGGTTTGTTGGCCAGGTTTCTGGCTACCGCCCCAGTGGGTTCGTTATATTGGGTATGTAGCCGCTGCTGGCGTTGCTGGTAATGCTGGCGCCCACGGTTAGCATCGTCAGGGGTCCATTCCCGCAGGGCTGGTTCCATGGTGATGCAGTCGGTGGGACAGGGGGCCACGCACAGGTCGCAACCTGTACACAGCTCGGGGATGACGGTGTGCATCTGCTTGTTGGCGCCCACAATGGCATCGACCGGGCAAGCTTGTATGCACAAGGTGCAGCCTATGCAGTGTTGTTCGTCAATGACGGCGACGGTCAGGGGCTGCTGCAGGCCGCAACTGGCGTCAGGGGCTAGCGCTGGTCTATTCAATAAAGCGGCCAGCGCCTGTATCCCAGCTGTGCCTCCGGGGGGGCAGCGGTTAATGGCTTCGGCATCATTTGTAATAGCGACCGCGTATGGGTGGCAGCCGTCGTATCCGCATTTGGTGCATTGCGTTTGCGGTAGCAAAGCGTCGATACGATCAATAAGGGAAATAGACATAAGGCAATCAGAGGCGCGTAGGCCTCTGATGTAGGGTTGCAAGCAAAGGCTTTAGGCTGCTTTGCGAATAAACGCTGCTATTTTAGGGCAGATGATGTTGCGCCAGCGACGGCCAGAAAAAATTCCATAGTGACCACAATCGGCCGCGGTGAATTGTTCCTTGTGGCTGGCATCTATGCCACTGCACAGGGTTTGTGCAGCATGGGTCTGGCCTTCGCCGGAAATGTCGTCCAGTTCGCCTTCGATGGTGAACAAGGCAACCGAGGTGATATCGGCGGGTTTGACCAGTTGACCATCGATTTCCCAGGTGCCCATGGGAAGATTTCTTTCCTGAAAGACCGTTTTAATGGTGTCCAGATAGAATTCTGCGGGCATGTCCAGGACGGCGTTGTACTCATCGTAAAAACGACGGTGCGCTTCGGCGTCGTCGCCATCGCCTTGCAGCAGATGACAGTAGAAGTCGTAGTGCGACTTCATGTGGCGGTCTGGATTCATCGCCATAAAGCCAGCATGCTGCAAGAAGCCAGGATAAACCAAGCGTCCTGCACCGCTGAAACGGACAGGCACGCGATGAATCAGGTTGTTTTCAAACCACGAGAAGGGTTTGGTTTCGGCCAGACGATTCACCTGCGTCGGTGATTGCCTGGTGTCTATGGGGCCGCCCATCATGATCATGCTACGTGGCAGACAGGGGTCTTGAGCGGTGGCCATCAGTGAAATGGCGGCCAGCACCGGAACCGTAGGCTGGCACACTGAAATGACGTGGACATCAGGACCCAGGTGACGGATAAAGTCCTGCACGTAGCGCACGTAGTCATTCAGGTGAAAAGGCCCTTGGTTGACTGGCACCATGCGTGCATCTACCCAGTCTGTGACGTAGACATCGTGCGCCGGCAATAAAGAGCGTACGGTATCGCGTAGCAAGGTGGCGTGGTGGCCAGACAGCGGCGCTACCAACAGTACACGCGGGTCAGCTGGACGGTCAGCCGGGGTGGCGCGCTCGAAATGCACCAGATTACAGAAAGGCTTGGCCAGTACAGTATGTTCACTGACAGCCACGGCTTGATCGTCGATCAGGGTAGTGTCCAGCCCCCAAGCGGGTTTTTCGTAGTCCTTGCCCAGCCTGTGTACCAATTCGTAGGTGGCGGCAATTTGCCGCGACATAGGGGTGTAAGCAAACGGACTATAGGGATGCGAAAAAAGCTGGGAGCCTTGGTCAGTAAACGTTGCCAGAGGGGTCAGGAAAGATCGTTGCAGCTCGTGCAGGTCGTAAAGCATATAGCTAACTTAAGCCTCTAGGGTGATTGCTTTTATTAATGGGCTGTGTCGCAAAACGTACTGTCAGGCAGCAAAAAGGGTATATATAACAGCTATAAGCAAATAGCCATCGTACAAATATACCTGAAATTTCTGCTTGCCTGTTGTAGTTAATTTCCCTAAGCGCCCGTGAGGCTTGCATTTTGTTTTATCGTTCCAGGTATTTGAGCTTGTCTTCGACGCCATTCCAATCATCGGCGTCGGGCAAGGGTTTACGCGAGCGATTGATGGACCCAAATTCCGGGGTCAGCTCTACGTTCAGCTCAATAAACTGGACTTGGTCCTGAGGTACGTCTTCTTCGGCGAATATTGCGTTGGCAGGGCATTCAGGTACGCAAACGGCACAGTCTATGCATTCCTCGGGGTCTATGACCAGGAAATTGGGACCTTCCCGGAAGCAGTCTACGGGGCATACATCGACGCAGTCGGTAAATTTACATTTAATACAGTTTTCAGTCACGACGTGTGTCATGCGGGGACTCCGGAAACAGGGGTTGCAATAAAGGATTTCGCGGCAGTGTCATACTAGCGTTTATACTGATTTTACCGAATAACCGGGCAGGGCTACTTATTGACCCTGCCAGCGATGTTGGTCCTGAGTATGCTAAGGTAGTTTCAACCCTTATTTCGTGCTGCAATGATAATCACTTCACTACTAGATACTGACCTCTATAAATTCTCGATGATGCAGGTGGTACTGCACGAATTTCCTGCTGCTCAGGTCGAATATCGTTATAAATGCCGCACGCCTAATATCGTGCTCAGCACTTATCTTGATGAAATTCGAGCGGAAATTCATGCGCTGTGCCAGTTGCGCTTTACTGAAGATGAACTTCAATATTTGCGTAGCCTGCGCTTTATAAAAAGTGACTTTGTCGATTTTCTGGGCCTATTTCATATGCCTGAAAAATGCATCACGGTCAGCGAGGGGGATTTGCCAGGCGAAATTGCCATCACGGTCAAGGGACCATGGCTGCACACTATTTTATTTGAAATTCCAGTGCTGGCGATAGTCAATGAAGTGTATTTTCGTAACACCTGTGCTGAACCTGGCTGGGAAGAAGGTCGCAAGCGCTTGCAGTCGAAAATGCGTCTGGTCATTGATGACCCCGCGCTGGATGATTTTCGCGTGGCTGAATATGGCACCCGCCGCCGCTTTTCCAAGCAATGGCACGAAGAAGTCGTTATAACGATGAAAGCCCAGATGGGCCTGAACTTTGCAGGTACCAGCAACGTCTGGTTGGCAATGAAGCATCACGTCACGCCGTTGGGCACTATGGGTCATGAATATCTACAGGCCTGTCAGGCTCTGGGGCCGCGTCTGCGCGACTCGCAAGTGTTTGCCCTAGAGGTCTGGGCAAAGGAATATCGTGGTGACCTGGGTATCGCCTTGTCCGATGTCTATGGTATGGACGCCTTCCTGCGCGACTTCGACATGTATTTCTGCAAACTGTTTGACGGTGCTCGCCATGATTCTGGCGACCCCTTCATCTGGGGTGATCGCCTACTGGCACACTACGCTCAAAATCGCACCGACCCTAGGACCAAGACCTTAGTGTTTTCTGATGGCCTGACCATACCCAAGGCCATAGAATTGGCGCGTCACTTTGCCGGGCGTTGCAAAGTTTCGTTTGGCATAGGTACCAACCTGACCAACGATTTAGGCCATCAGCCTTTGCAAATCGTTATGAAAATGGTGCGCTGTAATGGCCAGCCTGTAGCCAAGGTGTCCGATGCCCCAGAGAAAACCATGTGTGATGACCCAGCCTACTTGGCTTATCTGCGCCAAGTCTTTCAGTTGCCACCTGCGTAGCTAATTCACTACTACAGCAGCAGTGCTGCCAGCAGGCCGCCGGTTTCGGCGCAGTCTGCCTGGTTTTGTGCCGTCAGTGTTTTGGGTGCAAGTATGGCTGCTGGTGTCTGGGCGTCGGTATTGACGATAAGTATGGGCGACACGCGTTCCAGACGCCAGCCGGTGCAGATACGCTCAGCTTGGCGAGCGGCGCCACTGCCATCCGAACCAGCACTAATCATTAGGGCATAGGGGCGACCGTTTAATTGGTCCAGCACGGGGTAGTAGTTACGGTCAAAAAACTCTTTCATTTGACCGCTTAATGCAGCCAGGTTTTCTGGTGCGCAAAATACATAGCCATCAGCTTGCAACAGATCGTCTGCCTGAGTGGCCGCGGCGGCTTTCACTATAATTCGCAAATCACCGCTGTTGGTTAACTGGCTAGCAACGTCTTGGGCGCCACGGGCGGCAGCTTGTATCATTTGTTGCGCCGCGCCGGTACGTGAATGCCACACCATCAAAAGTGTTTTTATACGGTTCATAGGCCTGGATCAGAGTCCAATTGTGGAGTGATACACGTTAGTATAGGGCCGTGGTGTGCTATCGCTTGCAGCACCCAATTTTTTGTCAGAATGTTATGTCAAAAATGACTCAGGATAATCTCCCGCCGCCGTTTGATGATGCATGGTCTCAGCGTGCTTGCGCTGAACTGGATGCTGATGGCCAGCAATTGCTGGCCAGGGCGGCACAGTGGGCGGCTGGCCCTTTACAGGGGATCAAAGCCAGCACCGGTGAACTACTGGACGAGCACAGTGCGGCAGTGGTGCTGATACTGGCTGAACTGGGCACTGATGCTGCGACACGGGCCAGCGCGCTATTGACTGTGATGCCGCAGACGCCCGCCCAGGTTGGCGCTGGCAATCCGGCCGATGCTATGCGCAAGGCCTTCGGCGGCGAAGTCATGTCACTGGTTCAGGGTACTCGCGCATTGTTGCGCTTGGGCCATCTGGCGGGGCAGGCCAACACGCAAGCGTCTTCGGGCAATGACCAAAAGGAAAAACAGCGCAAAATGTTGCTGGCTATGGCGGCCGATTTGCGTATCGTCCTGATGCGTTTGGCCTCGCGCCTGCAGTCATTGCGCTGGCATGCCGCGTCTAAAACGCCTTGCTCGGTGGCATTTGCCCAGGAAACAATGACCTTGTATGCACCCCTGGCCAATCGACTGGGGATATGGCAGCTGAAGTGGGAAATCGAAGACCTGGCTTTCCGTTTTCTAGAGCCTGACACCTATAAAACTATTGCCAAGCAACTGGAAGAAAAACGGGTAGAACGCGAGGCCTTTATTGTGGAGGCGGTTGATGGCTTGAAACACGCCTTGCTGGACGCCCACATCACGGCTGACATCACCGGACGTCCCAAGCATATTTACAGCATCTGGAACAAGATGCGTAATAAAAACCTAGAGTTTAATCAGCTGTTTGACTTGCGCGCCTTGCGCGTCATTGTCGCGGATGAACGGGAGTGCTATGCGGCGCTAGCCTTAGCCCATTCGCTGTGGACGCCGGTATCTGATGAGTTCGACGATTACATATCGCGACCCAAGCCTAACGGTTATCGGTCCTTGCACACCGTAGTCGCCGATGCCCAGGGGCGATGTTTCGAAATCCAGATCCGCACCCAGGAAATGCACCAGTTTGCCGAGTACGGCATGGCGGCGCATTGGCGCTACAAGGAAGCGGGTCCTAAAGGTGGTCAGCAGGTGGCGGCCAGTGGCTATGACCAGAAAATCGCCTGGATGCGTCAATTGCTGGCCTGGGACAAGGGTGGCTCGGCTGATGCGCAGGATGGCGATGGCGGACAGTCCGCCAGTAATGCCACCGACAAGGTCAAATCCGACAAAAGGCGGCGACGCGCTGACGACCAGCACCAGCCATCTGGTACCGACCGCATCTATGTCATGACGCCACAGGCTCGCGTGATCGAGCTGCCCGCCGGGGCGACACCCGTTGATTTTGCCTATTATTTGCATACCGACCTGGGCCATCGTTGTCGGGGCGCTCGCGTCGATGGTCAGATGGTGCCCTTGCTGACTCGGTTGAATACCGGGCAGACCGTGGAAATTATTGCAGCCAAGTCTGGCGGGCCGTCACGTGATTGGTTGAATCCGCAGCTGGGCTTTCTGGCCAGCCCGCGATCACGCGCTAAAGTGCGAGCCTGGTTCAATGCCGTTGAGTTGCAGCAGCGCATTGCCCAAGGCCAGGTCATGGTTGAAAAGGAATTGCAGCGCCTGGGCAAGACGGCCATCAACCTGGAACACTTGGCTCATCAGCTGGATTTCGCCTGCGCTGATGACTTGTACGTAGCAGCCGCTAAAGAAGAATTCAGCCTGCGCCATATTGACCATGTGCTCAAGGCGGCTGCACCGCAGACTGAACGCGAACCCGAGTCGCTGGCATTTGCCAGCCGTGCAGGCAAGGCGGACACTGCGGGTAAAAGTGGCGTCCTGGTGGTGGGCGTGGATTCCTTGATGACCCAGTTGGCGCGTTGTTGCCGACCTGCGCCTCCCGACGCCATTGCAGGTTTCGTGACGCGTGGGCGTGGGGTGTCCATACATCGTGTCGATTGCCCATCCTATCTGGCACTAGTCGAGCGTCAACCCGAGCGTTTGATCGAGGTGGACTGGGGCGATACCGGTCAGGCCTTGTATCCAATAGACATCACCATACACGCTCAAGAACGACCCAACCTGCTGCGGGACTTATCGGAAGTCTTTGCGCGCTTGCGTTTGAATGTCATCAGCGTCAATACGCATAGCCGACGCGCTTTGACGCATATGGTGTTTACTATCGAGGTGGTCAATGGCGAACAAATCGCTCGTGCGCTGACTGCGCTAAATGAGCTGACTGGCGTGACCGCAAATCGTCATTGATGCCTTTCTGGCTCAGGCTGTTAAAATACTTGTTTACCCGTCATCCGGCCCCTGTGGGCCGCAACAAGGGTTTTGCTTAACCCGAGGTTAGCGCGTTGAAATCGTATTCTTTGCCCGATAATGACGGGCACTTTGGTCAGTATGGTGGCTCGTTTGTGGCCGAAACCCTGGTGCATGCCCTGGATGAACTCAAGGCAGCGTATAAAAAGTACCAGGCCGATCCTGAGTTCCTTCGTGAGTTCCACTACGAACTCAAGCACTTTGTGGGCCGTCCCAGCCCGGTATATCACGCCAAGCGTTGGTCCCAGGAATTGGGCGGGGCGCAAATCTGGTTCAAGCGTGAAGACCTGAACCACACCGGCGCTCACAAAATCAATAACTGTATAGGGCAGATACTGCTGGCGCGTCGTATGGGCAAGCCACGTATCATTGCCGAAACAGGCGCAGGCCAGCATGGTGTGGCTACAGCGACAGTCGCGGCGCGTTACGGTCTGGAATGCGTGGTGTATATGGGCAGTGAAGACGTACGCCGCCAAGCATCCAACGTTTACCGTATGAAGCTGCTAGGGGCCACCGTAGTGCCTGTGGACTCGGGTTCTTGTACCCTGAAAGACGCCTTGAACGAGGCCATGCGCGACTGGGTCACCAACGTAGAAAACACCTTCTATATTATTGGTACCGTGGCAGGTCCTCATCCCTATCCCCAGATGGTGCGTAACTTCCAGTCTGTAATAGGTGAGGAATGCGTACAACAAATGCCCGAAGACGCAGGGCGTCAGCCTGACTATGTCGTGGCTTCGGTGGGCGGCGGTTCTAACGCCATGGGTATTTTTTACCCCTATATCGAATATCCCGATGTGCATCTGGTGGGTGTAGAAGCTGCTGGCGAGGGCCTGGATACCAGCCGACATGCTGCTTCGCTAAATAAAGGCGCGGTGGGCGTGCTGCACGGCAACCGAACCTACGTCATACAGGACGATAATGGCCAAGTGCAGGAAACTCATTCTATTTCCGCTGGTCTGGATTACCCCGGCGTTGGTCCTGAACATGCCTGGCTCAAGGACAGTGGCAGGGCAAGCTATGTCGGCGTTACCGATCAGGAAGCCTTGGCAGCCTTTCACGATTGCTGCCGCAAGGAAGGTATCATGCCCGCTTTGGAATCCTCGCATGCCATCGCCTACGCGGCGCGACTGGCTCCTACATTGCCTAAAGACAAGGTCATACTGGTGAATTTGTCGGGACGTGGCGATAAAGACATGCACACGGTCGCCGACTTCAGCGGCATCAGTCTGTAAAAACAAGGTATTTCTACCCATGAAATCTTCCAACGCGCGGCTTGCTGCCGCGTTTGAAAAAACACAGGGTGCTACTGCCCTGATCCCCTATATTGCGGCGGGCGACCCCTCTATGGCCGCCACCCCCGCCTTGATGCATGCGCTGGTCAAAGCGGGCGCCGATGTCATCGAACTGGGCGTGCCATTTTCAGACCCTATGGCCGACGGCCCCGTGATACAGCGCGCTGCGGAGCGCGCCATCAAGCGTGGCGTGGGGCTGCAGCAAGTATTTGATATGGTTGCGCAGTTTCGCCAGGATGACCAAACTACACCCGTTGTCTTGATGGGGTATGCCAATCCCATAGAGCGCATGGGCCAGGCAGCGTTCGCAAAGCGTGCCAGCCAGGCAGGCGTAGACGGTTTGCTGGTGGTGGATTACCCGCCTGAAGAAATGACCGATTTTGCAGCCATGTTGGACGAGGTGGGTATAGACCCCATTTTCTTGCTGGCGCCCACCTCAACTCCCGAACGCATGCAAAAGGTCGCCCAGGTGGCCCGTGGTTATGTGTATTATGTGTCCCTTAAAGGCGTCACTGGTTCTGCCGCCATAGATACCGCTGACGTGGCGAAGCGGCTGGACTTGATTCGGCAGTATGTAACCATACCCGTAGGGGTGGGTTTTGGCATACGGGACGCTGAAAGCGCCAGTCGGCTGGCACAGTGCGCTGACGCTATCGTCATCGGCAGCAAGCTGATAGAAACCATGGAAAACGCTGTTGCACTAGCTACACAGGCAGGTGGTGACCAGCAGGCTGCTGATGCTCAGGCCATACAGGCGGCAGCCGATTGGCTGTCCAGCATACACGCGGCTCTACGCCAATAACATAAGAACAACAGGGCTGACCTAGCGTCAGCCCGTCATCAGGAAATATTATGAGCTGGATCGAAAAAATTCTGCCGCCACGCATTAACCGCAACCAGGATGCAAGCGCGCGTCGTGTTCCAGAAGGAATCTGGGTGAAGTGCCCATCCTGCGAAACGGTGCTGTACAAAGAAGACCTTAAGGCCACGTTAAACGTGTGCCCGCAGTGTGATCACCATATGCGTATAGGCGCACGTGCGCGTATAGATTCACTGCTGGACCGTGAAGGCCGCGTGGAAATTGGCCAGAATATACGACCAGTAGATCCATTGAAGTTTCGCGATAGTCGTAAATACACAGAGCGTGTCTCAGAAGCTACCAAGCTGACTGGCGAAAGCGAAGCCATGATCACCATGAGCGGCAGCATCTTGTCCATGCCCGTAGTGCTTTCATGCTTCGAGTTCGAGTTCATGGGTGGCTCTATGGGGTCGGTCGTGGGCGAACGTTTCGCACGCGGTGTACAGGAAGCCATCAAGAACCGCACGCCCTTTATTTGCGTAGCATCTTCTGGCGGCGCGCGTATGCAGGAAAGCTTATTTTCGCTACTGCAAATGGCCAAAACCAATGCGATGCTTACGCAGTTGTCCGAAGCCGGCCTGCCGTTTATCAGCATACTGACCGATCCCACCATGGGTGGCGTGTCGGCCAGCTTCGCTTTCATGGGTGATGTGGTGATTGCTGAACCTAAGGCGCTGATCGGCTTTGCCGGTCCACGGGTGATTGAGCAGACAGTACGCGAAAAACTGCCCGAGGGTTTTCAGCGCTCTGAATTTTTGATGACCAAGGGTGCTATAGACATGGTGATAGATCGTCGCGCCATGCGCGAGGAACTGGCCCACTTGATGGCCTTGCTGACGCGTCAGCCTGTGGATGTTATTGCCAAGGTGGCTTCGTAGGTCTTGGCCTTGTAGGTACGTTCGCCTTTACATGTGACATCGTCGGTATATTAAGCACCACCGCCCTTACGTACCGAGCTCTTTACTCGGTGGCCCGCTACGCGAAGCCACTCCCGTAAAGACTCGCTACTCCGGGCTCGTTGCGCGTTCGGAATAACGCTTTTAGGGACTGTTGGATTAGCTTGTGGCGCTTCAGCTGTTATGTCTTTCAGCAGCCCATAAGGCAGGCAAGCGTTGGACTCACGGGAGAGCCTTACCCTCCGCGGGGGCTCAGAGTGAGTCTGACGGTTGACGGCCGATGCTACTGAAGAAACGAAACCACGCAACGGTTGACCACCGATGCTACATAAGAAATATAGTCGGCACGCAAGAAACCTCACCATCCCTTAACAACTATTCATACCGATTTTTTGTAGATACCGCCCGCGCGTGTTAGAATCAGAGGTTAACTGAATACAGAGCCTACCGGAGATCGACATGGCAGAAATCAAACGCAACCGCCGCAACACCATTGAGCGTCGTTGCTTGGGCAAAGCGTTCAAGCGTCTTTTCGCTCGTTCGCCCAAAGGCGTTTTCAAGATGCTTGAGAAAGTAAAGCGCGCTTGAAGCAAAAAAGTTAGCCGCTACCGCCCATCATGGGCTGGTGCGTCGCTGGCTTAAGTCTTGTGTTACACAAGACTACAAACCGCAGAATCTATATGATCTGCGGTTTTTTTTATCATATTATGGTCACATGCCTTTTAAACACTAAATAAATAGAAGAATCAGCATGGCAACGTGGCCTTATCTCTTTACGGTGTTAACGCCCACCTATAACCGCGCTCATACGCTAGAGCGGGCGTATCAGTCTTTACGCGACCAGACATTTCAGGATTTTGAATGGGTGGTGGTGGACGATGGCTCAACTGACAATACGCGTGAGCTAATTGAGGCGTGGCAACAAGAAGCACGCTTTCCCATACGGTACGTCTGGCAGGAAAATCAGCATAAGAAGACTGCCTTTAATCACGGCGTGCAATTGGCCAGGGGCGAGTGGATAGTTGCGCTGGACAGCGATGACAGTCTGGATGTGAATGCCTTGCACAGCATGGCCGCCATTTGGCATGACATCCCGGTGGATGCGCGCCCCTCTTTTGTCGCCATCACTGGACTGTGCGCCAGACCTGACGGCAAGGTGGTGGGGGATATGTACCCCAAGGATGTGTTCGATTCGAATGCGCTGGATATCACCTTTCGATACGATATTCGTGGCGAGAAATTTGGCTGTTTGTCTACCGAAATACTGCGTAACTTTCCCTTTCCAGAAGATGTGCCTGGTTTTGTGCCCGAGAGCTTGGTTTGGCGTGCGATGGCAAGGGCTGGTTATCAGATCCGCTTTGTTAATCAGGTGTTTCGGGTGTATTACGACAGCGCCGACTCTTTGTCGCGCCAGGGCAAGGAAAGCCAACAACATGCACTGGGTCTATGGTTGTTGGCGCAGGATATGGTGGTTGAGTGCTTGCCATGGTTCCGCTATCGGCCGCAGGCCTTTTTAATGGCGGCAGCGCGTTACACCCGGTTTAGCCTGCATTTGCGCCATGCCGGGCAGCCTTATCCCTTGGGGCGTGGCTTGAGAGGTTGGAAGTCGCGTCTGCTGGTGGCCTTGATGTGGCCTATGGGCGTGTTGCTGTATGTCAGGGACCGTATGCGGGCCTAATACTAGAAACTAGAAGCCCGCTAGCGTCGTGATAGATGCAGCGGGACTATAAACCCTGGAGTGGGTGGTTTTTTAGTGCAGCTGGTCAGATGGCGGCAAGTAGTTGGCGGGCAGGTCTGGAGCGTCTGCTTGCGGGTCATCCTGGTCGGTGTCGTTGTCATCGTCCAGGTCATCAGAAATAGGTTCGTCGACCATGGCAAACGGCAGCAGGTCTTGTAGGCTGTCTGTCCAACCCACTTCATCGCCCTCCAGGTCTACTTTGATAAAGCGCGCGCCTTCCAGTTCGGAAAGTTGTATGGCCCACAGGTATTCGCAATCGAAGACTTCATTCTCGGCCATATCCAGGCCGCCTTTGTTACCCAGCAACCGTGCGCCATTGCCGCCGACTTCTACGGTGATGAAGTCGTCCAGTTTGTCCTGGGGCTGCAAGGGCACGGCAAAGACTACCCATTCAAAGCCTGTTTCAGTGGCGTCCATGACCTGCGCTAGCACGGGTTTGCCCATGTAGGCGCTTAGGGCATCGGCGGTGCGTCCCAGTAAATCGATTTCGTCGGTGGTAAAAACTAAATTGGCTGGCATGGTATGGGTCCGTAAACAAGCTAATCATTTTAAGCCATATACGCGCCTGGTAGTTAGTGGCCCCTTTATCTGGCGGTACAGCCTACAATCGTCATTTTACTTACCTTGCTGACTACGCTTACATGGCTCAATACGTATATACGATGAATCGGGTCGGCAAAATCGTGCCGCCAAAACGGCAGATTTTGCGCGATATTTCCTTGTCTTTCTTTCCGGGCGCAAAAATCGGCGTGCTGGGATTGAATGGTTCGGGTAAATCAACGCTGCTGAAAATTATGGCAGGTGTTGATAAGGATATCGAGGGTGAAGCGATACCTATGCCAGGGCTGAATATTGGTTATCTGCCTCAGGAGCCTTTGCTGAATCCCGAGCACACCGTGCGGGAATCTGTCGAAGAAGGTCTGGGTGCTTTATTCAGCGCTCGCAAACGGTTGGATGAGGTCTATTCAGAATACGCAGAACCGGATGCTGATTTCGACGCTTTAGCGGCGGAGCAGGGCGAACTGGAAGCCATCATTTCTGCTGCGGCATCCAGTGGTTCTGACGATATCGAGCACCAAATGGAAATCGCTGCCGACGCCTTGCGTTTGGCGCCTTGGGATGCGATTGTTGGCAAGCTGTCTGGTGGCGAAAAACGTCGGATAGCTCTGTGCCGTTTGTTGCTGTCCAAGCCCGACATGCTACTGCTGGATGAACCCACTAACCACCTGGATGCAGAAAGCGTCGAATGGCTAGAGCAGTTTTTACGCCAGTTCCCCGGGACTGTAGTTGGTGTTACCCATGATCGCTACTTCCTGGATAACGCCGCTGACTGGATACTAGAGCTAGACCGTGGCCACGGCATACCCTGGAAGGGTAATTACAGTTCCTGGCTAGAGCAAAAAGAAGCTCGCCTGGAGCAGGAAGAATCCACAGAATCGGCGCGTCAGCGCACCATCAAGAAAGAACTTGAGTGGGTCAGACAGAACCCCAAGGGACGACAGGCCAAAGCTAAAGCCCGTTTGGCGCGCTTCGAGGAACTGTCATCCCACGAATACCAGAAGCGTAACGAAACCCAGGAAATCTTCATTCCTGTGGCTGAACGCTTGGGTAACGAAGTCATAGAGTTCAACAATGTCAGCAAGTCTTATGGCGAGCGTCTGCTAATTGATAATTTAAGCTTCAAGGTGCCACCTGGTGCGATTGTTGGCATTATCGGGCCTAACGGGGCGGGTAAATCTACCTTGTTCCGCATGATCGCGGGTCAGGAACAGGCTGACTCCGGCGAATTGAAAGTAGGGCAGACAGTCAAGTTGGCGTTTGTTGATCAGTCACGTGAGTCTTTACCTGATGGGAAAACTGTCTTCGAGGCGATTTCTGATGGTGCTGACATACTGACGGTGGGGCGTTTCGAGATGTCGTCCCGAGCCTATCTGGGTCGATTCAATTTCCGTGGCGGCGATCAGAATAAGCAGGTCGGGAACTTGTCCGGTGGCGAGCGTGGTCGTCTGCATTTGGCTAAAACCTTGATTGCTGGTGGCAACGTACTGCTGTTGGATGAACCATCCAACGACTTGGACGTGGAAACCTTGCGCGCGCTGGAAGACGCCTTATTGGAATTTGCCGGTACGGTGATGGTGATCAGTCATGATCGGTGGTTTTTGGATCGTATCGCTACGCATATCCTGGCCTTTGAAGGTGATTCTCAAGCCATATTCTTCGATGGTAACTACCAGGAATATGAAGCCGACAAAAAACTGCGTCTGGGCGAAGAGGGCGCCAAGCCTAAGCGCCTGCGTTATAAATCCCTGAAATAAAGGAATGTTATGGCCGTGTTAGCCGCTCATCAGTCTGTGTTGTTGGTTGTGGATATGCAGGTGTCTTTATTGCCTGCCATTCACGATAGCGCGGCCCTGATAGGGCGTGCTACCCGGTTGTCACAGGCCGCGCAGTTGCTAGGCGTTCCAGTGTTGGCTACCGAGCACTGGGTCGATAAAGTGGGGGCGACTACCCCGGAATTGTTGCCCGCCATAGATACTGTTCTACATAAAACGCATTTTGACGCCACACGTGAGTCGGATTTTTTATCGGCGTTGCCAGTGGGTAGAACCAAGGTGTTGTTAATTGGCACCGAGGCCCATGTGTGCGTGTTACAAACCGGTTTGGGTCTGGCAGCGCAGGGATATGCCCCTGTCTTGGTCACGGATTGCATAGGGTCTCGTCGGCCCTCAGACCACGCAGCAGCGTGCCAGCGCTGGAGCCATTACGGTCTAGAGCAGATTACGGCAGAAATGGCGATGTTTGAATGGCTGGAAACACCGGCCCACCCTCAATTTCGTCAGGTATTGCAGTTGATCAAGGCGGGTTAATCTCCGGGCGCCGTGCATGCGTTTCAGCGGGTCTGTTTTTCAGGTGGAACTGTTACAGATGTAGCGTCGCATAACAACTCTTAGTATTTTATGGGGCTAAAATTTTCTCAATAGGCTAACGTTAGCCATTGCTTGTGTGATAGCAGTAAATGTGTATTACGGAGATTATTATGAAGTTCACACTATTCGGTAAAACGTTGGCAGTTGCGGTCTTGGCTGTAACCATGGTTGGCTGTTCTTCATGGGACAACATGAGCCATCGTCAAAGAAGTACGGTCACCGGCGCAGGCTTGGGTGGCGTAGCAGGCGCAGTCATTACTGGTGGCGGCGTACTGGGTACTGTGGGTGGTGCTGCCATAGGCGGCGTGATTGGCGATCAAGTCGGCAAAAACCGCTAAGCGTCAGTTTGCGGCGTGGGCGTAGTGCCCATACGTTGCGAGCCGAGGCCCTACAAAGAAGGCCACTGTTTAATGCGCAAGTATTAAACAGTGGCCTTTTCCATGGCACGCTTATTTAACGCACCAGATGCAGATAGTGCAAGTGCCTTTCATACTGGTCCAAGATGTCGTTAATGATGTCTTGGCGCGTCCAGCCCATGACATCGTAGTCTTGGCCACCTTCTTTTAGATAGACTTCGGCACGGAAGTATTTGCGCGCTTCGTTAGGGTTGTCGTTGTCCTCACGGCTGACAAAAGCGGGTAATAGATGCGGACGGGGCTGTATCTCGTAGAGGAAATCAACTTCGGCATCGTGGCCCACTTCCAGGCGCACATGGGTTTCGTCCGAGGTGACCACCGCGTCGTTGCCTTCCTTGCGTAATGCGGCAGCCACCTCTTCAAAGGCAGGCGTTATTGGGTCCTGCATAAATCGGGTGACGTGTGATCGGCGTGGGTAGCTAAGCAGGTTACGTAGCCGCCAGCGCCAGTCTTCAGCGGCAGCGCCAGAATGGGGCGTCAGGTGCAAATGGGTACGGGTGTCGCGTTTGGTGACGTCTTCTTGAAGTGCTTTAAGCAGTCCCCAGATCGATAGCATTAGCACGATAGCAAAGGGCAGGGCACTGGCAATGGTAGCTGTTTGCAGGGCTTGTAAGCCGTCTGCCAATAACAGAACTATGGCCATCACCCCCATGCCTACAGACCAGAACAGGCGCTGCCATGCTGGGGTGTTTTCCTGACCACCAGAGGCCAGCATGTCCACGACCAGCGCCCCCGAGTCGGCCGAGGTGACGAAAAACACTAACACCATCACTATGGCCAGCACAGATAATACCGATGAGAAGGGAAATTGCTCAAGGAAGGCAAACAAGGCCAGTGAGCTGTCACGCTGGGTGACATCGGCCAGACTGGTCAGCCCTTTGTTGACGACCATGTCGATGGCGGTTTCACCAAATACCGTCATCCACAGAAAGGTAAAGCCTGCAGGTACCAGGGTGACGCCTACGATGAACTCCCGTATGCTGCGTCCGCGCGATACCCGGGCGATGAACATGCCGACGAAGGGCGACCATGACAGCCACCATCCCCAATAAAACAGTGTCCACCCGCCTAGCCAGTCAGTGGGTCGGTAAGCATAAAGATTAAATGTTTTACTGACAATCTCCGACAGATAAGATCCAATGTTTTGCACAAACACCTGGATTAGAAACATGGTGGGGCCCAGCACCAGAACGAAGCCCAGCAGAAATACAGCCAGCACCATGTTCAGTTCGGACAGGCGGCGTATGCCTTTGTCCAACCCCACCATGACCGATGTGGTCGCCAGTGCCGTGGCCACTATGATTAATATGATTTGCGAGGGTATGCCGACAGGAATGCCAAACAGATGGTTAAGGCCGCTGTTAATTTGCAGTACGCCAAAGCCCAGCGATGTTGCCACCCCTAATACCGTACTGACCACCGCGAAAGTGTCGACGGCGTGACCTATGGGGCCATAAATGCGGTCGCCTATCAGGGGGTATAAGGCAGATCGCAAGGTCAAAGGTAAACCATGCCGGAAGGCAAAGTAGGCCAGACTTAACGCCACGATGGCGTAAATGGCCCAGGCGTGCAGACCCCAGTGAAAAAACGTGATCTTGATGGCTTCACGGGCGGCAAACACCGAGCCGGGCTCACCGACCGGTGGCGCTATGGTGTGCATCAGGGGTTCGGCTACGCCGAAGAACATCAGTCCTATACCCATGCCTGCGCAAAACAGCATAGAGAACCAGGTCGCCCCGCTATAGTCTGGCGTGCTGTGATCTGGCCCAAGCTTGATGTCGCCAAATCGGCTGACCATACAGTACACAACGGTCAGCAGGATAAGCGCGACCGACAATATGTAGAACCAGCCTGCGTACAGAATGATCCATGCCTGTACTGCAGCAAAAGCGGCTTGCGCCTGATCATGGAAAACGGTTACCAGTACTGCCAGTAAAAGCAGCAGTCCCGTTGAACTAAAAAACACCGGTGGGTTGATACTGCTGCGTTTAGGTGCGTCAGGTTCTGGTATGGCCATGGTGATTTCCTGTCAGGCTGGGATAGGCGATACAAACAGTATAGTGAGCCACGTGCTGGTTGCCGCTATTTTATTGCCAGCTGACATGCATTATTCGCCTTAGAGCAACAATATCGTCCCTTGGACCAGGTAGACAGAACCTACGGTCAGCACCAGCCAGCGCGTCCAGCGCCGGAACTGGTGGTCTGTTAGGCGATCCAGGGCCAGCTTGCTTAGGCTAGTGCCCAGTATGGCCATAATGACGCCTATGGCCAGGGTAAGGCTATCTATATCGGCTGGGCTGGTGCCCATGATATTCATGAAGTAAATCAGTTTGGCCAAATGGGATATGGTTTGGCAGGCGGCTTTGGTGGCCACGACCATGCGTCTGTCCATCTGGCTGCGAACAAAGAATACGTCCAGCATAGGGCCGGATACACCAGCGGTGAACTGTAGGCTGGCATTCAGAAAGCCGCACAGCTGCGCTCCATACGGTGTGTTGGCTTGCGGCACCAAAGAGGCTGGTATCAATAACACCAGAAAGGGCACAGCGCCCAAGGTAAGAAGTACGGCAGCGCGGTCAGGCACAAAACCAATAAAGACAAATACACAGGCTGACAGTGCCAGCCCGATAAGATAGCGACCAAATATCCCCAAATCTATATTGCGTCGCCACATCACAGCGCGCCAGCCGTTGGCGGTCATCTGGGTGGCACCGTGCAATACCATGGCTGTCGAAACCGGCAGCATGGCTACCAGGACACCCATGAGTATCATGCCGCCCGCCATACCAAAGATACCGGAGATGATGGATGTGGCGATTACGACCAGGGCAAACAGTGATAATAAGCCTGCACCCATTAATATAGGGCCGGGCGGGCGATAAGATGTGGCGTTAGCTTAGGCGCGTTGGTGGTCGTCATGGGCGGTGATGGATGTAGGTAATTTATCGGACGCTACGGCCAGTTGATAGGTATCGCGCTTTATCTGAGCCTGCACTGTACACGCCACAGGTAGGCTTGACCAGAGCGCCATTATTGCCTTCGCTGCCGTTGTATATCTGTATGGGATTCAGTGTTTGATAATAGATAGGTAAAATCGCTGTATGTCTTTAGCGTTAGAACATCCTGTATCGGCCGAATTGGTCGCTGTATTGGCGGCGGTCACCGATGGCGTCCCGCGTGTCTTGACCACGGAGTGCGCCACGGCTTTGCCTGCTGGGCCGTTTCAGTTATTGCACCGATCTTTGCAAAGCGGCTTGCGTAGCTGGGTAGAGGCGCAAACCCATCACCCCTTGGGATATGTAGAGCAGTTGTATACCTTTGCGGATCGCGATCGTCGTGATCAGTCCGATGGTGGTCGTAATATTATTTCCGTCAGCTATCTGGGGTTGACCCGGGAAGCGGGGTATACAGGGGTTGAGCAAGTAGGTTGGCAGGACTGGTACCGCTATTTCCCCTGGGAAGAGCGCCGCGAGGGGCCACCCGCCCTGATCGACGAGCACATAGTGCCAGCCTTAACTGCCTGGGCCAGCAATGCGGGTGATGATGCGATCTTGGCCAGACAGCGCCGCCAGCGAGTGGCCGTCACCTTCGGGCTGGATGGTCACGAATGGAATGAAGAACTGGTGCTACAGCGTTATGAACTACTGTTCGAGGCAGGGCTGGTGGCCGAGGCGCATCGCAAGGACGGTGTACATGGCGGTAGTCCTGCACTGTTGATACCGGGCGAGTCTATGCAGTATGACCATCGGCGTATATTAGCCACTGGCATTGCCCGCTTACGGGCCAAAATCAAATACCGTCCCGTGGTGTTCGAGCTGATGCCGCCTGAGTTTACGCTGTTGCAACTGCAGCACGCGGTCGAGGCATTGGCTGGGCGGCGCCTACATAAACAGAATTTTCGTCGTCAAATCGAACAGCAGGCATTGGTGGAGGAAACCGGCGGCGTGATAACCGGTACGCCAGGAAGGCCGGCCAAACTGTTCAGATTCAGGGGCGACGTTTTACTGGAACGTGCAATTTCTGGCAGCAAACTGCCTTTGTCTCGAGAGATGTAAGCTGCGTGGCTTTGTTTCTTTAGTGGCGTTGGTGGTGAATTGTTGTGTGGTTCGGTTTCTTCTGTGTCATCGGTAGTTAAGCGTTACATGGCTTCGTTTCTTCCGTATCATCGGCCGTCAACCGTCAGACTCACTCTGAGCCCCCGCTGCGCGAAAGGCTCTGCCGTGAGTCCAATGTTTGCCTGCCTGATGGACTGCTGAAAGACATAACAGCTGAAGCACCACAAGCTAATCCAACCGTCCCTAAAAGCGCTATTCCGAACGCGCAACGAGCCCGGAGTAGCGAGTCTTTACGGGAGTGGCTTCGCGTAGCGGGCCACCGAGTAAAGAGCTCGGTACGTAAGGGCGGTGGTGCTTAATGTACCGACGATGTCACACGTAAAGGCGAACGTACCTACAAGACCAACAAGCTAACGACGTAAAGACGAACATACCTAAAAGACCAGCAACCCGACCCCCAAGAACAACATCCACAAATTATGCCTTGACAACCGTTTATGCTCACCAGTAGCATAAGACTGTCGACAGCAAGTCGCCTTTTTTGTCAGTTTGTAATGCTCAGTTTGAGTATTAGTAAATAATGCAAGATGATATTTCCGCAAGTCATGCCAACTAAAAGGATCAAGTCATGAACATCAAGCAGGGCCTAGCCACTCTGGGGACTATGTTGCTAGCCGCTACTACGATAGCGGCCCACGCGGCTGACACCATTAAAATAGGTGAGGTCAATAGTTATAAAACCCAGCCGGCTTTTCTGGGGCCTTACAAAAACGGCATGTTGATGGCGGTGGATCAGATCAATGCGGCTGGCGGCGTCAATGGCAAACAGCTGGAATTAATCATACGGGACGATAACTCCAATCCCGGCGATGCGGTCAGGGCGGCGGAAGAACTGTTGTCGCGCGACAAAGTGGATGTACTCACGGGTACATTTTTATCGCATGTGGGCATGGCCGTCAGCGATTTCGCCAAACATAAAAAAGTCTTTTTCCTAGCCAGCGAACCATTGACCGATAAAATCGTCTGGTCCGATGGCAACCGCTACACCTATCGACTGCGCAACTCCACCTATATGCAGGTGGCCATGTTGATACCTGCCGCCGTCAAGATGCAGAAGCAGCGCTGGGCGATAGTCTATCCCAACTACGAGTATGGCCAGTCAGCCGTCGCCACCTTTAAAACCCTGCTGAAGCAGGCGCAGCCCAATGTCGAGTTCGTGGCCGAACAGGCTACTCCGCTGGGCAAAGTGGATGCCGGTAACGTGGTACAGGCGCTGGCAGATGCCAAGCCCGAGGCCTTGTTTAACGTCCTGTTTGCAGCCGATTTGTCCAAGTTTGTCAGAGCTGGCACACAGCGTAATTTCTTCAAGGACTTGTCGGTGGTTAGCATGCTAACTGGCGAACCGGAATATCTGGATCCTTTGGGGGCCGAGACCCCGGTGGGCTGGGTAGTGACTGGCTACCCGTGGTACGCCATAGATACGCCCGAACACCAGGCATTCCTGAAAGCTTATCAAGAACGCTATAACGACCATCCACGCTTGGGTACGGTGGTGGGATATAACGCCATATTGTCATTAGCCGCAGGCATGCGCAAGGCTGGCTCTACCGATACCGAAGCCCTGATACAGGCGTTTAAAAACCTGGAGTTGATGACGCCGTTTGGCCCGATTACCTACCGTGCACAGGATCATCAGTCCACGATGGGCGCTTACGTGGGTAAGCTGGCAATTAAGGACGGCCAGGGCGTAATGGTGGACTTCCATTACGCAGATGGCGCAACAGTACAACCCTCCGATGAATTGGTTAAACAATGGCGGCCCGCGTCGGCTGATTAGATAAAGTGGTCATGGACTTCTCGGCTGTCATGGTCCAGTTCCTTAATGGACTGGCGGAAGCCTCATCGTTGTTTCTGGTGGCAGTTGGTTTATCGCTGATTTTTGGCGTTAGCCGTATAGTCAACTTCGCCCATGGTTCTCTGTATATGCTAGGTATTTATCTTGGCTATACATTGGTGCAGGCTATGGGCTACACCCCTTGGGGCTACTGGCTGGCGGTGCTGATTACCGCCACGCTGGTAGGCCTACTTGGTGGCTTGCTGGAAATGGGTCTGTTGCGCCGTATCTACCCAGCACCTGAGTTATTCCAGCTACTGGCCACCTTTGCTTTGGTGCTGGTGATCAATGACGCCGTGCTGTGGCTTTGGGGACCCGAGGACCTATTAGGACCGCTGGCGCCAGGCCTGACCGGTGCCATCCAGATAGCAGGACGCTATTTCCCCGTCTATGACCTGGTGCTGGTCGTACTGGGGCCAGTGGTGCTGGCCTTGCTGTGGCTGTTGTTGACACGCACGCGCTGGGGCACGCTGATACGTGCCGCGACCCAGGACAGGCAAATGCTGGGGGCCTTGGGGGTGAATCAGGCATGGTTGTTTACCAGTGTATTTGCGCTGGGGGCTTTTTTAGCGGGTTTGGGTGGGGCCGTTCAGGTGCCGCGTCAAGCTGCTAACTTGGCGCTGGATCTAAGCGTTATTGGCGACGCTTTTGTGGTGGTCGTAGTGGGTGGCATGGGTTCCATCCCTGGTGCTTATGTGGCTGCTTTGTTGATCGCACAGATCAAGGCGCTGTGCATTGCGCTGGGTACTGTCACCATTTTCGGCATGGATTTTGCCTTCCCTAAACTGACCTTGGTAGTGGAGTTCATTTTCATGGCCGTGGTGCTGGTAGTTAGACCCTGGGGCTTATTTGGCAAATCCCAGGCCGTGAGCCGTAACTCTGCGCCTATCGAAGCCCCTTTGCGTCCTTCTGCCACGCCTTTGCGGGTGTTGTCTGTCGTCCTGTTTGCGATGTTGCTTGTGCTGCCTTTGCTATCCCATTGGCTGCCTTATGCGCCCGTGCTGGTGCTGGACATAGCGATTGCCGCTTTGTTTGCGCTAAGCCTGCACTTCATGATGGGGCCTGGGGGGATGTATTCGTTTGGGCATGCTGCGTATTTTGGTTTGGGCGTGTATGGCGCTGCACTGCTGCTGAAGACGGCGGCCTTGTCCATGGGCTGGTCGATTGCCCTGGCCCCCTTGATCGCGGGCTTGGGGGCGGTGGTATTTGGTTGGTTTTGCGTCCGGTTGTCGGGCGTGTATCTGGCCATGTTGACCTTGGCATTTGCGCAAATTGTCTGGTCGGTGGTGTATCAGTGGGACGACTTTACCGGTGGTTCCAACGGCATTATCGGTGTCTGGCCTAGCGACTGGTTGTCAGGCAACAATTATTATTATCTGGCGTTGGTTTTGTTGGCTGTGTCAGCCTTGTTGTTGCGACGCATATTGTTTGCGCCTTTTGGCTACGCGATGCGGGCCAGCCGGGATTCACCTTTGCGCGCTGAAGCGCTGGGCATACACGTCAAACACGTGCAGTGGCTGGCCTTTGTTTTATCGGGCATGTTTGCTGGCTTGGCAGGCGCTTTGTTTGTGTTCTCCAAGGGCAGCGCTTCGCCAGAAGTCATGTCCATCAATAAGTCGGTTGATGGCTTGGTGATGGTATTGCTGGGCGGTGTGCAGACGCTGGTGGGGCCTATTGTGGGCGCGGCATCCTTTCAACTGCTTAACGACTACTTTCGCGGCCTGACCGAATACTGGCATGCCTTGTTGGGTGCGGTAATTCTGTTGCTGGTGTTGGCGTTTCCACAGGGTATCGCCGGTTACTTTGGGCGTTTTGGCATAGCCGGGCGCAAGGGGCAGCTATGAGCCTGCTTTCAGTGAAAAACTTGCGCAAGTCGTTTGGCGGCAATCTGGCGGTGGATAGGGCCAGTTTTGACGTAAAACCGGGTGAGTTATTGGCCTTGATAGGTCCCAATGGGGCAGGCAAAACCACTATCTTTAATATGGTGGGTGGGCAGTTGCCGGCAACGCGCGGCTCGGTCAAATTGGATGGGACCGAGCTGCTGGGCTTGGCGCCGCGACAGATAGCGCGTCTGGGTGTGGGTCGTACCTTTCAGATCGCTGCAGCGTTTGGTTCGTTGACGGTACTGGAAAACATACAGATGGCCTTTTTGGCCCACCATCGTCGTATTTTTTCATTCTGGACTCCGGCTGCCAAGCAATACGCCGAACGCGCGCGGCGTCTGCTGGATCAGGTGGGCATGGCTGACCAGGCGCAGCGTGCCTGCAGCGAACTGGCTTATGGTGACATTAAACGCATAGAGCTGGCGATGGCGTTGGCCATAGACCCTATGCTGTTGTTGATGGACGAACCCACCGCTGGGATGGCTCCGGGCGAGCGCCATGAACTGATGGCGTTGACACGGCAACTGGTGCAGGAACGCAATATGGCTGTGTTGTTCACCGAGCACAGTATGGATGTTGTGTTTGCCTATGCAGACCGTATCATCGTGCTGGCGCGTGGCCAATTGGTGGCTGAAGGCAGCGCCGACTACATACGTCAGCACCCCAAGGTGCAGGAAGTCTATTTTGGGACAGGGAAGGCATTCGGTGGATAAGACAGCCGCGTTACTTGAAGTGCAGGGACTGGATGCTTGGTATGGCTCGGCCCATATCCTTTTTGACATTGCCTTGCAGGTGGGGCGTGGTGAGGTGGTGGCCTTGATGGGGCGTAATGGTGCTGGTAAATCAACCACCTTGAAATCCATTATGGGTCTAATGGCCAGTAAACGGGGCAAGCTGTCCTTTATGGAGCAGGACATCAGTAGCCATCAACCCTACCAGATTGCACGTTTGGGGCTGGGCTATGTGCCAGAAGACAGACGAGTTTTTGCTGACTTGACTGTGGCTGAGAATCTGGAAACTGGGCGACAACCCCAACGGTTTTGGCCGGATGGCAGCCCTGTGCCTACCTGGACACCGCAGGCTTTATATACCTTGTTTCCTAACCTGGGCGCCATGCAAAACAGGTTAGGTGGGCAAATGAGCGGCGGTGAGCAGCAAATGCTATCCGTAGCCCGTAGCCTGATGGGTAACCCTAGTCTGGTGTTGCTGGACGAACCCTCTGAAGGGGTGGCGCCTATTATTGTCGAGCAAATGGGGCATATGATCTTGGCCCTTAAAAATCAAGGCGTCAGTATTTTATTGTCCGAGCAAAATATACACTTTGCCGCTTGGGTCTCCGACCGTGCCTATGTGCTAGAAAAAGGTCAGATTCGGTATAGCGGCAGCATGGACGACTTGCTGGCGAATCAGGAAATACGTCGAGATTACCTGGCCTTGTAAGTTCCTAGGTGGATGGGCATGCAACTTGCTGCAATTCAACTTGTATGTCCACACTCACCAAGGAACTGTCATGATTAAAAAAGGATATGCTGTCTGGCAAGGCGGCATCAAGGATGGTGGCGGTACTATCTCTACCGGTACGGGCGTGTTGAATCAGGCCCCCTATGGCTACAAAGCGCGCTTTGAAGACGGGCCGGGTACGAATCCCGAAGAGTTGATTGCTGCGGCGCATGCTGCCTGCTTTTCTATGGCCTTGTCCTTGATGCTGGGCGAAGAGGGCTTTACCCCACAGAAAATTGCGACTGAAGCGGCGGTGACGCTGTTAAAAGACGACACGGGCTTTACCATCACAGCCAGCCATCTAAGCGTGGTAGCCAACATCGCCGGCCTGGACCAGGCAAAATTTGATGCTATTGCCGGCAAGGCCAAGGAAGGCTGCCCAGTATCAAAGCTGCTTAATGCGAAAATCACCATGGATGCTACCTTGCACGCTTAGCCAAGTCAGCGTTTGGCTGGGATTGCTTGTTGATAACAAACGGGACATTGTGGTCCCGTTTTTACGTAGTAATGCTGACGCGTGTCCGGCATAAGCCAAGTAGTCTGTATGGTCCTGATGCAATGGACACCAGTATGGCTATCCCGAGACCGCTACCGAAACAAGAACCAACGACGTGCAGTAAGGAAGACAAGGCTGATCGGATACAGCGTGAAATTACACGTCACCAGCATTACTTTGCCACGGTAGAAAAATCCCCCCTGACTGCCGAGCAATGCGTGGCCACGGTTGCCATGCCAGACCGTATGTTATTGGTGGCGGCGGCTGGTTCGGGCAAGACGTCGGTGATGGTCGCGAAAGTAGGGTACGCATTATTGACCAGGCAGCAGCAGGCTGATCACATACTGGTGCTAGCTTTTAATAGCAAGGCCGCCCAGGAATTGCAGGACCGTATACAGACTCGTTTGCGTCACCTGATCCCAGTCGGGCAGCAGGTTAAAACCAAAACCTTTCATGCCTTGGGGCTGGAAATCATCAGTTCCGTTCAGGGGGCTAGACCGACTGTGGCTAGCAGCACGGCAATGTCGGCGTTGGCAGAAAAGGTATCGTTAAATGACTTGATCAAGCGTTCCCTGAACCAGGACTCTGTATTTGCAGAGCAGTGGCTATTATTTCGCCTTTTTTACTGCCGCGAGTTACGTAACCCAGTCAGTTTCAAGACACGCAGGCAGTGGCTAGCTTTTGTGCGAGCAAACGGTAGCGGTCAAGGACGTCGCCTGGGTTTCTTGAGCTTGAACGGCGAAATGCTTAAGTCGCAATGCGAATTGGCGGTTGCCAATTGGCTGTATATGCAGGGTGTGGCTTATAAATACACCCGTGTGCCAGAGGAGCAGGGCTTAAGGTTCTGGCGTCAGCGCAGGCAGTTTGGTTTTTTGTTGAGCCATAGTCAGTGTTGGGTGCTGGTATTGGACCACGCTAGCCAGGCTGATGGCGCATTGCCTGTCACGCTGGCGGGCAAGGTATTACACCTCTCATTTGACGATATGGTGTCGGGGCGTTTGTTCAGCGTGTTGCGTACCGCCTTGTCAGCCTGGGATCAGCCTTTGCAGCCGCGCACAGGGGATCACATGATGCAGCGCCTGGGCGGCGACATGAGTACCGACGAATTGGCGTTATTAAACGCCTTCATTCATCATGCACGCTCTAACGCCTTAGGCGTGGATGACTTGCGCGTGCAGGCAGCCAGGCATGTGCAGGCTGACAGGGCTGGCGTGTTGACTGGCTTTCTAGCGGCTGTGCTGAAGGCACATGCTTGCCAATTGGCGCAAAGTAATCAGTTGGACTTCCAGGAAATGATTAGTCGCGCTAGCCGCTATGTAGCTGAGGGGCGCTATATCCATCCCTATAGTTTGATACTGGTGGACGAGTTTCAGGATACATCCCAGGCTAGCGCTGTTCTGATCAAGGCCATGCTGCAGCAAAGCACCAGATGCAAGCTATTCGCGGTGGGCGATGACTGGCAGTCCATCTACCGCTTCGCGGGCGCGGACACCCGGCTGTTTACCCACTTTGAAGATTATTTTGGACGGGCTGATACCCACTTTCTGAGCGCCAGCTTTCGTTTTAATCAAGGGATTGCTGATGTGGCCACTAAATTTATACAGCATAATCCTGGCCAGATAAAAAAACAGGTCAGGGCCAGGGAGACCGACAGGGCGGACAGCGTTGTCATACTACGCTATGACAATCACGCGGAAATGATGTCGGCGTGTGTCCACTGCTTGCATGACATACAGCAAGAAGTCAGCGGTTTAACACGTGCGACGGTGTACATCCTGGGACGATATCGTCATCAGCGGCCGACAGAATTGGAGCAGTGGCAAATGCGTTATCCGGGGCTAGACCTGACATTCAAAACCATGCATGCCGCCAAGGGTCTGGAGGCGGATTATGTGTTGGTTCTGGGGCTGCATGGCGGGCGCTATGCCTTTCCGTCACAGATAGACGGCGACCCTTTATTGCAACTAGTAATGCCTAAGGCGGAAGCCTGGCCGGACGCCGAAGAACGTCGCTTGTTTTATGTCGCCATGACGCGAGCCCGACACAAGCTATATCTGATTGCCAGCGCGCAAGCGCCATCCAGATTTGTGACCGAGCTCGCGAGTTATCCTGGCGTGCTGGATGCAGGCAGTATTACCTAGCTTCCGGCAGCCTGGGGCATCTCGATTTTGACCTCTAGAATTTCCAGAGAGTCTTGTCTGTCCAGATTGACTTTGATGTCTTCAGGATTGATTTTGACGTATCTGGAAATAACTTCGACCAGTTCTTTTTGCAGCTGCGGCAGGTAATCCGGTGCTATACCTGTGCCACGTTCGTTGATCAATATCAGTTGCAAGCGGTCTTTAGCAACGCTAGCCGAGGTTTTTTTACTCCCTCGTAGAAAAGATAGGAAGGACATCATTATTTCCCCCCGAACATGCGCTTGAATAGGCCAGGCTTGGCATAATCAACAAAGCGCAGGGTTTTTTCTTCACCCAGATAGCGGGCGACCACGTCCTGATAGGCTTGCGATACGTCGGTTTCACGCATATGGATAGCGGCTATCCCCTGGTTAGAAGCCTGTAATACGGTTTCTGATTCGGGGGTGACGCCAATAAGCTTGATGCGCAGTATGTCTTCGATATCCTTGAGTGACAACATCTCACCTTCGGCCACCCGTTTGGGGCAGTAGCGTGTCAACAGCAAAAATTCTTTGATGGGTTCGTCGCCACGTTCGGCGCGGCGTGATTTCGCCGACAAGATACCCAGTATGCGGTCCGAGTCGCGTACCGACGAGACTTCCGGGTTGGTAACTACCAGGGCGTCATCTGCAAAGTAGGCAGCCATCAAGGCACCAGTTTCTATACCAGCAGGCGAGTCGCAGACAATGTAGTCAAAGCCCATGTCAGCTAATTCGACCAAGATTTTTTCTACGCCTTCGCGAGTCAGGGCATCTTTGTCGCGCGTTTGCGAGGCGGGCAAAATGAACAGGTTTTCTAGTTGTTTGTCGCGTATCAAGGCCTGGTTCAGGCTGGCTTCGCCCTGTATGACGTTGACAAAGTCATAGACGACGCGACGCTCGCATCCCATGACCAGATCCAGGTTGCGCAAACCAACGTCAAAATCGATAACTACGGTTTTATGGCCACGCATGGCCAGTCCGGATGAAAAGCTGGCGCTGGTAGTCGTTTTACCCACCCCGCCTTTTCCGGAGGTCACTACAACAATTCGTGCCATGACGATGAAATTCCTTTAGTGTGTTTTAGGGCCACGTAATCGTAATGCATAAAGCAGTGTGATAGAGGTGACAGAAGGTTTCAGAAAAGTGCTTATGCATCAAGGAGCTTACTTACCTAGCTCCGTCAGTTTCAGGCTATCGCCCTCTAGGTGCACAATAACAGGCTGGTTATGCAGGTTGTCCGTTAGCTTGGCTTCAATGACGCGGTACACGCCAGCAATCGCTAACAGTTCAGGGTCTAGCTGGGTAGTAAAGATACGTGCGCTGGCATCGCCGCGTGCGCCAGCCATGGCTTTGCCACGCAAAGGGCCGTAGACATGAATATTGCCGTCGGCGATAACTTCGGCGCCTTGGCTGACCATGCCGATAACGATCAGGTCGGTGTCGCGTGCGTAAATACGCTGTCCCGAACGTAGGGGACGGTTGATGATCATGGCAGCAGGTGCGACGGCTGGGGGTTGCGCTGGACCAGGTTTTGCAGCTGTGCTGGCTGGTGCCTTGGTTTTGGCGCTACCACTTTTGGGCGGCGCAACCACGGGGACTTCCTGGTCGGGGGCAGGGGTACTGACTGGCCGGGGTGCAGGATTCGCCAGATCGACCTCTGGTAAGCCCTGTGCCTTGGCGGCCAGAAGGTTCTGACCGCTGGCTACCACACCGACCGGATGCAACTTATGGGCTTGCAGGCTGGCGATCAGAGCTGCCCAGTCTATGGGCTGCTCTATGGCGCTGGCATCGATGACCACCGTTTCATTTTCAAAGAAAGCACTGGCCTCGCGCATGCGCTGATCCAGGGCACTGGTCAGTTGCTGTAAATCAGGGCTGTGTAGCACCACGCGTACGGTGTAAAGAGTTGCGCTTTTGAAGTCTAGCGCTAAGGATTTTTTAGAGGTGGTGGTATCTTTCACTGCCAGGTGTCCCTAAGCGTAATAGCACGGTTGATAACGGGTTTTTCGGGGGTGGAGTCTTCGCGGTCAGCCACGAAGTAACCCAGGCGTTCGAACTGCCAACAGGCTTCTGGCGTGGCCTGCGTGCCGGGTTCCAGCCAGCCTTGTACAGTTTGGAAGGAGTTCGGGTTGATGGCTTGCAGGAAATCCTTGTCGCCGGCATCCGGGTGGGCATCGCTGAATAGGCGGTCGTAGAGGCGAATTTCAGCCGACACGGCATGAGCCGCGCTGACCCAGGTGATATTACCCTTGACCTTGACCGAGTCGGCGCCAGGCGTGCCGCTTTTGGTGTCGGGTAGGTATTCGGCATGGACTTCGATCACGTTGCCCTCGTCATCCTTGACGCAACCGGTGCAACGTACGATATAGCCGTATTTAAGGCGTACGGTGTTGCCTGGAAACAGACGGAAGTATTTTTTGGGCGGATCTTCGCGGAAATCGTCCCGTTCTATAAGCAATTCACTCGACAGCGGAAATTCGCGCTGTCCTGCATCCGGGTCGTGGGGATTGCGCGGAGCATGACATAGTTCGGTCTGGTCTTGCGGATAGTTGGTCAATACCAGGCGTATGGGATCCAATATAGCCACGGCGCGATCGGCCTTGGGGTCCAGATCGTCGCGTAAAGCCTGTTCCAGCGTGCTGTAGTCTATGTTTTGATTGGCTTTGGAAACGCCCAGACGCTCACAAAACCGGCGTATGGACGATGGCGTATAGCCACGGCGACGTAAACCAGCCAATGTAGGCAAGCGTGGATCGTCCCAGCCATTGACATGGCCATCTTGCACCAGTTGTAGCAGCTTGCGCTTACTGGTGACCACATAGCTAAGATTCATGCGCGAGAATTCGTACTGCTGGGGCAGGGGTTCAGCCAGCTGACCCAGCTCTACCAGGCGATGAAGTATCCAGTCGTAATAGGGGCGTTGGTCTTCAAATTCCAGGGTGCATAGGCTATGGGTAATGCCTTCCAGCGCGTCTTCGACGGGATGGGCCCAGGAGTACATGGGGTAGATGCACCAGTCAGTGCCTGTACGGTGATGTTCGACATGGCGTATGCGGTACATGACAGGATCACGCATATTGATATTGGGCGAGCCCATATCGATTTTGGCGCGCAAGGCCATGCTGCCGTCAGGGTGCTTGCCATCACGCATTTCGTGCAGCAGGCGCAGGGACTCTTCCACAGGGCGGTCGCGCCAGGGGGAGTTGCTGCCTTTTTCAGTCAGCGTGCCACGGGTGGCCCGCATTTCGTCGGCCGATTGCTGGTCTACATAGGCATGGCCCGCGGCAACCAGGGCCAGCGCGAAGTCAAACATATAGCCAAAGTAGTCACTAGCGAAGTAGCAATTGTCTTCGCCCTGGTATTGCCATTCAAACCCCAGCCACTTAACCATTTCAATAATGGCTTTGACGTATTCGTCTTCTTCTTTTTCGGGGTTGGTGTCGTCAAAACGCAAATGGCAGGCACCAAGATAGTCGTGGGCCAGGCCAAAGTTCAGGCATATGCTTTTGGCATGGCCCAAGTGCAAATACCCATTGGGTTCTGGCGGGAAGCGTGTACGTATCCGCGCCGGATCGGCCTGGCCTTGCGATTGGACGGAAGCAGGCCCGGGTTTGCCTGCCCAACGCTTGTCGGCATAACGGCCAGCAGCCAGGTCATTGTCGATAATAGTGCGCAGAAAATTGGACACCGCAGGAGGATTAGGCACAGAAGTCATATGGAAATCAGGGAAGTCATCAGTTGAAGTATGCATTTTGCCACGTTCGGGGTGAATTGCCTGCGTATTCCAGGCAGAAACATCGAACTGGCTCTAAACTACTGCCTATTATGACGTACTCGACATTATGGCTGGCCCAAACTCAGTTTTTCACTAGCCTGGGATTCATGTTGTTGTTCCTGGCACTAGAGCTGGGCTTGGCCTGGGTGCTGCTGTATTTTAAGCTGCGCGCCCTAGGCCGGAATCCGAGTGTGTGGACCGCAGCCTACCGTTTTTGGGTAAGGGTGTTTGCCCTGGCCTTTGTCTTAAGCTTTGCAGCCAGTCTGCCAGTGCTGATACAACTGGGTACGTTATGGCCTGGCCTGATCAGCAAAATTGGCGATATTGCCGGGCCGTTGCTGGCGTCCGCGATGTTGTCCGCCTTTGTGTTCAAGTCCTGCTTTCTGGGGGCCATGTTGTTTGGGCAGCGCCGCTTGTCGTCGGCGGCTCATGTCGTGGTGGTAGCCTTGGTGGCAGTAGGGGTGGCCATCAGTACCTTTTTCTTGCTGGTCTTGCTGTCTTGGATGCATACGCCGGACGGCGCCACCCTTATCAACAATCAGTATGTGATCAGCGATGGCTGGCGGGTCGTGTTCAATTCTGCCTTGCCTTGGTATGCCGCGTTGTTCGTACTGGTCAGCTTTCTAACGGTCGGTTTTCTGATGATGGGGGTGGTGGCCGTGCAGTCGCAACGCCACCCTATAGATATCAGCGATCGTTTGGTGGTGAAAACAGGCTTATACCTGGTCGCCGCTGCGTTAGTGTTACAGGTGTTCGCAGTCGCCGGCACAGGCTATGTGACGGCCAGTCACCAGCCTGCCAGGGCGGCGGCCACGGCAGGTTATTGGCACAGTGGTGGGACGCCTGATCTGGTGCTGTTTGGCTTGCCTGATACCCAGCAGGGTGTGAACCACAAGGCCTGGAGCTGGCCTGGCGCCAGCGCGCCGTGGTTAGGTCACAATCCCCAGGGGCAATGGCGTGGGCTGGATCAGTTTGCAGGTATGCAGCCTCCGGTGGCCCTGACCTTCTGGTCATTTCGGATCGCTGTGCTGACCGGCATAGCGATGATGCTGGCCACACTGCTGGGACTATGGAAGCTGCGGCGCGTTGATTATGATCCTGGCGTGTTGACCCAGTCTTTTCGGCGGGTGCTGGGCGGCATGGCATTTTCCGGCTGGGTGATGCTGTTGTCTGGCTTAGCGTGGTTACTGTTTGGCGCTTTACCCTATGCCGTGACTGGCACCATCACCTTAAGCGAAGTCGCGGTCAGCAGTTCATTTGAAGCGTTGCTGGCGGGGTATATGGGGTATTTGGCTGTCTACGGCGTTTTGCTAATTGGCTTCTTCCAATTGCTGGGACACATTGTCAGGTATGGGGTCGTGCCAATTGCCAGGCGCAGGGGGCGTGCATGATAGATTCATTGGCGATAGCCTTGGGGCTGGGTTCTCAGGATCCGGCGTTCTGGATGCCTTTGGTATTCATGGCCTTGTTTTTTGCGATCATCGTGGCTGGCACCGTGCTGGATGGCTTCGATATCGGCGTGGGTTGCCTGGCCTTGTTTGCGCCGGTTGAATTGCGCCCGCGCATGTTGTCCTTGCTTAGCCCTTGGCGAGACGCCAATGAGTTTTGGTTGTTTTTGGGTTTAGGGCTGTTTATTGCTGCCTTCCCGCTAGCCTGGGGGCCGGTGATGCAAGCCATGCATTTACCCATGAGCCTGTTGGCTATGGGCGTGCTGCTGCGTTCTGCTTGTTTTGAGCTGCGTCTGCGTGCGCCGGTCGAACAGCAGTCGCGTTGGCTGATAGGTTTTGCTCTGGGGTCCTGGCTGACCGCCATGGCGCATGGGTTTTTGCTGGCCCAAGTGGTAGTTAACTACCAATATGATGGTGGCAATTTGTGGTTCAGTATTTTTCTGGGCTTTTGCGCTATAGCCGCCTACTGTTTGCTGGGAGCTACCTGGCTGATTATGCGTGTGTCTGGTGAACTCAGGGTACGTGCCGTCATGTGGGGACGTCGGGCTGTGCGCTGGGCGGCCGCCGGGGCGGTAGGGGTGTCTGTAGTTTTGGCCTTTGCTAACTCTGGCATATTCCTTAAATGGAGCGATGGCCCGCAATGGCCCTATGTGATGGCTTTATGGACCTTGCTGTTGGCCTGTTTCATTACCGTAGAAATGAGCTTGCAACGCATGATCAATAGCAGCTACAGAAATACCGCACTGCCATTTTTCATGACCTTGATGGTGTTTTTGATCGTGCTGGGTGGCCTGGGCTACAGCTTTTTTCCGTATTTGATGCTGGACGACATCACTATCTGGGATGCTGCGGCATCGGTGGACTCCCTGCGACTGATACTGACCGCCACCGTGCTGGCCCTACCAGTGGCGCTGGTGTTTAATTTATGGGTGTATTGGCGCATGTTTGGCTTGTCCATAGCGCCTACTCCGCCGCGTTTTGATGGCTAGCCGGTTTTTCGGCTACCGTGTCGTGCGGGCTTTTCAGTCCTTTAGGTCGCGTCTGGGTGGTTGGCTATGGCTGTCCGATTTGCCCGCCATGCTGTGCTGGGCGGTGCTGGCGGGCGTGCTGGGCGCTGGGGCTACGATAGCCTTTCACGAAGGCATGGGGCTGGTACAGCGGCTGGTCACGGGTAACAGTGGTTCCATAATTTCGGTCACCCAAGGCTTGCCCTGGTACGGACGTTTACTGTTTCCCGCCTTGGGCGCGCTGGCGGCTGGCTGTTTGTTATGGTTGGCTGCCAAGGTCCAGGGGGGTGATCATTCCGATTACATGGAGTCCGTGGCGATAGGCGATGGGCGCCTGTCGATACGGCGCGGCTTGTTGCGGTCCTTGTCATCCTTGCTGTCGGTGGCCTCGGGTGGTTCCATAGGACGCGAAGGGGCGATGGTGCATCTGGGTGCCTTGGGTGCATCCGCCATAGGTCGATTCACCTCATTTGGCACAGCGCGCTTACGCTTGTTGGTGGCTTGTGGCGCGGCAGCTGGGGTGGCAGCGGCTTATGGGGCACCCTTGGCGGCAGCGGTGTTTGTGGCTGAAATTGTGTTGGGCGTCATGACCATGCAAAGCTTTGGCCCCCTGCTGGTGGCAGCGGCCTCTGCCAATATCGTGATGCGCTTCAGCGGCCATTATCAGACCACGTACGCCATGACAGCTATGCCCCAGTTGTCCGGTCCTGAGATCTTGCCATTTATTCTATTGGGTGTGGTGGCTGGGTTGGCCGCACCTATGTTTCTTAAGTTTATGGGCCTGTGTCGTCAGCAGTTTCAGCGCACGGGTTTGCCACTGCCTTTGCGCCTGGCATTAGGGGGGCTGCTGTTGGGCTTGATCCTGATTGTGATGCCGGAAGTTGCAGGTAATGGCTACAGCGTGGTGCATTCTTTGCTACATACGTCCTGGGCCTGGTATGCCGTAGTGCTGATACTGGCACTGAAAGTGCTGGCAACGGGGCTGACGGTAGGTTCGGGCGCGGTCGGCGGTGTTTTTACACCTGCGCTGTTTGTCGGGGCTGCATTGGGCACCTTGTTTGGTCAGTTGTTCGCTTTGGTATGGCCAGACATAACAGCGCCAGTGTATTTTTTCACCTTGGTCGGCATGGGCAGTTTTCTGGGGGCGGCGACCAGTGCGCCCTTTATGGCGATCTTGATGATATTCGAGATGACGCTCAGTTATCAGGTCGTCTTACCCTTGATACTGGCGGTGGTGGTGGCGTACTTTGTGGCTAGGGCGATGGCTGAGGTCGCTATGTACGATATTACGGCGACTCGCGAACGTGATGCCCGTATGCGCAGGCAGCTGCGCCATACCTTGCTGGAGCAGTTGATTAAGCCCGCTACCACTGTGGTTCTGGCGAACGCGCCGGTGAGTGAGGTCGTACAGATGTTTATGGACTATCCGGTCAAGTATTTGTATGTGGTTGACCAAGATAATACGTATCAGGGGGTGATTGCCCAGCACAGCCTAAGTCGTTTATTGTGGGATCAGGCCGATGCCAGCAGCAAGACTGCCGCCGATGTCCTGCAACTGGATGCGATCAAGACCCTGCATCCTGACATGACCCTGGATCAAGCCCAGGACTATTTTGTGCAGTTTCGTGGCGAGCGTCTGCCGGTGGTGACGCGTGATGGGCCGCCGCGTTTGCTAGGTGTGGTGTACAAGTCCTCCTTGTTGGAAACGTACAGTGCCCTGAAAAAGGCCATGGACGCCAGCGACGCAGTTATCTTTGATTTTCCACCAGGACGGCGTAGTTAAGGCCGACAGTAAGGGGTTTGCTTTTGAATACCGTTGGGCGCTTTCTTGTTGTTTTACTGGGTGGCGTGTGTAGCGCCCTGGCGTTTGCCAACGGCCCGGATATACGCGATTTGGCGCCTTTTCGGCTCTACCCTGTGTCTGAGCCATCAGTCGGGCCTGCCGTGCCTCTACCGGAGCCTGATAGCCTGACAGAGGGGTTTTATGGCCTGGGGTCTGATCAGGATATAGACACCATGGATGACTACGATGTTTTTTGGCGTCAGGAAGATTTTCAGAAGTGGCGTTGGGACCGTTTAGGCGCGTCGGCGACGCAGGCTACTGAAGCGCAGTGGAAACGTGGTCCACGCACACGTGCGGCGTGGTTGCCACGGGCATCTACCGATCCCTGGACACTGGGTGTCAGCAATTGGCGCTATGCAGGCGAGCGAGGTCTGGATGTGACGCTGGGCAGTCACCAGCTTATGGTGCCATCCTGGAGCAGCGCTACCCGCATGGGCGGTGTCAGTGTCACGCAGTCAGACCGGTCGGCTATGGGTAACTGGGATTATGCCCTGTCACTAGGTGCGCTGGACTATGCTCCGGCACAGCAACAGGGTGATCTGGTGTATGGCCCGACAGCCAGTAATGCGGTGCTGCGCTATGGGCTCAGTTCACGGTTTATTCTGGAAAGTCAGTTGGAAACAGCGCCTGGATTGGTGACTGCGGGCCTGGGCGCGCAGTATCAAACGCCAGGCTGGGGTTCCTTGCATGCAGGCGTTAGCCAGGCCAGCACGAATCAGCCATCTGGCTGGAAGTATCAAGCGGCTTATCAGGTGGATGTCACAGACACCCTGAATTTATCATGGCTGGGCGCGGCCTATACCCAGGGCTATGCCGATCTGGGCCATTACCAGCAGGGCGCGGCGAGTTTGGCGGGGGCTCGTCAGCAAGTGGCCGCTAGGCTGTCCTTGGGACGCTGGGGCGATGTGGGTGGGGTTTACGAAAATACGCGCAATTCCCTAGGCGAGCTCAAGCGCAGTTTTGGCCTGACTCAGCAGCTTTGGTATAGCTCCAATTTGCTGATTGGGCTCAAGGCCGAGCGCGAAGTACACAGCGGCGACTATGATATAGGCCTTCATCTGTCGGTACCTATACATTAAGCATGTCACCTGATTCCCTGGAAACTCTGCAAACTGTCTTCGGCTACGATTCGTTTCGTGGCGACCAGCACGCCATCATAGAGCACGTAGTGCACGGTGGTGACGCCCTGGTGCTTATGCCTACGGGGGGCGGAAAATCATTGTGCTATCAGATTCCCGCCTTGATGCGTCCCGGTACGGGTGTGGTGATTTCACCACTGATTGCCCTGATGCAGGATCAGGTTGACGCCCTGACCGAGCTGGGCGTACGCGCCGCTTATTTGAATTCCTCCCAGGACTGGCGTACAGCCCGCGAGGTCGAGCAGCTATTTTTGGCAGGGCAACTGGATTTGCTGTATGTGGCCCCGGAACGCCTGCTGACCGAGCGCTGCCTGGATCTAATGACCCGTGGCAAAGTGTCTTTGTTTGCTATAGACGAAGCGCACTGTGTTTCACAATGGGGACACGATTTCCGACCGGAATACCTGGGCCTGTCGATTTTGCACGAGCGCTGGCCAGAAGTTCCCAGGCTGGCCTTAACCGCCACCGCCACGGCGGTGACCCAGCAGGAAATTGCCCAACGCCTGCAGTTGCAGCATGCGCCTGATTTTGTCGCAAGTTTTGATCGTCCCAATATCCGTTATCGCATCATTGAGAAAAACGAAGTCCGACGTCAGTTGCTGGCGTTTATCCAGGCAGAGCACGAAGGCGATTGCGGCATAGTCTATTGTTTGTCGCGTGCCAGGGTCGAGGAAACGGCGGCCTTTTTGTGTGACAACGGCATTCCGGCCTTGCCTTACCATGCCGGCTTGGGTCAGGACATCAGGGCGCAGAATCAATCGCGTTTTTTGCGCGAAGAGGGCATAGTCATGGTGGCCACCATCGCCTTTGGCATGGGTGTCAATAAGCCGAACGTACGCTTTGTTGCCCATATTGATTTACCCAAATCGGTAGAGGGTTATTACCAAGAAACCGGCCGTGCAGGGCGTGATGGCCTGCCTGCTACTGCCTGGCTGGCGTATGGTTTACAGGATGTGGTGCAGCAGCGCCGCATGATTAATGAATCTGCAGGTGATGATGCATTTAGACGCCGCCTGGGTTCGCAGCTGGACGCCATGCTGGGCTTGTGTGAAACCGTGTCTTGCCGACGTCAGCGCTTGCTGGCTTATTTTGACCAGGAAATAGAGCCTTGCGGCAATTGTGATACCTGTCTGGAGCCGCCGCAGGCCTGGGATGGCACGGTAGCTGCACAAAAAATATTGTCGGCGGTCTATAGGCTATGGCGCGAGCGTGGTCAGCGCTTTGGCGCGGGTCATTTAATTGATATTTTGCGTGGCAAAGCCACCGAGCGCGTCAAGCAATATGAACATGAGTCTTTAACCGTATTTGGTGTCGGTGCTGATTTATCTGACCAGGCATGGCGCGGGGTGTTGCGTCAGTTATTGGCGCAAAGCTTGCTGATGGTGGACCAGGAAGGCTATGGCACCTTGGCCTTGACCGAAAGCAGCCGAGCGGTGCTAAAGGGTGAGATCACCCTGATGCTGCGCCGCGAACCCGAGAAAAAGACTCGAGGCACACGGGATGCAACGGCGCGCAGCAAGGCCGCTGATATTGTGCTGCCACCCGAGGCGCAGCAGCGTTTTGAACTATTGCGCACATGGCGTTCGGAAGTGGCTAAAAACCATGGCGTGCCTGCCTACGTTATTTTCCATGATGCCACTTTGCGTGATGTCGCCTTGAAATGCCCGCAGTCACTCGAGGACCTGGGGCAGATCAGCGGCGTAGGCGCGCGCAAGCTGGATGCTTACGGCGTAGACTTGCTACGCTGCGTAAGCTAAGCCTGGATCAGAATAACCCTGAGTTACCCGTTGGGTTGGGCGGCGTCAGCCCCAGATGCCGCCAGGTAGTTTGCGTGGCCATGCGACCGCGTGGGGTGCGCTGCAGATACCCGTGCTGTATCAGGTAGGGCTCAATCACATCTTCTATGGTGTCGCGTTCTTCGCCTATGGCGGCGGCCAGGCTGTCTACACCCACAGGACCGCCATCAAACTTATGGATGATGGCTTCCAGCAATTTGCGGTCCATCAGGTCCAGGCCTTGGGGGTCGACTTCCAGCATGGCCAGGGCCGCGGCGGCGACTTCTGTACTGATATCGCCATCGGCTTTTACCTCGGCGTAGTCGCGTACCCTGCGCAGCAAGCGGTTGGCGATGCGCGGTGTGCCGCGTGCCCGTTTAGCGATTTCTGCGGCCCCTTCGGGGGTGGTGTGGGCATTGAGCAGCTTGGCGCTGCGCGCTACGATATGGGTCAGGTCTTCGGTGTTATAGAATTCCAGCCGCGACACTATGCCAAAGCGGTCACGCAAGGGGTTGGTCAGCATGCCGGCACGGGTGGTCGCACCGACCAGGGTAAAGGGCTGCAGGTCGATTTTGACGCTGCGTGCGGCAGGACCTTCGCCGATCAGGATGTCGATCTGGAAGTCTTCCAGGGCCGGATACAGGATTTCTTCGACTACGGGCGACAATCTGTGGATCTCGTCAATAAACAAGACATCATTTTTTTCCAGATTAGTCAGCAGCGCCGCCAGATCGCCCGGGCGTTCCAGCACCGGTCCTGACGTTTGGCGTAGTTGTACGCCCATTTCATGGGCCACGATGTGAGCCAGGGTTGTCTTACCCAGCCCAGGTGGACCAAACAGCAAAACGTGGTCCAGCGCCTCGCCGCGATTACGCGCCGCTGCGATAAAAATTTCCAGTTGTTCGCGCACGCGATGCTGGCCGGTATATTCGGCCAGGGTACGAGGACGCAAAGCCCGTTCTACGGAGTCTTCGTTGGGTGACGCGCTGTGTGGCGTCACCAGGCGTTCTGGCGCGGCCAGACTGGATAGGGAATCTGAGTGTATTGCCATGGGTTTCATGCTGGTTATATTTCCAGCTATCGTACACTAGTCAGGGCAGCCCATGTCAGCCGCGCGCCAACGATTTCAGCGCCAGCCGTATTCCTTCGGCCACATCAATATCTGCAGGTAGCGCTTTCAGGGCGGTGCTGCATTCGTTATTGGAATATCCCAGCGACAGCAAGGCGTTAAGAATGTCGTCGCGCCCGGCCGCTGGCGTGCCTGCGGCTGGACCCAGATCAGCGCCCAGCTTGCCACGCAGTTCCAGCAACAGGCGTTCGGCGGTTTTTTTGCCTATGCCGGGGACGCGGATCAGGCGTCCAGTTTCCTGCAAGGTGATGGCACTGGCCAGTTCGGCCACCGTCATGCCAGACAGCACGGCCAGCGCGGTACGCGCGCCTATGCCGGTGACTTTGATCAGGGCGCGAAAGGTGGCGCGTTCCTGGGCGCTAATAAAACCGTACAGGGTGTGGGCGTCTTCGCGTACTGCCAGGTGGGTGTACAGACTAACCTTGCCGCCAGTATCGGGCAGGTCGTACAAGGTGCTGACGGGGACATCGATTTCGTAGCCCACGCCGCCTACGTCTATGCATACCTGAGGGGGTGTTTTTTCCAGCACTGTGCCGGTAATGCGTCCTATCATGACAGGGTTTCCAAGTTCAGCCTACCAGGCGACCACCGCGCAGGCGGTTGCCTGGGCTGGCTTTAAGCTGGCCGGTAGCGTTCAGGCGCTCGACCAGCGGGTTGAAGTGGGCATGGCAAATGGCGCAAGCCAAGGCGTCAGCAGAATCCGAGGCGGGCAGGCCATTGAGTTTAAGCAGGTGCTGCACCATGACCTGTACTTGTTCCTTGGCGGCGTGACCATTGCCCACCACTGATTTTTTCACCTGTAAAGCGGTGTACTCGTGGACATCCAGCATGGCATCAGCCAGCGCGCACATGGCGGCGCCTCGTGCCTGGCCCAGCAACAGGGTAGAGGCAGGATTGGTGTTCACAAAGACTTTTTCCACCACCGAGACTGTAGGCTGTGTGGACTGTATGACTTCGCGTATATGGTCGAAAATAACCTTAAGGCGCTGCGCCAGCGGCAGGTCGGAGGGCACCACGATGGTGCCGCTGCCGACATACTGCAAGCGCATGCCCTGGACGTCTATAACCCCGAAGCCGGTGCGGCGCAGGCCGGGGTCTATGCCCAGAATACGCATCAGTGGCGGAAGTGCCTGATGCCGGTTAGCACCATGGCGATGCCGCGTTCGTTAGCGGCTGCAATGACCTCATCGTCGCGCATGCTGCCGCCTGGCTGTATCACGCAGGTAGCGCCAGCGTCGGCGACTACGTCCAGGCCGTCACGGAAAGGAAAGAAGGCATCCGAAGCGACGGCGGAGCCTGCTAGAGTCAAGCCAGCATTTTCTGCTTTGATGGAGGCGATACGGGCCGAGTCAATACGGCTCATTTGGCCGGCGCCTACACCCAGTGTCATGCCGCCGCCGCAGAATACGATGGCGTTGGACTTGACGTATTTCGCGACCTTCCAGGCAAATATCAGGTCTTGCATTTGCTGCGCTGTTGGCGCCAGCGTAGTGGCAACTTTGAATGCGTTGGCAGGCACCTGGTAGTCATCAGGGGTTTGCACCAGCCAGCCGCCGCCTACGCGTTTGACATCAAAGGCGTTGCATCCGGCGCCTTCGGGCACCTGCAATACCCTGACGTTTTTCTTGGCGGCAAACAAGGCCAAAGCTTCGGGGGTGTAAGACGGCGCTAGCAGGACCTCAACAAACTGTCCGCTGATGGCTTGTGCCGTGGCGACATCGACTGGGCGGTTAAATGCGATGATGCCGCCAAAGGCCGAGGTCGGGTCGGTTTTAAACGCTTGCTGGTAGGCCTGCAACGGTGTATCGCCCAGCGCGACGCCACAAGGATTGGCGTGCTTGACGATAACGCAGGCGCTGCTGTCAAAGCTGCGCACGCATTCCCAGGCGGCATCGGCATCGGCAATGTTGTTGTAGGACAATTCCTTGCCCTGCAATTGCTGATAACTGCCCAGTAAGCCAGGCTGCAGCGATGCATCGGTATAGAAGGCCGCGCTTTGGTGTGGGTTTTCGCCGTAGCGCAAGACTTGTTGCTGTGTCATTTGCACAGTCAGGCTACGTGGCCAGAGCTGGCGTTCTGGTATTTGGTCCTGAACCGGCTCTGCTGCGGTCAGGCTGCTTAGGTAGTTGGCAATGGCGCCATCGTAGGCCGCCGTGTGGGCATAGACCTTAGCGGCCAGCTCCAGGCGCAAACCATATGCAGGTAAGCCCTGGGGGCCATCCATGTCGGCCAGCACGCGCGAGTAATCGGCCGGATCAATAATTACCGTAACACCGCCTTCTGGCGTGCCGTGGTTTTTGGCGGCGGCGCGCAGCATGGCAGGGCCGCCTATATCGATGTTTTCTACTGCATCGGCAAAGCTGCAATCAGGGTTGGCGATGGTTTCGCGAAACGGGTACAGGTTGACCACCAGCAGGTCTATAGGCGCAATTTGATGCGCTACCAAGGTGTCCATGTGTTCGATGCTGTCGCGTCGCGCCAGCAGGCCACCATGGATTTTTGGATGCAAGGTTTTGACGCGGCCATCTAGGATTTCCGGCGAGCCGGTATGGGTGGCGACTTCGGTGACAGGCAGGCCAGCCTGGGCCAGCAGTTTGGCGGTGCCGCCCGTGGACAGCAGGCTTATGTCACGCTGGTGCAGTGCCTGGGCAAACTCAACAATGCCGGTTTTGTCGGAAACCGAAAGTAGGGCAGTCTGGATTTTCATAGGTAAGCAGATAGTAAAGTCAGAAATTAGGGTTGTAGTTTGTAGGCTGTGAGTTTTTTGCGTAGTGTGCTGCGCGTAATGCCCAGAATTTCAGCAGCTTTAGACTGGTTGCCAGCGGTTTTTTCCATGGCGATTTCCAGTACATTGCGCTCGACGCAGTCTATGACCATGGCAAGCATATCGCGCGGCTCGGAGTCGCCCAAATCGGCGAAGTAGCGGTCTAAGCGTGCACGTACGGCGTGTTCCAGGGGGTTAGTAGTACTCATGATCCTAGGTGTATATCGGGTGGTGGCTGACGGGGTTCAGTCCGTAGCCAGCTAAGCCATAAAAGGCTCGTTAGGTGGATAGCAGTCAAACCATTGTTCTATAACGCGGGTTTGCTCGCGTGTACTGACTGTTTGTTGTATGCCAGGCAACCAGTGCGCGGCATCGTGCAAATGGCCCAGATACCAGCCTATGTGCTTACGGGCTGTTCTGACGCCAGTGTATTCACCGTAAAATTGGTAGTGATCTTCCAGATGGTCCAACAGGCAACTACGCAACTCGCCAAAGCTGGGTGGCGCTAAATGCGTGCCAGTATCCAGGTAGTGGGCGATTTCACGGAATATCCAGGGGCGGCCCTGTGCAGCTCGTCCGACCATAATAGCGTCGGCTTGGGTGTACTGTAATACATGCAGCGCTTTTTCGGGACTATCGATATCCCCATTGGCAATTACCGGAATATCCAGAGCCTGTTTTACGTCGCGTATCGTATCGTATTCGGCCGCGCCTTGGTAAAGGTCACAGCGTGTACGTCCATGCAGTGTCAAGGCGCTAATGCCAATGTCCTGGGCCAGCAGCGCCACGCGCAAGACGTTTTTGGACTGGTGGTCCCAGCCTGTGCGGGTTTTCAGGGTGACCGGTACACCTAGCGGCTTACAGGCCTGGACTACGCTGGTAAGTATGCGCACGATTTGATTTTCATCGCGCAGCAGCGCCGAACCAGACGCAACATTACAGACTTTTTTGACTGGGCAGCCCATATTGATGTCGATAATACGCGCGCCCTTGTGGACATTGAATACGGCGGCTTCGGCCATCATGTCAGGGTCTGATCCGGCTATCTGTACCGCGATGGGGTCGATTTCCCCGTCGTGATTCAAGCGCCGTGATGTTTTCACGCTATCCCATAGCTGGGGATTGCTGGCGGCCATTTCGGACACGGCATACCCCGCGCCCAGCCTTTTGCAAAGCTTGCGGTAGGGACGATCGGTGACGCCCGCCATGGGCGCCACGAAAACACGATTGGGAAAGGACCAGGAACCTATGTACATAAAAAGATTTTAACCCCCCAGCGAAGTTATCGGCGATTCAGGCCGTAAGCCGGGTCTCAGGTTCGTAAACCTTGTAATAATTGTTGGGCCAGCGATTTACGCAGGGGCGGCAGCATATCCATGCCCAGCAGGGCCAAGCCAGCGGAATGTTCCACCAGCGTGTTACCCGTGGCAAAAATACGTGGCAAAAAGTCGGTAATGGCGGCTGTCAGCCAGCGGTCAGTGCGCCGATAACCGGCAAAACGAGCTAGATAAGGTTGAGGGTCGCTGTCAGGGTGCAACAGCCAGGGCGTCAAAGCCTGGGTTAGCTGCGCCGTATCACGCAAGCCCAAATTCAAGCCTTGTCCGGCCACGGGGTGCAAGGTTTGGGCCGCGTTGCCTACCGTGACACAGCGGTTGTTGATTAATGAAGGCCCGGCATGCAAGGACAAGGGAAACATGTGCCTAGGGGCCACGCAGCTAAAGTGACCCAAGCGTGTACCGAAAGTGGTCTCCAGTGCCAGGGCGAAGTCGTGGTCGTTCATGGCCAGGAATTCTGCGGCGGCCTGGGGTTGGCAACACCAGACAACGGCATATAAATCGTCGCCTTCAGGGTGGGGTAACAGCGCTAGCGGACCTTGACGGGTGAAGCGTTCGTAGGCCCAGCCATGGGCGGCGCGGCTGGCCCGCACTGTGGCTAGTACGGCGTGTTGCTGGTAGTCGCGGCGCAGGCCTTGGGGCTGGGTGCCATCTGACTGTACTGCAATTCGGCTGCGCAAAGACTGGTCGCCCAGTTCCAGGACAGCCTGGTTATTAATCAGCCTGACCGGCCCTGGGCGTGCGTTGATCAGGGTGACACCGCTGGCGGCTAGCGCACTGTGCAAAGAGGTCAGTAGTGCGTCGTAGCTGACGACACTGCCCAGGCAGGGTACGCCCAATTCGGCGTGGTCGATGATGGTGCGGCCCAGCCTGCCGCGTTGCGACACATGCACCTGCAATATATTGGCGGTCACCTTGGGCCAGGCCTGGAGTTGCCTCAGGAACACTTGGCTGCCGTAGTTCAGTGCCAAGGCGCGCGGGTCTAGCGCATTGGTGCTGGATTGCGCTGGCGTAGTGTCGGGGGCAGCGAACTGCGGGCCCAGCAAGGCAATACGCTCTGGTCTGGGCGATTTGCTGGCCAGGGCCAACGCCAGGGCGCTGCCCGCCGGTCCGGCGCCGTTGATGGCAATGTCGTAGAGTGGGGCGTTCATGAGATTTCCAGGCTTTACTACAATACGGTATCAGGCATTTTACGACCTGTAGGAAAAAGGGGTCTTTATGACACAAGTAGTTGCTGCGCGTCATCGCAGTAAAGTAACCGCAGCCTGGCTGGCCAGCTTGTTGGGGGTGTTGGGCATACACTGGTGGTACATGGGCAGGCGTCACGCCTGGATGGTGACGGCGTTCTCGCTATGCATGCTGGCATTAACTCCGCTCTTTCCTGTGTGGTGGAACAATCCGGCCTTTTTCCTGTTGATGATTCCGATTACCGATGGTGTTATCGAGTCATTGGTATTTGCCTTGATGGCAGACGAAAAGTTTGACGCACGCTACAACCCGAATTCTGGACGGACGACCAAGACCGGTTGGAATGCCGTCATTGCTGCGATTGTCAGTACCTTCCTGGGTGGCACAGTGCTTGTCTTCGGCCTAGCCGTTATTGTTATCTACGTTTACATCAGCCTGGGTTGGCTGGATGACTACGTGATATAAACTGATAGGCATTGTGCCTACTGATTTGATCTCATGACTTTGCTTGCGTGGCTTACTCCCTGGGAACTGTCCCCAACTTTTTTACTGCTTTTTTTTGCAGCGTGCGGATTATTTCTGCGCGGCAGACGCGTGCACAGGGTCACTGCGGCGCGCCAGTGGTTTTTCTGGATAGGCATGGTCATGTTGTATTTGTCCTTGCATACCCGCATAGACTACTACGCAGAACGGCTGTTCTTTGCTCATAGGCTGCAGCACCTGGTGCTGCACCATCTAGGGCCTTTGTTGATCATGGGTGCTTATCCGGGCCAGGTATTGCGTGCAGGCTTGCCGCTGGCCTGGCGCGTGCGCCTGCGTCGCTTCCTGGACACAGGTCCAGGCCGTGCCATCGTGGCGGTGTTGACCAACAAGGTGTTGGTACCCGTGCTGTTTGTGGTGTTGGTCATCGGTTTTCTGCTACCTGTGGTCCAGTTTTACTCCATGTTGGACTGGCGCTTGTACCGCTTGATGAACTGGTCGGTGGTGGTCAGCGGCATCATGTACTGGAATTTAATCCTGGACCGTCGGCCTAGCCCGCCTGCTGCAATGTCGCCCGGCGGCCGTATCATTTCGCCCATAATTACCATGGTGCCCCAGATGATAGTGGGGGCCATTATTACCTTTACTGAATACGATCTGTACCCCATTTTTGATCTATGTGGCCGCGCTATTCCTGGCCTGACAGCCGTTACTGACCAGGCCATAGGTGGGCTTACCATGTGGGTGCTTGCCGGTTTAGTCGAGGTCTTTGGATTGATGTTTGCTTTGGCAACGTTTATGCGCTTGTCAGCCAAGGGCCGTCTGCCCAACAAACGCGATATTGATAGTGCTAGGCGGCCCGAAGTCGCCTCGGTGTCCTGATGGCAAGCCCGCGTACAGTCAGCCTTCCCGGCGCTGGTGCGCGATTGCTTAGCCTGGTCCTGGCTGCGGCATTGTCTATGCCTTGGTCAGTACAAGCCCAGCCTATGGGGCTGCCCAGCATGGGTTCGGCGTCGGCCGTAGAGCTGTCGCCAGCCTTGGAGCGCACCTTGGGAGACGCCATCATGGAGCAGGGGCGACGCGATCCTACGTATATTGCCGACCCTGATGTCAGCCAATACCTGACCGACATGGGCAGGCGTTTGGCGGCCAATGCTGCCCAAAGCGATCAACGCATTACGGTGTTTGCTTTGCGCGATTCCAGCATTAACGCGTTTGCACTACCCGGTGGCTATATAGGCATTAATAGTGGTTTAGTGGTTGCCGCTGAAACAGAGTCCGAACTGGCCTCGGTGATTGCCCATGAAATTGGTCATGTGGTGCAGCGTCATATCGCTAGGGGTATGACCCAAAGCTCACAAACCAGCACCTTGATGATGGCTGCATTGGCGGCGGCCTTGCTGGCGGCCTTGTCGGGCAGTGGCGATCTGGCGATGGGCGTAGCGGCTTTTGGCCAAGCGGCGGCGGTCGACAGACAGCTGGGTTTTTCTCGCCAGGCTGAACAAGAGGCTGACAGGGCAGGCTTTGAAATGATGCGCAAAGCGGGCTTTGATCCTCGCGGTATGTTGCGTATGTTTGCTCAGCTAATGAATGCCTCGCGCTTGAACGAAGGCATGGGTGGTAGTGCTTACACCAGCACCCATCCCCTGTCGTTGCAGCGTATGTCAGACATGGAAAACCGCGTCGATGACAGGCAGGCAGCGCCTAAACCGGACAGTGATGCCTTCTGGTACATCCGAGCCAAGCTGCGCCTGGTTCAGGCGCGCGATACTCAGGCCGTGCGCAACGCCGTGGCGGCGTTGGAACGCGATACCCAGCAAGCCAGTGGTACGGCGCAATCCGCTGCCTGGTACGGCCTGGCATATGCTGCCTTGGAGAAAAAGGATTACGTCGGGGCTCAGCAAGCGCTAGATCAGGCTATGGCGGGTGGGCGCAGTTCACCCGAAATGGCCGGGTTGGCGATAGCCCTGGCCCTGGCTCAGGGTAATGATCAAAGTGCCTTGGACCAGGCTAGCGCTGCCGCCAAACGTTGGCCAGCCAGCCAGGGTGTGGCACTGGCTCAGGTGCAAGCCATGCAGAAAACGGGGCGTGATACTGAGGCCGCAGCGGCCTTGAGGCAGCGCATTACGCAGTGGCAGGACGTGCCGCGTCTGTACCAGTTGTTGGCGCAAAGCCAAGAGCGTCTGGGCCAGCGCCTGGAGGCCCGCCGCAGCATGGCCAATTATTATGAGTTGACTGGAGCCTTGCCCGCTGCCGTCGAACAGCTGCAGCAGGCTCGTAGCATGACTAGCGATTTTTATCTGCAATCGCAGTTGGATGTGCAGATACGCACCATGAAAGAACGCCTGAAAGATGACCGAGCGCTACTTGAGCGCTTCAGGAAATCTTAGGCTCCTGTTTCAAAAAATCTGGCCAATCGGCGGGGCAACCACCCCAGGTCACCGGGAAAGGCACCTGTCACAAAGCCTACATGGCCGCCTTGAGCGGGTTGGTGCAGCATGACGCTACTGGAACATTCGTACGAGCCCGGCAACGAGGGTTCGGGTACAAATGGGTCGTTACGTGCGTTCAACACCAGGGTAGGCACCGTGATTTCGCCTAACAAGGGCTTGCTGGATGCCCGAGTCCAGTAGTCCAGTGCATTTTTGTAGCCGTGCATGGGCGCGGTGTACATATCATCAAAATCCCGCAGACTGCCGATATGGTTTAAGCGCATCACATCTATCATGCCGGGAAAGCGCTGGGCTTTGGCCAATAGCTTGGTTCTCATGGTCTTCAAGAAATGGCGGGTGTATAGATGCCTGCCAGTCCAGGTTTCAGACAAGCGCATGCCGCAGGCGACCAGATCCAGCGGTACGGAAACCGCTGCTGCGGCGCGCAGCCAGGGAAGTGTCGATCCTTGCTCCGCGATGTATTTCAACATGGCATTGCCACCCAACGATATGCCAGCTGCATGCCATAGCGCCGCTGGTACACGCTGGCGCACAGTCGAGAAAATAAAATCAATATCGTCGGAGTCACCCGAGAAATAGGCGCGCGCCATACGGTTTGGAAAGCCCGAGCAGCTGCGGAAATGAGCGATTACCACGACCCAGCCACGTGCCCTGAAGTGTTGGGCGATGGCTTGGGCGTAGTGGCTGTTGCTGCTGCCTTCCAAGCCATGAAACAACACCAAGGCTGGTGTGCCAGGCGTGCTGGACAGCGTAGCCCAGTCGCTGACCTGCATCCAGCGTCGTGCGGCAGTGTGGGCCAGCCCCTGATCCGCTTCCACGCCAGCGCCCGAGGCTAACCTGTCAGGGAACATGCCGGGGGCAGTCCAATCAAAATCAATAAAATCGCCATCAGGGGTATTGACACGCTCCCGGATGAAGGCGATCTGGTGGTGGCGCGCCATTAAAGCGCTATATATCGTTTGCGTGTGACTACCCGGCAACCATTTGGGCGACGGGCAGGGCGTTGAATCTATCTGAGCGGTCACAAACTGCCTTTGTTACATTAAGTGTGGCGAGGCGATGGCCCCTATGGCCGGGGAAGATCAGTGGTCGTGGACTTTTTCGCCATCTTTAAGCTGGTAGCTGGTGCCGCAATATGGGCATATGGCTTTGCCGGTCTTGACCACTTCGATATAGACGCGGGGATGCATGCTCCAGACTGGGGCATTAGGCCCGGGGCAATACACGGGTAAGTCGCGGGCTTCGACAAAAACAGTGTCGTTGGCGGGTTTGGCCGAGATAGGTGCGTTACTCATGGCGAGTCCTGATAATTTAAAAGAATTTAGTGCATATTGACTGGTTTTTCGTCTGCCCAGATTGTAGCAAGGCCCACCGTCTTACAATGTGTCTTTTTTCCGTAGTGTAAAGGTAGTGTACCCATGGTGCGCAGCAAGCTTTTAGCGTGGTGGCCAGAACCGTCCCACCGGCAAAGTTTTAAACAGGGCTTTATCGATCTACTGACTACGTTGGTAGCGACAGGCACCTGGGGGTTTGTGACGGGGATTGCATTGGTCAAGACTGGTCTAAGCGACAATATGGCCACCTTGATGACAATGACGGTATATGCCGGCTCGGCGCAGTTAACGTCCTTGCCCTTGATCGAATCATTAGCGCCGATTTTGCTGATTTTTGCTGCAGGCTGCGTGGTCAACATACGTTTCATTATTTTCAGCGCGGCGCTACAGCCTTTTTTCCGTCATTTAAGCTGGTTCCGGCGCCTGGCCTTGGGCTACCTGACCACCGATATGGCCTTTGTGTTGTTCATGGGTCGCTATGGCGAAAGCACAGAAAGAGGCAGCACTCATCATGTCTGGTATTTGTTGGGCATCATCATTCCTGGTTGGATGACCTGGGTGCTTTCATCGTTGATGGGGATATATCTAGGTGGTCTGATACCAGCCAGTTGGTCGCTGGAATTTGCCGCGATACTTGCCTTGATGGCAATTATTATTCCGTTGGTTAAAACCAAGCCTATGGCCATGTGTTTGTTGGTGGCGGGGTTGATTGCCTGGGTGGGTCAGCCGTTGCCGCTACGTTTGGGCCTGGCGCTGGCTGTAGTCGGCGGCGTGGTGGCTGGTGTCGTCAGTGAGCATATTTATCACAGGAAGTCGGCATGATGACGTTTTCAGAGCAAGACTGGTACATATTGGGCGTTATAGGGGCTCTGACCCTATGTAGTTTCTTGACGCGCTCGGGCTATTTTCTGGTGGGCGATTATCTGCCGTTACGCGAAGGGGTAAGACGGGCCTTGCGTTATGCGCCTACGGCGGCATTGATAGGTATTGTTGTGCCGGAGCTGCTGCCTTGGCGGCCTGATGTGGGCGTGGTCCTGGATGTGAAGGCGCTGGCGGCGTTGATCGCCATTGCCGTGTACTGGCGCACTGGCAGCACATTATTGGTGATCGTCGGCGGGATGGTGGCGTTTTGGGGCTTGCGTTTTTTGATGCAGCTGTGAATGTGGTGTCCGTAGGTCTGCAAAACGTCGGGTTTTAACGACACTATGTCAGTAGATACGTCACTATTTAGGGTGCGCGGGCTGTGCTGCGTTAAAATGACGGGGTTATAAGAGCTGAGCGCGGGGTTTTCCCGCAGCGGGCGCCAACCATTTTCAATGACAGATATCATACAAACCGATACACCAACTGCCAATTTTTCCGACTTCGGCCTGCACCCCAGTATTCTTGCTGCGGTCGCCGCAACCGGGTATACCACTCCCACCCCGATACAGGCTCAGGCCATTCCCATAGTCATGGATGGTCGTGATGTCATGGGGGCGGCGCAAACAGGTACGGGCAAGACAGCTGCATTTACCTTGCCCATATTGCATCGATTGATGCAATTCGCCAATACCAGCGCATCGCCTGCGCGTCATCCTGTGCGGGCGCTTATCCTGACCCCCACACGTGAATTGGCTGACCAGGTTTCTGATAGCGTCATCAAGTACAGCAAGGCTACGCCTTTGCGTTCGGCGGTGGTGTTTGGTGGCGTGGATATCGGCCCGCAGCGCGATGCCTTGCGGCGTGGTTGCGAAGTCTTGATTGCAACTCCTGGTCGTTTGCTGGATCACGTAGAGCAGAAAAATGTCAATTTAAGTCAGGTAGGCATTTTGGTGCTGGACGAAGCCGATCGCATGTTGGATATGGGGTTTTTGCCCGATCTGGATAGGATTATTCGTCTACTACCCGCCAATCGTCAGGGGCTATTGTTCTCCGCCACGTTCAGCAACGAAATTCGCAAGCTGGGCCGTAGCTACCTGAAAACCCCTGCGGAAATTGAAGTCGCAGCACGCAACGCTACCGCAGATACCGTTACCCAAATAGCCTATCCCTTGGCCAGTGATCAGAAACGCGCCGCTGTGGTGCATCTGGTCAAGTCCCGTGGGTTTAACCAGGTCATCGTGTTTTCCAACACCAAAATCGGCACAGGCCGTTTGGCGCGTGAGTTGGTGCGGGATGGCGTCAAGGCCGAATCCATACACGGCGATAAAAGCCAGCTGGATCGCATGAAAGCGTTGGTCGCTTTCAAGGCGGGCGAACTTGAAGTCTTGGTGGCAACAGATGTGGCTGCACGGGGCCTGGATGTGGCTGGTGTTCCTTGCGTCATCAACTACGACTTGCCTTACAACGCCGAAGATTACGTGCACCGTATAGGGCGTACGGGTCGGGCTGGTGCCTCGGGCGAGGCCATCGCCTTGTTCACGCCGGACGAAGAGCGCTACTTGCTGGATATTGAAAAGCTCATTAAATTCCAAATACCCCGTGGTGAACTGAATCTGCCCAGAAGTGCTGGCGGTCGATCCTCCGGAGCCACTCGCTCCTCGGATCGCGTCGAACGTTCAGAACGCCCAGAGCGTACCGAGCGGCGACCTTACAGTCATGGGGCAACGCCTAAGCTGCCCACTGACGAATTGTTCTACAAGCCTTATGTGCCATCGTCGTCGGCGTCAGTCTCAACCACGGTCCCCGTTGCGCCTGTTTCTGCAGCAAGCACCAAGCGCAGATCCTTGGGTGTGTTGTTAGGTGGTGGCCGCTAAGGTCAGAAACGACGGCGGTCCGCCCTGCACGGGCGGTGACTGCAAGCTCAGGCTGCCTAGCAGTCTGGCCAGATGACTGATATTGGGCTGCAAGGGGCCAAAAAAGAGATTCCCTTGCGGTCCCTGTATCAGTAGCGTGGGGAAGTTTTCTACATCTTCGTCACCCAGCCATTCTGGGTTTTCTTCGATATCTATCCACACAAAGACATGCTGTGCATGCTGGTCGGCCAGTATATTAAAATCCGGCTGGTATTTTTTGCAACTGTCGCACCAAGCGGCGCAATAGCAGGCGACAATTAGACCGTTCAGCCCTTGCAGGGCACGTTGTAGTTCGGAGGCGTGGTGTTGCGGATTAAATACTGACATAAAGACAAATAACACTCAGTTTGACTATGATGGCAAGGATCATGTCACATGACACGGGATGCTTAGATGAATGATACTACCCCGGCTGTTCAGCCGTCATTGCCCACCCCTGTTCCTACAGCGTCCGACCTTAACGGTGTGAGTCTGGTGGGGCTGGCTTTCAAGCGGGCACTAATCTCACAGTTGCATCCCAAAATGCTGGCGGCGCTGTTCCTGCCTTTTTTGGTGGCTGCTTTGGGCGCGGTGTTGTTGATGTGGTTCTTATGGACACCGCTAACTGATTTCATGAATGCTCACGCCTCTGAGTGGGGCATGGTCAACACGGTGGATCAGTGGCTAGTCGGCATAGGCTTGTTCTCCCTGAAAGTGTATTTAACGCCCTTACTGGCGGCCGGCTTGCTATTGCCTTTGGCAGGCTTGCTAGGCATAGTGATTGCGGCGGTTTTTGTGATGCCGGTGGTGTTGGGACATATCCAGAAGCGTGACTACCCAGACGTAGAACGATTAGGACAGCATGCCACTGCCATTGGCGCATGGAATGCGGTACTGGTTGGTGTTGTTTTCGTGGTGGGCTGGTTAATTACCATGCCTTTGTGGCTGATCCCGCCGCTGGCGATATTGTTACCGTTATTTTGGTGGGCTTATGCGTTTAATCGCATGCTGCGGGTTGATGCATTGGTAGAGCACGCCACTGGCCCTGAACGGCGCTTGCTATGGCGACGTCACAACGGAAAGTATTGGTTAATCGGTCTGTTAATGGCCATACTGAACTTTTTTCCGCCCGCTTGGTTGATCCTGCCGGTATATTCCGCATTGGTGTTTGGGCATTTCAGTCTTGAGGCCTTGCGTCAATTACGCAAGGCATAAGGAATACCTATGGATCTTGCCAGTGAACCTAAAGTGCGCCTTATTATTATTGGCGATGAAATACTCTCCGGCCGTCGCCAGGACAAGCATCTTGCCAAAATAATAGAGCTGCTGGGACAGCGTGGCATGCAGCTATCCGGCGCAGAAATAGTTTCGGATGACCAAGCAGATATCGTCGCGGTCCTGAAGCGTAGCTTTGCCACCAAGGACGTGGTGTTCTGTTGTGGCGGCATAGGTGCCACCCCGGACGACAGGACGCGTCAGTCTGTGGCTCTGGCCTTGGGCTTAGAGCTGGCGCTACACCCCGAGGCGCGACGCCTGATCTCAGAGCGCTGTGCCGATATGGCCAACCGTGGTCAGGGCAGCGCCGATATGAGTTTGCCTGAAAATCAGCAACGCCTGCAAATGGGTGTGTTTCCAGTAGGGGCTGAAATTGTGCCCAATCCCTACAATAAAATTCCTGGGTTTTTTATCAGCAACCACACTTTTATGCCTGGCTTCCCCGTCATGGCAGCTCCCATGATGGAGTGGACGCTGGATACCCGTTATGGGCAATATCACCATAAGGTCAGTCGAGTCGAACATTCGTTTCTAGTGTTCGGCATCCCAGAGTCACGCATTACGCCTGCCCTAGAGACCCTGGAAGAAAGATGGCCTGGTATTAAAGCCTTCAGCTTGCCTAGCGTTGGTGATATGGGCCAGCCCCATATCGAGCTGGGCGTTAAAGGTGAACCTGTCGCAGCCACCGAAGCACTGGCTTACTTGCGCGAGCAGGCCATTAACCTTGGCGCCCAATTGAACCCTCCGGCAAAATAACAAATGCTTGCCTAGCCCCATGGTTTTTCATACTATGGGATTGTTGCGTTGCATCAAAAAAGTCCTATGTCACGATCCCCATTGCTGCCCACGACATTAAATATGTCTTCGTCATTGAATGACTCCCAAATGGCCATACAGGTCCTGGACAGAGCCATGCGCTTACTGGATGCGCTAGCTCGACAGACTGACCCCGTGCCGCTTAAAGACCTGGCCGCTACAACAGGGCTGCATACCTCGACGACTCACCGCATACTGAATGACCTAGTGGTGGGGCGCTATGTCGAAAGGGTGGACAGTGGCCTTTATCGCTTGGGGATGCGCTTGTTGGAACTGGGGTCTTTGGTCAAGGGTCGGCTGGATGTGCGCGAAGCAGCTATAGAACCTATGCGCGAACTGCATAAGATCACCGGCCAGACTATCAACCTGTCCTTGCAGCAAGGCGACGAAATTATTTATATAGAGCGTGCTTGGAGCGAAAGATCGGGCATGCAAGTCGTCAGGGCCATAGGGGGTAGGGCGCCCTTACACCTGACATCTACGGGTAAATTATTTTTATCGGTTAGCGATCCCCGCCAAGTACGAGCCTACGTCATGCGTACTGGCTTGGCGGGCAGTACCCGCAATAGCATTACTCAGGCCGACCAACTTGAGCGCGATCTGGCCCTAGTGCGTCGTTTGGGCTATTCACGCGACAACGAAGAGCTTGAGCTGGGGGTGCGCTGCATCGCTGCCGGCGTTTACGATGACACGGGCATGTTACAGGCGGGTTTATCCATTTCCGCACCGGCAGAACGGCTGCGGGATGAATGGATTCCTGTGCTCCTACAGATCGCCCATAAGATTTCAGCAGCCCTGGGGTACGAGCAAACGCCCCGTTGAAGTGATGCTGCATATGTTTTGTTGCGGCGCAACAAATAGCGCTTGACATGAGGTTTAGAAACGGTAGAATAGATATTGTTGCGGTGCAGCATAGAAGGTTTTCACAGAATATGGTGATTTGCTTAGCCTTCTTTATTCTCACATATAAAGGAAATCTCATGAGCGCCATCCCACAAAATGTTCTAGCTAACCAAAAAGCGTCGCTGGACAGTTTTCTTGCCATACAAAATACATTCTTCAGCGGCTTCGAAAAGCTGGTTGATTTGAACTTGAAAGTCATTAAGGCTTCAATGGACGAAGTCGCCCAGAAATCGCAGCAAGCTGTTGAAGTCAAAGATCCTCAGGAAGCTTTGTCGTTCACCAGCGGTCTGGTTCAGCCTAACGCTGAAAAAGCCCTGGCCTACAGCAAGCACGTTTACGACATCGTATCCGGTGTCCAAGCTGACCTGTCCAAGCTGACCGAAGACCAGTTGTCGCAAGGTCAGCAGCAAATCAGCGAAGCCATTGACCAGTTGGCCAAGAACGCTCCTACAGGTTCCGAAGGTGCTGTTGCTTTGTTGAAGTCCTCGTTGGCTACTGCCAACAGTGCTTACGATTCCGTTGCTAAAGCCGCCCGTCAGGCTGCCGACGCTGCTGAATCCAATATTGCTGCCGCTACCAACGCGACCATGAAAGCAGCTGCTGACGCTGCCGAAGCCAGCAAAGGTGCGCCTCGCGCACGCCGTGCCACGGCCTAAATATTTGGTTTAGTACAGATATTAAAGGGCGTCCCTTAGGGACGCCCTTTTTGCGTTTCCACAACCCCCCGGCGTAATCAGCTCAACGTGGAAGGCTAAGCTTTTTTATCCAAGGCCGCGTGTACCGGTATGACTTGCAGCATGTCGCCCAACACGTTAGAAGCAAGACCGATCATATAGCCGCGCCGACCACCATTCAGATAGACAGTCGGGTGCTCCAGTAAGCTGGCCTCGATATACACAGGCATCTTTTTACGGGTGGCAAAAGGCGAGGTCCCGCCGACCAGGTAGCCCGAATGACGCTGGGCGGTATCAGGCTGGCAAGGCTGTATTTTTTTGACACCTATCTGGCGTGCCAGATTTTTCGTGGATACTTCGCAATCGCCATGCATTAGCACTAGTAGCGGTTTGGCGGCCTCATCTTCCATTACCAAGGTCTTGGCAATGGCATGCAAATCTACGCCCAGCTGGCGTGCTGCTTCGGCGGCGCCGCCGTGGTCAACGTAGTCATAGCTATATTCGTTAAATGCCACCTTGTGCTGCTTAAGCCATAGCGTGGCCGGGGTTTCCGAGACGTGTTTCTGTTTTGCCATATGGTTTTTAGTGTAGATATGTATTTCAGGCTCTGGGATGATGTTTCGCATGCAAGGCTTTCAGCCGCTCGCGTGCTACATAAGTATAAATCTGCGTGGTGGAAATGTCGGCATGCCCCAGCAACATTTGTACTACCCGCAAATCAGCCCCGTGATTGAGCAAGTGGGTGGCAAACGCATGGCGCACCACGTGCGGCGACAGCGGTGTATGAATGTCCGCCTGCAAGGCGTGTTTTTTAACAATCAACCAAAACGACTGACGTGTCATCGCGGCCGCTCGCGCCGTCACAAACAAGGCGTCTGCGCGGCGCGCACCTAGCAATTCGGGGCGGGACTCCTGCATATAGCGCTCTATCCAGTGCATGGCCTCCAGCCCCAGCGGCACCAGTCTGTCTTTGCCCCCTTTACCGCCAGTCACCCTGACGACCCCTTCGGTCAGGCTGACATCCAGGACGCCCAGGCTGATCAGTTCGCTAACCCGCAAGCCAGTGGCATACAGGGTTTCCAGCATGGCGCGGTCACGCAAGCCCAAGGCCTGCTTAACATCAGGAGCCTGCAGCAGGGCGTCCACCTGATCCTCGGACAGTGTCTTGGGAAAGCGTGCCGCCTGTTTGGCAGCCTTAAGCGTCAGGCAGGGGTCTTGGCTAACGCTGCCATGTCGCAAGGCCCACAGGTAGTAGCGACGCAACACGGCCAGCCTACGATTGGCGGTAGTGGCTTTGCTGGTGGCATGAAGCGCGGCAAACCAGTCCTGAATATCAGTAGCGCCGACTTGCTCTAGTGTCTTTTTGGGTTTGCTGTGTAGCCATAGGGCAAATGCAGTCAGGTCGCGTCTGTAGGCAGCCAGTGTGTTGGCGGCCAGTCCGTCTTCCAGCCAGATGGAATCCAGAAAAGAGTCTATGGAGGGCGGGGGGGAGAAGCGAGTGGAGGGATGCATGTTTTTATTATGCCACTGCGGGTAAATTGCGGTATTGCTGGTCTTTTAGATACGTTCGTTCTTTCGTGTCAGGTTGCTGGTCTTTTAGGCACGTTCGCCCTTACGTGGCAGGCTCCTTACTCTGTGCCCCCGCTTGCGCGAAAGGCACTCCCGTAAGGACCTACCACTACGGGCTAGGCGCAAGTTAAAAATAGAGCTTTTAGGGGCGGCTTGGGCTAATCGTGAGGTCAAAGCGAGGCACTAGCACCCGTTGGATTAATGATGAGGCGTCGCTAGTGAAGTCTTCCTACAGCCCCTAAGGCGGGCAAACGTTGGACTCACGACAGAGCCTTACCCTCCGCGGGGGCTCAGAGTGAGTCTTACGGTTGACGGCCGGTAATGCCTAAGAAACCTAAACCCTTAAACGCATCGATTTGACCATCGCTATATACCTATATATATTACGGTCATAGAAACACACTTACACATCAATGCTACCTCTCTGTATTTATACAGATAAGTCACTTCGAACAGCTAAGGAAACACTATGAAATTACGCCGCATAATCGCCACAGCCGTCATTGCAACAGCAGGTTGGCATATGCCAGCCATGGCGGGTGATGTTGTTGTATCTGCCGCTGCCAGCCTGACCAATGCGTTTAAAGAACTGGCATCTAACTATGAAAAAGATCATGCAGATACCAAAATATTGACTAGCTTTGCGGCATCTGATGTGTTGTTGCAGCAAATTATCCACGGGGCGCCTGCGGATATCTTTGCGTCGGCAGATCAGAAAGCCATGGACAAAGCCGTGGAGGCCGGCGTGGTTGAGTCTGATAGCCGGACAGATTTTGTGCGTAACGAAGTCGTTATGATCGTTCCGGTTGACGACAAACACGGAATTAAATCGGTGGCCGATCTGAAAAACAATGCTGTTACACGAGTGGCCTTTGGTAATCCTGCCACTGTGCCGGTAGGGCGTTACACTCAGGCATCCTTGGAAAAAATGGGCGATTGGGAAGTGGTGAAAAGTAAAGAAGTTACTGGCCAGAATGTACGCCAGGTCTTGGATTATGTGGCACGTGGCGAAGTAGACGCGGGTTTTGTTTTTGCTACCGATGCGGCCATCATGACAGACAAGGTCAAGGTCGTACAACGTTTGGAGTCAGCCACTCCGGTGCTATATCCAATTGCTTTGGTTAACCGCGACGGTCGTAATCCACAGGCAAAAGATTTCCTAAGCTACGTGTTGTCAGCTCAAGGCCAGGCCGTGTTGGCCAAGTATGGTTTTGCACGGCCCTAAAAAATGAGTTTTTCTGAAATTGGTGTCCCTTTATTGCTTTCTCTCAAGGTGGCAGGTTGGGCGACGTTTTTCGCGACGGTAATAGGTATTGCCGTCGCTTTTGGGTTGGCCAGATGGCGTTCATCCTGGTGCGACGTGCTGGATTCCATACTGACCTTGCCCATGGTGCTGCCGCCTACCGTTATCGGCTACTACCTGCTGGTTGTGCTGGGGCGGCGCGGCTGGTTGGGGCAGTTCTTGGCGCGCTGGGATATAGAGCTGGTGTTTACCTGGCAAGGGGCTGTAATTGCGGCGACCGTGGTTGCGTTTCCACTGGTGCTGAAATCGGCGCGCGCCGCTTTCCAAGATGTTAGTTATCAATTGGAAAACTCAGGTAGATTACTGGGTGTCAGTGAAACGGCCATTTTCTTTCGTATTACTTTACCGCTGGCTGCACGCGGTATTTTGGCGGGCGTTCTATTGGCCTTCGCCAGAGCGCTGGGTGAGTTTGGCGCTACGCTGATGTTGGCAGGCAGCATACCTGGTCGTACGCAAACCCTATCTATTGCGATCTACGAGGCTGTGCAGGGTGGTAATGACGACTTGGCGAATTTGTTGGTGCTGATTACTTCTGCCGTGTGCATTATTGTGTTGTTGGTGGCCAGTCGCTTGTCACCCACCCAAAGACGTGGTTCGGGCTTGGGTCCCAGGGGTGTGTTGTGATCATAGATGTGAATATTCAGCGTACGCTTTTGTCTGGCCAACGCGAATTTTTTTTAGATGTAGTCTTGCAATCCGATGTCGCGCGTATTGCCTTGCTAGGCCCATCGGGGTCGGGTAAAACACTAACCGTGCAGGCCATCGCAGGCTTGCTGCGTCCTGATACCGGGCATATACGTGTCAAAGGCATCACTTTTTTTGATGCCAAGCAGCCCCTGTTTCTGTCGGCCCAGCAGCGTCAGTTGGCTTATTTGCTGCAGGATTATGGGCTGTTTCCACATTTGACGGTGGCCCAGAATATTGGTTTTGGGTTGACGAAAGGGTGGTTGAACTGGCGTCGCAAGGCCTGTTTGCCCGATGTTGCCATGCGCTGGGTGGATGCCTTTGAGTTGGGCGCGATACTTCAGAGCTATCCAGATCAAATTTCAGGGGGGCAGAAGCAGCGTGTGGCCTTGGCGCGGGCCTTGTCCACCAATCCCAGCATACTGTTGCTGGATGAGCCGCTAGCGGCTTTGGACATCAGTTTGCGCCAGAAGATGCGTGATGAATTGGCCGTCTTGCAGCAGCAGCTGGATATTCCCACCATATTGATTACCCATGATTTGGATGACGCAGTCACGCTGGCTGATCATATTTATCAGATAGATAACGGAAAAATCGTGGGGCAAAGGCCATCCCGTGGTTAGGGTTGGCCGTGGTCGCGCTGGCAGATAGCCTTAGTCTAAGGTCCCCAGCATAACGCTGGATGCTTTGAAAATAGCGTAGGCAACTTGGTTTTCGTGTAACTGCATGGTTTGCAGGCTGCTGGAGGTAATGGTGGCCGCAATCACTTGGCCGCCATCCAGTGTGATGCTGACTTCGGCGTTGACCGGGCCAGTAATAATGCGGCTAATGTGCCCGCGCAACTGGTTGCGCGCCGATAGTATCTGGTGCTGGTCGGGTAAGCCCACCATCACGGACGAGGCCTTGATAAACGCCAATAGACGTTTGCCAGGCTGCAGATCCAGGCTAGTTACGCTTTCGTGGGTGATGGATGACACGATGTGCAGGCCTGCACCAGCTTCCAGGATGACTTCGTCGTTGACTGCGCCGTGGGTGATGTTGCTAACAACACCCGCCAGCTTATTGCGAGCTGATGTCTGTACCATCATGTGCTGTATCAACTCCAGATTACGGGGCGATAGCGTATTGGCGCGTGCTAGCTGCGCCATGAAGCGTTCATGCTCCTGGCTCAGCGCTTGGTATAGGGTTATTAATTCTTGGGCGCGTGGGGTCAGCACAGCGCCGCCACCGCGTTGGCCGCCGGTGCTGCGCAGCACCAGTGGTTCGCCAGCCAGGTTGTTCATGGTGTCGACGGCGTCCCAGGCGGCTTTATAGCTAAGATTGATTTTCTTGGCTGCTGCCGTGATTGAGCCTTCCTGACCTATGGCGGCTAATAGCGCCATGCGGCGCGGATTGCCCCATTGTTGCTGGCCGGAACGGAAGCCAATAGAGCCACTGATTTCAACGGGGGGCAGGGCGCAGGCAGGTGGATTTCTTGTCGACATGGCAAAGAGTGTACGCGTCTAAAGCTAGACCTGCCAACTCCTGTTAAACTAGCGGAGGCGGGCCCCTTCGCATGGTTCGGCGGTGAAACTGGTCAGGTCGGGAACGAAGCAGCCATAGTCGCTTAGAATCAGTGCCGAAGTCAGGCTCGCCATCTTGTTGTTTATCCCCTTACTTCCCCCAAGCCGCAGCGAATCCGGTACACTTTTCGTTTACTATTCGATAACTTCCGGCGATCAGCTCCCGCA
>JAGOAJ010000014.1 GCA_017983955.1 Burkholderiaceae bacterium
GCGCCGCGTGTTTGTCGCCACTCTGTGCGCGACACCTTTGCCTGCTCACTAGTTCTGCTACTACCGATCGGTTGCCGAGCCTAGCGTTGCGTGGCAGTTCGGCAGCTTGTATCCGCCACACTTTCTTCTAGGTTTGCCGATACTCTTGGGCGTTTTGCCCCCTGGCCGGTGACCACACCTTAGTAAGCACAGCACAAATAGGCCCATCATGCTCTCTACTCCACACGACAAATACCGTCCATTTGTTCCGTTCGACCGCGACTACGCTGAACGCACCTGGCCCAGCAAACGCATCACCGAACCCCCTATCTGGATGTCCACCGATCTGCGTGACGGGAATCAATCTTTGATTGAACCCATGAGCGTAGAACGCAAAATGCGTTTCTTCCAGCAATTGCTGAAAATCGGTTTCAAAGAAATCGAAGTCGGTTTCCCCTCTGCGTCGCAAACCGACTTCGATTTTGTACGCACGCTGATAGACGGCAAGCACATTCCTGACGATGTCACCATTATTGTGCTGACACAGTCACGTGAAGACTTGATCAAACGCACGGTCGAAGCCGCAGCTGGCGCCAAACAAGCCATCGTGCATTTGTACAACGCCTGCGCCCCCGTATTTCGCAAAATTGTCTTTAACATGGACAAGGATCAGATCAAGCAAATTGCCTTGGATGGCACCCGCTTGGTCAAGCAATACATCAGCCAGCATCCAGAAACCACCTGGCGTTATCAGTATTCACCAGAAGTCTTCAGCACCACCGAACCAGAGTTCGCCCTGGACGTCTGCAATGCAGTGACTGCCGTCTGGCAGCCCACGCCCGAATCAAAAATCATTTTCAATCTGCCCGCCACGGTTGAAGCCACCACGCCCAATATGTACGCCGACCAGATCGAATGGATGCACAACTCGCTGAATCAGCGCGATTGCATCATCTTGAGCGTGCACCCGCACAATGACAGGGGCACAGCTGTTGCCGCCGCCGAACTGGCAGTGATGGCAGGCGCTGATCGCATCGAAGGCTGCTTGTTCGGGAATGGCGAGCGCACCGGCAACGTAGACTTGGTCACCTTGGCGCTTAATCTGTACACCCAAGGCATACATCCCGGCCTGGATTTCTCTGATATCGACGAAGTGCGTCGTTGTGTCGAGTACTGCAATCAACTGCCTGTACACCCGCGCCACCCCTATGCGGGCGACCTGGTCTTTACCGCGTTTTCCGGCTCGCACCAGGACGCGATCAAAAAGGGCTTTGCGCGTCAGCAACCCAATACCTTGTGGGAAGTCCCTTATTTGCCTATAGATCCTGCCGACCTGGGCCGCAGCTACGACGCGGTAATCCGCGTCAACAGCCAATCAGGCAAGGGTGGCGTTTCTTACTTGCTGGAGCAAGAACACGGCCTGGTCTTACCACGACGCCTGCAAATTGAATTTAGCCGCGCCATACAGCGGGTTACTGACGAAACCGGCGCCGAAGTGGATGCTGCCAAGGTATACGATATTTTCAACACCGAATACCTGCAACAGACTCAACCGTGGAAACTGGTGCGTCACCGCATCAGTGGCACGCCCGAAGCAGCCGCTGGCCAACAGTTCACCATAGACGTCGAGGTCGAAGAAAATGGTGAACGTCGTCAACTGACCGGTCAGGGCGATGGTGCCATTGCGGCTTTTGTGGATGCCCTGGGCCTGTCCATACGCATCATGGACTACCACGAGCACGCCATAGGCACGGGCACCGACACCCGCGCAGCTAGTTACGTGGAATTGCGGGTGGGTGATTCACCCACAGGCTTTGGCGTGGGTATACATGGTGACATTGTTACCGCGTCATTTATCGCCATCCTTAGCGCCGTTAACCGTCATACGGTCAACTCGCCAGCGATAGCCATGGTGGCCTAAGCCACACGGTAGTCGTAATCTGTATTAACAAGGGCGCCTGTATGGCGCCCTTGTTGTATTTAAAACCCCACCGATAAGCTGGGCAGATCTACTGTCACCCTAGGCTTTTCCAGCGCCAAAGCGGACTGTATGGCGAATTCTTGGGCCTGGGCAGCATCTTTGGACAGCGTCGCATAGCCTAATGCACGTGCCACTCCCAGAATTTTATCCAATAACAAAACCTTGCCGCTGGCCCGCAACGGCTCACAATCTAATTCTGTCCAACTGGCATCAAACCAATCTCGCGCATCGACAGATGCCTGACCACCAGGCTCGACTTCAACCGTTAACTCTATGGACTGCCTTGAATTAAAAACAATGGTGACATCACTGCGCATAGGGACTCCAACAAACACAGAAAAACTAAAGAGTAGGCAAACCTGCCCCACTTGAATGTCGGGCAGGCGACATTACCCGCTTACGGACCCAGACTAATAAGCTGAGCCGTAAAAATCAGGCTGCTGGCAACGCAGAACCATATCCCCCTACCAGACAGGCGCTGGTTCCCAGGTGACGTCATCACCGTGTTCCCTAGCCAGCCGCAACATGGCCAGCAAGGGAAAGGCACGCTGTTTAAAGCCTACCTTACGGGAAATGGGGTGAGTATTGTTTTCGCTGTGCTTATCTTCGTCTTCATAGTCGCTATGGGTATCGACCGCAATGGCCCGTTCGATACCGGCGATAGCCGCATCCAACTGCTCGCGGGTGATGACCCCGCGTTCTGGCAAGGCTTCTGTATAAGGTCGGCCAGCCGCCTGCAATATGGGCAAGGCATGTTTGGAAAACATCAGAACTTCAGCAGAAAGCTTGGAATGGAATACAACTAGCATATGCGGTTTTCCTCAATGGATACATCCCTACACTACTCTATCTTTATGCTACTGCCAAGCGGCAAGATAACAGGGTCTGCTCACACTAGGAAATCCCATGCGACCCTTCTTTCATCTGCTTGGTGCTATGTGCCTATTTGCCGCTGCCAACCTATCACAGGCACAGGCCAACTGCGAGCCGTCACAACTGGGCGAACCCTGTTCTGGGGGCGGTCTGGCGGTGCTTGGCCCAACAGAGCCCGCCGTCAATTTAGGGGTCGGAAACCCTATACACCTGATCACCGGCAACAAATACCAAAAGGAAACTGACCTGCCGGCCAATGCATCAGCATTTGGCCTAGAAGTGATACGCCATTACAACTCCCTGGACCCTAAGGTCTCGGTACTAGGGCGTGGCTGGAGGCTAGCTTATGACACCCGTTTGTTCAAGGCCGGCGGACGCTGGCAAGTGCTGCAAGCCGATGGCAGCCGCATACAATTCCAAGCTGATGGCCAGGCTACCCGCCCAGGCTATGGACGTTTAGACAACAAGCATCGACACTATCTGTGGCGCTGGCCTAACGGGCAGGTACTGGAGTTCGATCCTTACGGTTATCTAGCCGGCATTGTGTCCACTAAAAACGAACGCTTGCGCATACTGCGCACATCACAACCGGGCGTACCCCGTCACGCCATTACCAGCGTCATCAATCATCAGGGTGTGCGGCTGGACTTCACCTACCGGCCCCTAGGTGCCGCCACTGTTCTGGACAGCATACAAACACCTCTGGGACGCTATCGCTATGACTACGATGTAGACGTACGTCTATTGAGCCTGACCCGCCCTGATGGCATGCAAAAACGCTATCTGTATGAGGCAGACCATCAAGCAGGTAATGCCCACGCACTTACCGGGATAGAGTTGCTATCCGCTGACGGCCTAACCAGGCATCGCCTTAACACCTGGTCCTATGACGCCAGCGGTCGTGCCATATCGTCAATACAGGGGCCACCAGACAGCAAGGTCGGCAAAATTAGCCTGGAGTACGTCACAACGCCGCACGCTGAACAACGCGGACTGACGAAAGTAATCAACGCCAACCAGCAGACAACTCTATTCACCACCCAAGTGCGCAACGACCGCTATCTGATCAGCCAGGTGAGCGGTGCGCCTTGCTCTGGCTGTGCCGCGCCAGACACCTTGGCAAGCTATGACAACCAAGGCCAGCTACAGGAGCTACATGGCGTCAAGCTACGTCGCGATCCTAAGGGCAAACTGCGCGGCATCAGTGTGACCGGTCAGGGGTGGCCAGATCTGAATATGGAGTATCTGCCTAGCGGACAGCGTAGCGCCTGGACCTCTACCCTAACTGGGGCCGAGCACATGAGCTATGACACCCAAGGGCGGCCCAACCAGCGCCGTTTTGCCAATGGCGATACCACCACCTACCACTATGATGCTCAAGGCCGTCCATCCGTGATAGACGATGCCAACGCCGCCGGCGTATTACAGACCACGCTGGGTTGGCACGGCCGCCTGTTGACCCAGATACGCCATCCATACGAATCAGAAACTCGGCACTATGATGCGCAGCAGCGCACGATACGACGCCAGATAGAGCGACCTGGCCACGGGTCCTCGACACCGCTACGCTATGCGGAATCGTTTGAATATGATGCCCAGCACCGTCTAAGCTTGCACCATCTACCCGAAGGCGGCGCCCTGTCATATACCTGGGACGACGCAGGGCCGCTGGCCGCCATACGCTGGCATGACGTCCATGGCGATATCCACACCGTGATAGACACAGTGTCCGGTCAAGCTGGCTATCGCTATGACAATGGTCTGCATCTACGCACTGTCTTGAATCAGCAACAACAAGCCAGCCGCCTGCTGCTGACTCAGGACCAGACGCTGATCTGGTCCCAGAAACAGCATTACGATAAGCAGGGCCGCTTGCAACAAGAAGAGCACCTGTTTGCTGACGCCCAGCCAGACCTGTGGCGCTATGCCTATAACCCTGGCGGGCAGATGACAGGTGCAACACAGCTAAGGGCCAACACACCGCCAAGCAACGCAAACAAAAACGCAGGCACACACTGGTATGCCTGGCACGCAGATGGTTCATCCGCAGCCATCAAACACCAAAATGCCACCGTCATCCCATCCATACAACGCGACGCGTCGGGTCTGCCGCTGACCATGGACGGCAAACAACTGGACTATGGTCCGAACCGACGATTGACCGAAGTGCGGCAACAGGGCCTAAGCTTAGTGCGCTACAGGCATAACGCCTTTGGCTACCAAATACACAAACGTGGCCAGCATGTGGACACGCACTATCTGTACCTTGACAACAAACTAGTGGCCCAGGCCGAAAACGGCAGCACTATTACCCGACGCTATATTTATGCCCATCATATATTGGTGGGTTTTATCGACTACCAGACCGTAGCTAGTCAACCAACTGACACGGCCCATGTGACCGCCCTGCTCTATGCCGTGCACAGCGATCTGACGGGCGCACCCCGCCTGGTTACTGACGTTAATGGAAAAATCCGCTGGCGGGCCCATTACCTGCCCACAGGACTCGCCGTTGACATCAGCGGCGACCTGACTCTGGACCTGCGCTTGCCCGGCCAGGTCTACGACGCACTGACCGGCTGGCACGACAACTTACTGCGTACCTATTTGCCGCATAGTGGGCAGTATTTAGAACCTGATCCCTTGGGACCGGTCCCAGGCCAACAAGCGCTAGGTTATGCGGCCCAGCAACCACGGCGTCATATTGACCCGATGGGCCTGTTGTTATTTGCCTTTGATGGCACCCGCAACGACCCGGCAACCCTAAGCAATATCTGGAAAATGAGCCAGTACTATCAAGATGGCGCCGTCTATTATCACTCTGGGCCAGGCAACCCCATGTATATAGACTGGGACGCGATTACCGCAGACCAGGCCTCGAAAATCATAGACACGCAGTGGCAGTCACTGCTCAATGAGCTGGACGGCAACCCCCTGAACGATAGTATTCCTATTGACATTATTGGCTACTCTCGTGGGGCGGCACTAGCCAGGCACTTTGGTAATCTAATCAACCAACATGTCAATGACGGGCTCTTTACATACAACGACACCCAGCGTGGCTTGATCACCGCTTGTGTAGACATGCGCTTCATGGGCCTTTTCGATACCGTCGCCCAGATGGGGCTGGCAGGCACTCAGAATCATCAGTATGACCTAAGCATTGCCGCTGCCTGGGGTTGGGTAGCCCACGCGGTAGCACTGAACGAAAGACGGGTGCTATATCCCCTGACGGTGGCCGCAGACACAGGCGGGGGCAACATTATAGAAGCCCCATTTATTGGCGCCCATGCCGACATAGGCGGCGGTATGGCCTTAAGCGAGGCCAGGCCCAGCGATCAACGTGGCGACCTGGCTGATGTCGCGCTAAACTGGATGCTATGGCAGGCACGAGCCGCATCGTTACGCTTTGGGGATGTCGCCCTTAACGATCGCATCATCACCAACCCCACACTGCATGATGAGCGCGCACCCCTGTTGCGTTCGGTTCAGGATGGCGACCGTAGTGTAGACTCCTCGGCAGGCGTCTTGCTGCATCATTATCAAGACGACCATGCGACATTAGGCCGCGATACGCGCGCCAGCGCCGAAGCCGCCATTATTCGGAATGACAATTGGCGGCGACAACCCGGCACCGAAGTCGGCATGGTCGACATGAGCGGTTATGCGCGCTGGCTACACGATGAACTGGGCTGGCAAGCGCTGCCTGTCTGATATCATTTACTCTTTGTCTTTCTTTACTGAATTTTCCTATGCTTGCAGGGCAACAACAACAGCTCATTTCACTCCTACAGTCGGCCGTGCGCACGGTAGCGCCCCAGGCCGATGTCACCATCGCCCTAGAGCGCCCCAAAGTGGCGGCTCATGGCGACGTGGCATGCAATATCGCCATGCAGTTGGCCAAACCGGCACGACGCAATCCACGCGAACTTGCCCAGGATATCGTTGACGCCCTTCTGGCCCAGGCTGATACGCAAAGCCTGATCGCCTCGGCCGAAATCGCCGGGCCAGGCTTTATCAATTTCCGCCTGACGGCCCAGGCGCGCCAGGCCGTACTGGATCTGATCGCCCAACAGGGCACACAGTTCGGCCGCCAAGCCGATCGCAATGAAAAAGTCATGGTCGAATTCGTGTCGGCCAACCCCACCGGCCCACTGCACGTTGGTCATGCCCGCCAGGCAGCGCTGGGCGACTCCCTATGCCGCCTGTTCAGTTCACAAGGCTATGCCGTCACCCGCGAGTTCTACTACAACGACGCCGGCAATCAAATCGACAACCTGGCCATCAGTGTGCAGGCCAGAGCCCAAGGCATAGCTCCCGATGACGACAGCTTTCCTGCCGATGGCTACAAGGGCGATTACATCCTGGATATTGCCCGCGACTTTATGGCCGGGGCCACAGTGCAAGGCGCCGACGGCCAACAAACCACGGCCAGCACCAATATAGACAGCCTGGACGATATCCGACTGTTTGCCGTTGCCTACCTACGCCGCGAACAGGATCTGGACCTGCAGGCATTTGGTCTGAAGTTCGACAACTACTATCTGGAAAGCTCGCTATACACCAGCGGCCGGGTTGAAAAAACCGTACAGGCCTTGACCGCGTCCGGCCACACCTACGAAAGCGAAGGCGCCCTGTGGCTGCGCACCACGGAACTGGGTACAGGCGACGACAAAGACCGCGTCATGCGCAAATCCGAAGGCGGTTACACCTATTTCGTACCGGATGTGGCCTACCACGTCACCAAATGGGAACGGGGCTTTCACCACGCCATCAATATCCAGGGCAGCGATCACCACGGCACTATTGCCCGCGTGCGCGCCGGTCTGCAGGCACTGAACCTGGGGATACCCGCCACCTTCCCGTCCTACATCTTGCATAAAATGGTTAAGGTAATGCGCGACGGCACTGAGGTGAAAATCTCCAAGCGTGCAGGCAGCTATGTCACCATGCGCGACCTAATAGACTGGGTGGGGCAAGACGCGGTGCGCTACTTCCTAAGCCAGCGCCGTGCCGATTCGGAATTTGTCTTCGACATCGACCTGGCTCTGTCCAAAAGCGAAGAAAACCCTGTGTACTACATACAGTATGCCCACGCGCGCATTAGCTCGATACTGCAACAGTCCACCGACTTGATGGACCAGGCCCGACAGGCGCCCACTCACAAATTGCTGGCGCCTACCGAATTTGCCCTGATGCAGCGCCTGGCCGAGTACCCTAACACCCTGACCCTGGCCGCCACGGAGCTGGCTCCCCACCACCTGGCGTTCTGGCTACGCGACTGTGCCGCCGACTTCCACGCCTGGTATAACGCCGAGCGCGTGCTGGTGGATGACACAGAACTGAAGCTGGCCAGACTGCGCCTGGCCCATGCCACGCGCCAAATCATCGCCAACGGCCTTGAATTACTGGGGGTCTCTGCCCCCGAACGGATGTAAGCTTTTTATGGCACGTACTCGACGCAAATCGTCAAAGTCCAAATCAGGCGGCAGCACGCTATTCGGCATACTGGTAGGCCTGATTCTAGGGCTGGCTGCGGCCGTTGCGGTGGCGCTGTTTGTCACCCAGGTTCCTATGCCTTTCATGGACAAAGCCAGCCGCGATCCGGCCAAGGTGCTACTGCCCGACGTGCGTGACGCCCCTGACCCAAATATCGGTCTATACGGCACGCCCGCGCCTGGCACCACAGCCCCCACCGGCCCAGTGCCTTTTGGCGGCGGCCCGAACGACGGCACGCTCAAGCCGCTATCCGACGATATCGGCAACTTGATCGCCAGTCTGAATACGCCCAAGCCCCCTGCTGCACCGACTAAGCCTGCTGCCCCAGTAGCAGCGCCAACGGCCACTATGCCCGTGCCTGGCACAGAAGCACCTAAGCCAACAGCAGTAGACCAAGCCAGTTGGTACTTGCAGGCAGGTGCTTTTCGGTCCGAGAATGATGCCGAAGCCACTAAAGCCCGTATTTTGCTAATGGGCCTACCCGTCCAAGTACAAAATGCCCAGGTCAACGGATCGTCGTTATTTCGCGTACGTGTCGGCCCATTCAAAGGGGCCGATGACATGAATCGCTCTAGGGTGCTGCTTAGCGATGAAAAAATTGAATCTTCCGTAGTCCGCCAATAAATGCCTGATGGCTGAACTTACGGTGCCTTATCCAGTCTTATTGATTTTAATCTGCCAGGAAATTCTGTTATGTCCCTGAAAAACTTCTTTGTACGCAGCCTTGCCATTTGTGCCCTAAGTGCGACCGCGCTACTTGCCCCTGTCGCTCAGGCGCAAACAGCTGCCCAGCCTTACATCACTCTGGAAAAGGTTCAGCCCTCGGACACCGCCGGCAAAATAGAAGTGCTAGAGTTTTTCGCCTACACCTGCTCGCATTGCAATACCATGGAGCCCATGGTGGAAAGCTGGGCTAAAACCCTGCCGGAAAATGTAGTGTTGCAGCGCGTACCCGTGGCATTTAACGCCAGCATGGCTGATCTGCAAAAGCTGTATTACTCGCTGGAAAGCATGGGCCGTCTTGACCTGCACCCTGCCGTGTTTGCCGCCATCCACGACAAACGCGAAAAAATCTACACCGCACCAGCCATTTTTGACTGGATAGCCCAGCAAGGCGTTGATCGCAAGGCGTTTGAAGATGTCTTCAACTCCTTTGGCATACAGTCCAAAGTCACACGCGCCAACACCCTGGCTCAGGCCTATCAAATTGAAGGCACGCCCAGCATCGCTGTGGGTGGGAAATACGTCACATCACCCAGCATGACCAACAGCTACGAAGGCACCATCACCCAGGCCCAGAAGCTAGTGGACATGTTGACCAAGTAAACGCTTAAACGCGGCAGGCCTCCAAGGCCTGTGTGATATCGGCGATCAAGTCGGCGGGCGACTCCAGACCTATGTGCAAACGCACGACGGCGTGGTCGCCACCCTGCCAGTAGCCATGGGGTTGCAATGCGGCGTGGTCCACCAACTGAACCAGGCTTTCAAAGCCACCCCACGAAAAACCTATGCTAAATAGCTGCAAGGCGTCCACAAAGCGCCGTGCGGCGGCGGGGTTTAGCGCCAATTCAACCGCCAGCATCCCATTCGAACCCGTGCAATCGCGCTGCCACAAGGCGTAACCCTCGTCATCTGGCCAGGCGGGGTGATAAATACGCGCAACTTCGCTGCGTGTCGCTAGAAACTGACAGACCTGCAAAGCATTTTCAGCGCTTTGTTTCATGCGTATAGGCAAGGTCCTGACCCCGCGCAAGGCCAGCCAGGCGTCATCAGCACTGATGGAATACCCCATGGCGTAATGCGTTTGATGCATGCGCGCTATCAGGTCAGCATCATTAACCATGACAGCGCCCAGCATCAGATCGGAATGACCGGCCACGTATTTCGTGCCTGCCACGACAGAAATATCGGCGCCCAAATCTAGCGGTCGGTAGATATAACCGGAACCCCAGGTATTGTCGGTAGCCAACAATAAATTATGCTGCTTGGCGAAAGCCGCCAACGCCGGAATATCCAGCATTTCAAACAATAACGAGCCGGGCGACTCCACATACAGCACCCGGGTATTTTCTTGGACATGGCGAGCCATGTCCTGGACCTGGGCGCGGCAATACGTTACTTGTATATCCAACCGCCTTAACAAGGACTTGTCCAGAGTGCGTACCGGCCCGTAAGCGCAATCGGCCACCAGTACATGATCGCCGGTATTCAGGGTAGCCAATAGCGCCAATGTAATCGCTGCCATCCCCGAAGACGCCAGGAAAGCTCGTTGCGCGCCCTCAAGATCGCAAAAAACCTGCTCTAGCGCCTGATGGGTGTCCATGCCGCCACGGCCATAAACGACCGCACGCTCGCCTTTGGCCCTGGTCGCCAAGGCCTGGTCCAAGGCATCCAGATCCCGAAAACGCACCGTGCTGGTACGCATGGAGGGCAAAGCGACTGGCGCGGCGCCAGTGTCTGGATCAAAATTGGCCAAGCCAGTATGTTGTAGACGAGTATCCAGATTGTTAGCGGTAGAGTCGGGCATAAGCGGTTCCTGGCAAAGGTGAACGGACCTAACGATTGTATTGCACGACGCACAGGTGTATTGTCACGCCATTATGCTGACCTATCAGATTGCGCTAACATTTTTCGGTATCGCCATTGTGCTGGCGCTTACGCCCGGCCCCGACAACTTATTTGTGCTGATGCAATCCGCCCTAGGCGGACGCAATGCGGGATTGTGGGTGGTTTTGGGACTATGCACTGGGCTGGTAGGCCATACTGCCGCCGTGGCTGCCGGCCTGGCCGCCGTATTCGCGGCCTCGGCCACGGCGTTCACGGTGCTGAAGCTGGCTGGCGCTGTCTACCTGCTGTATTTAGCCTGGGGTGCCTGGTGCAGCCACGGTCACAGCCAAACTGGCTCCCAACCGGGTAATGCCGCCCTGACCAAAGCCAGCACGCTTTATCGTCGCGGCATCATCATGAATTTAACCAACCCCAAGGTATCGCTATTTTTCCTGGCGTTTCTGCCGCAGTTCACCTCGCCCTTACGAGGTTCGGTGGCGCTACAAACCTTAAGCCTGGGTGCCTTGTTCATGCTAGCCACGCTATTAGTGTTCGGCAGTATTGCGTTGTTTTCTGGTGCGGTGGGTATCTATCTACAAAAGACGCCTAAGGCTCAACTAACCATGAATCGTATTGCGGCGCTGGTCTTTGTGGGATTGGCTATCAAACTGGCGTTGGTTAATCGCTAGTGCTGCGTAGTTTTGTTTCTTTTGTAGCACCGGCCGTCAACCGTCGGGCTTCACTCTGCCCCCCGCTTCGCAAAGGGGCTGCCGTGAACCCAACGTTTGCCTGCCTGATGGGCTGCAGGAAGACCTCACAAGCGATGCCACATCGTTAACTCAACGGCTGCAGGTTACCTATGCTGAATGCACTATTAGCCCGCAGTGGTGGGACCTTACGGCAGCCGCTTTGCGAAGCGGGCGGCAGAGTAAGGTGCCCATCACGAAAGGGCGGTGCGACTTAATGTACCAACAACGCAACACCCAAAGCCAAACCCACCTACAAGACCTAAGACGCTACACGCTGAAAGCGAATAATCCCATCATCACCCACACTACGCTTAAGCTTCCCATCGAAATACAAAGCATGTAAATGCGCCAACGCCTCGCCCATGGCAAAGGTCAATTGATGCACGTCCAACTCACGCTTGAAGATCACCGGCAGCATATCCATAGTGCTTGAAGGCTGATCACAGGCCTCCAACACCTCGGCCAGACACTCAGCGTGATGCGTCAACTGTTGCGATATCCGTTCGTGCATGCCCTGAAACGGGCGGCCGTGCGACGGCAGCACCAGGGTGTTTACTGGCAGGCTGTCGTAATCGCGCAGCGAATTCAAGTACAAGGGCAAGGGGTTAGACTCGGGCTCGTAATTAAACACACTGATGTTGGTGGAAATGCGCGGCAACAACATATCGCCGGAAATCAGTACCTGCAAAGTATCGCAGTACAGCGACGCGTGTTCAGGCGCATGGCCATAGCCCACGATAATCCGCCACTCGCGTCCACCTATCAGCAAACGCTGGCCGTCCATCAGGCGAACAAACGTCTTGGGGACATCGGGCACCAAATTTGGGTAGTAGTTACCACGCTGGCGGATGGTTTCCTGAGCGCCGGGATCACACAGGCCATGACGGGTGAAATGCTCGACTGCAGACTGTCCCGTGGGGCCACCTGCGCTTTGCACATCAGAGACCGATTGCGACCACAAACGCGCCGTCATATAGTCAGTCATCGTGATCCACATAGGCGCATTCCAGCGCTCGCACAGCCAGTACGCCAGACCGATATGGTCAGGATGCATATGGGTCACCACCACACGCAATATCGGCAAACCATCCAGGGCGTTCTCGAAAACCTCTTCCCAAAGCGCCTTGACCTGATCGCGCGATACACCGCAATCGATCACAGTCCAACCTTCACGGCCGTCAATCTGATCGCGCAACAGCCACAGGTTGATATGGTCCAGCGCAAACGGCAAAGGCATGCGTATCCAACGCACACCATCGGCAATCTCTATGGCTTGACCTGGCTCAGGCAGTTGATCGCCCTTGGGATAGCTTAGTTTTTTTTCGTTGGGTCTCATGGTGTCTCCTGGAAATGGCGATCTTACGATATGCCTGTCCTGCGTAATTATGGCATCATAATTTACGTTAACGTAAACTGCCACGCCATGACAACTAAAACCACCTGGACGATCTCAGAGCTTGCTCATGAGTTTTCCATCACGCCGCGCACCATACGCTTTTATGAAGACCAGGGCATAGTCAGCCCTGGCCGCGAAGGTCGTAATCGTGTTTATCTAACGCGTGACCGTACGCGGCTTAAGCTGGCACTGCGCGGCAAGCGGCTGGGCTTGCAGTTATCTGAAATCCTGAGCCTGATTGATATGTATGACGGCCCTGGCGACACCATCCCGCAACTACGCCACTACATGAGTGTGCTGGCGCAGCACCGCGACATGCTGGAACAACAACGTCGCGATCTGGATCTGACGCTGAATGAAATCGCCCAGCAACAAGGCGATTGCGAGGTCTTGTTGAAACAACGACTAGAAGCGGGAAAACCCCTATAGTTGACGTTTACGTAAACGTAATATAAAGTCATATTACCCAGCAACTTCCGTCTTTGGCACATAATGGAACCATAGGCGCACCACCGCACTCATGGAGACTGCAATGAATCTTCCCGGCCTGAACTTTGACCTGGGCTCTGACCTGGACATGCTACGCGACGCCGTTCGTACTTTCGCGCAGGCTGAAATCGCCCCACGCGCTGGCTCCATTGACCACAGCGACCAGTTCCCTATGGATCTATGGCGCAAGTTTGGCGATATGGGCTTGCTGGGCATGACCGTTGCCGAAGAATATGGCGGCACCAATATGGGCTATCTAGCCCATATGATCGTGATGGAAGAAATCTCCCGTGCCAGCGCCTCAGTGGGCCTGTCCTATGGCGCCCACTCCAATCTGTGCGTCAACCAGATACACCGCAACGGCACCACGGCTCAAAAAGAAAAATACCTGCCCAAGCTGCTGTCAGGCGAACACGTGGGCGCACTGGCCATGAGCGAAGCTGGCGCAGGCTCGGATGTGGTCAGCATGCAGCTAAAGGCCCAGAAAAAAGGCGATCACTACGTACTGAACGGCAATAAAATGTGGATCACCAACGGCCCAGATGCCGACACACTGGTGGTTTACGCCAAAACCGACCCGGCTGCCAAAGCCCGTGGCATCACCGCCTTCATCATCGAAAAAGGCTACAAAGGCTTTTCCGTTGCCCAGAAGCTGGACAAGCTGGGCATGCGTGGCAGCCATACCGGCGAACTGGTTTTCCAGGACTGCGAAGTGCCTGCCGAAAACATCCTGGGTGAACTCAACGGCGGCGTCAAGGTGCTCATGAGCGGCCTGGATTACGAACGTGCCGTCCTGGCTGGCGGCCCGCTGGGGATTATGCAAGCCGTGATGGACATGGTGGTTCCTTACATCCATGACCGCAAGCAGTTTGGCCAGGCCATAGGTGAATTCCAACTGATCCAAGGCAAGGTGGCCGATTTATACACCACCCTGCAAGCCAGTCGCGCCTTTTGTTACGCCGTTGGTAAGAACCTGGACAAGCTCGGTACCGGCCACGCCCGCGAAGTCCGTAAGGATTGCGCCGCTGTCATCCTGTACTGTGCCGAAAAAGCCACCTGGATGGCTGGCGAAGGCGTACAAATCCTGGGCGGCAATGGCTACATCAACGAATACCCTGCCGGCCGTCTGTGGCGTGATGCCAAGCTGTACGAAATCGGCGCTGGCACCAGTGAAATCCGGCGCATGCTGATAGGTCGGGAACTGTTTAACGAAACCGCCTAAGCCAGACTGCGTCATGTTCCTGATTTCCTGCTCTTCACAAGGCAAGCCGTGATCTACAGTGGTGATCATCAACGCATAGAACCGGTGGCCCGCGCAGGGTTGTCGCCACAGGCCGTGGCTACAACCCTGCTGGATGGCTTTAATCGCCACTATTCGTTGTTCCGCTATGGCGCACAGCGCGCCAAATCCTTGTTCGAGTCGGGCGACTGGCGTGGCATACAACAGCTATCGCGTGAGCGCATTGAATACTATGACACCCGGGTCAACGAATGCACCATCACACTGAACACGGCGCTTAAAGGAAGCGACGCCAGCCGCGCTGGCGCTTCCGCCCAGCAAAGCCTGACGCCCGGACAGTTAGCATTCTGGCAAGACGTCAAAACCGAATTCGTGCGCCTGCTATCCAAGCACAAACAACCGGAATGCGCCGAAACTTTCTTTAACTCGGTGTCGTGCCGTATAGTGCACCGCGACTATTTCAACAACGATTTCCTATTCGTGCGCCCAGCCGTGGCGACCGAATACATAGACAGCAAAGTGCCTTCGTATCGGGTTTACTACCCAACCACCGAAGGCCTGGAAAAATCCCTGATCAAAATGATGGCGGATTTTGGCCTGGCTGCTCCGTTTGCTGACCTACCCGCCGATACCCGCCTGCTGGTGCGACGCGCCATACGTCAACTACGGCTGACTTTACCCAAAGGTACAGGACAGCGCATAGCGCCGGATTGCCAAATACATGTACTGAATTCCCTATTTTTCCGCAACAAGGGCGCGTATGCCGTGGGGCGCCTGGTCAATCAAGGCAGCATATATCCCTTTGCCATTGCCTTGCTACATACGCCATCTGGCCAAATCACCCTGGATGCGCTGCTATACACAGGCGACGACCTAAGCACCCTGTTTAGCTTCACGCGGGCGTATTTTCTGGTCGATATGGAAACGCCATCTGCCTATGTGGATTTCTTAAATACCTTGCTGCCGCGTAAGCCCAAGGCCGAGCTCTACACCACCATAGGTCTGCAAAAACAGGGGAAAACGCTGTTCTATCGCGACTTCCTGCACCATTTATCGCACTCGCATGACGACTTCGATATCGCGCCGGGCATCAAGGGCATGGTCATGACGGTATTTACCCAGGCGTCCTACCCCTACGTCTTCAAGCTGATACGCGATCGTATTGCCAAAGACGGCATGGACCACGCCACCGTGCGGCGCAAATACCAACTGGTCAAAAAGCATGACCGAGTGGGCCGCATGGCCGATACCTGGGAATACTCCCAGGTTGCCCTGCCACGCGCGCGTTTTTCTGCCAGTTTGCTGGAAGAGCTACGCAGTCAGGTCCCCGGCTTAATCGAAGAAACCGACGACGCCATCATTTTGCGCCATGTCTATATAGAACGCCGCATGACACCGCTGAATATCTATCTGATGCGCGCCTCTGACGCCGTACTGGATGCCGCCATCAAACAATATGGCGATGCCATCAGCGAACTTGCCGCCGCCAATGTTTTCCCTGGCGATATGCTATTTAAAAACTTTGGCGTCACCCGGCTTGGGCGCGTTGTATTCTATGACTACGACGAAATTCAACACATGACGGAAATGAACTTCCGCCACATACCGCCTGCACCCAACGAGGAGGCAGAAATGGCTAGCCAGCCATGGTATCCGGTCGGAGCCAACGACGTCTTTCCCGAAGAATTCCGTTATTTTTTACTTGGTGACAAACGCGTACGCGCTGCTTTCTTAAAGCATCATCCCAACTTGCTGGAAGCCGACTGGTGGCAAAGCTGTCGTGATCGTGCGGCTCAGGGACGTATCGAAGATATCTTCCCCTACGATAACGATAGACGCTTCTTCACGACGTTACCCACCTACGCTGAAACCAATACCTCTTTATCGCATTTATCTGGAGCTAACCATGTCTGATCCCGTTGTTATAGTTTCTGTTGCCCGCACCCCCATGGGAAGCATGATGGGCAGCCTGTCCGGACTATCTGGACACGAACTGGGCGCTATCGCCATTAAAGCCGCCGTTGAACGCGCCGGCATTTCCCCTGATGCTGTTGACGAAGTCATCATGGGCAACGTGTTGCAAGCCGGCCAAGGCCAGGCCCCCGCACGCCAGGCAGCCATAGGCGCAGGCTTACCCAAAAGCGTACCCTGCACCACCATACATAAAGTCTGCGGTTCAGGCATGAAAGCGGCTATGTTCGCCCATGACCTGATCCTGGCTGGCAGCGCTGATGTTGTCGTGGCCGGTGGTCAAGAAAGCATGAGCAACGCCCCCTACCTGTTGCTACGCGGTCGCCAAGGCTATCGCTACGGTCATTCCACCGTTTATGACCACATGGCACTGGACGGCCTGGAAGACGCCTACCAGCGCGGTACCGCCATGGGCGTATTTGCAGAAGACTGCGCCGACAAATACAACTTCACCCGTGAACAGCAGGACGCGTTCTCGCTGGAGTCCCTACAGCGCGCCCGAACTGCCACCGCCGACGGCAGCTTCAAGTGGGAAATTACACCCGTCACCATTGCTGGTCGCAAAGGCGATACCGTCGTTGACACCGACGAAGGCCCCACCAAGGCCATGCCGGAAAAAGTTCCTACCCTGAAACCCGCCTTCAAGAAAGACGGCACCGTTACTGCGGCCAACTCTTCCTCGATTTCAGATGGCGCCGCCGCCATGGTGATCATGCGTGAATCGACGGCTAAAAAGCTGGGTGCTACGCCCCTGGCACGCATCGTCGCTCACACTCAGCATGCCCAAGAACCCAACTGGTTCACCACAGCGCCAGTCGGCGCCATGCAGAAGCTGTTCGCCAAAACCGGCTGGACAGCAGAAGACGTGGACCTGTACGAAATCAACGAAGCCTTTGCCGTTGTCACCATGGCTGCCATGGAAGATCTGAAACTGCCACACAACAAGGTCAACATCCACGGCGGCGCAACCGCCCTGGGCCACCCCATAGGTGCCTCCGGCGCTCGCCTGATCGCCACTCTGGTTGGCGGTCTGCGCAAAACCGGTGGCAAACGCGGTGTAGCTTCCCTGTGCATAGGCGGCGGTGAAGCCGTCGCTATCGCCATCGAAATGGTTTAACGCCCTTGCGGGGTGCAGCGCCTGGCGTCGCCCCCCGCTTTGCTATTTTAGGAATCGCAATGCCCGTCATCGAATCGCGGATTAATCCGAGGTCGCAAACGTTTATAGACAACGCGCGCGCCATGCAAGAGCAGGTAGACGACCTGCAGGAAAAATTAATGCAAACCGCTTTGGGCGGCAGCAAATCATCACGCGAGCGACACGTGGCACGCGGCAAACTACTGCCCCGCGACCGGGTAGAACGTTTGTTGGACCCAGGCAGCCCTTTTCTAGAGCTATCCCCCCTGGCCGCACATAATATGTATGACAACGATGCACCCGGCGCCGGCGTGATTACCGGCATAGGCCGCGTAGCCGGCACAGAATGTGTCATTGTCTGCAATGACGCCACCGTCAAAGGCGGCACTTACTACCCGTTGACGGTCAAAAAACACCTGCGCGCCCAGGAAATTGCCCAGCAAAACCGTTTGCCCTGTGTTTATCTGGTCGACTCGGGCGGCGCCAACCTGCCTCAGCAGGACGAAGTCTTCCCTGACCGCGACCACTTTGGCCGCATTTTCTACAACCAGGCCAATATGTCCGCCCAGGGCATAGGCCAAATCGCCGTGGTCATGGGGTCATGCACTGCAGGCGGCGCCTATGTGCCCGCCATGAGCGACGAATCCATTATTGTTAAAAACCAGGGCACCATCTTTCTGGGTGGCCCACCACTGGTCAAGGCAGCAACTGGCGAAGAGGTCAGTGCCGAAGACCTGGGTGGCGGCGACGTCCACACCCGTCTGTCTGGCGTGGCCGACCACCTGGCCAATAACGACATGCATGCCCTGTACCTGGCCCGCAATGCCGTCGCTAGGCTGAACCTGCAAAAGCCACCCGTACAACGCGCCGAGTACGCCGAACCTTTGTACGATCCTGAGGAACTTAACGGCATCATCCCCAGCGATACCCGCAAGCCCTACGATGTGCGTGAAGTCATTGCCCGCATTGTGGATGGATCCGAATTTGATGAATTCAAAGCCCGCTTTGGCACTACGCTAATTACCGGTTTTGCGCATATTCACGGTATGCCAGTCGGCATAATCGCCAACAACGGCATACTGTTTTCTGAAGCGGCCCAAAAAGGCACTCACTTTATCGAACTGTGCTGTCAGCGCAAAATTCCCCTGGTTTTTCTACAAAACATCACCGGCTTCATGGTGGGACGCAAGTACGAAAACGAAGGCATAGCCCGCCATGGTGCAAAAATGGTCACCGCTGTGTCCACCGCCGCCGTACCCAAATTCACCATACTGATAGGCGGCTCGTTTGGTGCGGGCAACTACGGTATGTGTGGCCGCGCCTACAGCCCACGCCTGATGTTCCTGTGGCCCAACGCACGTATTTCCGTCATGGGCGGCGAACAGGCTGCCAGCGTATTGGCAACCGTACGCCGCGACGGCATAGAGAAAAAAGGCGGCGCCTGGAGCGCTGACGAAGAAGAGGCCTTCAAAGCCCCCATACGCGACCAATATGAACACGAAGGCCACCCCTATTACGCCACAGCCCGGCTGTGGGATGACGGCATCATCAAGCCCTCGGACACCCGACGGGTGCTTGCCCTAGGCCTGTCAGCCGCCCTTAACGCGCCCATCGAAGACACGCGTTTCGGCCTGTTTAGAATGTAATCAAGGAGTCCATGTGTTCACCACCCTACTGATTGCCAATCGGGGCGAAATCGCCTGCCGTATTGCCGCTAGCGCGCGCCGCATGGGCGTACGCACCGTGGCCGTATATTCCGATGCCGATGCCAACGCCCGCCATGTCGCCGCCTGCGATACCGCCGTGCATATCGGCGGCTCCGAACCCCAGGCCAGCTATTTGCGCGGCCAAGCCATACTTCAAGCCGCCCTGGAAACAGGCGCCCAGGCCATACACCCAGGCTACGGCTTCCTGGCCGAAAACGAAGCCTTCGCCAATGACTGCGCTAAAGCTGGCATCATCTTTGTTGGGCCGCCCGGCAGCGCCATTGCCGCCATGGGCAGCAAATCGGCCGCCAAAACCCTGATGGACAAAGCGGGCGTACCTCTGGTGCCTGGGTATCATGGCGACAACCAAGACGCCGCCTTTCTGCAGGCGCAAGCCGATAACATGGGCTACCCAGTGCTTATCAAAGCCAGCGCCGGCGGTGGCGGTAAAGGCATGCGCATCGTCCAGACCAGCGCCGCATTTGCCGAAGCCCTGGCATCGTGCCAGCGCGAAGCCGCCAGCAGTTTTGGCGACGACAAGGTCCTGCTAGAGCGCTATCTACAAAAGCCACGCCACATTGAAATCCAAGTGTTTGCCGACACTCAAGGCAACTGCGTTTACCTGTTTGAACGCGATTGCTCGGTACAGCGCCGGCACCAGAAGGTCATCGAAGAAGCACCGGCCCCCGGTATGACCCCAGAGCGCCGCCAGGCCATGGGTGAAGCCGCTGTGGCCGCCGCCCGCGCCGTCAATTACGTCGGTGCAGGCACCGTAGAATTCATCGTCGAACCTGATGGTCGTTTCTACTTCATGGAAATGAACACCCGTTTGCAGGTCGAACACCCGGTCACAGAAATGATTACCGGACATGACCTGGTCGAATGGCAGTTACGCGTCGCCGCAGGCCAAGCCCTGCCCGTAACCCAAGAAGAGCTGTCATTTAGCGGCCACGCCATCGAAGCCCGCGTCTACGCCGAAAACCCCGATAAAGGTTTCCTGCCATCCATAGGCACGCTAAGCACGCTGAACTTCCCCGACCACGTTGCCTTCCAGAACGGGGACGTCCGCATTGACGGCGGCGTCCAGCAGGGCGACACTATTTCACCCTATTACGACCCCATGATCGCCAAGCTGATCGTGCGTGGCCGTGATCGCGACGAGGCCCGCGCCCGCATGGCGCAAGCTTTGGGCGAAATTCAAGGGGTGGGTGTACACACCAACATCGCCTTCCTGCGCCGCCTGATGCTGGATCCAGCCTTTGCCGCTGCAGACCTGGACACTGGCCTGATCGAACGTCAGTACGATAGCCTGTTCCCCGCACCCAGCCCCATCGCGCCAGCAACCCTGGCCCTAGCTGTAACTGCCTTGCTGGCCCAACAAGGCCAAACAAACTCCAAGCCAGCGGCTAACGCAATGCCCAGCGACCCTTGGGCACAAACCGATGGCTGGCGCATAACCGGCCAGTTCCAACAGCCCTTCAGCTTGGTCGCTGACGACGTGCAATACGATCTGCTAGTACAGCGCAACGGCAAGCAATGGTCATTTACCCACGACGGCGAGCCCGTCAGCCTGCAATGGCAAGCTGACGCCCAAGCCACAGATCAGTACAGCCTGCGCGTGCAGCTGGACGGCCACTATGCACAGGCCACCGTCATTCTGCAACAGGACAACATACATATATTCACCAATGGCGGTGTGCAGGTCCTGCAGATCTTCGACCCTGTTGTCCATTCCCAAGACGAAGGCGGCGCACATCAAGGCGGACTGACCGCGCCTATGCCGGGGAAAATCATTGCGATTGCCGTCGCAGCAGGCGACAAAGTCAAAAGCGGTGATGCCCTGCTGGTTATGGAAGCCATGAAAATGGAGCACACCATACATGCGCCTACTGACGGCACCGTAGAGGAAGTATTCTTTAACATCGGCGACCAAGTCACCGACGGTGTAGAACTGATTTCCCTGGTGGATTAAGGCTAAGAACAGGCTAGTGGGCTAGCGGCTTAGCCCACGCGCGCTAATCGGCCAGATGGCTTCCACCGTCTGGCCGCGCAGTGCAATCACCTGATCATGCAAATTAAATGTCGGGTCGCAATGGCTAGGTATTAAACGTACCCGTGCGCCATGCGCAGGCCGATCACGCTTGGTATCGGCGCGCAAAATACAATGTTCGTCATGCACTGCCACACAACGCACACCGGGCAGATCCACAGGCACAGGTGCGCCGCTTTCAGCACTGGTGGATTTCAAACCAAAATCAACAATAGCGCGCTGCGATGTCGGCGTGCTCATGACCGTGCCCAATAGAAACAGACTGTGCCGGAAACATAAGGCCTCGCCCCAATCTATGCTGGCGTAATCACTGTCCATAAACGCATAGGAACCCGCTTGGATTTCCGTATAGACCTGACTGGCCACATCAAACACTGCAGTACCAGTGCCCCCGCCGGTGACTATTTCGCACACTATGCCAGCATCCTGAAACGCCTGTAAATACCCACGTATGCGCTGCACAGCCTTGTCACTGGACTTTTGGCGCTGCTCGTGGCCGCGCTTGTGCTGTATCCCGCCGTGATAGGCCTGCACACCCATAAAATAAATATTTGGCAATTCTTCAATTAACCTGGCCAGCACAATGGCGGCTTCTGGAGTCTGCACCCCGCAGCGCTTCTGCCCCACATCCAGCTCAACCAGTACCCCTAGCGTCACCTTGTGCTCGGCCATAGCGGCCGACAAGGCCTCGACCGCCTTGATATTATCCACGCACACGCTTATCCTGGCTTGCCCAGCCAACCGGGCCAACAAAACCAGCTTGGAACTACCCACGACCTCGTTGCTGATGTGAATATCGCGTATCCCGGCGCTAACAAACGGCACAGCTTCCGACACCTTCTGGCAGCAAATACCAGTGGCTCCCAGCGCGATCTGCCTCAAGGCAATATCCGGACATCGATGCGCCTTGGCATGGGGACGCAGCGCCACGCCGTGGCGCTCGGCCAACACCTGCATAGTGCGCAGATTGTCTTCAAATGCATCCAGATCCAATATCAGGCTGGGCGTATCCACAGCATCCAGGTTGTCCCCGACACATGCCGCTGGCGGTATCGTTATCGTATCTACCATAGGTAAACCTGCTTGCAACAAAGCCGCTTGCCTGATCTTTTGCATAAAGACTCCAGTCGCCGCGTACGGCGGTATACGAACACAATGACACTGCGCCATCATGGCCAAACAGCGTCCCCGTTTCTTTTAGACCTGCGCTAGCGTACCCCAAGTTGCCCTGGCCGGTAAATCAGCGTAAAGTGATAAGCAACTTTTCCGGTTAACCTTCCGTTCCTCTTGATTTCTTAAAATGGCAACCGGCAGACTCTATGTTTGATATTCTGGTTTACTTATTCGAAACCTACTACACGCCCCAAGCCTGCCCAGAAGCCGATGTACTGGCGCATAAATTGGCGGCCATAGGTTTTGAACACGAAGACATTGACGAAGCCTTAGGCTGGCTACACGGCCTAGCCCAAACCACCGAGCAATGTATCCCCCTGGCACAGTTCCCCCAGGGACGTAGTCTGCGTATCTTCACCGACAGCGAATACCTGAACCTGGGCACCGAAGCCATAGGCTTCATCACCTTCCTGGAAAACTCGGGTGTGCTACCGCCCGTGCTACGTGAAATCCTGATCGAACGCGCCCAAGCCATCGATGAATTTCCGGTATCGCTAGAGCGGGTAAAAATCATCGCCCTAATGGTGTTATGGAGCCAAGAAGCCGAAGTAGACCACCTGGTCTTCGAAGAGCTTATGGCTGATGACAGCAAGCAGCGTTCGCACTAAGAATCTTTCTTGAAGCAGTATTCTTCGTCCTGTAAGCACCATCGCTCAGTGCGTAAAAACTTCGGCCAGGCTGTCGGCATCCAAAACATTTAGCGACCAGGTTTCCAATTGCGCGGGCGTGGCCGACTGTAAACGCTGCTGGAACGTTTTAGGTAAGGGACCGAACTTGCGCACCAACTGACGTTCCAGCAAGGTGGCTTCGCCTTTTCGAACGCCTTGTTCTATTCCTTTAGCTTCACCTTGACGCAACCCTCGCATCAGTCCTTTTTGCAGGCCTTCCTCCAGCCCCAGGGCACGGCCACGCTTAAGCCACGAGCGTTCTATGCTGGTGACATAGCTCACTTTGTATTCTTGCTCCAGGTCTATCATGGCGTCCTCAAAGGCGGGTTGTAGGTCGGCGGATATATTGATTATCCAGTTGATCAGGCGAAACAGCTGATACACGTCCTCGGGGCGGTAGTGGTAGCGATACAGCAGGCGCATCAGCTGTGTTTTGGAGGCCACTCGAACCGGGTCGTTCTTGCGGGTTTGCTGGGCCTGCAACTGGGCCATCACCACCACGGCAAAGGGGTTGGTCGCGGCCAACTGCTCCAGCTCCTCCCAACGCGCTCGCCATGTGGCTAAGTTTACGATAGGAAAGGCAAAGTTTAAATAGGCGGCGCCTGAAGCCGCATTGCCTTCGCTATAGGTCAGTTGGGTCGCCTGGCTGGTCCCGGCGGTCAGTACCCCCAGGCTGGTGATCTGCACAGTATGACCGTTAACACTGGCCGGGTAGTGGCTACGAATGCGGCAGTAGTAGCTAAACATGCGTTCGCTAAACACCTGCAGGTTTTTCACTGTCACCCGCCCGCTTTGCACTTCAATGTGGATCAGCAGCCAAATGGGCTGTTGTCCGTGGGTGTAGACCTGCACCAGCATGTCGGCGTAGCGCCGACCGGTGGCCGAGGCGTGGTTGATCGCTTGCAGTTCCTTATCCAGGAAGGCCGGCGGTACGCTCCAGTCGATTTGCCCATGCAGCCACGGGGCCAGGAGCGCCACAAAGGCTGGGAAGTACTGGCGTATGGCCACCTTCCAGGGGCTGTCGTAGTCGGTGACGGAGTCGGGCATGACATAGGGGTCCTTACAGCGATCATTGAAGCGACGACTGTAGGAAATCGCACGGCACCTGCCTATACGGACAAGTCGCGGTGGGCCTAAATGTCCCGGCCGTGTCATTAGTGACGTCTTGCAGCAGCCCCTAAGGCGGGCAAGCGTCGTGCTCACGGCAGCGCCCTTTGCGCAAGCGGGGCGCAGAGTGAGTACGGCGATTGACGGCCGATGGCGCTTAAGAGAGCTTAGGGTTTAGATGTGGCATTGTTGATACATTAAATACCGTCATCCTCACGTGTGATGGTGCGGGTCTTATAGGTACCTTCGCCCTTACGTGGCAGGCTCCTTACTCGGTGCCCCCGCTTGCGCGAAAGGCACTCCCGTAAGGACCTACCACTACGGGCTAGGCGCGAGCTCAGAACAGCTTGCTAACACCCGTTGGATTCATGATGCAGCGTCGCTAGTGAAGCCTTCCTGCAGCCCCTAAGGCGGGCAAACGTCGTGCTCGCGGCAGCGCCCTTTGCGCAAGCGGGGGCGCAGAGTGAGCACGGCGGTTGACGGCCGATGCTACGGAAGAAACGAAATCATGCAGCTATTTACCCACAGTTGCAGCCACGGCCGACAAAGACAACCGATCCTGATCCAACATGTCTTTCAATAACCCGACTCCCTGACTAGACACCTTGAATTCACCGTACTTCGCCTGCTCAAAATGCTGTGCCTGGCCCTCGGGGAAGAACCAGGCATTAGTGGCCATTTTCACCTGCCAGCCACGAATCCGGAACTCCATAAGCACCCGATTAGCGGGGACGACATCCACAACGGACCAAGCCTGCTGCCCCCGAGATTCAGGACTGGCCTGAGTATCCTTGGCAAATACTGGCCCATCCAAGCTAGCCTGCACGCCAAACAAACGATGCACGCCCTGAGCATCGGGAACCAGCACTAAGTAACCCAGACCGTGATGATCGATATCTGCCCGTAGAGCATCAGGCAATCCCGATAAATTACGCTGCAGTCCACTGGCCACATCAAAGCGCAAGGCCATGTAATCGCCCTGCATCAAGGAGCGCGGGTCCACGGGCGCAAGCTCTAGCACTACAGTAGATCCGCTGCTAAGTATCTGTTCTCGTTGATAAATGCCGTTATTAACTACCACCAGCATCAGCAGCAGACCTGCCAACACGCCAGCTATGCGCCAGACACGCGGGCTGTGTACGCCCTTATCATTTTGCTCGTTTCCTGTACCAGCTTCGGCGTCAGCGTCAACACTCTGCCGTCTGGCATGGACCAAGCGCTGCAACAGCCACCATGACGCCAGCAGCCACAAACCGGTAGCCCCCAGTAGCCAGGACTTGTGCAACAAGCTGACTTCCAATTGGTAATAATAAGCGCCCAGATAACCCAGCATAGACAGCACGCCGAACACCATGACGGCACGGCGCTTGTAGGCGAAACCCAAAATCAACCAAAGCAGCCCCAAGGACACCCCGGGCGCGCCCATCCAGGCCAGGCAGGCGACCGCCAAGACCAGCGGCGCGCCGATGCGCACAGCAGCCGGTAAGCCGCGCACGGACCACAGCAGTGTGCTCAAGGCAGCCAACGGCAAAAGCGCGCAAGCCAGCGCTAGCAACATTAGCGAGAAATGATCCGACCAATAGCCCGCCAACGCAAACCATCCCACAGATGGCAATGACAAGGTAACCAACTGAGCCACTACCAGCAGCGCCCACGCCAAAGGTGCCCAACGGGCATGCTGATCTGTTTTGGCGCTGGCCGCCAGGGCCAACACGGCGAATATCGTTAGCCACCATACCCGCAAATACGCGGGAACATAAAACCCAAGTTCGCGACCGCTGTCCGTTAGACCGTCCAACCAGACATGGTCCCAGACGTCTGTGGGCCAGGTAATCGCCAGAGCCACCACCAGACAAAACACCACGCTTAGCCAGCGCAAAGCAAACCCACTACACAGCATGTATACCAGTGCTGCCAACAACAATAAGCCTAGTCCGCGTCCGTATGGCCACACCATATCCAGGCTGAAAACACCCACTCCCACCAGAAACAAACCTGCGCAGACCAGGGTTGCACCAGCTTCGTAGATGACTCCGGTAGAACGACGACGCAAGGCCAGCAGCCCAATTGCCACCACGGCCAAGCCCACTGGCCATAGCTGAGTGGAGCGCAAGTCCAGAATCATGAACAAAAAGGCCAGCATTAGTATGGCGGTCAGCATCATCGCCGACAAGCGGAACAGACTGATAAACCAAGGTTCGCCCCGCTCAACCGCTTCTGTTGGCGCCGAACTGGAGTCCGACTGGGCCAGCTGCCGACGTAAATACCTTAGCATCCACGCCGCCAAAGCGACCAGCACCGCTATTACTAGCAGCAAGCCCATTTCACTATTGATACGGCTAATCAGCTGTACGGCTACTATGCCTAAAATTCCCAGGCCCGCCCAGGCCACCATCGCCAAATCGCGTCGCCGTTGAGTATAAAACCACACAGCCACCGCCATCAGCGCCAAACCACCCAGGGCAGAGACCAGATCATCTGTAAGACTGGCCCAGGCCATCCAGGCGACAATCACCGCACCCAGCACACGTGGCCCTATACGCCAGCCATCATCTAGACGGCGCAAAGCACTTTCCCAGGTAGCCAGCATCAGCAGATTCAACAGCACCATGAAGACAGCCATAGACGACTGAGTCGATGCTATCCACCCCAAGATACTGGTATCCATCGCATCAAAGTACAATACCGCTGCTATATTAAATAGCAGGGCCACCAGCAAGCCCAGAACTACCGTATGTAAACTGACCAGCCAGGGCAGCAGTAGTAATGCCCACAGCAGGAACAGTTGCCAGGGGTCAGCGCCGGTCTGATATATTTGTCCGACCAAGGCCAGCAGCCCTCCCAGACATACGCTAGCTAATCCAGCCGTGTAGGCTGATGCTGAAAAATTCGGGCGTGGGCTTGGCCTGAAGTACAACAGCCATGCGGTCATCAGCGCCAGCAGTACCAGTAGAATCTGTGTACCGGCTAACTTTTGCACCGTGCTGGCATATGCCCAGTTTGCCGCGATCCAGCTTATAACCGAGCTAGCAAGCAGCAAACTGCCTACTGATAGTGCTGTTTTCTGCAGGAATTCTGCCCAGCGTGAGGCCTGCGTAGGACTGGAGTTTTGACCTTGGACTTGCACAGAGCGATTCTCCCCTCGTATGATCCGCGCTACTGCTGCCGAAATGCAGTTACTGGAAATTCATGACTAAAACGCTAATTATCGCCGAGAAACCCTCGGTAGCCCTTGATATCTCACGCGCCCTGGGTGGTTTCACCCGGGAAGGCGACTACTTCGAAAGCGAGCAATTCGTTCTGGCGTCCAGCATAGGCCACTTGTTAAGCCTAGTTGCGCCTAACGATCCAGTACGCGGGAAATGGAGCTTTGCGCATTTACCCGTGATACCGCCGCAATTCGAGCTGGGCCCCACCGACAAAAAATCTACCGAACGCCTGAAGCTGTTAATCAAGCTTCTAAAGCGCAAAGACGTCGATGCCATCATCAACGCCTGTGACGCGGGACGCGAGGGCGAACTAATTTTCCGTTATATCGTGCAGTACTCTGGCGTCAAGAAGCCCATACAGCGGTTATGGCTGCGCTCCATGACGCAAACCGCTATTCGCGAAGCCTTCGCCAACCTGCGCGATGATGAAACCATGAAGCCCCTGGAAGCCGCCGCCCGCTCGCGGGCTGAAGCCGACTGGCTGGTAGGCATTAACGGCACTCGCGCCATGACAGCCTTCAACAGCAAAGACGGCGGTTTCTTTAAAACCCCAGTGGGCCGGGTGCAAACGCCTACCCTGACCATTGTTGCGGAACGCGAAGAACGCATACGGAAATTCATCTCGCGTGACTACTGGGAGGTCCATGCCACCTTTGTTGCGGCCGCAGGGCTGTACACAGGCCGCTGGTTCGATCCTAAGTTCACCAAGGTAGAATCCGACCCTGAACAGCGCGACTCCCGCCTGTGGTCGCAAACGGCCGCTCAGACCATAGTCATGGCATGCCGGGACCACGACGGCCAGGTCACCGAGGAATCCAAGCCCTCGACCCAGATGTCGCCCGCGCTGTTTGACCTGACGTCTTTGCAACGTGAGGCCAACTCGCGCTTTGGGTTTTCCGCCAAAACGACACTATCGCTGGCCCAAACTCTGTACGAACGGCACAAGGCCTTGACCTACCCACGTACCGACTCGCGCTTCCTGCCTGAAGACTATGTGTCCACGGTGCAGCAAACCATGCAGGCACTGTCCGAGGAAGGTTCCTCTGCCGCCGCCAGCGTACGGCCATTTGCCGAAACGGTCTGCAAGCAGAACTGGGTCAAGCCCAACCGTCGTATTTTTGACGACAAAAAGGTTTCTGATCACTTCGCCATTATTCCCACGCAACAAATTCCGCGTGATCTTAGCGAAGCCGAAGGCAAAATCTACGAACTGATCGCTCGACGTTTTCTGGCTGTGTTCTTTCCCGCCGCAGAATTTCGTCTTACCACCCGCATCACCCAGGTATCCGGCCATCGTTTCAAAACTGAAGGCAAGGTATTGGTTAACCCGGGCTGGCTGGCCATCTACGGTCGCGCCGCCCAAGGCGACGACACCACGCTGGTAGCCGTTGCCGATAACGAGCAGGTCAAAACGGAAGATATCGAAGCCAAAGGCTTGGTGACCAAACCGCCAGCACGCTTTACTGAAGCCACGCTGTTGTCGGCCATGGAAGGCGCCGGCAAGCTGATAGACGACGAAGCCTTGCGCGACGCCATGTCAGAACGCGGTTTGGGTACGCCAGCTACCCGCGCAGCGATTATCGAAGGTTTGCTCAATGAAGGCTATTTACGCCGCGAAGGCCGTGAACTGATACCTAGCGCCAAGGCGCGCCAGTTGATGACTCTGCTATCGGGTCTGGGCGTTAATGAACTAACGTCGCCCGAACTGACCGGCGAGTGGGAACACAAGCTCAAGCAAATCGAAGCGCGCCAGTTGGATCGCGACGTCTTCATGCAGAAAATTCAGCAAATGACCCAAGTCATCGTTAAGCGCGCCAAGGAATACGAACGCGACACCGTACCTGGCGACTACGCCACGCTAAGCACGCCCTGCCCCAAATGCGGCAGCGTGGTCAAGGAAAACTATCGTCGCTACGCCTGCACATCATGTGATTTTTCCATAGGCAAGCACCCAGGCGGGCGCACGTTCGAGATCCCCGAGGTCGAGGAACTGCTTACCGAGCGTCAATTAGGGCCTCTGCCTGGCTTTATCAGCAAAATGGGCCGTCCCTTTGCCGCTTTGCTGCGTATCACGGACGAATTCAAGCTGGAATTCGACTTTGGCCAAAAGGATGACGAAGACACCGAGCCTGTAGATTTTTCAGCTCAAACGTCCTTGGGGCCTTGTCCAAAATGCAGTGCCAACGTCTATGACCACGGCATGAATTATGTGTGCGAGAAATCCACTGGCCCAGAAAAGACCTGCGACTTCCGTACTGGAAAAATGATACTGCAGCAGGAAATTTCGCCAGAACAGGTACAGAAGCTACTTACCGATGGCAAGACCGACTTGCTGACGGGCTTTGTATCCAGCCGCACCAATCGAAAATTCAAGGCCTTTCTGGTCAAACAAGCTGGCGGCAAGATAGGCTTTGAGTTCGAAGCACGTCCTGAAAAGCCGGGTGCTAAAAAGACGGCGGCTAAGAAGACAGCGGCTAAAACCGCCACGAAAACAGCTGCCAAAAAAGCAGCTAGCAAGACCGCAACAAAAACGGCAGCGGCCAAGAAAACTGCGACCAAAGCGGCGGCCACCAAGACAGTGACTAAGGCAGCCACAAAGACGGCGACCAAGAGGGCTACAAAAACCGTCGCTAAGAAGGCGGCTGTGAAGCTGGATGACGTGGACAGCCCCGCCTTCTAGAGTCTTTGCATAAGAGACTGGACCGTACGTACCCATGGCTGCCCGACCTGCGCTGCAACAGCGCAGGTCGGAAGGTCCACCTCACCCTCTTTCAGTACCACCACGATCCGGCTTGCTGTAAGTATGCTTTTCTGAAAGAAAGGCCTCGAGATCTCCTGCCAATGCCTACGACTTTGCGGGAAGCTTACGATAAGGTGCAATGTCTCGTCACAATAGCGGAACCGGGACCGTCGAAACCCCTTGTTCAGCTGCAGCAGCCTCTTCAACACTCAGCGCCTGAAGGAAGGAAGGGTAATTGCGCATACCCTCCCAATACCGACGCACATTTTCAGGCAACTTGTTCAACATACCGACGTATTGCGCCAATAGCAATGCATAGCTTATTGATATGTCAGCGACAGTGAGGCGCCCGGCACATAAGAAGTCCCGTTCAGCAAACATAAAATCGAGTTTTCGCAAGCGTCCCAAAAAAAAACTCGTATAGTCTTCAACAACTTGGGGGAGTTTTCGTTCGTTTGGCTCAAATTGCCCATAACGTAAAATTAAAGCGTGTGGGAAAGTCAGCGTCGACTCGCCAAAGTGAAGTAGATCAAGAAACAGTCCATAGTCGTACTCGTCAGCCTCCACGTTCAGTCCTCTTGGTGAATGCTGCGCAGCTAGGAGCTGACAGATGGCTACAGATTCTGTCATGGTGTGTGTGCCATTGACATACGCAGGCACCGTGCCGAGCGGGTTTATTGATAAAAAATCGCTGGAACACACCCGTGGTGGAAAGGCTAGCATCTTCAGTTCATAGTCCAGCTGGAGCTCTTCGAGAACCCAAAGAGGACGAAATGATCGTGCACCAACACAATGGTAGAGCGTAGCGACCGAGCTTGTTGCGGACAATTCGTCTGAGCTATGGTGATATGTGTTGTTTGTAGCTGTTTGCATAGCGCGGCCTCTATCTATTTAACGTAGCTCGGGAGCCATAAAGCCAGGGAAGGGAAAGCGATCACAAACCCGCCGAGCACGACAAGCGCGAAGTTTAATGGCCACACTCTTTTAAATATTGAGAGTATAGGGATATGGGGTAAAACGCTTCTTACCACAAAGATGTTCATTCCCACTGGGGGTGAGATCATACCGATCTGAATGGCAATGATGACCAATATCCCGAACCATACTGGATCGAAGCCTAGATCAATGATCAATGGGAAGAACAGTGGTATGGTGAGGAGCATCATTGATATCTCCTCCATGACCGTGCCCAGAATTACGTAGATCAAGCATATGGCGATAACCACGATAATTGGGTGAAGCTCGAACATCATGACAAAATCGCGAAGATCACCCGGCATTGAGGTGTAGTTCACAAAGTTGGCAAACACCAAAGCCCCAATAACTATCAGAAAAAGCACTGCAGTAGTCCTAGCTGTTTCCGCAAGAAGATCAAACAAAATGGGCCACGTTAGCGCACGTCGATAGAGCGCAAATACCAATGCTCCAGCGGCACCAATTCCTGCTCCCTCGGTGGTAGTAAACAGGCCTCCGTAAATACCGCCCATAACAAGTGTAAATAAAGCTATCACTGGCCATATTGTGGGCAAAGACTGCAGTCGCTCGCGCCAAGAATGCTTTTTTCCACAAGGTGCGAGTGCGGGCGATAACCGGGTCGTAACAGAAATGGTCGCGCAAAAGAGCAAGGCCGCCAATATTCCCGGCACGATTCCGGCGATGAACACCTTGGCGATACTTGTTTCTGTCATGATCCCATAGAGCACCATAAATGTAGATGGAGGGATCAGAATGCCTAAAGTACCGCCCGCTGCCAGAGTACTTGCAGCAAACCCATCGTCATAATCGAACTTTCTCATGGAAGGATAAGCAACTTTTGCAAAGGTTGCTGCGGTAGCGACGGATGAGCCGCACACAGCACCGAAGCCAGCGCAAGACATTACACTCGCCATGGCTAAACCACCGCGCTTATGTCCCACGAATCTATAAGCAGCCTCAAACAACTCAGCAGAAACGCCCGCCCTAACGATGAGATTTCCCATCAGAATAAAGAGAGGAACAACAGACAGCGTATAGGACAGACCTGTTTCATAGACCGCCTGCCCTAGCATCGCAGAGGCTGCATTAAAGTTTACCTTCATGCCAAAGCCGATGAAGCCGACGATGATCATGGAAAACGCTATAGGTATTCTGAGGAAGGACAAGATAAGGAATGAGGCGAAGCCGATACCAGTCTCAGTCACGGTTGGCCTCCATTGTCCAAGGTATCAGCTTCGATCCCACGCACTTTTGGAGCAACGAGAAATGCACCACACGTCAGAACCATAGTGATCATCATTAATATCGCCAGCCAACCGAGCTTGATTCCAAGTTGCCCTGTCTGCTCGCCTGAAAGCAACATCCCCTGCGCACGGTCCCATAACTGCCAGGCGATGAAGGCCGAGAAAAGTGCACACACAAGATTGGAAACGATACCTTGTATGTTGAGCATTCGCTGCGAGATGCAAGCGTCGAACAGATCAACAGTAATATGCTCGGCACGAGAAGTGGCCATGGGCAATCCAAAAAAAATTACCGCGGCAAGTAGTAACTCAGTGAGCTCCAGAGCGCCAAAGACTGGGGCGTTAAAAAAATATCGCCCAAATACATCCGCACAGGTGAGGGCAGTCATGCCGAGTAGGCTAAGCGCCGCGCCATAGTTGAGTACACGAAACGCGCACCGAGCTATCTGTGTACCTGCCACAGTAATCGTAGTCATAGTGAATATCGCTCGCTGTTATTTAGACGGGTTCGTAGATGAGGCAACTTGCGCTGCCGTTTCTAAGCGGAACGCCTGCAGGACCTTTGCCCCGTCCACCCCCCTGCTCTCCACCTGTTGGATCCACTTTTCTTCAAGTCCCGACGTTTTTTCACGAATTTGAGCGATAAGCCCGGGAGAGGCCATTAAGATGTTGATTCCCGCATCTCGCATGACTGTATCGGCTCTAATATCAGCTTTGTCGTAGGTATGTCCAGCCCGCCTAGCCAGCGCCTCCCCAAGCAAAGGCTCAATTGCGGCTCTATCAGCCGCTGAAATCGAATCCCATTTGGACTCATTCATAATAATAGTGAACGCCACGTTATACAGTCCGCCTGGCATATACAGCGCATTCTTTACAAGCGGATAAAGATTGAACGAGACTGGCGAGTCTTTGTTGAACACAAAGCCGTCAATAATGCCTCCTGACATGAGTTCATACACATCCGGAGCTGGCTTTAACATTGGCGTAGCGCCCAACAGCTTGATCACGTCGTTCACTATGCCACCACCGGTGCGTAACTTAAGCCCAGAGAAATCCGCCATTGTTTTGACCTCTCTGGTCCCCGTATATAGCTGACCCGGCCCGTGAGTAAATACGGCAAGAACCTTGACGCCTTTGTGCTCGTTGGCATCAGCTAAGTATTGATCGTATATATGCTGATAGGCAACCGAGTTGACCTCGGCTGTTTGGCCGGACAGTGGAAACTCTGCTACGGTAGACAACAAGAATCGACCAGCTGTATAGCCATCGACAATGAACGCAAGATCTGCAATGCCATCGCGAACAGCGTCAAACGTTTGAGCAGCTGCAGAAACTGATTTTGGAAGAATATTACATTTAACGCGTTTTTCGGTGACCCGCGCAAAGTCATCGCATAGCGGTTTTATAACCCCGGTGACAAGGGGATGGTTGACTGGAACCCAATTGGTCACGTTCACCGTCTGAGCGTACCCAACTGATGTGAGAATACATGCAACTGTGCCTATAAATATAGAATATGCAATTTTCATTATTTGTCTCCTCAATATGCCAGAATCGGCATGATAAGAAATTCAGGGATTTTTGATCACTTTTTGTTCCATATAAACTTGCCCATCAACAATCTTCAGGGGAATTATTTTTAAAGGAAGTTCACCATTTTCCTTTACTTCTCCTGTCCTGATATCCCATTGCCACAGATGCTTCAAGCAAGTGAGATTAAAGCCATCACACAACCCATTGACTAGTGGTTCATCCATATGGGGACAGAGTGCTGGTACTGCATGAACTTCACCCTCATGTCGTAGAAACAAAACGTTGTTTCCATTGATTCTCAGCTCGGTCAGGCATGAGTCCTCAAGGTCATCTACGGCACACGCTTTTATCCAGTTCTCCACTGCAATTCCTCCATCAATTACGAAAAACGGTCAAACCGGATGTTTGTCGGTTTACATCGGCGCGACTTAAGCAACCCCCGCACCGTGAGATCGACCATAGGCGGTGGCCCCGCCACGAATACAGTAGGGTCAGCAGACCACGTATTGAGCGAAGCAAGAACTGTCTCGTGAACTAGGCCGCTACGGAACTCAACACCAGGAAGAGATGGGAGCAAAGTTGCCGACTCTGAAAACGTGATGACTGAAGAGATTCGATTAGGCGCGTAGCTATGAATTTGTCTCAACCTGCTAATCACTGGATCACAATCTGCCGTTCGAAGACCAATATAAATTTTCAGCAAACGAGAGCTAAGCGATGCGGAGTTGATAAATCCATTTGCGAGGGCCATCGCCACCCCAAGACCAGAACCACCCACAACAACTGACACATCGTCTGCGTCATGTGGGTAAAGACATGCTGTGCCCATGGGGCCGAAAAGTCTAAGTTCGTCTCCGCAAGATTTCAAATCACATAATATTTTTGACAGACCGCTGGCCAGACCAACCCTAACGACGAACTTTAGGAGAAGCCCCCCTTCCTCCACCGCTGAGACCGAGTAAGCTCGAAATCCCGAAATACCTTCAGCGCCCACCAGCATGAACTGTCCAGGAGCTGGCGAATAAGGAGTCGTACAGCGGACTGAGATCTCGTACAAGCCGTGACTTAGCCGTGCGACGTCGATCAATTCAGCAGATGAGTACTCTGGAACAGAGGTGTGCCTTTCAGATAGTGTGGGGGGCGGAGTGAATGACACTACACAATCGCTTCTGGCACTACATTGGCAAAGTAGTACGCGGTTCTGATTGCCGTGTGTCGCCTTCACTCCAGGCGCTTGCGGCCATAGGTTATCTACCGAACCATACTCTACAGTCGCCAAACAACTGCCACAGGTCCCAGTAGCACATTCGTACGGAAGGTCGACTCCCGATCTGAGGCCGGCCATCAGCAGACGCTCACCAGACTTCAGTGCTACACGTGTTGAAGCACCCGTACTTGAATTGAACAGTACCTCCACATCCATTCCCCTGTTTTAAACCGTAACTTCGGGAACGGATCGACTTTCGGAAACCAACTTTTGCGCTTCATCAATCACAGCATCCTCCTGCGCATGAACTACTCTTCGGGCGCCAAGCCTGAGGATCAATTCACGTGGATCGCAACCATACTCACTCGCTGCTTTCTTAACTGGAAGAACATAGCCACCGTAAACATTCGCAAATCCCATCAGGATAGAGTCGTTATCGAGGCTAGGCATAGGGTGGGGCTGTACCATACTCTGGAATACGTCAGCCGCGTCGAGCGTCTCAAACAGGGTCGGGTTGATGTCATAACCTGCCTTCTTTAGCGCAGCAACGGCAACTTCAGTTTGCGCATTGCCTGCCCCACCTCCAAAGCCCTTTAAACTGCCGTCAATAAACGTCGCGCCTTCACCTAGAGCTGCCAGGATATTGCCAATCGCAAGTCCCAGGTTGTTATGAGGATGGAAGCCGATTGGTATCTTGACCGCCTTACGTACAGCCCGGATACGCTCCGCCACTTCGGAAGGCACCAGATGACCCTGAGATTCGGCCAGATTGATATACTGTGCACCGTACGATTCCATCTTCGCTGCCTCGCTAGCCAAGCGTTCCGCGCTTGCCATGCCAACTGAAACTAGGTAGCCGACGGGTAACAGCCCTAGATCAGCAGCGCGTTGTAGGTGCTGCTCGGTAATGTCAGCTTCGGTGCAGTGGGTTCCAATGCGAGCCATAGAAACACCAAGCTCAGCAGACATCTCCAAGTCCTGAAAACTCCCCATGCCGGGAATCAGAATAATAGAGATCTTTGCATTCTTCACAGCGCCTACGGCAGCTTTGATCAGCTCCATGTCCGATGTGGCAGAACGACCTACATGGATACAGCTTCCGCCAAGGCCATCGCCGTGGCCTACCTCGATGTAATCCACACCGGCACGATCCAGCGCCGCAGCGGTCTTTGCAACAATCTCTGGAGTGAATTGATGACCGTATGTGTGGTTTCCATCACGTAACGTTACATCAACGATAGTTACTTTAGACATAGAATTCCCCTTACTTAGTGAACATGCAGAGCGGCATATCGTTCTGCTACGGCGATTGCAGCGGCGTTGATGATATCGAGATTGCCCGCATAAATAGGAAGGTAATCTCCTGCTCCCTCGACTTCAACGCTAACCATAAAATGGTCCCCTCTACGAAATGGCTCAACGACAAGCCTGTAACCTGGGACATACTGCTGAACTCGGGCGACCATTTCATTAATTGACTTGTGCAGTTCTTTCTCGTCGGTATCTTCGTCCATGACAGCGTAGATCGTATTGCGCATGATCAGGGGAGGGTCTGCTGGGTTCAGCACCACCATGGCCTTGCCGCGCGTAGCCCCCCCAATCTCTTGAATAGCACGGGCAGTTGTATGGGTAAATTCTTCAATGTTGTCTCGAGCGCCTTTACCAGCGCCCTTGCTCGCGATCGTGGCAACGATCTCGGCATAATGCACTTTACCAACCCGGCTGAATCCGTACACCAACGGGATCGTGGCCTGAGCGGCGCACGATATCAGGTTCACGTTTGACATTGAACCCATGTCGGCAAGATTCACACACGGCACGACGCTAGGGCCAACCTTCGCGGGTGTCAAGTCTATTGCTCTTATTCCTGCCGCTTCAAATCGAGGAGCGTTTGCTAGATGTGCTTTTGCAGAAGTTGCTTCAAAAACAAGATCTATGTCTCGACATTCAAGAACTGCCTCCACGCCATCCGCAGATGTTGTTATACCCAATTCCCTGGCTCTTGCGAGCCCATCGGATGCTGGGTCAATACCTGCAACGAGCTTCAAATTAAAGTTCTCGTTGCGCAGTGCCTTATAGGCAAGATCGGTCCCTATGTTTCCGGATCCCAATATCGCTACATTCAGTTTTCGTTTTACCTGCTCCAACATTTGCTTGTCTCCTTTGTGGAAAAATCCAGCTAAAAATTTCTAGGGCACTCGTTCATAGAGGGACGTGCACGCCTGGCCCCAGGTCTTGCGTGTGCAACACAAGTTCACGATCTTGCAGTTTCGGGGAAGTGGGTTGTGCTAGATCAATGGTGTCTATGTATGTACCAATGGCAAGAATGGAAGATGTCCCGTTCGGATTAGTCTGAAAAACGGCGACTTTGCTACGAGTCCGGATTTTATTGGGCTCTATTTCCGTCACATTGGTTACCGTGGCATGGCGACTCAGCTTGGCGTCCACTCGAACGTGCTCGGGAATCATCTTGATCAACATCTCGAAGCCTTTGCGATCATGCTGAAGCCACACCATATCTTTGCCTAGATCCGGACTAAATGTCCTGACGACATACTCGAAATCGGACGAGCATTGCTCGAGAAACTCACCGAATCGCTCTTCGTCCAGTAGCTCACATGTCTGGCCTATGAAATCGGTCGCCGTGGCTCTTGCCGTACTGTTCATTCTCATCTCCTAAGACTGAGCAAAGGCAGGCTCCATGCCTGCTTCGACCTTTGCGCGTACATCGAATGGATCACTGGCCTGTCGATTCATTTTCTTTCCCCAGACCCTGTAGTACGCACGCATGATCTCGTCGTCTTGCGCTAGCAAATTCTCATGTCGGGCAATCAAACCGTACCTAGAGGCACCATGTACGCTGGACCTTTGCACGGCCTCCACAAAAATCAGATCTTCGGGAAGGTTTCTACCCAACGGTCCCCATATTTGATTGTGGTGCTTACGGCGTTCCTTACGATCATCAGGCGACTCGCCCTTGATACCCAACCCACGTTGTTCAACTATCGTCAGCCCCGGCGCAATAGGCGTGCTCGTGTCGATTCTGACGTTCGTAGCTCGAACAATTATGGTGGTATTGGGAAATAGATCTGCGAAGCGGAACTCTCCCGGCGTTAACCCCGGTAACTCTAGAGCATCACGTGCGGAAAAACCTTTGTAATTTTGATACTTAACCTGGAAGGGACGCATGGTTCCATGCCCCTCAGGGTGGATTTGCCACGTACGCTCGTGGTACCCGTCTACAGCGATACTCGTTGCCCTGTTAACTACATGCCCCCACTCGTGGTAAAGCTCCATGTTGGTTTCATGCCATTGCTTCCAGTTCGCTTTGACGATCGCCCGATGTAAATGAAATACCTCAAGTGGCTGGGTTCCCATACACTCCTCAAGGTGCTCCATCGCGTTACCAATGTGATCAAGAAAATCATCGGCGGCGTCGTTGAGACTAACAAAATAAAGGCCCAGCTTCTCCGCAATACGGACCTTACGCAAGCCGCAGGAATCTTGGTTAAAGCCTACTTTGGTATACCCCTCCGGTCGAGTGATGTGCGTGCAACTTCCTTTATCGTCGAACGACCATAGGTGAAAGAAGCAAGTAAGGTGACGCGCATTGCCGCGTCGTGCTCGTACCAATGGGGCGCCCCGATGGGGGCAGGCGTTCACGAACGCACGAACCTGTCCGTCAGCTCCGCGCAAGAGCACAACGGAGACGCCAGCGACATCAGTTACTCGATAATCTCCTGGATCTGGCATCTCACTTTCATGACACGCGAATTTCCATGCCTTTGCAAAGATATTCTTTCGTTCTTCATCAAGAATCTGCTGACTTGTATATATCGCACTGTCAACATAGTGATCTGAGGGCACGGGCGGCGGTGACGCCCACTCAGTACCATTCTTAGCCATATCTAGTCTCCTTAGTGTTCTTACCGGTCAGACTCATCTCTGAAGCCGACTTGTTGGACATTGGTTGTAGAATTGAACATAAAAAATAATGAACGCAGGTCGGGACCGCTGTGCGAAAGCAAGGAAGCAGACGTGCGCATAGCAAAACCGATTTCCTTTTCTCTGTCTGACGTAATAGCATCCGAGCGTGCCGTGATAGCCAGGCACCCAAGTATTTTTTGCGAATACATCAACGGCGCTGCCATAGAGGTAATTCCGAGGTAGGGTTCATCTCGGCCCACTGAGTACCCTTGTTGCCGAACCTCTGACAAAGCCTCAGCAAACTGTGCAGGACTAATCGCCGTTTTCGGAGTAACAGCCTCGTAAGGCCCGTTTCCTAGCAGAGCGGCCCGTTCCTTATCGGTCTTCCACGCAACCAATATCTTCCCCGTAGCCGAAGCGTGAAGCGGGCTATCGAGCCACGTATCGTAATAGGGCACCAGTTGATGTGCACCGCGTGCGACGTCCACCGTCATTCGTTTATCGCCTACAAAAATGATCAGCGTTGTGGTTTGGCCTGACGTATCGCGTAATGACTCGAGAATCGGTCGGGCCGTTCGCCGAAGTTCGCTGATGGGGTGCAGGAGACGCAAAGTAGACAATGCCCGAGGACCGGCCATGTAACGCTTCGTGTTCTCCTCTCTTGCCGCGTAGCCTAAATCAATAAGCGTCTGTAAGAGTCTATGCGTGCTTGAGGTATCAAAGCCGGAAATTGCCGCCAAATCGGTCAGGCTCACCGGTGCCAGTGACTCAAGCAACAACTCAACAAGACACAAGCCTTTTTGTAATGAACCTACCGCGCCTTTAAGTTCCGGTCTCTTCTCAGACGCTATGTCTTTCTTAGGATCTGCCTTGGCCATCTAATTTCCTTTTTTACTGGTTAAGTTTTCGTTAACCAACAAGATAATTGCAATAATAGGGAATTTCATTTCAACTAACAATAATATTTCTTGATTTATAGGGAAAACCATAATGCTAGAGCCAATAGTTTCGCCATAGACCTTAGGCCTCGTCGCTCATATTGCGTTACGAGCTCACTCTTTAGGAACCTTCTATGGACTCACCATGATTTCAGAAACAGCAACTCGGCTCGCGCGCACACTGCCTCCGTCGAGCGACCGGGTTACCGAAGAAACCCCTAGCAGTAAGCTCAACAACAAACGTTTGAATACGCGTTTCACGCGGTTAGTAAGTGATCAGTGAAAGGTTGTAAGTTAACTCCTTTCATTTGCTTGCCAAGACTAGACCAACATGAAAGCAGCCTATCGCTTCCTACCCAATGGAAGGAAGCGATAAGCACGGGCTACTCTCAAAGAGAGTCGTTGTTGGCTGGGGAATCTACACGAGTCAACAGAGCTGTTGACACCAGTCACAGTGTGGATATGTTGGCAACCAGGGGGCATGTGCCAAATTATCGTAAGCCACTAAAACGAAACACTGTCATAAGGCCCTAAAGTCCGGCACGAGTTAATCAAACTGCGCGCTAGCCATACACCAAGACCTTGAAGAACAGGCTAATTTGGGGCATATAAGTAATCAGCATCAGGCAGGTCACCACCACAGCGACAAAAGGCAGCAAGGGCCTGATCAATCGTTCTAGCGGTATATTCGCCACCGTGCAGGCAGCAAACAGATTGACCCCGAACGGCGGTGTCACCATACCCAAGGCCAGGTTGACCACCATGATGACCCCAAAGTGCGCTGGATCAACCCCGAACTGCATAGCCACGGGCAGCAGCAACGGAGCCAGCACGACAATGGACGCCGAGGTTTCGATAAACATGCCTATCAAGAACAGAGCAAGGTTTACCCCCAATAGGAAGGTGTACTTGTCACTGAAAATATGACCTAACCATTCGCCCAACGCGGCCGGTATACCGGCGCGATTCAACAAAAACCCGAATACGCCAGCATTGGCGATAATAAACATAATGACGGCTGTGGAAATCACCGACCTATGTAAGGTTTTAGAAAGGTTAGCAAAGGTTAGGCGACGATAGATAAAAATCCCCACCACCAAGGCATACACCACGGCAACGGCTGACGCCTCTGTTGGCGTAAATATGCCGCCGTAAATACCGCCCAGAATAATTCCCGGCATTAACAGCGCCAACCAGGCGCGCTTAAACGCTGGCCAAAGGCCCAGCCTGCCAACGCCGTCGTTCTTGCCATACCCATGGCGACGGGCATAAAACCACACATACAAGCCCAGTGCGAACCCTATAAGCAGGCCAGGCCCTATACCGGCAATAAATAATTCACCCACAGACGTATCGGTTGCCACGGCAAACAAAATCATGGGTATGGACGGCGGAATAATCACGCCCAGCTCTGCGGCCGTGGCCTGCAGCGACGCCGCAAAAGGCTTGGGGTAACCGTGCTTGACCATGGCGGGTATCAAGATGGCCCCCACGGCAAACGTAGTTGCCACGCTGGACCCAGCCACAGCGGCAAATATCATGCAGGTCAACACGCAACTGATGGCCAAGCCGCCCTGCAGGCCACCCACCACGCTTTTGGCGAAGTCCACCATGCGTTCAGAAATGCCGCCCGCCTCCATCAGGTTGCCGGCCAATATAAAAAACGGCACAGCTACCAAGGGGTATTTATCCAGTGACGCATAAATTTGCTGCGCCACCACCAACCATGTCATATTCCCATCCCAGGCTACGCCCAGCATGCTGGCCAGGCCTATGGCCACAGCCACTGGCACCGACAGGCCAAAGAACAACAACATGGATACAACCATCAACTGAGGCATGCTTACACCTGATCGCGGATATTTTTAATTAAATGACGGTGTCATCAACGATGGCCTGCCGAGGACCTTGGGCCCAATGCGCCACTACGCCAATAATGGCCAGCGTCATGCCTATAGGAATGGCAACGTATATCCAGGAAATGGACATGTCCAGACTGGGCATGGTCTGAAACCGCACCCGCCATGTCATTTGGCCGCCTACCCAGGCCATAAAGCCCAGAAAACAGACGGTAATGAATAAAATGACATGTTCCAGCTTGCGCTTATTACGTGGTGCAAGAATGCTGTGCAGCATTTCCACGCTAAGCATGGCCCCTTGGCGAAACGCCATGGACACACCCAGCATCACAGTCCAAATTAGCGCAGCACGTGTCCAGGCTTCGCTCCAGTCGGCAGGAGTCTCCAACACAAAGCGTGCCAGCACCTGATAAAAGCCTGCAGCTACCGCTGACAACAACAAAAGCTGGGTAATGATAGACACCAGTCTAAACAGACGGCGGTCCAGAGTATGAAGTAATGACACGGAAATTTCCTGTGTTCTGTACTAGGCGCAATATAGGCCAGGAAAAACAACAACACGGCGGGTTATGTATCTGTATCTATTACTAGTCCCAGATACATACCGCCGCGAAACAGTATGAATTACTTGGTGTTCTGGATGGACTCAACCAATTCCTGACCAAACTGTTTGTAGTACTGCGGGTACACCGGCTGTACAGCCTTCACAAACGCAGCATGATCCACCGTATTGACCTGCATGCCTTGTTTTTTAACTTCTTCTATGCCGCTTGTTTCGATGTCATCAACGTAGGTACGCATGGCCAAGGCAGACTGGTGGCCTGCATCGGCAAACTTAGCCTTGTCAGCATCAGATAAGCCGTTGTAAACATTGGGGGACATCAGCACCAAGGCGGGGCCGTAAACGTGGGCGGTCAACGACAAGTATTTTTGCAACTGCGGCAGCTTGGCCGACACGATTACGGACATGGGATTTTCCTGGCCGTCTATAGTGCCTTGCTGCAAGGCCGTGGCGACCTCAGGCCAGGCCATAGGGGTAGCCAAGATACCCAACTCGCGGAAGGCTGCAATGTGTATAGGGTTTTCCGTGGTGCGGATTTTTAGACCCTTGGCATCTGCAGGTGTAGTTACTGGACGCACGTTATTGGTCAGTTGGCGAAAGCCCTGCTCACCCCAGGCCAAGGCCACCAGGCCGCGCTTGGGAAATTCGGTCAGCATTTTTTTACCAATATCGCCATCCAGCACTTTACGTGCATGGTCAAGGTCGCGGAATAGGAAGGGGATATCAAATACGCCCGTGGCTGGTACAAAGTTCAACGTTGCACCCGTTGACACGATGGCCAAGTCTATCGTACCCAGCTGCAGGCCTTCGATAACCTCGCGTTCACCGCCTAGTGCACTATTGGGAAACTGTTGTACTTTAAAGTCTGAACCGTTCAGAGCTTTCGCAAAAGCGTCGGCGCCTGCACCATAGTGCGAACTGGTCGATAGTGCGTACGCCATCTTCAGAGTGGTTTCCGCGGTCACAGGGGTAGCAGCAAAAAGGCCTGCAGCGGACACCGCCAGCAGCACATTAGATAACCAGGATTTACGCATGTTTGAGTTCCATCACAGTGTTTGATAAGCCCGACGGGCTGTTATTTGATAGGGCGGCAGGCCGCCCTCCCAGTGTTTTTAACAGAAACACCAGAGACAGACTACTGGGGTTTCTCCGCCTAATCCTCGACGTACCAGGTGTCTTCCGACAACATGACCTGTTGATGCCCATAGCCTGCAGGCATCATGGGAAAACAGTTTTCCTGGGCTAACACGACTACATCCAAAAAGAACGGCCCGTCATACGCCATGCAAGCAGCCAACGCCGCAGGCAAGTCTGCGGGGTCTTCAACACGGGCGGCGCCCCAGCCAAAGGCTTTGGCCAACGCTACGAAATCAGGCAGCGACGCGTTATAACTGTGGCTATAACGCCCTTCGTGTATCAGTTCCTGCCACTGGCGCACCATGCCCATATGGCCGTTATTGCATAACACGACCTTGACCGGCGTCTGGTGCTGGGTCGCGGTAGCCAGTTCCTGGATGTTCATCAACACCGAGGCGTCGCCACTGACGCACACTACCAGCTTGTCGGGGTGGGCCACTTGGGCACCTATAGCTGCAGGCAGTCCATAGCCCATGGTGCCAGCGCCACCTGATGTCAGCCAGCGATTGGGACGGTTGAATTTCAGGTATTGCGCAGCCCACATCTGGTGCTGGCCCACGTCGGTAGACACGATGGCATCAGTACCCGTCAGCTCCTGCTCTAGGGCCTGCATCAGACGCTGCGGCAAGATGTGCTGGGCCGAATCCGGCACCTTCAAGCAATCCTGGGCCCGCCACACGCCTATGCGTTGCCACCAGTCATCCAGTCGACCCGCGGCCAGATCGAACTGATCCAGTTCCTTGCGTAAGGCGCGCAGCAGTGGGTAGCAATCACCCACCATGGCCACATCCGCGCGCACTACCTTGTTGATAGAGGCAGGATCGATGTCCAAGTGAATTTTGCTGGCATGAGGACAAAAATCTGACAAACGCCCCGTAATACGGTCATCAAAGCGCGCGCCCACGCAAATAATCAGATCGGCATGGTGCATGGACAGGTTGGCTTCCAGCGTGCCGTGCATGCCCAGCATGCCCACAAACAAGGGGTCTTCGGCAGGAAAGCTGCCCAAACCCATCAAGGTCAGCGTGCACGGTCCGCCCACATGCTGAACCAGACTGGCAAAGGCATGACAGGCGTCCAGCCCTGAATTGATCAAACCACCGCCACCATAAAATACGGGGCGACGCGCATTGGCAATCAGGGAGGCAGCCCGTTTAACGGCTGCTTCGGCCGACGGACCCGTAGCGTCCAGGTTGACATCGATGTCGATAGTGTCGGTCGACGGGCTTGCCGCCGGAACTGGGTGAATTTGTATGTCTTTGGGGAAATCCAGCAAAACAGGCCCAGGACGCCCAGATGTCGTCAACTGAAAAGCCTTGGCGGTTAGCGCGACCACGTCTTCGCTACGCTTGATTTGGGCATTCCATTTAGTGACCGGGCGTGAAATACCCACCGCATCACATTCCTGGAAGGCATCCGTGCCTATGGCGCTGGTGGCCACCTGACCGCTGATACACAACACCGGTATAGAGTCGCACAAAGCATCCAACAGGCCCGAAGCGGTATTGGCCATGCCTGGCCCTGACGTCACCAGTACTACACCTGGCTTGCCGGTAGAGCGAGCATAGCCTTCGGCGGCATGCATTGCCCCCTGTTCATGCCTGACCAGCACGTGGCGTATGCGCGGCTCGGAATACAGCGCGTCGTACAAAGGCAGGACAGCGCCACCAGGGTAGCCAAAGATGGTATCCACGCCATGGGCAATCAGGGTGTCCAGCATGGCTTGCGCGCCGGTGCGGGCGGGCGATGGTTCAACCGTGTTCGCGACATCGGCTTTTATTTCGTAAGATGTAGACATCTTGGTAGTTTATTCCTATTTAGTGCGCCACAATCCTGTGCCACACACGTCTAGCGGACCTGTTTATCCATGAGTTCAAAACCACTCCCCTGGCACGTCGTGCAGCAATCCACCCTACATGGTACCGGTGTTTTCGCCGCACGCAACATTCCCGCCGGCACCCGAATTTTTCAATACGCTGGCAGACGCATCACGGTAGAGCAAGCCGATGCACTGCCACCCAGCAATCCCGACGAACCCTTTCATACCTTTTTCTTTTCCCTAAGCTCTGGGAAAATCATTGATGGCGGGCAGCGCGGCAACGACTCACGCTGGATCAACCATGCCTGCCAGCCCAATTGCGAGGGACAGGAAAACGCCGACGGCACCCGCGTTTATATTGTCGCTTTAGAAGACATCAGCGCCGGTGACGAATTGCTGTACGACTACTGCCTGCAAATCGACGAACCCCTAACCCAAGAGCTACGCGACCAATACCGCTGCCTGTGCGGCAGCAGCAATTGCCGAGGCACCTTGCTGGAAGTGTCCAAAGAAAAACCAGCGACGGGCGGGAAACCCCGGACAGCCAAAAAACCGATAGCGGGGTAGGATACGGGCTTCATTGCAACACTAACATACATAAGCACGCGTTTTTCATGTCCACACACGGCAGCCCTACTGCAAACTCCCCTGAGCCCATAGAACCCATACTGCCGGACCTTCAGGATCCGCCCGTCAAGATACCCCTCAAGATAGAAGACTGGTGCTCTGTTCTGATCCTGGCCTTGCTGGCCGTCATCACCATGAGCAACGTGCTGGTCAGATACCTGACCAGCAGCTCGTTTGCCTGGACCGAAGAAATTTCCATTTTTCTGCTGATTGTTCTGACCATGACGGCGGGGTCGTCGGCTTTCGTGCGCCACCAACATATCCGCATTGAACTGTATGCCGATGGCGGCACGCCACAGCGCCAACACCGGCTGGCAGTCACTGCCAATACCATCGTATTGCTGTTCTTTCTGCTGCTGACTTTTCTATCGGCACGCATGCTTTACGACGACTATATGTGGCAAGACACGTCGCCCGCCATAGGGGTACCCAACTGGTGGTACACCATGTGGATGCCCATCTTATCTGCCCTAATTTCCCTGCGCATTGCCGGTATTTTGCAGCGCCTAAAAAGGGTAGGTAAATGATCGCCGCTCTATTATTCATCAGCTTTGCTGTCCTTATGTTGATAGGCGTGCCGGTGGCTGTCGCCCTGGGGGCCGCAGGTACGCTGGCCATCGTTTTGTCCAATCTGGATACGCAATGGTTTGGCTTGTTGGCCGTACCCCAAAGCTTCTACGCTGGGCTGGCCAAATACCCATTGCTGGCCATACCCATGTTTGTTCTGGTGGGCTCTATTTTTGACCGATCCGGCGTCGCCAGCCGTCTGGTCAGTTTTGCCATTTCCATCGTTGGGCGCGGCTCTGGAATGCTGCCCTTGGTCGCCATCACCGTTGCCATGTTTCTGGGCGGCATTTCCGGCTCGGGCCCAGCCTGCGCTGCTGCGGTCGGCGCCGTCATGATCAACTCCATGAGCCGGGCGGGCTACCCTGGGTCCTTTTCCGCCAGCATCATCGCCGCTGGCGCCGCCACCGACATCCTGATCCCGCCATCCATCGCCTTCATCGTGTATTCCGTGTTGGTGCCTCAGGCCACGGTGCCAGCGCTGTTTGCGGCGGGCATGGTGCCCGGCTTACTGGCCGGTATTGCGCTAATCATCCCTGCCGTTTGGCTATCACGCCGTCATGGCATGGGTGCGTTGGAAAGTGCTTTGCCCCGCCCGCCGTTCTGGGCCAGCCTGAAAGAGGCCGCTTGGGGCCTGATCGCGCCCGTCCTGATACTGGGCGGTATGCGCATGGGCTATTTCACCCCTACCGAAGCGGCCGTAGTAGCTGTGTTTTATGGCCTGTTTGTGGGTATGGTCATACATCGCACCATTAAATTTGCTGACCTATTTGTCATCTTGCGCGAAGCGGCCGAACTGTCTGCCGTCATTATGATTATCGTCAGCTTGGCCGGTATTTTTGCCTGGGCCCTATCCACCCTTAGCATTATCGACCCCATTACCCATGCCATAGTGAACTCTGGCCTGGGTGAGTACGGCGTGCTGGCCTTGCTGATAGCCCTGCTGGTCATTGCAGGCATGTTCCTGGACGGCATCTCTATTTTCCTGATTTTCGTACCGCTGGTGATACCCATCGCCCAGGCGTACCAGTGGGATCTGGTCTGGTTCGGCGTTATCTTGACCCTGATGGTGGCCGTCGGTCAATTCACGCCGCCACTTGCCGTGAATCTGATGGTGTCCTGCCGTATCGCCAAAGTGCCCATGGAAAGCACGGTTCGATGGGTGTTATGGCTGGTCGCCGCCATGTTTATCGTGCTGCTATTGGTTGTTGTCTTTCCGCAATTGGCTCTCTGGTTGCCGCATTACCTTGGCTACTAAAGCCAGTGCTCTTGCCTGTTATGTTGTTTACCCTATGAATAAGGACTGTCCATGAAATTACGCACCTTACTGGCCGCCATAGGCTGCACCGTTGCCGCGCTGGCCACCAGCCCTGCCGTACACGCCGCCGACTATAAATCGGAATACAAGCTATCCATCGTTGTCGGTACGGCTTTCCCTTGGGGACAGGGCGCCGAGATCTGGTCCAACCTGGTGCGCGAGCGCACCGACGGCCGCATCAACATAAAACTGTATCCCGGCACCTCGCTGGTACAGGGCGACCAAACCCGCGAATTTACTGCCATACGTCAGGGCATGATAGACATGGCCGTAGGCTCCACCATCAACTGGTCGCCCCAGGTCAAGCAACTGAACCTGTTTTCCCTGCCCTTCCTGATGCCTGACTACGCTGCTATCGACGCCCTGATCCATGGCGAAGTTGGTAAATCTCTGTTCAAAGACATCGAGAAAGCAGGCGTAGTACCCCTGGCCTGGGGTGAGAACGGCTATCGCCAGCTAAGTAACTCCAAACACGAAATTACCAAACCAGAAGATCTTAAAGGTCTGAAGCTACGCGTTGTGGGTTCGCCGTTGTACATAGACACCTACACCGCCTTGGGTGCCAACCCCACGCAAATGAGCTGGGCTGACGCACAGCCTGCGCTGGCCAGTGGGGCAGTCGACGGTCAGGAAAACCCCTTGTCCATCTACGCCGGCTCCAAGCTGTATTCGGTCGGACAAAAATACCTGACTCTGTGGAACTACGTGGCTGACCCCTTGATTTTCGTGGTCAACAAACAAGTCTGGGAGTCCTGGACAGAAGCAGACAGGAAAATTGTGCAAGAGGCCGCCCAGGAAGCGGCCAAGCAGGAAATCGTCATCGCCCGCACTGGCGTCACCCCTGAAGATCCTGCCATGCTCAAGGAAATCGAAGCTCAGGGCGTAACAGTAACTTCGTTAACACCCGAGCAGCACGACGCTTTCGCTAAAGCGACTCAGCCGGTATTCGATAAATGGAAAAAAACCATAGGCGAAGACCTGGTTAACCAGGCCCTGAAAGACATAGAAAACCGCAAGAAATAATCTTATTTAAATGCGGTCTCTATAAAGCTGCGCAGCTTGCGCGAATGCAGTCGCTCACGCGGCATTTCGCGCAAGCTTTCCAAGGCATGTATGCCTATCTGTAAATGCTGACCCACCTGGGTACGATAAAAGTCACTGGCCATACCGGGCAGCTTCAGCTCTCCGTGCAAGGGTTTGTCTGACACGCACAACAACGTTCCATAGGGCACGCGAAAGCGAAAACCGTTGGCGGCGATAGTGGCTGACTCCATATCCAAGGCAATCGCGCGCGACTGTGACAAGCGCTGCACGGGTTCGTGGTGATCACGCAGCTCCCAGTTGCGGTTGTCTATGCTGGCGACCGTGCCAGTACGCATAATTTTCTTCAGATCCCAACCACTTAAACCGGACACTTCAGCCACGGCGTCCTCTAGGGCGATCTGAACTTCGGCCAAGGGTGGCACAGGTACCCATAGGGGCAGATCATCATCAAGCACATGGTCCTGACGTACATAGCCATGCGCCAGCACGTAATCGCCCAGGCGCTGGGTGGTACGCAAACCCGCACAATGCCCCAGCATCAGCCAGGCTGATGGCCGCAATACCGCCACATGGTCGGTAATGGTTTTGGCGTTGGATGGACCTACCCCAATATTGATTAAGGTAATGCCCATGTGCTGATCGCGCACCAAATGGTAAGACGGCATCTGCGGGCCACGCGCTATAGGTTCGCCTTGCGGCACAGCATCAGGACCGGCATACGTAATAATATTGCCCGGCTCCACCAGCGCGGTATAGCCACCTTCGCCACGTGCCAGCGTGTCTTTCGCCCACTGGCAGAATTCATCGACGTAAAACTGATAGTTGGTAAACAGTACGAAGTTCTGAAAATGCTTAGGTGCAGTGGCCGTGTAGTGTTGCAGGCGATGCAGCGAATAATCCACACGCGGCGCAGTAAATGGCGCCAGCGGCTGGGCTTCGCCAGGCAGACCTTGCCAAGTACCGTTCACAATGGCGTCGTCAGTGACCGCCAGATCCGGCACGTCGAAATAATCCCTTAGGGTTTTGCCAACGGCGTCGGAATACACACCTTCCACATAGTCGCCATCGGCAAACGAAAAATGCAGCGGTATCGGCATATCGGACTCACCGATTTCCACCGGCACACCGTGGTTTTTTATCAGCAAGCCTATCTGTTCCAGCAAGTAATCGAAATACAGCGCTGGCTGGGTAACCGTAGTGACGTAGGTGCCAGGCTCGACCACATGGCCATACGACAAACGACTATCCACCTCTTGATAGGTATCAACGCGTATACGTATCGCCGGATAGCAGGCCCGCACGCGCTGCATAGGCACCAGCGTCCCGCTGGCATAGCGACTAAAGGCTTCTCGTATAAACGCGGTATTTCTGGCATAAATATCCACCAGACGCTGGGTAGCGGCACGCGCATCCATATAGCCAGTAAAGGCCATCATGGGCGGCAAAAGCACCGGGCTGTCAGAATTCAAAGAATCAAGCATACTTACCACCACAAAAGCAGACTGAAGAAAGGATACACCTTGGCCGTTATCTTAAACACGGTATTCCCACTGTTCGCCCTGATACTAATAGGTTTCCTGGCAGCACGCCTAAATTTACTGGGCGCCGACGCCGTCACTGCCCTGAATAAATTTGTGGTCTGGATGGCACTGCCCGCCCTGATGTTTCAGGCCATGGCGCAAATTTCCTGGGAAGACATCAATCAACCTGGCTACGTAGCGGCCACCAGCCTGTCCATGGCCCTGATCTTTGGCCTGGCTTACCTGCTGGACCGCAAACGGCGACTGGCCGACATTAGCCTGGAAGGGCTTGCTGCCTCGTATTCTAATACGGGCTATATGGGCATACCACTGGCCCTGATGGTTTTTGGCGACAGCATATTACCCGCTGTCGTGATTGCCATGCTGCTGACCGCTTGCGGGCTGTTTGCCTTTTCCATCGCCCTGATAGAAATCGATCTACAGGGCTCGGGCAGTCTGTGGCGTACCGCCGCCAAAGTTGGCAAATCGCTGGCCATTAACCCTTTGGTGGCCGCACCAGCAGCGGGCCTGATCGTCGCCGCCTTCCAACTACCCTTGCCATCAGGCGTGTATCGTTTCACCACTTTGCTGGGCGCGGCGGCCAGCCCCTGTGCCCTGGTGACCATAGGACTATTCCTGGCCCATGGCCAAGCCACCCGCCAGCATCTTGCCGTAGGGCGCATCGTCTTCTTGAAATTAATCCTGCACCCCTTGCTAACCTTCGTACTGGTGCGCTGGGTATTTGACATGCCACCTATGTGGGCCAACGCCGCCATTTTGCTTAGCGCCCTGCCCGTAGGCACTGGCCCTTTTATGCTGGCAGCACTCTATGGCCGCGAACCCGCCGTAACATCACGAGCCATATTGATGTCTACCGTGCTATCCGTGGTTACGGTTTCTGTCTTATTGGGCTGGATAAATAGCGCAGGCTGATTCAGGCCAAGGCATCCATAAACAAGGCCAGGTCTATGTCACGCTGGGTCACACCCTGGGCTTCGTGGGTAGTCATGGTCACCTCCACACGGTTGTAGACATTGCTCCATTCTGGATGATGGTTGTTTTTTTCCGCCTGCATGGCGACCCGCGCCATGAAGCCAAAGGCCTGATTGAAATTCCTGAACTTGAAGACCTTATGAATGGCATCACGGCCATCAACAACATCCCAGCCCTGCAACTGTTGCACGGCCTGTTCAGGAGCAATACGCGTAGGAGGAATCTTAGCCATTCCATAGCATATACTACTTATCGGTAACAGCTTGTTCTGGAAAGCAATAAACGATAAACCACAGCCTTGCGGGAAAACCTGACTTGAACCCTAGCACCACGCCATCACTCGCCTTGCTGTCGCAGGCAGACTGCGACAGTTTTACCGCCCAACTGGGCGATATTTTTGAGCACTCGCCTTGGGTCGCCACCGCTGCCTGGGCACAACGCCCCTTCAGCACCGTAGATGCCCTGCACCAGGCCATGGTCGCTGCGGTACTAGCCGCCAGCCATGACCAGCAGTTGGCCCTGATCCAAGCTCACCCCGAACTGGCAGGCAAAGAAGCCGCCAGCGGCACCCTGACCAATGCATCCACCGCCGAACAACGTGGCGCCGGGCTGGACCAATGCAGCAACGACGAACTTGCCCGACTGCGCGCACTGAATGCCGCCTATCGCACACACTTTGGTTTCCCCTTTGTGATTGCCGTCAAAGGCTTAAGTCGCTATCAGATCATGGACGCCATTAACGCCAGGCTAGAAAACGACGCCGCGACAGAATTTCAGACCAGTCTGCTGGAAATCGGCAAAATCGGGCGTTTCCGCCTGGACGCCCTACTTGGCTAAACCACAGCAAGGACACAGATGACACCCATTACGCTTACCCCGCTGCCCCTGACCTCCGAGGCGTTCGCCCCTTACGGCCAAGTCATAGAGGCATCCGACGCGGCTAATCACTTTTCCATTAACGAAGGCAACACAGAGCGCTACCACGACCTGGCCCGCATAGAGCCCGGCCCGGAGGGTCACGCCATAGTGTCTATTTTCCGTGGCCTGCCCCGCACCCTGCCTTTTGAAGTCACCATGATGGAGCGCCATCCTTTGGGTAGCCAGGCCTTTATCCCCATGTCCGGGCGGCCGTATCTGGTGGTCGTCGCCCCAGCTGGCGACCCACCCACTGTGGAAACATTGAAAGTGTTTTACTGTCGTGGCGACCAGGGCGTCAATTACGACACTGGCGTCTGGCACCACCCCTTGCTGGCTTTGGATGCTGTGTCCGATTTCATCATCATCGATCGCAGTGGCCCCAACCCAAACTGCGACATCATAGAACTGGCGCGTCGCGGGGTGATTGCGAACTAAGCTACTTAAACCCTTTTAGGGTTTGATCTAGTTACCTTCCCAGTAACCTGGCTGGGCATAGATATTCTTTATGTGGTCAATAAAATAACGGACCTTGGCAGGTAAGTAACGCTGCTGGGGATATACCGCCTGGATGTCATAGCTGGGTGCGGCAAATTCGTCCAGCACGGTAATCAGTTCACCACGCTTTAGTTCGGCCTGAATTTCCCAGGTTGAACGCCAGCCCACGCCCAGACCCTGCTTGACCCAACTATGCAGCAATTCACCATCGTTGCAGTCCAAATTTCCATCCACACGTACAGCCATCAGCTTGCCATCACGCACGAACACCCAGCCCCGTGGCTGACCACCCTGTAAATTAAACGCCAGGCAGTTATGCCTCACCAGGTCTTCGGGCACACGCGGCATCCCATGCAACGCAAAGTACGCTGGCGTCCCGCACACCACACGCCGATTCGGAAACAACCTGACAGCTACATAATCAGGGTCAGTGACTTCCCCCACCCTTATTGCCATGTCATAACCATCGTGGACCAAATCCACTATGCTGTCCGTCAAGTTAAATGACAGTTTAAGATCAGGATACAAGGCCTGAAAGGCCGTGGCATGAGGCGCCACATGCCGCCGTCCAAACGCCGCTGGCGCCGACACTACCAAATGCCCGCCCACCACATTACGGCCTGCGCTGACACTGGCCTCGGCCGCATCGAAGTCCTGTAGCAAACGTATGGACTGTTCCAGGAACTGTTCACCCAGTTCGGTCAGCATCAAACCACGGGTAGACCTATGCACCAGTTGCACGCCCAGGCGACGCTCTAACGCGTTAAGTCGCCGCCCCATCACGACGGGAGTCACCCCTTCGCTAACCGCCGCCGCTGCAAAACTGCCCTTTTCTGCCGCCAGCACAAAGCTGCGTATTTCCGTATAGCGTCCCACCAGCACCTCCAGTATCTTGTGTGTCAGCATATACTAAAAGTATGCTCGGTAGGGATGACACTAGCTATTCAAGTGTTACGGTTTTCCGTCTACTCTGTAGTCAGGCCAGGGGGTCTGGCATTTTCTAACCCTGCAAAAACCTTGCTACATCGTATCTATGCCTAAATTTTCTGCCAATCTGTCCATGCTGTTTCATGAGGTCGACTTCATGGACAGGTTTAGTGCAGCCGCCGCCAGCGGTTTCCAGGCAGTGGAATGCCAATTCCCATATGGTCATGACGCCGCCCTGCTGGCTGAACAACTGCATAGCCACAAGCTAACTATGGTGCTGCATAACCTGCCTCCGGGTGACTGGGACGCTGGCGAACGCGGCATAGCCTGTCACCCTGATCGCCGCGCAGAATTCCGTGCTGGCGTACAGCTAGCCATAGACTATGCCACGGCACTAGGATGCAAACAACTTAACTGCTTGGCCGGCATTACCCCCAAGGGAGTAACCCAGGAAACCGCCAACGCCACCTTGCTGGACAACCTGCGCTACGCCGCCCATGCCCTGCAACAAGTCGATATCCGCTTATTGATAGAACCCATCAATAACTACGATATCCCTGGCTTTCACCTAAACACCACACAGCAGGCCATGGAACTGATACGCGCCAGCGACTGCACGAATTTATTCCTGCAATATGACGTCTATCACGCCCAGCGAACCGAGGGTGAGCTGGCCACCACCATCGCCGTCTGCCTGCCCCATATTGCGCACATCCAAGTAGCCGACAACCCGGGTCGCCACGAACCCGGCAGCGGGGAAATCAACTACCCCTGGCTATTTCGTCATATAGACCGCCTGGGCTACGACGGCTGGATAGGGTGTGAATACCGCCCAGCTACGACCACTCAAGCAGGGCTGGCCTGGCTACATGCCGCCAGGGCCGCCTGAATATCCATACTCATTTTCAAATACTTTAAGGAAAGCCACATGACAGAACGTACTTCATGCCAGCGACTCCAGGTCGCCACCGTGCTGCAACAGTTTATTGAACAAGAAGCCCTACCCGGCACTGGCATAACATCTGATGTCTTCTGGTCGGGATTCGACGCCCTGGTCCACGACCTAAGCCCCAAGAATCGCCAGCTACTGACCGAACGTACCCGTCTGCAATCGGAAATCAACGCTTGGTATCAGGCCAACCCCGGCCCCATACAAGATCAGGCCGCCTACCAGGCCTTCCTGCACAAAATAGGCTATCTGCAAGACGCGCCAGCCAAGGTGGCCGTCAACACCACGAATATAGACACCGAAATCACCAGCCAGGCGGGTCCGCAGTTGGTCGTGCCTATCACCAACGCACGCTACGCCCTGAATGCCGCCAACGCTCGCTGGGGCAGCCTGTACGACGCCCTGTATGGCACCGATGCCATTGCCGAAGACGATGGCGCACAGCGCGCAGGCGGCTACAACCCCGTGCGTGGCGCTAAAGTCATCGTCTACGCCCGCCAGTTCCTGAACGACAGCCTGCCACTGGCCCAAGGCTCCCATACCGAGGCCCAGGCCTACACCGTCGTCGGCGGCGCATTACAAATCACGCTTAAAAACGGTCAGACCACCGGTTTGGCCAACCCCGCGCTATTTCTAGGCTGGCGCGGCGACGCCGCTGCACCCGAAGCGCTAGTCATACGCCACAACGGTCTTCACTTTGAAATCCAGATCGACAAAAACCACCCTATTGGTAAGCAAGACGACGCTGGCGTCAAAGACATACTGATGGAGTCCGCCCTGACCACCATCATGGATCTGGAAGACTCCATCGCCGCCGTCGATGCCGACGACAAAGTCCAGGCCTACCGCAACTGGCTGGGCCTGATGCAAGGCAACCTGACCGAAGAAGTCAGTAAAGGCGACAAGACCTTTACTCGCGCGCTGAACCCAGATCGCAGCTATGTGGACGCCAGTGGCCAAACCCACACCCTGCCTGGCCGTTCACTAATGTTCATACGTAACGTTGGCCACCTGATGACCAACCCAGCCATCCTGGACGAACACGGCCAAGAAGTCCCCGAAGGCATCATGGACGCCGTCATCACCGCCCTGATCGCCAAACACGATCTACAACGTTCGGGTAACTCGCGCACCGGCTCCATGTACATCGTCAAGCCCAAAATGCACGGTCCCGTCGAAGTCGCCTTCGCCAGTGAACTGTTTGCCCGCACCGAAGCCCTGCTAGGCATGGCGCCCAACACCCTGAAAATGGGCATCATGGACGAAGAGCGTCGCACCAGCGTCAACCTGAAAGCATGTATTGCCGCCGCCCACGAGCGCGTCGCCTTCATCAACACTGGCTTCCTGGACCGCACCGGCGACGAAATGCACACCTCCATGCAAGCCGGCCCCATGGTACGCAAGGGCGACATGAAACGTAGCGCCTGGATAGACGCCTACGAACGCAACAACGTCCAAACCGGCCTGGAATGCGGCCTGCGTGGTCGCGCCCAAATCGGTAAAGGCATGTGGGCCATGCCCGACCTGATGGCCGATATGCTGGTACAAAAAATTGGTCACCTGAAAGCCGGCGGCAACACAGCCTGGGTCCCATCGCCCACCGCTGCCACCTTGCATGCCCTGCACTACCATCAAGTCGATGTACAGGAAATCCAGCGCGGCATGGAAGGCCAGCACCAAGACCTGCTGGGCAGCGTCCTGACCATCCCCGTCGCCACCGACACCAACTGGTCAGCCCAGGAAATCCAGGAAGAACTGGACAACAACGCCCAAGGCATACTGGGTTACGTCGTGCGCTGGATAGACCAGGGCGTAGGCTGTTCTAAGGTGCCAGACATCCACAACGTAGGCCTGATGGAAGACCGCGCCACCCTGCGCATTTCCAGCCAGCACATGGCCAACTGGCTGCTGCACAAGATAGTCACCAAGGAACAGGTCACAGAAACCATGCAGCGTATGGCCGCCGTAGTAGATGGCCAAAACGCAGGCGACCCGCTGTACCGCCCCATGGCAGGCAACTTCGACACATCGGCTGCCTACAAAGCCGCGTGCGATCTGGTCTTCAAAGGCCTGGAACAGCCCAACGGCTACACCGAGCCGCTGCTGCACCAATGGCGTTTGGCACTAAAGGCTGACAGCAAGTAATACTGCGTTAGCGGTATTGGTTGAGATGGTTGTAAATATCCGCCACTGGTGTTGCTAGTGGCGGATATTTTTATGGGTGACGGTGTTTATGTTTCTTATGGACTAACCATCGATACATAAGCTTGGAGTTTGCACACATCACGACTACAATTGTGGTAAACCATACTTAAGTAAATCGGAGGTTGAAATGAGCACCGTTTCCGTACGTATCGATGAAAAATTGGTCGCCTCTGCACGATCTGCTGCCAAAGCAGAGTTCCGCACTGTACAAGGGCAGGTCGAGTTCTGGGCCAAGGTAGGGCGCGCCGCACTTGATAACCCGGATCTGCCTGCTTCCTTTATTGCTGAAAGCCTGATCAGCATGGGCGAACCCAGGGAAGAAAGCACCCCATTCGTGCCGCGATCAGGCGCTAAAGCATGAGCTGGGAAGTTTTGCAGACTCGACGCTTTGCACGAGCCTACAAGAAACTTTTCGATAATCTCATCCCTGATGTCGACGCCGCAATCAGTACCGTCGCTAAAAACTCAGAAATTGGCGATAAGAAAAAGGGCGACCTTGCAGAACTATGGGTTTACCAGTTTCGTATCCATGGCCAACTTTACTTGCTAGGCTATACCCGGGATGGCCAAGTACGACTAATCTACCTAGAAGCCGTTGGCCCTCATGAAAATTTCTACCGCGACCTTAAGCGTTGACTGGCCTAAGTAAAAACACATAAAAATAATGCCGCAACACCCAGGCCTAAGCTTGGGTGTTGCGGCATATCGATGCACTAGGGTTTATTGAGTATCAGTCGCTAACTTCCCTTGCTGTATCAGATCGTTGATCAACTGATTTTGCTGACTGTGGTCCATGTCTGCAAGCGCTGACGCGGAAGCGCCATTGCTATCGCCAGCAGATGCAGTTGCTACACCGCTGTCATCTAACAGGCTGTCTATGGACTGGGAGTCGGCGTCGTCAATTAGCAGGCCATCAACATGAAAGTCTTTAGTGATATGGACTTCTACTTCCTGACCTGTGCTAGTTTTCCCTGTGTAAACATCATACTCATCGCTAGACTTGTCAGTATCGAACTTCCAATCGTCATCCTTAAACGAGACCTTATCACCCTCATCAGCCTTGATCGCAAGGATGTTGCGGTGGTCAGTCATGCTAAAGACATCATCAGCGCCTAGTTCAGATATCGTGTGGTTATACCCAGGCTCCGTCAGATCAAAGGTTTCAATATTACTGATTTTGCCTGCTGTATCGTCATCAGAAAAATCCAGATCCTCACCAAAGCGCAACCAGACTGTGTCATCACCTTTGCCACCATCTAGTAGGCCACCGTCGTACAACAACGTATCGTCGCCGCTGGTAGCGGGCTGATCGAAAATGCTAAGGTCAAACTCGCCTGTTTTGCTGTCAGACGGTTGTCCGCCACCAGTTTCAACCGTTTCCACTGTGACGATAACTTTGCCATTTTCAGTATCAACGCCAGCTGCCTGTATAAAGCCCAATTTGTCGGCGTCGGACTGGCTTAAACCGGACAAGGTGTAAACGTCGTTCCCCGCGTCGTAATGAAAGTTGCTGCCCTTCATATCAAACAATTGGCCGTCCACATAGAACGCTGCGTGTTCGCCCAGACCTTTAAGCGTCACCGTAATGGTTTCAACCGACTCATCAGTCTCACCGGCCTTTTGATCATCCTTCATGACAATATTCAGATTCAACTGAATAATGTCACCTTCCTTGCCAAAGGCAGGGGCAGGGTTGAAGGACAGTATGCCGTCGGCCATAGGATTGACTACCAAATCGAATTTATTTGATGTCCCCCAGGTTTCCTTGCCCTTTTCACCAGACAGTACAGAAAGCTCAATGTCGCTTAATGTGCCGCTCCAGTTCTGCGGCGGCAGCACGAAAATTTCAGGCAGTTTTCCATCAGCAGTTAATGGAATCATCCAGGAGTTACTGCCCTCGCCACCAGCGTTACCTGCCAACACTAAAGTACCTGAAGCGTCTTTAACATAAACCAGGAAACCGTTAGGCAGGTTTTTCAACATGGCAGCCAAGGCTTGCTCGGAACCATCGCCGTCAATCAGGCCTGCATCCTTAATACCTAGCTGTATGGCACCTACTATGCCACCATCTTGGTTTTCATTGCCAATGACAACGTTGGCCACCCAGTCACCGCTCTCATTTTCGTGACCGATACTAAGGTCATACCCATTGTTGACGGCCTCAAGAGCGCCGGTACCCGATCCCTTGCCAGTCTCCCAAGAGTTAGGATCTGGACGAATATCGCCGGCTTCCTGATTTTGTACCCAAGCATCGATAGCTAACAAACCGTCTTTGAACTCCTGGCCGTCAGCTGGTGTGTACACTAAGTCGACGCCATGCGGTGCTGTTGAACCCACTGGAAGATCGATAACATAATATTCACCAGGCGCAAGGCCCAACGCATTATCCGCCTCAACCGTCTGCAGCGTCAGCGTATTGCCGTCAGCGTCTTTCAAGATTCCGCCGTTTAGCCCATTGCTTTCATCCAGCTTAATGTACAGCTGATCACCCAAGGTAGTAGGCCCATCGTGTGGACTGGTGATGTTAAGCGTAATCGCTACATCCCGACCTTCCTGGGCTGCGTCTTTGGTGGGCTTGCCAGTGTCATCCGCTGCCGAGAAAACCACTTCGATCACTGCAGGATCAGTCACTGGGATTATTGGGATGTCAGCGCCTTCGACCTTGCCTTGGCCACTAATACCGCTAGGCAATGTGGCGGTAAGGGTTGCGTCAAATACAAAATCCCCATGGTTGTCGTTGAAGTTAAGCGGCGGGGTAACGACAATATCATCCAGCAGGTCATTCAACGCATCCTGACCACCTTTGCCGCTGATGATCCATACCTCCTTACCGTCGATGACAGTCGGCGTGAGGTCGACTCCTTTGTAGCTAACTTGCGCATCCTTGGGCAACGTCAGTACCACTGTGAAATTAGCGTCTGCTTGATCGACTGTTCCCGTGAAGGCATCGCTAAGTTTAAAACCTGTATCTTCAGTCCCGGTAAAGTCGGGATTCTGCTCAAAATCCACAGTGACATCCGCGGGTGTAGATCCACCAGTGCCAAATTCGGTCGATAGATTCCAGTTGCCCTTATCGGTTTTGATTTCCGTTTGACTGGTGTCGCTGTTCTTGTCTTGCGTCACTACGGTAATGCTAATAGGAAGGTCTTTAAGACTGCCATTTAACTGGTCACCAGCAGTAAACTGCACTTGCCCATGAATGGGGCCAGTGAATTTGGCATGCTCACTTTCAGAAATTGAAATTATCCATTTCCCATCGCCCAAATAGGTTGCTTGGCCAATAGTTACGCCGTCAACCGTCAAGCCATCAACCAGCATACCGTTGGGCACGCCCTCGATAATCACTTGGGTGAACTGCTCACTGCCGTCATAATCCGGCTGGTTATCTGCGTTTCCATCGGGCAGCTTCTCCAAAGTGATATTGACACTAACTTTTCCACCTTGAGTCAGGACAAAGCCATCCGTGGCATTACCCGTTACGCCATCTCCTGTAACGCTACCTAAGGTTAGCTCCACCTCGTCAGTGACCGGCGTGACAGTCAAGGTATGGCTGCCGTCCTTTTCCTGCATGACAGGTGTTTGGCTACCGTCATTGGACTTGTCAGTAATTTCGTACTTCAGCTCAAAGGACGGATTTTCTTGATTCGGCAAGTTGCTGGCAAAGTTATCCCCGACCTTGGCATAGACGTTATCAATCTGCTGACCACTCAGTTCATAGTAATCAACATCATTACCATCGCCATCTTGCTTAGTAACCTTCACTAACTCCCCAGTAGCAAGCGCTTCAGCAAACGTCTTATTACCCAAGAATAAGGTGAAGTCCTTGTCATCCACATCGGACGCCTTAATCCAAACAGTAGTCAGCTCTTCGTTGGTATCGCCGTGGTTATTCCCGATACTAAAGTCCAGCTTGCTACGCTGATCCTCGACCACGGTAGAACCTGTAGTCATATCGGACTCTGGCGATGGCGTAATATTTACATCCCACTCCTGCGGCTTTCCAGTCAATGAATCGCCATCGTTTTCCGTAGTGATGGCAGTCAACTGACCTGGCAGCTTGCCGCTGTAATGCTCAGGCACTTTGATTTTGACTTCTTTCAACTGATCTGCGGTGAACGTCCACTCGCGCTTGTCGCCTTCGCCGCCCATAAAGGTTGCACCTTCAACGGTGAAGCCATCAGGCAAGCCGCTGATCCTGTAGGTCAACGTTTCAGAACCATCGTTATCGTGCATTTTGGTATTAGCCGTATCCACGATATCAGACAGCTTAATGGTATTACCGCCACCATCCAGTGCTGCCTCGGTAAATGTCACCTTGTCATTAAATACGACATCGACCTCGTCAGCCACGCCATCCACGCGTACCGTTATCTTCTGTGATTCTGTAAATCCACTTTTATCTGTGACGCCACCTATCGTATCCACAGATTCAGCTTTTACAGTCAAGTCGAAGTCTTGATTGCTATTGTGTGGCGGCTTAACGGTTAATGGCGCATTACTATCGAAATTGTCGATACGAGCAACACCATCAATAACCTCTACAACGTGACCGTTATAGATCAATATCGCGCCAGTCGGTATCCCGCTAATTTCGATGTTAAAGCTTTCCGAAGAATCGGCGCTGCTGGGACGAATAATCAGCGGGATATCGGTATCTTCCTTGCCATGCGCTCCGCCTATGCCCAAAGTAACGTGATCGGCAATGGGGGCAATAAAAATGCCTTCAAGCGTGGCATTGCCAGATATGGCTTCTGATGTTGCTCCTGTATCAGGATCAGTATCGACAGTTTTTGCTTGAACTCCGATCTCGAATTTACCTGACACATTCGGTGGTCCCTGGAATTTAACGGTATGCAAATACTCCATTGGGATTTCAACAGGATCCGTGCCGTTATAGGTCAGGGTAATGGTCTTGCCGTTGCCGTCGACATAACTAAACTTGGAACCCGCAGCAGTTTCATTTTTAAACCCATCCACGAGAACCGGTGTAAGTAAGGCAAACGTGTTCTCAGTGCCGCCGTCTGCCGACTCGGGATTAAGTGAGCCCTCTTCTGGCTTACCGTCCTGATTAAACCAGCCATCTTTCAAGTTAAAGTCTTTGCCTGCACCCTGACCGCTTACATTCAAGGCAAACCACAGGTCTTCTTGACCGCCGACGCCAGTGGAATAATCGTGGCCTTTGGTCATGGTCAGATCATCAACCCCATCGCCGTCGGAATCGACACCGACTTTTTCTGCCTGCGGTGTAACTGTTACTTTAAGCGGCACATCGGTCTTGATGTTCGTATCAGTGATCGACTCGCCATTAACAACCTTTGTATCCTCGGTGGTAACGTCAACCTTAAATGTCACGTCCTTACTGCTGTGTGCTGGGGGTGTAACAGTCCAGTTGGCGTAGTCGCCGAGGTTGACACCGCCGACACTCGGCGGCAGCGTATATGTAGTGCCGCCGACCTCATCTGGCGCAATTACGTTCCCGGCACCATCCTTAACTATCCAGTCGACAGGCACACCCTTAATCGCAAAGTGGTTGATTTTCTCGCTGCCATCCGTATCTGTCAGTGCGACGTTTGCCAGGAACCTGATAGCAGAGTCTTCCTTGCCAGTAACACCACCCACGGAGATATCGCCGGCGATGGGATTCACGTACAAGTTAAGCGTGACATCGCTTTCTGTAACCAGAGTAGTATGTTCAGGGTTATCGCCATCCCTATCCTGGGCGTTCAGCGTAACTTTGATACCGTTCAAATCACCACTGAAATCCTTGGTACCGCCTATCTTGATGTCGCCAAAGCCTTTTTCATTTGCGCTTAAGCCACCCTGTTGAATATCTATGCTGGCGCCAGCCTTAAGGACCTGGCCATTAACCAGGATATCTTGACCAGTCTCGTTCTTAATGGTGACCCAGCGTCTCTCACTACCATCCAGATCCTCGAACTGTGCGTTCAACACATCCTTCAGGTTAAGAACGTTATCCTCGTCAATAACAAAGGTGCCTGTCTTACCTAACGTTGAGTCTGTTTCGCTGGCCGCTATCGTCAAGGTCACATCATCAGTCACAGCAAGTACCTGAACATCGACTATGGCTGTGGATGTCGCTCCTGGGATATTGGGTAGCGGGTTGCCACTATCATCCACTTCGTAGCTGGTGACGCTGACGGTGACTTTAATATTTACATGGCTGTCTTTAGGGGGATTGACTCTAAGCGCCTCATATTCAGCCTGAGTCATACGCAGGATGGATGGGTCAGCAGAGTCAACAGCCTGCGTGGTGTGGGATATATGGCCACCCTCTTCTATGATCAGGATCTTAATGTCGCTGCCGCCGTTAGCGACCACGTTGCCATTCGCATCCAATAGCTGCGCACCGCTAGGAATCCCCTTTAGGGTAATCACACCTAAACGCTCTGGGTTATCGCATGGGAGATCACCATTATGGTCAGTACCATCAGTAACCACCGGTGCAGCCAGCCCTAACAGAATACTGACATCTTCATCGGTTCCGGTCGTGTTGCCATCCAGCTTGGGCTTATCAGCCACAGGCGTAATTTCAAAATTCAATGTGGCACTATCTTTCAGGCCTGCTTCGCCATTGATACTAGGCTCTTGGATGGTGTAGGTAATTTCAGGTACTTTTCCCGAATAGTTTTCTTTAGGCGTAAAGACATAGTTGCCGTCTTTATCCATAGAAAAGGTACCTATACCGCCAATATCAACTTCTGTGCCATCTGCAGGGTACTCGGTAGGGTCCCCTTCAATTTTGAAGTTGGTAACTTCCAACGTAGTAGGTCCGTCACCGTCATCAGGGTTGCTATCGTTGTTCAGGACATTACCCGTACTGGACTTTTGATTAGGATCTGCAGGGTTGGGTAGGTCTTCGTAAAACGTCACAAGATCGTCGTTAGCTACAGGTGCGTCGTTAGTGCCATTAACCGTCACTATGATGGGCTGGTCAGCCCAGGCACCATGCTCGTCCTGCACACGGGCAGTAAACTCTTCTTTGGGATTATCCCCATCCTTCAAAGATTGGGTGGCTGTACGAGTATTGTCTAGCTCGTAAGTCCACTTGCCATCCTTAGTCAGGGTCAGCCAACCGTATTTACCGTTGATTTTTGTCCCGCCGTTATCAGCCGACTCAACCATTTGACCGGGTTTGGCCTGTAAGCTCCAGGTCGCGGTAGCGTCATCGTCAGCATCACTGGATGTCAGAGTGCCGCCTGTTGTAGGAGTACCTGGCTCTGCGAGCCCCTTATCATCATGCCCAGACTCTGTGACCTCACCCATGGCGGCGGTACTATTGGATGTGATTTCAGGCGCATCATTCGTACCCGTAACAGTAATTGTCAGAGTGGTATCGACCGTAGCGCCATCCCCGTCGTTGACGACATAGGTAAACACTTCGTCGTAACCTTTACCCGCCGCCAGATGGTTGGCCTTATCGTTATCCAACGTGTACTCGTAGCTACCGTCAGGCTGCATGACCAGCGTGCCGTACTTGCCTTGCAAAGTCAGAACACCATCCGTGTTTTCAGCCGAGTTGGCGCCCTGCTTCACGTCAGTGATTGTCAGCGTGTCAGAGTCAATGTCCGTATCTTTGCCCGGACCAGCAGTACCCTCGACATGGCCAGTCAATACATTACCCGTGGCTACTGATTTTCCGGGTTCATCAGTATTGCCGCCCTGCTTCACACCTTCTTCTTTAACGGAGTTTTCGTCTGCTACCAGTACTGGCGCATCATTGGTACCTTCGACCGTGACAGTGATTGGCTGCTCGGCCCACGCACCATGTTCGTCTTGAACACGAGCAACAAAGACTTCAGTGTCTCTGTCCTTATTGTTCAACTGCTGGGTTATATCAGCGTCGTTATCCAGCGTATAGGTCCACTTGCCTGTGGCGGGGTCCAGCGTAATAGACCCGTACTTGCCCTTCAGGCTCAACACATCCTGACCACCAGCATCTCTTAGGCTCCAGGTTAACGTAGCATTGTCATCTACATCAGTGGCAACCAATGTACCGTTAGCTTCTGGCGTGCCAGGCTCTGGAGTACCATCATTTTTGTCACCACTTTCTTTGACCGTACCAGCCGCTTGCGTTTTATCGCCATCTATTACTGGCGTATCGTTAGTGCCTGTAATGGTAATGGTGATTACCTGTTCGTCCGTAGCTCCAGCGCTGTCAGTCACAATGACAGTAATGGTGTCAGTAGCGGTATCGCCTTTAGCCAAGTGAGCGGCCTTGCCATTATCTAGCGTATATACCCATGCGCCTTTGTCGTTAATAGTCAGCTTGCCATAAGCGCCCTGACCATCGCCCTTGGCCGTCCAAGTGTGGGTGTCAGTAGTGTCAGCATCATCCCAAACCAGCGTGCCGGACGTGGTGGGATCAGCAGCATCTTCGGTAACCGCACCTGTCACGTCACTCACTGTCTCATCAATAATAGGTGCGTCGTTAGTACCCTGGATAGTAATGGTAACGGTCTGATCAACTGTGCCACCGTTGCCATCGCTGACGCTGATGATGTATTTCTGCTCTAGTGCTTCACCTGCACCCAAGTGGTCAATATCATTGTCATCAACCTCAAACGTCCAACTGATGGTTTTATCCGGATTCAAGACAGCGACTAGCGTCCCTAAGAACGGCGGCTTGCCCGGATCAGGCTGAGGCGTAGTAATTATCGTATGGGTATCGCTATCATCAGCATCAGCAAATGTAATGACGCCTTCTTTTTTATGCGTAATGATATTTTCATCAGGATCCAGGTCCTTCACTTCCGTGATTGTGGCGGCATCGTCCGTGCCATCTACATTAATCACAGGCGCATCATTCGTACCCGTCACCGTAATCGTCAGTGTGGCCTCATCAAACCCACCATCGCCGTCACTAATCTTGTAGGTAACTTTCGTAGTAGTGCTTTCACCATCAGCCAGGTAATCAAAGTCCTTGCCCGGTTCAAAGGTATAGCTACCGTCAGGGTTAATCGTGAACGTACCACCACCCTTACCATCATCACCATTGACACCCGTAATCGGCTTACCAGCCGACACCTTGTCGCCATCAGCATTGGTAATTTCAGTCACCGTCAGCTTGTCGCCATCGGGGTCAACGTCTGCACCCTTGCCATCATTGTCACCCGACAGCACATTACCCGTAACCACGGTATTTTCTTCTGTTGTATTGACGTCATCTTCCGCAACAGGCGGCGGGTTATGGGTGGTCCACGTAAAGGGCAGGTCTACGCTGGAACCATAAGGATCAGTAGCCGTAATAACAACCTTGTAAACACCATCGCCACCAGGCCCCCCCTGGCTGGCAGAGCTATCCAGCTTGCCTTCAATAATCCCGGTTATTGGATTTAGCGTCAGGCCTGGTGGCAGGCCGGTAGCGGTAAACGTCAACTCATGACCATCGGGATCGGTAAAGTGTTGACCCACGTTCAGGCCTTCCACCATATCGCTGTCGTCGTTGATCTGATCCAGCAAACCGGCGGCGCTCAGGGCGCTGCCAGTCAATTCAGGCGCGCGGTTGGAACCAACACCACCCAAGCGGATTTCTTCGGTACGTGGGTAGGTGGGGCGTGGGTATTCCAGGCCCAGGGGGGTGGTTAGCTCCAGGACGGCGGCGATGCGGGTAAAACTGCTACCGCCGTCGCCAGGGCCACCGCCTTCAATAACGGCAGCAGTCGGGTCCAGGTTATCAAAGGGGTCGGCGCCTGCTTCTAGCGCGGCCAGTATGCCTGTAGTGTCTGGTTCAGCGGGCGCGGCAGCGGCGGATGTTGCTGGATCCACATCAGGCTGGGCAACCTCGGCACCCAGTTGTACATCACGGTTTTCACCAATAATCAGTGGGGGCTGGCCATCTACCTGCAACTGGACCGATGCGCCGCTGCTGGTTATGACATCAGCATTGGAGGGGATGGTCATTCCTGTTTGCAAAGGGGTAAGTGCGCCGTGAGCGCCCCGTATCCAAGCCTGTCCGGTGATCTGGGTTACTAGTGATGTGTTGGTTGCCATGTCTGTAATGTCTCTGCCAAATTAAGTGTGTAGTGCTATGTCCAGAATGGTTCTACAACATAGATACAAATAAAGTTGACTTGATGATAGGCAAGGCAGCAGAATAGGGCTATTGGCGGCGACGACAGGTATACACGGGTTTACCCCTGCCTGCGATTGTAGAAAAACTCACCACACCTCCTGAAAGCCATTGTTCATAAGGGTTTCAAGAATTCGAGCAGGGTTTATTGATGGTTTTTGAACGAAAGAATCAAGTGTTAAGTCTGGTTAATTTTGACGTAACAATGATTTCGACGTGAGAATTACCGAACGGTAATTTATAGAAATGACTATGGCAGTTTTACAAAAAAACCCGATCGGTAATTCTACGGATCGGGTTATGCCAATTAACTGCTATCAGCTTTGTATGCCGTGCACCTTAAGCGCCAGCATCAGCCGGTCCGTTACGGCCAGCTTTTCAAAGACAGCCGATAAGTGGGCACGCACGGTGCGCTCTGTAATGCTTAGGGCATCGGCGATGGCTTGGTTGCTGTGGCCTTTGGCCGCCCGTTCGGCGACTTCTTTTTCACGCAGGGTCAGGCCCTGTTCCCACTCAGTTTTCTGGGGTATGCGCTGATCGATGTCCCGCAGTAAGCGCGCCAGCAGAGTTGGACCAAGCCAGACGCTGCCGCTGTCTACGGTTTGCAGTACTGTTCCCAAGGCCTGGGCGGGGCTGTAGGCGTGGACGTAGCCGCTAGCGCCGGCTGCCAGGACTTGCTTGCCTTCTTCGTCGCTGGTGCGCATGGTGCCAGCCACCACCTTTAGGGCGCGCAAGTGTTCTGCCCAGGTGGGGTCTGCCCAGTCGGGTAAATTAGGCAGGCCAGCGTCCAGCAATACTAGTTTGTGGCCCAGATCACGCCAATTGGTCAGGTCTGGCAGGCCTTGTCCCCGTACGGGCCGCCAGGCGGCCTGATCGAGTTGGCGCCAGTGTTGCCACAAGGCGTCGTCATGAGTCACCAACAATACAGAAACTGCTTGCATACCTGCCCTCTTGTAGATCTTATCGTTCAGTGAACGAATTGGATTTTGCTCGTAGCACCGGCTTCAGTAAATACTGCATCACGGTGCGCTTGCCGGTCAGTATGTGAACTTCGGCTACCATGCCGGGAATGATCGGCCTGGCGTCATCCCCTACGTAAGAACGTTCGGTTCTGACTTTAATGACATAAAACGAATTTCCTTTTTCGTCGGTAATGGTGTCGGCGCCAATTTGCTCAACTTCGCCCGACATGCCGCCGTACACGGCAAAGTCATAGGCGGTGAATTTGACCTCGGCCCGCTGACCTGGGTGTAAAAAGCCGATGTCGCGCGGGTTGATTTTGACTTCCAGCAGCAGGGTGTCGTCGGTGGGGACGATTTCCAATATGTCTTTACCCGGCTGCAAGACGCCGCCTACCGTGTTGGCCATCAGGGTTTTAACGGTGCCACGCACGGGGGAACGCACTTCGGCCAGCTTGACGCGGTCCATCAGGGCCAACTGCCCTTGGTGCATAGTCGCCAACTTAGAGCGCACTTCAGACAATTCAACACGTGCCTGGTTGCGTATCGTTAGTTCGGACTCTTCGACTTTGCTTTCGGCTTCGTGTATGGATGCCTGTATGCGATCCAGTTGTGCACCAGCGGCCTTGGATTCGCCGCAGTAGCGGGCCACATCGCGCTGCAGACGCAGCAAGTCCACTTCGGATACCGCACCGCTTTTCAGCAGTGGCCGCGTGACTTGAAGTTCACGTGACGTTAAACCGCAGCTGGACGCGGCTTGATCTTTATTGGCCTGAGTTTCGCGGAATTCTTCCTGGCGCTGTTTTAACTGATCTTGAGCCTGTTTGATGGCGGAGTTCAATTCCTGGGTACGAGTTTCCCAGACCCGTCTTTCCATTTCCACAATCTGTGGAGCCTCTGTCAGGACATCTTCCGGCGCCTCGAATTGCGTGCCGTTGGCCAGTGCCGACAAACGAGCCGCCTTAGCGGTCAGGGACAACAGTTCCGCGTGGCTTTCGCCCAGCGATGACGTAAAACGGGTGGGGTCAACACGCAGCAGGACTTCACCTATTGCCACTTGTTGGCCAGGCCGGATCAAGATTTCCTCGACCACGCCGCCGTCCATGCTTTGAATAATTTGCACTTGACGCGATGGCACGACCTTGCCCTCGCCACGCACGACCTCATCGATGAAGCCTAATGACGCCCATACGATCAGCGCAATGATCGCGAACAAGGACACCCATAACAACAGACGCGAACCACGGGCCTGTTGTTGATTCATGGCGATATGGGCGTCGTTGTTGCCCGCTTCGACCCGGCTGGATGCCTGGTTATTCACAAAACCAGCCCGCAACAGTAAACCTGGCAAATACACGCGCCACATTATGCTGCCACCTTGGAACGACCTATGCGTCCCTGACGCAGGGCTTCTACGACTTGGTCCTTAGGTCCGTCAGCCATGATGCGGCCTTTATCAATCACGATCAGACGGTCCACCAATTCCAGCAACGCGGTGCGGTGGGTGATCAGCAACATGGTCTTACCCACAGAGGCTTCTTTGAGGCGACGCTTTAGGGTGGCTTCGCTTTGGTTGTCCATATTGCTGCTGGGTTCATCCAACAGCAATATGGGCGGGTCATTGATAAGGGCGCGGGCCACAGCCACGGACTGACGTTGGCCACCGGATAGTGAATCACCGCGCTCGCCTATCATCATGTCGTAACCTTCGGGGTGACTAGCGACAAAGTCGTCCAGACCCGCAATACGGGCTACTTCCAGCATTTGGGCGTCGTCGGCAAATGGCGCCCCTAGTGTCAGGTTGTGCTTCAAGGACCCATAAAACAAGACGGGGTCCTGGGGCACATAGCCCACGGCGCGGCGCAGGTCGGCCGGATCAATTTGCTTGATATCCACTCCATCAATCAGGACGGCCCCTTCGGTAGGCGCATACAGGCCCAGTATCAGCTTTTCCAGGGTGGTTTTCCCCGAACCTATACGACCTATGATGCCAACTTTCTCACCCGCTTTGATGCTGAAGTTAAGTTTGTTTAAGGCAGGTTGGCTGGCTTCGGGATAGCCAAAACTGACATCACGGAATTCTATGCTGCCTTCCAGGAAGGGACGTGGCACAAACACTTTTTCAACGGGACGTTCTACCGGCATTTGCATGTAGCTGTCTATGGAACCCAATGACGTACGCGCATTCTGGTATTGCATCATCAGGCCCACCACCTGCCCCAGAGGCGCCAGGCAGCGTCCGGCCACCATGGATGATGCAATGATGCCGCCCAGCGAAAGCGCGGCATCCTGAATTAAAAACGTGCCTATAACGATAACGCTGATGGTGACCAGTTGCTGGGCGGTTTGCACAAAGGCCACGGTCACTGACGAAATCAGCTTGATGCGAGCGCCCACGCGTGCCAGGAATTCGGTAGAGCTTTCCCATTTGCGCTGCGAGGTGCCCTGGGCATTCAAAGTTTTGATGGTTTCCAAGCCGGCCAGGGATTCGACCAGACCGGCATTACGTTGGGCACTGGCCTGAAAGGATTCCTTGACCAGCATATCCATACGGGCCTGAGCCACAAAAGACACGATCAATACGATAATGATCGCAATCACTGGCGGAATCACCATCAAGGGTGATATCCAGGCCATGACCCCTAAAAACAGGAAGACAAAGGGCAGATCCACCAGCGTGGTCAAGCTGGCCGAAGCAATGAAGTCGCGCACAGATTCAAACGAACGCAAGTTAGCGGCAAACGAGCCCACTGACACCGGCTTGCTTTCCATCCGTAAATCCAGCACCCGCTCCATGATTTGGGCTGACAGTTTGACGTCCACCTTCTTACTGGCAGTATCCACCACGTAAGAACGTACGCTGGTCAGCACCAAGTTGAACACCATGGTCAGCGCTATACCTATTGTCAGCACCCACAGGGTTTCAATCGCATTATTGGGCACTACCCTGTCGTACACGTTCATGGTGTACAGGGGCATGACTAGCGCAAAAATATTAATTAGCACGGCCGCTACAATCGCGTCGCGATACAAGCGCCAGTTTTCAAAAACCACCGCCCAGAACCAATGCTTGCTGCGTGCCTTGCCGGCATCGCGGGCACGGGCCTCGAAGCGGTACAAGGGCTTGATGAAGTAGGCCATGCCAGCATATTCAGCCTGCAAGTCGCTGGCGACTACTTCTACGGCGCTGCCGGTTTCCGGGTATTGCACGACATAACTATCCGCCCGAACTTCCAACAACAGGCAGGCGCGGCCGCCATTAAGGATAAGAATCGCGGGCAGCAGCGCTGCCGGTAAATTATTCAGAGTGCGCTTGAGCAAACGTGCCGAGCAATGCGCACGTGCCGCGGCACGTGGCAACAAGGTCAGCGTAAGCTTGTCATCAACTAGCGGCAAGCCACCAGACAACTGCTGTGCCGAACAAGGATTGCCGTGGATACGGGTAAGCTCCACCAGACAGCCCAACAAGGGGTCATCGTGGATCAGGTGCGCAGGCACCTGAATGTCGCGGTCAGCTAAGGTATCCATCAGAGCAGGTGATCCTCGTCATCAATCAAGTCCAAGGAATCGCGCAAGCGCGCCCTGGCGTGCTTGCGCTGATTAAGCTTGACCAGGGCCTGAGGCGGCAAATCGGTCAGCCTCAGGGTGCCATTGGCCAATAAAGCATCTATCAAGTCTTCCAGGACCCGGATAAATCCGGCGTCCAATTCCGACAATGCAGGGTCTTGTGGTTTTTCCTGGTCCAAGCGCTATCCCTTGTGATGTTTTTCTATCTAATTTTTAGTGGTGTCCAGTGTTTTAATCACTGGTGGCAACATGCCATCACGGTATTCCATAGCAATGGGCTGCAGATTACGAGTGTCTGGTGCGGGTGTCAGGCAAGCCGTCAAAGATTCTTCGGGGAAATCCAGGCCAGTGGCTTCTTTGGGTGCTTCGCTATAGGGTTGCGACAAGGCCACAGCAGGCAATACCTGATGGGACAACGCTAACCAACGATATTCAGCCTTTTTCAGGTCGAATACGGCATTAGCCAAGGCGCGACGCGAATCAAACAATTCGTTTTCGGTATCCAGCAAGTCCAGCAGCGAACGCTCGCCGATTTGGAACTGCTGCATATAGGCCAACCTGACCTTCGATGTCGCCTGCTCGTGCTCCTGCAAAAAAGGCATTTGCTGGCGCAGCTTCATGATGTTGTTCCAGGCAACAGACAAGTCCTGTTGTACGTTTCGGCAGGTGTAATCACGCACATCACGAGCAGCGTAGGTCTGGGCTGTAGTCTGACGTACACGGGCCTGATCGGCACCACCACGGAACAGGTTGTACGAAAGCATCAACTGGACGTTAGAGCTTTGTGCATCGCGAAATGGCGTGCCAGGCTGGGCCCTGTCCTTGCCAGTGGCGGCACGGAATTCCAGAGTAGGCATATGCCGTCCCTTAGCGGATGCGGTGCCAGCTTCGGCGGCCTGCACCAAGGCCTGCTTAGACAGGATGCTGGGGCTGGTACGCAATGACGGCATGAAATCGGTGGGGTTCTTGGGCAAGTAACCGGTAATATCGGGGGAGTCCAGCAAGGTATCAGTGGGGAACTCACCTACGATACGGCGATAACGCTGTATGACGTCATTCAGGTTGTTGCTTTCGGTCATCATATTGGTTTGCGCCAACGCCAGACGGCCATTGGCCTGTTCCAGGTCAACACCACGGCCCACACCGGACTCCTGACGTTCGCGCAACTGGCCAAGGGTATGCTCATGCACCCCGTAGTTGTCGCGCGCCAGCCGTTCCATTTCGCGATAGCGCTGCACGTCCAGATAGGCATCGCTGGCTTCAGCGGCCAGACCATCGACCGTAGCCAATAGATCATAGTAGCCAGACAGTTTTTCGTAGCCCAATTGCTTGACGTTATTGATGGTAGAGAAACCGTCGAATAGCAACTGACGCAACTGCAGGCTGTAGCCGCTACGACCCCAACGGTCAGAGCTGGATTCAGACGTGCTGCCACGCCACTCGCGCCCTACCCAACCCTGCGCTGTGACTTCGGGTAACAAAGCACCACGGGCCACGTTCTGACCTTCCATCGTGGACTGAAAGTCCTGAAAGCGGGCACGTATTTCCGGATTGGAAATAACTGTACGTTCTATGACTTCAGGCAGGTTGCTGGACTGAGCCCAAGCAAAACTTGTAACTGAAGCTGCACCAGCCAATGCGGCGCCTTGTAACATTTTGGATAATCTCACGAGAATCTCCTTAGTGAGTGCAAACCTATCAATACAGTCCAGGCGGCGGACGCCATGCTCGCATTCAGGTTCAAATTTTTATTTATGGTATTTACGCGATTGTTGTTGATGGTGGTAGTAAAGCTAAGTAGCAATCCATCGATATGATCGTGGCACGCACGCGCGTAAATGCCGCCACCCCGTACAGGTATGACTAAGGGGAGTGAAACCCGAGGTAATGCAAAATTTCTGAACAAACATAGATACAGTCATGGCGATCATCCATGCAGGCAAGGCGGAGCTATAGGATTCTGTCCTATATTCTTGAGGCATAACCTTGCGTCTGTAAAAGTGGCGTAGTACTGGCAGGCAGCAGTTCCTTGCTAAAACAAGCCCGATACATAGACCATTAAATAGTCACAACATTGTATCTGTATTTATCTACGCGCTCCACTAGATTGCTTTGATTATGGCCCAAATCTAGTTGAAAACCCCAACGCTAGTAGTGACTTTGCAATCTTTAACCTTCTCTTCACAATCAATTGGACTGTTGTTTCATACTCACACTCGCCAAAAATGGCGGTATGCTGTTGCTAACAACTAAACACGCCCCCTTCTTAGCATTTCCATTTTTGATGTCGGATAGCCCCTATGTATGAAAACTTAGCTCTGTATATTGATGGCGAATTTCTGGCTGGCGAAGGCCGTAATAGCCAGGAAGTCACCAATCCCTCCACCCTGGATGTGCTAGGCCATTTGCCGCACGCCAGCGTTACTGACTTGGATCGCGCCTTGGCCGCTGCCGCCCGTGCCTTTGAAACCTGGCGTCACAGTTCGCCCATGCTGCGGTCCCAAATACTGCGCAAGGCCGGTCAGTTATCGCGTGATCGCGCCCAGGAGATTGGCCGTAACATGACGCTGGATCAAGGTAAGCCACTGGCTGAAGCCGTGGGCGAGGTTACGGGTTGCGCCGACCACACCGACTGGCATGCCGAAGAATGCCGCCGCATTTATGGCCGCGTCATTACCCCGCGCGATCCGGCAGTACGCCAAATGGTTTTGCGTGAACCCATAGGCGTATGCGCCGCGTTCACACCCTGGAACTTCCCTTACAACCAGGCAATACGCAAAATCAGTGCCGCCATAGGTGCAGGTTGCACCATCATCCTGAAAGGCCCCGAAGATGCACCCAGCGCCGTCATGGCGATAGCGCGTATCTTCCACGATGCCGGCCTGCCTCCTGGCGTACTAAACATAGTCTGGGGCGTACCTGCTGAAATATCTGACTACTTGATACGCTCGCCCATAGTGCGCAAGGTCTCGTTTACCGGCTCTGTACCTGTAGGCAAGCACCTGGCCTCATTGGCTGGCGCCCACATGAAACCAGTCAGCATGGAATTGGGCGGGCATTCGCCGGTGCTGGTGTTTGACGACGCCGATGTCGACCGCGCCGCCAAACAGCTGGCCCGTTTCAAAATACGCAACGCTGGGCAGGTGTGTGTTTCACCCACTCGCTTTTACGTGCATAACAAGGTCTACGACCAGTTCCTGGAAGGCTTCATCAATACGCTGAAAACCGTCAAGGTAGGCGATGGCCTGGACCCCGATACCCAAATGGGTCCGCTGGCACACGAACGCCGGGTCGCCACCATGAATACCTTTATAGATGACGCCTTGAAACTTGGCGGTAAAGTCCAGCTGGGTGGCGAGCCCATGAATCGTACTGGTCATTTCTTTTCACCTACCGTGATTACCGACCTGCCAGAGCACGCCATGCTGATGACCGAAGAACCCTTCGGCCCCATTGCCCCCATAGTGCGTTTCTCGGACACCGATGATGTCATCAAACGGGCGAACTCCCTGCCCTTTGGTCTGTCCTCCTACGTATTTACCAATTCGCTGCAAACCGCCACCAAGGTGTCCAATGCGTTGGAAGCTGGCATGGTCAACATCAATCACTTTGGAAGCGCCCTGCCCGAAACGCCATTTGGCGGTATGAAAGACAGCGGTATAGGCAGCGAAGGCGGTAGCGAAACGTTCGATGGCTATTTAGTGACCAAGTTCGTTACGCATATCTGATGTACCCGCTAGTCTAAGGCCTGCTGAGGCAGTGCCTTAGACTAGCGGCTCCTGACCGCATTCACCAGGAGTCTGTTATGGTTTTTTTCCTGTTACTGCTGGCAGTACTGATAATCGCTAGTGTCCTGGTGCTAAAGCGGCCATCGTGGCGCTATGCCCTGATCAGCCGTCGTGTGTTTAGGTTGTACCGAAAAATTGTGCCGGAAATGTCCCGCACGGAACAAGACGCCCTGGAAGCCGGCACGGTCTGGTGGGAAAGCGCCTTATTTCAAGGTCGACCCAGCTGGGCAGCACTACATGCCATACCCAAGCCTACCCTGACCCCAGAGGAACAGGATTTTTTAGATCACGAAGTCACTACCGTCTGCGGCATGGTGGATGACTGGGACATGACTCGTCATAGCCATGACCTGCCTCCAGCAGTATGGGACTACATCAAGGAACACCGTTTCCTTAGCCTGATTATTCCCAAAGAATATGGCGGGCGCGGGTTCTCGGCCCTGGCCCATTCAGAAGTAGTGACCAAACTGTCTACCCGTAACTCGGCCCTGTCAGTCACGGTGATGGTGCCCAATTCCTTGGGGCCTGCCGAGCTCTTATTACATTACGGTACCGAAGAACAAAAAAACCATTATTTGCCACGCCTGGCCAACGGTCAGGAAATTCCGGCCTTCGCACTAACCAGCCCGTGGGCAGGATCGGATGCCGCAGCCATCCCAGACCACGGCATAGTGTGTATGGGGTCGTGGGAAGGCCAGGAAGTGCTGGGTATGCGCGTCACCTGGGACAAGCGCTACATTACTCTGGCTCCAGTCTGCACCTTGTTGGGCTTGGCCTTTCGGCTATACGACCCTGACGGCCTATTAGGCGGTGACCAGGACCTGGGCATTACCTGCGCATTGGTTCCGGCCAACCACCCGGGCGTGGAAACAGGCCGCCGCCATTTTCCGCTGGACGCCATGTTCATGAACGGCCCCACCCGCGGCGTTGATGTGTTTATGCCGTTAAGCTTCATCATCGGTGGGCCCGCCATGGCAGGCCAAGGCTGGCGCATGTTGATGGAATGCCTGGCGGCGGGGCGGGCAATTTCCTTACCCTCCTCCTTTTCAGGCATGGCCAAACTGACCACACTGGCCGTAGGCGCATATTGCCGGGTACGTAGCCAGTTTCGTCTGCCCATTGGAAAATTCGAAGGGATAGAAGAAGCCTTAGCCAGGATAGGCGGTAACACCTACCTGATGGACGCCGCCAGGCACATGACTGCGGGGGCCGTTGATCTGGGGCAGCAGCCCTCGGTAATATCCGCCATCATGAAGTACCACCTGACGGAACGCGGCCGTAGCGTAGTCAACGATGGCATGGACATCATAGGCGGCAAAGGAATATGCCTGGGTCCCAACAATTTCCTGGGTCGTGCCTATCAGCAAATCCCCGTAGGCATCACCGTAGAGGGCGCCAACATTCTGACCCGCAGCCTGATTATTTTTGGCCAGGGCGCGATACGCTGCCACCCTTATGTGCTGGCAGAAATGCAGGCAGTTGCTCAACCCGACGCCCAGCGCGGCCTGGAAGACTTCGACCGCGCCTTATTTGGCCACATACGATACACCCTGGGCAATGCCCTGCGGGCCCTAGGCCACGGCCTGACCGGAGCGCGCATGGTCAGGCTGGATACCCGTGTAGCACCTGATATGGCGACGTATTATCGCCAACTTAGCCGCTTTTCTGCAGCGTTTGCCATGCAAGCGGATGCCTCCATGCTGGTATTGGGGGGTTGCCTGAAAATGCGCGAAAGTCTTTCTGCTCGTCTGGGCGATGTGCTGTCGCAAATGTATTTGATCTCGGCCACCTTAAAACGCTACGAAGACGAAGGTCGACAAAGCGACGACGCGCCGCTTGCGCACTGGGCCATACAAGACGCTTTCTATAAACTACAAACCGCTTACGACGGCGTGCTGGCCAACTTCCCCAACCGCATTATTGCCTGGAAACTGGGCTTCCTGACCTTTCCACTGGGGCGCCCATTTGCACCACCATCTGACCGGCTAAACCACCAAGTCGCCCGTTTACTAATCACCCCTAGCGAAACCCGGAACCGTCTGACTGCGGGCTGCTACGCCCCAGATGATGAATACGACCCGGTGGGCATGATAGAAGCAGCCATGCTGGCCACCCTGGCCGCCGAACCCATAGAACGCAAGATGCGTCAGTTTGAAAAAGCGGGTTCTTTGGCCAACAACCCCACGGCTAATGTACGCGACATCGCTCAGGCAGTGCATGCCGCAGGCGGTATTACGGATGATGAATACGCCATCGTCGCCAGGCGCAATGTATTGCGTGACAGGGTCATCGCGGTGGACAACTTCCCCTTTGATTTACACCACGAAGCCGCCAGTGCCACAGCAACGCCGCCAAGCAGCGATGACGCGGCTACGCCTGGTCTTGCATAAGGACAGACATGAGCGTCCAACCGGTATACATCATCGATGGCGCGCGCAGCCCTTTTCTAAAAGCCGGTAGCGCCCCCGGACCATTTTCCGCCGCTGATATGGCCGTGCAAACAGGGCAAGAACTGCTGCTACGCCAGCCATTCAAGCCCTCTGATCTGGACGAGGTCATTGTAGGCTGCGCCGCACCATCGCCGGATGAAACCAATATAGGCCGAGTCATCGCCCTGCGACTAGGCTGTGGCCACAAGGTGCCGGGGTGGACTGTGATGCGTAATTGCGCCTCGGGTATGCAAGCCCTGGATTCTGGCCTGATGTCTATACAAGCAGGCCGGTCGGACCTGGTTCTTGCTGGCGGCGTAGACGCGCTGTCACGGACCCCTCTTTTATTTAGCACCCCCTTGGTTCACTGGCTGGCGGCCTGGCGTAACAGTCGCAGTCTGACTCAGAAACTGTCCACCCTGAAAATGCTGCGCCCCGCCCATCTAAAGCCCGTCATCAGCTTACTGCGAGGCCTGACTGATCCGGTGACTGGCTTGTCCATGGGGCAAACTGCTGAAAATATTGCCCATCGTTTTGGCATAACACGCAGCGACATGGACAACTACGCCGCACAAAGCCATCTACGCGCATTAGCGGCGCGCAAGGCAAATGCCTTTGCTGAAATCACACCGCTCGCGGACGCGGCAGGCCATCTTTACCCTGAAGACGACGGCGTCCGAGAAGACTCCACGCTGGCTAGACTGGGCAAATTAAAACCAGTATTCGACCCACCTTGGGGCAATGTCACAGCGGGCAATAGCTCACAAATCACAGACGGGGCAGCCTTGCTGCTATTAGCGTCGCAAGCGGCAGTGGATCGCTGGCAGCTACAGCCGCTGGGCCGCATCACCGATGTCCAATGGTCAGCGCTGGATCCCGCCATGATGGGCCTGGGTCCCGTGTTTGCCGCCACCCCCATATTGCAGCGTCACCAGTTGGGTATCAACGACCTGGATTTATGGGAAATTAATGAAGCCTTTGCCGCCCAGGTACTAGGCTGCGTAGCTGCCTGGAACGATGAAACCTGGTGTCGGGAAAATCTAGGCTACAGCGCGCTGGGGGCATTGGACAGTACACGCCTGAACGTCGATGGCGGCGCCATCGCACTGGGCCATCCTGTAGGCGCATCGGGCGCACGCCTAGTGTTGCATCTATTGCAGGCCTTGCATGCCCGGAACATGAAACGCGGCATAGCTACTCTATGCATAGGCGGTGGCCAGGGCGGCGCTATGCTGATTGAAACCTGCGATCAAAAGGTAACCCCATGAACACGGCTTATGATCCCTTGGGTTTGATCAATTTCCGTTGCCATCTGGACGACAAACGCATTGCTTGGCTGACCTTGGACTGCGTAGCCAGTCCCATCAACCGGCTTTCCACTGACGTCAGGCAGGAACTGGGCCAGGCACTGGACTATTTTGACCATGCCAGGCCAACTGGCTTGATCATACGGTCTGCAAAAACAACGGGGTTTATTGCCGGTGCCGATATCGACGAATTTGCTGCCTTGGATACGACGGAAAAAGCCATGGCATTGGTAGCCAGCGGCTGGCATCTGTTTAACCGTCTAGCAGCAGTGCCCTATCCCACACTGGCCCTGATACACGGGCATTGCCTGGGTGGCGGCTTGGAGCTGGCACTGGCTTGCCGCTATCGGCTGGTCCTGGACCAAACCGGAACATCGCTGGCCTTGCCCGAAGTCAAGCTGGGTATTTTTCCCGGCTGGGGTGGCATGCACAGGTTGCCGCGCCTAATAGGAGCCCCGGCCGCACTGGATATGTTGCTAACTGGGCGTGCCATGAACGCACGCCGGGCCGCCAAGCTAGGACTGGCCGATGGATGCGTACCACTGCGTCTGCTAGATCAGGCTGCCCAGAACCTGGTTATCAGTGGCAAACCGACGCGCACAGCCAGCGGCTTGCCAGGCTTGCTGAATTTACGCCTGCTACGCGGCCTTAGTGCACGACTGGCCGCAAAGAAGCTGGACCAGCGCGACCCACAACAACATTACCCTGCCCCACGTGCCATCCTGGATATCTGGTCGCAGCACGATGGCAATGCCATGCAAACCCCCGAACTGGTAGACCAGATCATACGTTCAGAAACCGCGCGCAATCTACTACGGGTATTTCGTCTGCAAGAACGCCTAAAAGCGCTAGGTAAGGCAGATAACCCTACCCCACCAGTCCAACATGTGCATGTTATAGGTGCTGGCATCATGGGCGGCGATATCGCCGCCTGGTGCGTCCTACAAGGCCTAACTGTCACCCTGCAAGACCGTGACCGCACCCTAATCGCCCATGCCCAGGGCAAAGCCCAGCAACTGTTCAAGCGCCGCAATCAAAACCCCAGACTAGCCCGCGCCGCTGCTGACAGGTTGATACCCGACCCTCATGGTCATGGCATACGCCGTGCCGATATCATTATCGAAGCGATTACGGAAAATGCGGACCTTAAACGCACGCTGTATGCCCAAATCCAACCGCACATGAAACCTGGCGCGCTGCTTGCCACCAATACATCCAGCCTGTCACTGGAAGAACTACGCACTGGACTTAACGCACCACAACGCTTTGTAGGCATACATTTTTTTAATCCCGTCGCCAAAATGCCACTGGTGGAAGTAGTGCATACGCAGGACACCTGCCCACAAGCCCGGCAAGCGGCCTGCGCCTTTGTGGGCCAAATCGGCAAGCTGGCACTTCCCGTATTAAGTACACCAGGCTTTCTGGTCAATGCCGTACTAGCTCCTTATATGCTGGAAGCCATGCGCTGCGTGGACGAAGGCATGCAGTTTGAAACCATAGACGCTGCCATGCTGGCCTTCGGGATGCCTATGGGCCCCATAGAACTCATAGACACAGTGGGACTGGATATAGTCCGGGATGCAGGCGCGCAGCTGTTAAGCGGCGCTGCTATGCCTCACTGCCTGGAATCCAGACTGGCGCGTCATCACCTGGGTAAGAAAACCAGTCACGGGTTTTATCACTGGAAAGACCAACGCCCTGTACGACAGAAGGTGGGCCACATTCCTGCCGCGTTAGCCGAACGACTGATTCGCCCTTTGATCGCCATGGCCCAAACTCAGGTAGACAATGGCGTAGTGGTCGATGCAGACCTTGCCGACGCAGGGATAATTTTTGGCACTGGCTACGCCCCCTACACCGGCGGTCCGCTATACCACCAGCGTCAAATAAGCACGGCAGCATCCCTTGCGCAGCCCGACGCTATGATGAACAATAGCCTATAGGGTGCCACTTATAAAAATAGGTAAATCATGAAACCCATTTGGCTTGAGCACTATCCCCCTGGCGTACCTGCCGACATCACTGACGATGCCAATGCCTACGACTCGCTAATTGATCTATTCGAAGCTAGCTGCACCAAGTACGCCAACCATACGGCGTATATCAGCATGGGTGTCACGTTAAGCTACGCACAGCTAGATCAGCAGTCGCGGAATTTTGCCGCCTGGCTGCAGTCCATAGGCATTAAACCGGGGGACCGTGTCGCGCTGATGATGCCTAATATGCTGCAATACCCAATATGCCTGTTTGGTACGCTACGAGCAGGCGCCATCGCAGTGAACGTCAACCCTTTATATACCCCCACTGAGCTGATCCATCAGCTTGCTGATTCCCAGGCCGAAACCATTATCATCGCGGAAAATTTCGCGCATACCCTGCAAACGGCCTTGTCGAGCACCATCATAAAAAATATCGTCGTCACTGGTGTCGGCGATATGCTTGGCAGCGTTAAGGGATGGCTAGTCAACCTGGCTGTAAAACACATCAAAAAAATGGTGCCACCCTGGAACCTGCCACAACCCTATTCCTTGAAACAGGCGTTGGCTACAGGTAAGCATGCCCATTACCAGCGCCCCAACCTGACACATGCCGACCTGGCCTTCCTGCAATACACCGGAGGCACTACCGGCGTCGCCAAGGGCGTCATGCTGACCCACGGCAACATGGTGTCTAACGTCTGCCAAGCCTATGCCTGGGTCAGGCCCTACCTGAAAGACGGCGAGGAGTGCGTGGTTACCGCCCTGCCGCTTTATCATATCTTCGCCCTGACAGCCAACTGCCTGACATTTATTAAACTAGGTGCGTCCAATTTGCTGATTATTAACCCGCGTGACGTGCCCGCATTTATGAAGGATCTGCGCAGGACCCCATTTACTACCATTACCGGAGTAAATACTTTATTTAATTTATTGCTGAATAGCCCAGACTTTGCCAGCTTGGATTTTTCCAAACTGCGCGTGGCTCTGGGCGGCGGTATGGCAGTACAGGAAGTGGTCGCTAAGCACTGGCTGAAGGTCACCGGCATCCCCATAGCCCAGGCTTACGGACTGACCGAGACATCCCCTGCTGTGACAATCAACCCACTGGATGACACTACCTTCACCGGCTCCATAGGGCTGCCCATCCCTTCCACCGAAATCAGCATACGCAACTGTGGCCCCGAAGACCTACCCCAGGGTGAAAGCGGAGAAATCTGCGTACGTGGCCCCCAGGTGATGCCAGGCTACTGGAAACGCCCTGATGAAGACGCCAAGGTCTTTGATGCTGATGGTTTTCTACGCACAGGTGACATAGGCTACGTCAACAAGCTAGGCTATATTTTTCTACAGGATAGAAAAAAAGACATGATATTGGTGTCAGGCTTCAATGTCTACCCCAACGAGGTCGAAGCCGTTGCGATGCAACACCCCGGCGTACGCGAGGTAGCTGCTATAGGCGTACCCGATCAACACTCGGGCGAAACAGTCAAGCTATACGTAATACGTAAAGACCCGACATTAACCGAAGCCGACTTGATCGCCTTTTGCCACAGCATGCTGGTGGGCTATAAAACCCCTAAATATGTGGAGTTCCGCGAAGACCTGCCGCGCAGCAATGTCGGAAAGATTCTACGCCGCCAACTTAAGGACGAAGCGTTACACCCTACCACCAACGCATAAAACTTACGCCCACAAAAAAGGCCCCGACATTCGGGGCCTTTTTCTATCTGCTGTTGCGCAAACTGCCACGCCACCAGGACAATGACAGATTATGCAACATTAGACAGCGCGTGCAGCTTCCAGCAAACGTACAACAGTCCACGACTTGTCGCGGCTGATAGGACGACCTTCGGCAATTTCTACCGTGTCGCCTTCGTTGTACTGGTTAGTTTCATCATGCGCTTTGTAGCGATTTGAACGCTTGATGATTTTACCCAAGACAGGGTGCTTGACGCGGCGCTCAACGAGCACAACGACAGTCTTGTCCATCTTGTTGCTGACCACTAGACCAGTCAAGGTCCGTTGGCGCTTTGGTGCTTCTTCGATTATCTGAGTATCGCTCATGTTACTTTCCTGCGTTCTCAGCCATGATGGTGCGCACACGAGCAATGCTGCGACGTGTCTTACCAATTTGGCTGGTATTGGAAAGCTGCTGAGTAGCACGCTGCATGCGCAGGTTAAATTGTGCTTTCAGCAGGCTCTCGAGCTCGGTTTGGAGCTCGGTGGCGTCTTTGGAACGGAGTTCGCTGGCTTTCATAATGATCCCCTTAAGCACCAATGTGACGCGACACGAATGTCGTGGAAATTGGCAACTTGGCGGCGGCCAGGCGGAACGCTTCACGGGCAAGCTCTTCGCTTACACCTTCCATTTCGTATAGCACCTTGCCGGGTTGAATTTCGGCGACGTAGAACTCGACCGCGCCCTTGCCCTTACCCATACGGACTTCAGCAGGTTTCTGCGAAATGGGTTTATCGGGGAAGATACGGATCCAGATACGACCACCACGTTTAATGTGGCGGTTAATCGCACGACGGGCAGCTTCGATCTGACGTGCGGTTAGACGACCACGACCCGTGGCCTTCAAACCGAATTCGCCGAACGACACCTGTGCACCGCGAGTAGCCAGACCGGTGTTACGGCCTTTGTGCTCTTTGCGGTATTTTCTGCGTGACGGTTGCAGCATAGTTATTCTCCTTCAGGCGCCGGTGCAGCGTCTGATTTGCGAGGACCGCCGGGACCACGGCCACGTCCGGCTGCGGGACGGCGGCTGTCAGGACGGTCGCCACGGGGCGCACGACGCGGACGGCGTTCATCGTCGCGGGGAGCGGCGGTTTCAGGGGGCATTTCGCCGTTAGGCAACATGTCGCCCTTGTAGACCCAGACCTTGATACCGATAATACCGTAGGTGGTATGCGCTTCGGCGGTGCCATAATCAATATTGGCACGCAACGTGTGTAGAGGCACACGGCCTTCGCGGTACCATTCCGTACGAGCGATTTCGATACCGTTCAGACGGCCAGCGCTCATGATTTTAATGCCCTGGGCGCCTAGACGCATAGCATTTTGCATGGCGCGCTTCATGGCGCGACGGAACATGATGCGTTTTTCAAGTTGCTGCGCGATGGAATCGGCAACCAATTGAGCATCAGTTTCAGGCTTGCGAATTTCTTCGATATTGACGTGCACAGGCACGCCCATCAAGCGCTGCAGGTCGCCTTTCAGGCTTTCGATGTCTTCGCCGCGCTTGCCGATCACCACACCCGGGCGAGCCGAGTAAATAGTAATACGGGCATTCTTGGCAGGACGCTCGATGATGACGCGGCCTACAGAGGCACTTTTCAGCTTTTTCTTCAGGTATTCGCGTACGCGGATATCTTCGGCCAGCATGCCGCCAAAGGCTTTATCGTCGGCGTACCAGCGTGAAGTCCAGTTGCGGGTGACCGCCAGGCGGAACCCAATTGGGTGGATTTTTTGTCCCATTGTGACTCCTTAGGCGCCGACTTTGACCACAATGTGGCAAGTCTGCTTCTCGATACGGTTACCACGACCTTTTGCACGGGCGGAAAAACGCTTCATCGACTGACCTTTGTCTACATAAATCGTAGTCACTTTCAGTTCGTCGATGTCGGCGCCGTCGTTGTGCTCGGCGTTGGCAATCGCGGACTCAAGAGCTTTCTTGAGTATGACCGCGGCCTTTTTGGGTGTGAAAGTCAGAATATTCAGCGCATGAGCAACCGACTTGCCACGGATCAAGTCCGCTACAAGACGTGTTTTCTGGGCCGATATATGGACTCCACGGATAATAGCTGTCGTTTCCATGACTGTTACCTTCTGGCTTTCTTGTCCGCCACGTGACCCTTGAACGTACGGGTCAGTGCGAACTCGCCAAGCTTGTGACCGACCATGTTCTCGTTGATGTACACGGGAACATGCTGGCGGCCATTATGCACGGCTATCGTCAACCCGATGAACTCGGGCAGGATGGTGGAACGGCGCGACCAGGTTTTGATTGGCCGTTTATCTTTGCCATCAGCCGACGCTTCTACCTTTTTGATCAGGTGAGCATCGACGAATGGGCCTTTCTTAATCGAACGTGACATGTTCTTCGCCCCTTACTTGCGCTTGCGACGCGAGACAATCATATTGTCTGTGCGCTTGTTACGACGGGTGCGGAAGCCCTTGGCCGGTGTACCCCATGGGCTGACCGGTTCGCGACCTTCGCCTGTCTTGCCTTCACCACCACCGTGCGGGTGATCGACCGGGTTCATGGCAACGCCACGGACCGTAGGACGTACACCACGCCAGCGCATGGCACCGGCTTTGCCGATTTGACGCAAGCTATGTTCGCCGTTGCCGACTTCACCAATGGTTGCACGGCAGTCAATGTGCACGCGACGGACTTCGCCAGAGCGCAAGCGCACCTGAGCGTATGTACCTTCACGAGCCATCAAGACGGCTGAAGCACCAGCCGAACGCGCAATTTGCGCGCCTTTGCCAGGCAACATTTCGATGCAGTGTATGGTGGACCCAATAGGAATGTTGCGTATAGGCAGTGTGTTACCCGAACGGATGGGAGCATCCATGCCGGACAACAGAACCGCGCCAACTTCCAGGCCACGAGGAGCAATGATGTAACGACGTTCGCCGTCTGCATAACATAACAAAGCGATGTGAGCAGTACGGTTAGGGTCGTATTCCAGGCGTTCTACTTTTGCTGGAATGCCATCTTTGTTGCGACGGAAATCCACCAAACGGTAGTGCTGTTTATGACCACCACCACGATGGCGCACAGTAATGTGACCATTGTTGTTACGGCCTGAACCACGTGTTTTCTTTTCGAGCAGAGCTGCGAACGGCGCACCCTTGTGCAGACCAGGTGTTACCACCTTGATCATGCCACGGCGGCCGGCCGAAGTCGGCTTGACTTTTACGAGTGCCATTTAGTTCACCTCTGTAAAGTCGAGTTCTTGACCGTCTTTGAGCGACACGTATGCCTTACGCTCGTTACGGCGGCGACCCATGAAACGGCCAAAACGCTTTTCTTTACCCTTACGGTTCAAAACTTGCACGTCTTCGACTTCGACCTTGAACAGGAGTTCGACCGCAGCCTTGATTTCAGGCTTGGTGGCGTCAGGCGCAACGCGGAAAGCGATTTGCTGATTTTTTTCGGCTACAAACGTGGCTTTTTCAGTCACGATGGGAGCCAGGATGATTTGCATTAAGCGTTCGACGTTCATCCCAACATCTCCTCGAATTGAGCGATAGCCGACTTGGTGATCAGCACTTTTTTGTAGTGGATCAACGACAGCGGATCGGCGTAGCGCGGTTCGACCACAGCGACGTGTGGCAAGTTGCGCGTAGCAAGGTAGACGTTTTCGTCAACGGCGTCGGTGATGATAAGCACCGATTCCAGACCCATATCTTTCAGCTTTTGCGCGGCAACTTTCGTTTTAGGCGTGTCAAGGGTGAAAGAATCAACAACGGCAACACGACCTTCGCGGGCCAACTGGGAAAGGATCGCGCGGATACCGGCACGATACATTTTCTTGTTGACTTTATGGCTGAAGTTTTCTTCAGGCGAGTTCGGGAACGCACGACCACCCCCACGCCAGATAGGCGAGGAAGTCATACCAGCACGAGCGCGGCCGGTGCCTTTTTGGCGCCATGGCTTTTTCGTACTGTGCTTGACGTCGGCGCGGTCTTTCTGGGCACGGTTGCCGCTACGGGCATTGGCCTGGAAAGCGACAACGATCTGGTGAACCAGAGCTTCGTTGAAGTCGCGACCGAAAATGGTGTCGGGGGCTGCAAACGTGGAATCAGATTGACCCTGTTCATTCAGGAGCTGTAAATCCATGATCAGGCTCCTTTCCTGGCGGACATCTTAATAGCGGGACGCACGACAATGTGGGCATTCTTGTGGCCGGGGACTGCGCCCTTGACCAACAACAAGCCACGTTCGGCGTCAACACGTACGATGTCGAGGTTTTGAACGGTACGGGTAACATCACCCAAATGACCAGCCATTTTCTTGCCCGGGAACACACGACCTGGATCCTGGGCCATACCCGTGGAACCTGGTGCGCGGTGCGAGAGCGAGTTACCGTGCGAAGCGCGCTGACCAGCAAAGTGGTGGCGCTTGATTGTGCCGGCGAAACCCTTACCAATAGTGGTACCGGTTACGTCAACTTTTTGGCCTGCTTCGAATATGCTTTCTACGGTCACGACAGAACCAGCCGTATATTCGGCTGCTTTGACGGGATCAAGGCGGAATTCTTTCAGGATACTACCAGCTTCGGCGCCGGCTTGGGCGTAGTGCCCTGCCAATGGCTTGGTCACGCGTGTAGCGCGACGGGTACCGTAGGCAACTTGCACTGCTGCATAGCCGTCGACTGCTGGTGACTTGACCTGGGTAATGCGATTGTTCGACACGTCCAGAACAGTTACCGGGATGGACTCGCCATCATCGGTAAATATACGGGTCATGCCAACCTTACGCCCCACGAGCCCCAGCCGGTATGCGGCAGGCACAGGTGTCGGTTTCGACATCATTTTCTCCATTCCCGACTGCGATTGGTCGGGGCTAATTTTACGTGCGCTCAACATCGACGCACACACTTGGTATTAACCAATACTTTTTTGGTTAAGCCTGGCACTATAACATAGCAAAATCAATGGGGGCAAGTACTATTTATGTGAAATACTGGCACGAATGCCCTAGTCATGCAGGACGTAAACCAAGAACAGCGGTAAGCTAGCCTCATTATAAAATTTACTATGCCTGCTTCATGACTATCACTATAAATAAAACTGCCTTGCGCGGATCCGCCCTGACCTTTGTGGCCGACCCATTTGTGGTGGGAGATGCCGCCGCCATGCGCTATCTGTCAGACGCCCTGATACTGATCGACAACGGCCGCATTACCGCCTTTGACGATTACGCCACGCTAAAGGACCAGGCCGCAGGCTACACCATTGAACACTACCCCGACGCGCTGATTCTGCCTGGTTATATCGATACCCATGTGCACTATCCACAAACCCAGGTTATTGGCTCATATGGCACTCAGCTGATTGACTGGCTAAATAAGTACACCTTTATCGCTGAACAGCAGTTTTCAGACAGCCAGCATGCAAAAAAAGTGGCGGACGTATTTCTGCAAGAATGCTTACGCGTAGGAACAACCACAGCAGCGGTATATTGCACGGTCCATCCGCAATCCGCCGACGCTTTCTTTCAGGCGGCCTCGGAACGCAATATGCGTATGGTGGCCGGTAAGGTATTAATGGACAGGAACGCGCCTGCCGCACTAACCGACACTGCACAATCCGGCTATGACGATTCAGAAGCCTTGATTAAGAAGTGGCATGGTCAGGGGCGTAATCTGTACGCTATCACGCCACGCTTTGCGCCTTCCTCTACAGAAGCGCAGCTGGAAGCCGCGGGCGCACTATGGCAGGCCTACCCCGACACCTGGATGCAAACCCACGTCTCTGAAGACCGTAAAGAAATTGAGTGGGTCAAAGAACTGTTCCCCGAGCGCGCAGGCTACCTGGATGTCTATCAGCACTACGGGCTGACGGGGCCACGTTCTTTATTTGGCCACGCCATATATCTGGATGAACCTGAATGGGAACATATTGCCGCTAGTGGATCTGGCCTTTGCCATTGCCCCACGTCCAACGCTTTTTTGGGCAGCGGCTTTTTTAACTTCCAACGCGCCAAGCATGGCGAGCTACCCATACGCGTAGGCCTGGCCACCGATGTGGGCGGGGGTACTTCCTTGTCCATGCTGCAGACCATGGGCGCATCCTACAAGATCGCGCGCTTTGGGGGCTATTCCCTGTCAGCGGCCAAGGCCTTTTATCTGGCAACACGGGGCGCGGCCGAGACCCTATACCTACAAGACCAGATAGGTTCTATTGCGGTTGGCATGGAAGCCGACTTGCAGGTACTGAACCTTCGCTCTACCCCGTTAATCGATTTCCGCATGCAGCGTTGTGAAAATCTGCAAGAAGCCCTGTTTGTACAAATGATTATGGGCGACGATAGGGCCACCCAGGCAGTGTATGTCGCTGGAGAATTGGCCTATTCGACCCCAGCGCCATCCGATGAAGTTGCAAGCGCTGAACGCCGGGTCATGAACTTGGCCACGTAATCATTGGCAGGACGACGACGTATGTCGTCCGGTGCACCCGCCTGTTCCAGCTTGCCATCGCGCAAGATCACAATGTACTGGCCCAGGCGTAGGGCCTCATCAATATCGTGGGTCACAAACACTATGGTTTTGTTCAGGCGCGACTGCAGTTCCAGTAACTGATCCTGCATTTCGTAGCGTATTAAAGGGTCCAGGGCAGAGAAGGCCTCGTCCATTAACAATACCTGCGCATCTATCGCCAAGGCACGCGCCAAGCCTACACGTTGCCGCATACCGCCAGACAGCTCGTCTGGATAATTGTCGCCATAGCCTTGCAAACCCACGCGCTCTAGCCAGCTGTCTGCCGTCTGGCGCGCCTGCTGCTTGCTCTCGCCGCGTACCTGCAGGCCAAAGGCCACGTTATCCAATACCGTCAGATGAGGCAGTAGACCAAAGCCCTGAAACACCATACTGATCTGGTAGCGTCGCAACTGCCGTAGTTGCGGCATATCCATGTCCAGGATATTGTGCCCATCAATAAGTATCTGCCCTGACGATGGATCGATCAGACGATTCAAATGGCGTATCAGGGTGGACTTGCCAGATCCAGATAGACCCATGATGCAGGTCACTTGCCCCTCGGGAATGACTAAGCTGACGCCGGCCAAACCCACATTGCAGCCCGTCTGAGTTTGTACGCTGTCCTTGTCCACGCCGTCACGCAACAACTGTAAAGCGGAATCCTGCTTGGCGCCAAACACTTTGTACACATCACGAATTTCGATTTTTGGCGTCGTCGTCATCGCTCGACCTCTTGATTCGGTGTATTGCGCACCCGGCGCGGCTGGCCATACGCCTGGGTAATACGGTCTATCACAATGGCCAGTATCACAATTGCAATGCCCGCTTGCAAGCCACGGCCCACATCCAGGGTCTGAATACCTGCCAGCACGTCTTCGCCCAAGCCGGGCGCACCTATCATGGAGGCAACGACCACCATGGCCAGGGCCATCATCGTGGTTTGATTGATCCCCGCCATGATGCTGGGTCTGGCCAGGGGCAAGGTCACCCTAAGCAGCATTTGCATAGGCGTCACCCCAAATGACTGGGCAGCTTCGGTAACGGTCAAATCCACCTGGCGCAGGCCCAACTCCGTCAGGCGTATCAAAGGCGGCACAGCATAAATCACGGTGGCAAACAACGCTGGGACCTTACCCAAACCAAACAGCATCAACACGGGTATCAGGTAAACAAAACTAGGCATGGTCTGCATGACATCCAGTATGGGCGTAATAACGCGCCGCACCCACCGGCTACGCGCAGCGATTATCCCCAAGGGCACGCCTATCAGCACAGAAAACACAGTGGACAAAAGAACCAGGGCAAACGTCTGAATTAGCTTATCCCACAGCCCCACTGCGCCTATCAAATACAAACCGGCTACGGATAACAAGGCTGCGGTTACCCGACGAGTAGCATGCCAGGCCAACAAGCCCACTAAGATCAAGACGCCCCAGGGCGGTATGGCCTGCATACCCCGTTCAGTAGGCAATAACACCTTAGTCAACAACCCATCGCTGACGCTACGAAAGCTGTCGCCATAAGACTTAACCAACCCAGCCAGGCTCTGGTTCACATAGGTAGCAGCAGACCAATCAGGAAAAATCGCAGATCGTGTAGTCACCGCAGCCTGACCTTCCAGCCCCAGGCTGACTCGCGCCTGTTGGGCCGCCTGCTCGGGCAGCCAGGCTGCCCAGACCTGCGGTTGCTCGCGCAAAAACTGCTGGGCCAGATCAGCGGCAGACAAGCGCTCTTGCGCCATGCGCAATATCATCGTATTTAACAGCGTCGGCGTAAACTGCAGATGTTGAAAAAATGCCACCAGTTGGGGATTAGCTGCGGCAAACGGCGCCGATACCCCCACGCTTAAATGAGCCACCAGAAAGTCGGAAGCACATAACTGGCCTTCGCCACTGACTATCGTTTTCCAACATTCGGGCTTGAACGGGCCCAAGTCAATTTTATGAAAGTTATATTTGGCCATCAAACCAGCCGGCTGCCAGTAGTAAAACAGTATCGGCCTGCCCCGCTCGTAGGCAGAGCTAATCGCGGAGTCCAACGCCGCACCCGTACCTGCGCGAAAGTTGGTGTAGTACTTGTCCAAGCCGTGTAGTGTTAACAAGCGGCTATTGGTTTGCTCGCATACCCAACCTGATGGGCAATTAAGGAAACGACCTTTTCCAGGGTCCTCGGGGTCGCTAAACAGCGCTTGATACTTGGGCAGGTCTTGCCAGCTACGTAAATCGGGCGCGACCGCTTTAATACCCCTTGTCGGGTCACCATTGACCACATAATCTGGCACATACCAACCTTGCTCGGCACCGCCAGCCAGGGTGTCACCCACCACCAGGACCGTTCCGGCCTGTACAGCCTGCTCCATAATGGGTGAACGGCCGGTCCATAGCTCGGCAATAATCTGGATGTCATTCTGCGTCAGGGCAGACTCTATTGCCGCCGTGGCCCCAGGCACGATTTGCGTCGTGCAACCATAGGCATGCTTTAGCAACAGATCGATCACATGCGTGGTGAAGCTAGCGCTTTCCCAATTCTGATCAGCCAATTTGACTGGAGCGCCGTTATTACATGATGCTTGCTGAGCCTGAACGACGACTGGCAGCAGTGCCGCCAGCACGATCGCCATATTCAGCAAGCAGCCTATAAGCTTGTTTTTCATGGCAGTTTCCCCATCTATCGTGCCATGCTAACAGCCAGCCGCCAGATATGGAATGTCAAAATGCAAAAAAGCCATGTGATCAACACATGGCCAGTCTGCGTACTGCTGGGCTTGGCTACTGGGTAGCAAAGCCATTTTATGATATTACTGCAACGCGATTTCTACGTCTACACCTGCAGGCAGGTCCAGGCGCATCAAGGCATCGACAGTTTTGTCGGTGGGATCCACGATGTCCATCAGACGCTGGTGCGTGCGCATTTCCATCTGGTCGCGCGATGTCTTGTTGACGTGCGGCGAACGCAGAATGTCGTAACGACGAATACGCGTAGGCAGAGGTACTGGACCACGCACTACCGCGCCCGTGCGCTTGGCTGTGTCTACAATTTCAGCGGCTGACTGGTCGATAAGCTTGTAGTCAAACGCTTTCAGACGGATGCGGATTTTCTGGTTTTTCATGGGAATTCCTAAAGAACAAAAGAGGCGGGGCGCCACGCGCCCACCGCCTGGTCAAGTATTTTACTTGATAATTTTCGCAACGACACCGGCACCTACGGTACGACCGCCTTCGCGAATCGCGAAACGCAGACCTTCTTCCATGGCGATCGGGGCAATCAAGGACACCTTGATGGACACGTTATCGCCT
>JAGOAJ010000055.1 GCA_017983955.1 Burkholderiaceae bacterium
AAGCCCTGTACTTTTGCAGTACGCGCTACACGCTTCAGCTGGGCCTGGACTTCTTTTTCAATATCGGCGACCGAAACTACCAGATCGACACGGCGCTCCAGGCCGGACACAATTTCAACCACGGGTTGCATTAGGAACCTATTTAAATGAGTAATTGGACAAGTTAACGGGACATTTTACCGGAAACTCAGAAAAGTGATCTTGATGGCAAGAATTGCACTATAGCCCGAGTCAGCCAACTCGCGCTGCTACACTGTAAATACTTGGCAGCCAACTGGCCGCCGTCATAATTTATGGCTAGCAACAGCCTGCACTGATTACTATAACTTGAACAATACCATCCAGAAAGCGCTAATCGCTGGCCTATTGCGCGCACTGTCCTGGCTACCCTATGGCCTGGTCGCTCGATTAGGCTCTATGCTAGGCGCTGCCCTGTATCGCATCCCCAGTCGTCGCAAACAAATATTGCTGACCAATTTACGCCTGTGTTTCCCCGATATGCCGCCAGACGAACGCGACGCCATGGGACGTGACACCTTTCGGCACGTGATACGCAGCTACCTGGAGCGTGGCATACAGTGGTATGGCAGCGCTGCCCGGCTATCAGCCTTGGTAGAGCTAGATAGCGCCATACCTCTGCAAGACAACTACGATCAACCCACTATATTTATGGGCTTTCACTTTGCCGCTATAGAAGCCGGCTGTATGTATTACTCTATAAAACATCCGGTTGCATCCCTGTATAGCCCCATGTCGGACGTAGCCACAGATAGCATTGCGCTAAAACAGCGTTCGCGGTTTGGCACTGAAATGATCCCACGCCACAGCAGCGCGCGCCAGATACTGAAAACGCTCAAATCAGGTAAGCCGATAATGCTGGCGGCAGATATGGACTTTGGTTTACGGGATTCGGTTTTTGTGCCATTTTTTGGCGTACAAGCTTGCACACTGACGGCGGTTTCCCGCCTAGCTCAATTAGGACGGGCGCGCGTCGTGCCGTTCGTGACCACGGTTCTGCCCAACTACCGGGGCTACAAGCTGAGCATACTGAAGCCACTTGAGAACTATCCCAGTGGTGACCTGCATGCAGACGCGCTGCATATGAACCAACTATTGGAAACCGAAATCCTGAAAATTCCCGAGCAATACTACTGGGTGCATAGGCGATTTAAACGTCGCCCTGAAGGTCACCCACCTATTTATTAAAAATATGTTATAGTGCTTGGCTTGTCTTTTAGCGAACGTGGCGGAATTGGTAGACGCACCAGATTTAGGTTCTGGCGCCGAGAGGTGTGAGAGTTCGAGTCTCTCCGTTCGCACCAAAAAGACAGCCCATTGATGTCTTGTCATCAATGGTTAAGTAGTCGGGCTTAGGCCCTGCTGCTGCCCCTGATGGCCGGTATCCAGCCAAGGCTGGAATGCTGCGTACTAAACAGGCGCTTTACCCCACAAGCCCATTCGTGGCTTGCAAATCAAATAATCTTCCCTTTAGAGCCGAGCCCTTAGATGCCGGGCTGTTGCCCTCTTTACTGGCTGGTCCGTCCTTGAGCGTTAGGTTGCTGCTCTTGTAGGTACGTCCGCCCTTTCGCGGTGGGCTCCTTACTCGGCGGCCCGCTACGCGAAGCCACTGACGTAAGGACCCATCACTACGGGCTAGGCGCGAGTTCAGAATGGGTTGCTAACAACCGATGAATTAACCATGAAGCATCGCCAGTGAAGTCTTCTTGCAGCCCACCAGGCAGGCAAACGTTGTGCTCGCGGGAGTGCCTTTCGCGCAGCGGGGGCACAGAGTGAGCATGACGGTTGACGGCCGATGCCCCTTAAGAAACAAAATAGCGGTTAACACCGCCTGCCCATAAGAACCGAAAACCGTGAACCAATAGCCAAGAACCATCCAAAAACATGGATCAGCTACAATAAAGTCCGAAAATATTTCTCAGTCAGCATGCACGAAACAGCCCATCTCCATCTATTTACCCTGCGCGATCTTTTGCGTTACGCGGTAAGCCAGTTCAACGCGTCCAAACTAGCCTTTGGCCACGGTAGCGATAACGCCTGGGACGAGGCTGTGTATCTGTTGCTGCACACCTTAAACCTGCCTCTGGACACGCTAGAGCCCTTCCTGGATGCTCGTGTGCTGCCTGAAGAAGCCCAGCGCTTTCTGCAACTGGTGGCGCGCCGTCAGCAAGAACGTGCACCAGCGGCTTACCTGACCGGTGAAGCCTGGCTGCAAGGCCAGCGTTTTATCGTGGATTCGCGGGTTATTGTGCCGCGTTCACCCATTTCAGAACTGTTGGCGCATGGCTTAAGCCCCTGGGTCAGTGAGCCCGAGGACGTGGAAAACGTGCTGGACTTGTGCACGGGTTCGGGATGCTTGGCCATACTGGCGGCCCTGGCCTTTCCTAACGCCCAGGTCGATGCAGTCGATATTTCCGAAGACGCGCTGGAAGTAGCCAAGCTGAATATAGACGCCTACTTGCTGGATGGCCGTGTCACACCGTACCGCAGTGATTTACTCAAGCAATTGCCGCCTTGCGAATACAACCTGATTATCTGCAACCCGCCTTACGTTAATAGCAACTCCATGCAGTCTTTGCCACCCGAATACCTGCACGAGCCTTCGCTAGCGCTGGCGGGCGGCGACGATGGCATGGATCTGATACGCCAACTGCTGCAGGCCGCGCCTGACTTCATGGCGCCCAACGGTTTGCTGGTGCTGGAAATTGGTCACGAATACGATCATTTTATTGCCGCCTTCCCTGATCTTGAACCTGTATGGCTAAGTACAGAAAACACTGAAGATCAAATCTTGATGCTGACGCGGGAACAACTGGCCTCGTGATACGCGCTACTGGTCTTACTTTACGCCGCGGCCCTAAAGTGCTGCTGGACGATACCGATTTTGTGGTTAATCCCGGTGAACGCGTAGGCATAGTCGGTAAAAATGGCGCGGGCAAGTCCACGCTATTTGCCCTGTTACAGGGCCGACTGGATGCAGATGCCGGCTCACTGTTTATGCCTGGGGGCTGGCGCATCGCCAGTGTCGAGCAAGAAATCAGCGACAACAGCAACCCAGCGCGGGAATTCGTTATTGATGGTGACAGCCATTTACGCCAGTTGCAGACCGAGCGCCTCCAAACCCCAGATAGCGATGGTCATAGGATAGCCGAACTCGAATCAGCACTGGTCGAGGCGGACGCTTGGAGCGCCCCCTCGCGCGCAGAACAATTACTGGCTGGCCTTGGTTTTACCCCCCAACAGTGGATGCAACCCGTGAATAGCTTTTCCGGGGGCTGGCAGATGCGACTGGCGCTAGCCAGGGCACTGATGGCGCCCTCTGAACTGTTGTTGCTGGATGAGCCCACCAACCACCTGGACTTGGATGCCATGCTGTGGCTAGAGCGCTGGCTGGGCGCCTATGAAGGCACAGTACTACTGATATCACACGATACTGAGTTTCTGGATGCGGTCGCCAAAACCATATTGCACTTCGACCACGGCAAGCTGATACGCTACCGTGGCGGCTACGAAGACTTTCTGGAGCAGCGCGCCGAACGCCTGCGCCAGACGCGTTTAGCCCACGATAAACAGTCCAAAGAAACAGAACGTCTACAAGGTTTTATTGATCGCTTTAAAGCCAAGGCCACCAAAGCTAAGCAAGCCCAAAGCCGCGTTAAAGCGCTAGCCCGCATGGAAAAGCTGGCGCCCTTGCAAGCCGAGTCCGGCATAGATATACGTATCCCCTCGCCCGCCAGCATGCCAGATCCGCTACTGGTTTTAGATCATGTGTCCACCGGCTATAGCGACGGGATTACCGACCCACGCCTGATATTGCAGGACGTGCAGTTACTGGTGCGTGGCGGCAGCCGTATTGGCGTGTTGGGCGTGAATGGCGCGGGTAAAAGTACCCTGATTAAAACCCTGGCTGATCAATTGCCTGTATTGGCGGGTGAACGACGCGCATCCAAAGGTCTGGAAATTGGTTACTTTGCCCAGCATCAGCTTGATATGCTGGATCTGGAATCCACCCCTTTACAGCACCTGGTCAGAATTGCTCCGCAGGCGCGCGAGCAGGAACTGCGCAGTTATCTTGGGGGCTTTGGCTTTAGTGGCGACACCGTCAACAGCTTGGTTGCGCCCATGTCAGGTGGCGAAAAAGCCCGTTTAGCGCTGTCGCTTATCGTTTGGCAAAAGCCCAACCTGCTGCTGTTGGACGAACCCAGCAACCACCTTGATGTAGACACGCGTGAAGCCCTGGCCACCGCCTTGGCTGAATTTTCCGGTAGTGTGTTGCTGGTGTCGCACGACAGGCATTTATTGCGCACCACGGTAGACAGCTTCTGGATAGTGGCCGATGGCCAAGTCACCGAATTTGATGGCGATCTGGAGGACTACCGCGAATGGCTGAACAATCGCAGCGCCAACCTGCGCACCCAGGCTCGCAATGACAGCGCAGCTAGCGATGGCGACGGCACAGTCATAGACCGCAAGGCACAACGCCGCCAGGAGGCCGAGGAGCGCCAGCGCCTGGCTGTGCTGCGCAAGCCGCTGGACAGCAAGATCAAAAAGGTGGAAGCCGAAATGGAAAAAGCCGACCAGCGTCTGTCGGCACTGGACGCCCTGATGGCCGACCCAGACTTCTATGCTGAAGACCGCCGTGTAGAACGGGTCAAGCTGCTAGCCGAGCATGGCGAGCTGACCAAGAAACATGGTGAATTTGAAATGCAATGGCTGACATTGCACGAAGAACTGGAAACGGTACTGGCCAGTTAAGGCCGGTCACCAAACTGCGGCACACGGCGCTGCACAAAAGCCTGCACCCCTTCCGTAAAGTCAGGGGTAGTGGCCTGCGCCAGAAACGCTGCCTTTTCCTGGCCCAAGGCAGTTTCCAAATCGCTATCCAACGCCCCGCGTAGCAAAGCCTTGGTACGCGCTTGAGCCTGCACCGGCCCTGCAGCCAGGCGACGCGCCATATCATCACCACAAGCATCTAGTTCAGATAACGGGACTACCTGGGTGACCAGACCGGCAGCATGCGCTTGGCTGGCATCCAGAGATTGATTAAGCAAGGCAATAGCCAAGGCTCGCTGCAAACCGACTAAACGAGGCAAGAGCCAGGTTGCACCGCCATCAGGTGTAGCGCCCAACCCGTTATAAGCCATCACGAAACGGGTGTCATCTGCAGCAATCACAATATCGCAGGCCATAGCAAGCGAACAGCCTACCCCAGCCACCGAACCGCTAAGTAAACCTATAACCATGCAAGGCGAACGGGTCAGCCCTAAGGTGATCTGATTCACCGCAGTGATGATGGCCTCCAATTCGCCCTGACCACGATCAGCGCCTTCCAGCAAGACGCCAAAGCGGCGTACATCCCCACCCGCCATAAAATGGGCGCTGCTGCTGCGTAGCACCACCACATGCACAGCCGGGTCGTAACAGACCTCAGTCACGGCATCACGTAAGGCCTGGGCCATGGGCAGATCGGCGCTATTGCGTGATGCTGGCCTATTCATAATAATGTGGGCAATACTGCCCTGGCGTTCAACTAGAACCAATGGCGCCGCTGTTGTTTCAGGCATGGAAAATCTCCGTCTGTGTGTATAAGCACTCTATGGCACCAGCATAGACTTTATAAATCCTAACCCGCCACTATATCCAATTTCGCGATACCCAGCGCCAGCGTCTTACTGCCCACTTCGCGGAACTGGATTTGCGCCTGAGCATCCTGACCCGTGCCAGAAAGGCCGGTAATGGTGCCTTCACCGAACTTTGCATGGCAAACGCCTTGCCCTATACGGAAACTTTTATCACCCACCACAACCACGGACGTGGTTCCACGTGGTGCCAAGGGCGCCATGCTGCTGCCCTGGCTACGATAGGAGTTCCCACCACGCCGGAACGCTCCGCCCCAACTGGGTTCCTGAGCGGGCTGCACACGTTCACGAGGTGACAGCCACTTCAGGTGTTGGTCAGGGATTTCGTCCAGGAAGCGTGAGCGCATCGCATAACGTGTTTGGCCATGTAGCATACGGCTTTGAGCCAATGTCAGATACAGACGTTCACGAGCACGGGTAATGGCCACGTACATCAAACGGCGCTCTTCTTCTACGCCTGATGCTTCCAACAGACTGTTTTCATGCGGAAACAAACCCTCTTCGACGCCGGTAATAAAGACAGAATCAAATTCCAGCCCTTTGGCAGCGTGTACTGTCATCAGTTGAACCGCATCCTGCCCGGCCTGAGCCTGGTTATCACCCGCTTCAAGTGAGGCATGAGTCAGGAAAGCCGCCAACGGCGACATAGCCGCATCCGCGCCATCATCCAAACGACCAGCTGCCAATTCGGTGGCGTCTTCTTCGATGACGAAGACCGCCGCAGCGTTGACCAATTCCTGCAGGTTTTCCAGGCGATCAGCGCCTTCCCTATCGTTCTGATAATGTTCCGCCAGGCCACTATGCTGCACCACATGCTCAATAAGTTCAGGCAAGGACAATACCTGCGCCTCGTGGGCCATCTGCTCTATCATCTGGGCAAAGCGTGCCAAATTGGTGCCGCCCTTGCCTGCCATATATGGCACAGCGCGAAATAAGCTGGTGTTGTTCTGGCGTGCCAAATCACCCAGCTGTTCCAAGGTGCGCGCCCCTATGCCACGGGTAGGGAAATTAACCACCCTTAGCCAGGCGGTATCGTCATGAGGGTTGTCCATCAAGCGTAAATAGGCCAGCGCGTGCTTAACTTCCTGGCGCTCGAAAAAGCGCAAGCCGCCATATACCTTGTAAGGGATGGCCGAAGAAAACAAGGCATGCTCTATTACCCGGGACTGAGCGTTGCTGCGATACAAAATTGCAATCTCGCTACGCAAACGGCCGTCATTGATCAAGGCTTTGATCTCGTCAACTATCCACTGAGCTTCCAACAAGTCAGAAGGAAGCTCTACAACGCGGACGGGTTCGCCTTCGCCCTGAGCGGTCCACAAATTTTTACCTAGACGCGCCGAGTTATGCTCGATCAAGGCATTGGCCGAGTCCAGGATATGCCCATAGGAGCGATAGTTCTGTTCCAGGCGGATGATGTTGTTGTGCGCATAGTCACGTTCGAAGTCGGACATATTGCCCACATTCGCGCCGCGAAAAGCGTATATAGACTGGTCATCGTCACCAACGGCAAACATGGCCGCGCCACCGCCCGCCAATAATTGCAGCCAGCGATACTGCAAAGTATTGGTGTCCTGAAATTCATCCACCAGAATGTGCTTGAAGCGGCGCTGATAATGTTCGCGTATAGGAGCATTGCGCTGCAGTAGTTCGTAAGCGCGCAGCAGCAATTCTGCAAAATCGACTACGCCTTCGCGCTCGCATTGATCCTGATACAGCTGATAGATATCCACCATGCGACGGCGGAAGGGGTCGTAAGCATCCACATCAGCAGGACGCTCGCCGTTTTCCTTGGCGCCGTTAATAAAGCGCTGCACATCACGTGGGGGAAACTTTTCATCGTCTATACCAGCGCCCTTGATAAGGCGCTTGATAGAGGCCAACTGATCGGCGCTATCCAGTATCTGGAACGTCTGTATCAGGCCGGCATCACGAAAATGCGTACGCAACAAACGATTACACAGGCCGTGGAAAGTACCCACCCACATGCCGCGGGTATTAATAGGCAACAAAGCAGACAAACGCGTAAGCATTTCACGCGCTGACTTGTTCGTAAAGGTGACCGCCAGGAGCTCAAACGGACTGGCCTGACTGGTTTGAATCAGCCAGGCCATACGTGTAGTAAGTACCCGGGTTTTACCGCTACCCGCCCCCGCTAGTACCAGGACATGCGTGGGGGGTAACGTGACGGCGGCTTGCTGTTCCGGGTTAAGACCGGACATCATGCCGCGTAGCGGCGCAACCGGTTAGCGAATTGCTCTAGGCCTACGATACCGCTTTGCTGAGCACGCTGGCACCATGCCTGCAGATCAGCCAATAGCTGTTCGCTGCTGGCACTGGAGCTTTCCCACAAACGCGTCAGTTCGCGGCGCATCTGCACCAGTGTAGACAAGGATAGTGTATCGGCCAGCAGGCTATCTAGCTGTTCGCGCTGAGCAGGTTCCAGATCGTTGTCGCTGGTGTTGATCAGGTCTTTGTTGCGACGCAATTGATCCCAGCGGCAATCCGGGCTACCCAGCTTCTGCGTGGGCTTAAGGCGCGCCAGTTCTTCGGTAGCGGCTTTCTTGACCATGTCAGTGTAGCGAGCCAGGATTTCATAACGGTGAGTAATGACACCCTGCAAGGTTTTCAGATCAACAGTAGACTGCGAGGAAACAGGTTCCAGCTTCAGTTTGGGCGCCAATTTTTTGACCTTGGCCAAACCAAAGAAACGCAGCACCGAAATGTAAGCCCAGCCCAGGTCAAATTCATACCATTTGGCAGAGAATTTGGCCGAGGTGCCATAAGCATGGTGGTTATTATGCAGCTCTTCACCGCCAATAATAATGCCCCAAGGTGACACGTTGGTGCTGGTGTCTGGCGACGCAAAGTTACGGTAACCAATAGCATGGCCCAAGCCGTTGACGACGCCTGCAGCCCAGAATGGTATCCATGCCATTTGCACGGCCCAGACGGTAAAGCCCAGCACACCGAACAAAGC
>JAGOAJ010000033.1 GCA_017983955.1 Burkholderiaceae bacterium
TTTCCTGTTGGCGGCGGGTTATACGCTGCTGAAAAATGAACATGTGCGGGTGGACGTGTTGTCACAGCGTTTGTCGCGGCGTGCTCAAGCCATGATAGAAATTTTCGGTGTCTTGTTTTTTCTATTTCCAGCCGCGGTACTGATCATGTGGTTGTCCTGGCCTATGTTTATGGACTCCTTTGTGACTCACGAGCAATCGTCCAACGCTGGTGGTCTGTTGCGTTGGCCTGCCAAGCTACTGATACCGATAGGGTTTGGCTTATTGATTGCTGCAGGGCTATCGCATGCAATCAAGAATCTGGGCTTTTTGCTAGGGGCTTGTCCTGATCCCCTGGAAAAACAGCACAGCAAGTCAGCCGAGGAATTACTTGCCGAAGAAATAGCGCAGATTGCGGAAGCGCGACAACAAACACACCATTCGTCTAACCACGACGCGGAGCGCTAAGCATGGTATTTTTCATTGCGAATATGGCGCCGATTATGTTCGGGGTCTTGGTGGTTTTTCTACTACTGGGTTTTCCCGTGACGTTTTCGTTGGCGGCGAATGGTATTTTCTTTGGTTTGATAGGCATAGAGCTGGGCTTGCTGACCCCAGCCTTATTCCAGGCATTGCCGCAGCGCATATTTGGCATCATGGCGAATGACTCGCTGTTAGCTATACCGTTTTTTACGTTCATGGGGTTAATCCTGGAACGTTCTGGCATGGCCGAGGACCTATTGGAGACCATAGGGCAGTTGTTTGGCCCTTTGCGCGGGGGGCTAGCCATTGCCGTGATACTGGTCGGTGCCATGCTGGCGGCAACGACAGGCGTGGTGTCTGCTTCTGTGATTTCCATGGGGCTGATTTCCTTGCCTATTATGTTGCGCTACGGTTATGACCGTAGCTTGGCGTCTGGCGTTATTGCCGCATCGGGCACCTTGTCACAAATTATTCCGCCGTCCCTAGTGCTGATCGTGCTGGCTGACCAATTGGGACGTTCTATTGGGGACATGTATCGCGGGGCGATTATTCCCGGGCTGGGTCTGACGGCTTTATACATAGCCTATGTCATCTTTATAGCGTTTTGGAAACCCAAGTCCGCTCCTGCCATACCGCCGGAAGCGCGCACATTTATTGAACCCAATGGCAGCCATGGCATCCCGTCGTTATTGGTGCTGATGGCTATATCGGTGGCCTCTGCTGTGTTGGCGGTCAAGTTATTGCTGCCGACTGCCGCACCCGTGGATGAGTCCATCGTTATGGGTACGTTAACTTGGGGTGCGACCGCCTTTGTCTTGTCCTTGTTGAACAAGGGTTTGCGCCTGGGGCTGTTGTCCAGAATCGCCGAGCGCGTCACCTTTGTGTTGATTCCCCCCTTGGCCTTGATATTTTTGGTGTTGGGAACCATTTTTATCGGCGTGGCCACACCCACTGAAGGTGGTGCGATGGGGGCTGTAGGGGCCATTATCATGGCTGTGGTCAATCGCCGCTTGTCGTGGTCTTTATTGCGCCAAGCCATGGACACGACCACTACCTTGACGTGCTTCGTGGTGTTTATTTTGGTCGGCTCCACGGTGTTTAGTCTGACATTTCGTGGTGTCAGTGGTGATTTATGGGTCGAAAATCTGCTAATTGGGCTACCGGGTGGGGAATTGGGTTTCCTGATCGTGGTCAGCCTGTTGACTTTTGTTTTGGCGTTTTTCCTGGATTTTTTCGAGCTGGCGTTTATTATCGTGCCGCTGCTAGGCCCGGTCGCTGACAAAATGGGCATAGATCTGATTTGGTTCGGGGTCTTGCTGGCGGTGAATATGCAGACATCGTTTATGCACCCGCCGTTTGGATTTTCCTTGTTTTACCTACGATCCGTGGCGCCCAAAGAAGACTATAAGGACAAAATCACTGGGCAGATGATAGCCAAGGTGACCACAGGCCAAATTTACTGGGGTTCCATCCCTTTTATTGTGATACAGCTGATCATGGTGGTGATGGTGCTTAGCTTTCCCCGCATGGTGACGCACTACAAGGCTGATCGTCCAGAGGTAGACATTAAGACGATTAATATTGATGTAAATGACGCTTTTGGCGGTCAGGGGGACTATGGTGCCAAGTCAGCACCGGGACAAGAGGGCGCGCAGCCTGATTCTGACGAAGAATTCAATAACCTATTTAAGTAGGTTATGGCTAAGCCAAGCTTGGCAGGGGCGACTAAGCTACGCTGCGGTCAATGCAGCGTAGCGCTCGCAATCCATGGTGTGGTCCATAACCATGCCGGTCGCTTGCATGTAAGCGTAGCAAATCGTAGGGCCGACAAAGTTAAAGCCTGCCTTTTTCAATTGGCGGCTAAGGGCTTCGGCCTGCGGGGTAACAGCGGGCACATCCGTATGGGTTGCGTAGTGATTAATTTGTGGGATATCGCCTACAGCCGACCAGACGAAGTCGACGGGATCTGCCAGCGCCAGCCATGCACCTGCGTTTTGGCGGGTAGCCTTAAGTTTTAGCCGATTGCGTATGATGCCGCTGTCCTGCATCAGGGTGTCTATATAGGCGTCGGACATGACGGCCAGTTGGGCAGGATCGAAATTAAACAGCACCTCGCGAAAACGCGGGCGTTTTCTTAGCACCGTAAGCCACGATAATCCAGCCTGAAAGCCTTCAAGTATCAGCATTTCAAATAGATAATGGGGATCGCGTGTAGGCGTCCCCCATTCATGGTCATGGTACTGGATATAGTCTGGATCCGAGGTGCACCAGTGGCAACGTTGCATAAATCTGCCTAGAACAAGCTATGGTGAACCTAAATTTAACAGGTTTTAGCCGCCGCAGCCGCCACAACACTCACCATCTTCGCCATGTACAGGTTTGGCCACATCAAAACCCAGGTCTTCTACAGCCGCTTTAAGGCGACGTTTTGACACAACAGATTCATCAAAGGACACGGTGGCCTTGTTGTTCTGCAAAGAAATGCTGACATCGTTAACACCTTCAACACCACCCAAGGCTTGGCTGATGGCATCGACTGCCTGATCGTTTTGCATATTAGGGACTTTCAGTGTTTCTGTGCGCATGTGCTTACCTCGTTAAAAAGCGGGGAAAGAAAGAAGTTTATAAAGATATATATTAAATATACCTTTTGGCGTAGTGTAGTATAAATCACGCTGATTTTGTTGTGTTTTACTGATTCATGGAATTTGATCTGCCTTCTGTTGCGTCCAGTCCTGCCGCTACCGTGGTCGTAACGGCAGCACCAGCGGACTCGCCATCGTTAAGTCGACGCATAGCCCATGTGGATATGGACGCGTTTTATGCATCGGTTGAGCTATTGCGCTACCCCGAACTGCGTGGCTTGCCGGTAGTCATAGGTGGCGGTCAGGATGCGGCGCCAAGTCAGCTGGCTGATGGCAGCCGGGTGTTTTCCCGTTTGCGTGGTTATACCGGTCGAGGAGTGGTGACCACCTCGACCTACGAAGCGCGGGCTTTGGGCGTATTTTCTGCCATGGGCATGATGAAGGCGGCCGCCTTGGCCCCAGAGGCGATACTGCTGCCGGTGGATTTTGTGGCCTACCGTGATTGTTCGCGCCGCTTCAAGGCGGCGGTGGCCAGTGTGACGCCATATATAGAAGATAGGGGCATAGACGAGATTTACGTCGATCTTACAGATTTGCCTGACGATAGCCTGACACTGGCGACAAGAATCAAACAGGCGGTGTTGGACGCTACCGGCTTGACCTGTTCTGTTGGCATTTCGCCGAATAAATTGTTATCCAAGATTGCATCTGAACTGGATAAGCCTGATGGCATCACATTATTGCAACCTGGCGATTTGCAAAAACGCATATGGCCGCTGCCAGTGTCCAAGGTCAATGGAATAGGGCCCAAGGCCAACGCCAAATTAATAGGATTGGGGATAAACACCATCGCGCAATTGGCCCAGGCTGCACCAGATGTCTTACAGCAGGCCTTTGGGTTAAGTTACGCGCAATGGTTACTACAGGTCGCGCATGGGCAGGATGACCGTCCTGTCGTGACGCATTCAGAGCCCAGATCCATCAGCCGCGAAACCACCTTCGAACGCGATCTGGATGTAGGGCGTGATCGTGCCGAGCTATCGCGTATTTTCCGACAACTTTGCGAGCAGTTGGCCGGGGACCTGCAGCGTAAAGGTTATGCGGGTCGGACAGTGGGCATTAAGCTGCGCTTTGACGACTTTCGCACGGTTACTCGTGATGTGTCGCTACCTGCCTATGTGGACGAGCTAACTTCAATACATCGTGCCGCGGGACAATGTCTCAAACGCATACCGCTGGACAGGCGGGTGCGCTTGTTGGGCGTCAGGGTCAGCAGCTTGAAAAAAGCGACAGAAGTTGGCGCTGACATGGTGGCAGATGTTGGGGTTCAGCTACGTTTGTGCTGAAGACGGTAGTTATTGGCAGTATCCAGGTTATTGCCGCTTGATAGGGCGCATAATACGGTGTCAATATGGATACAAATAAGGAAATCTGATGCCTTTGAAGGACTGGTTGGCGGCAATGATTGTCATTACTGCCTGGGGCGTCAATTTCGTAGTGATTAAATGGGGCTTAACCGAAGTGCCACCATTGTTGTTAGGCGCTTTGCGGTTTATTTTTGTGGCTTTCCCTGCCGTGTTTTTTATTAAGCGTCCCGCATTGCCGTGGACAACAGTGTTTGGGTATGCCCTGACAATTTGCGTAGGGCAGTTTGTTTTTCTGTTTACCGCCTTGTATGTGGGTATGCCAGCTGGCCTGGCGTCATTGGTTTTGCAGGCACAGGCGTTTTTTACGGTATTGCTGGCGGCGTTGTTTATGGGCGAACGGGTGTTGCGCCACAATGTCCTGGGGATGACGATAGCCGTAGGCGGACTGGTGTTGATAGGGCTGGGGGCGACGTCGGGCAGTGTGCCGGTGCTGGGATTTACCTTGACCTTGCTGGCCGCCTTAAGTTGGGCTGCGGGCAATTTAGTGGTTAAAGGCGCGGGCAAAACGGATATGGTTAGTTTGGTGGTTTGGGGTGCGCTGATACCGCCCCTGCCGTTTTTTGCCTTGTCATGGATATTTGAAGGGCCGCAAGCCATACAGCACAGCCTGGCGAATATCTCGTATATTGGTGTGCTGGTTGTGGTGTATCTGGCACTGGTGGCGACGATAGTGGGCTATGTGCTTTGGGGGCGCTTGCTAAGCAGGCATCCGGTCAGTAAAGTAGCTCCTTTAAGCTTGCTGGTTCCCGTAATAGGCTTGATCTCGTCGGCCTGGTTCCTGGACGAACATTTAGCTATGGTGCAGTGGTTTGGGGCGGCGGTAGTTATGGCTGGTCTGGCCGTCAATGTGTTCGGGCAGGGGCTACTAACTCGCTTAGGGCGTGGTTAATAATTTATTTGGTTTTCGACAACAGGATTTTTCATGGAATTCGATAAGACGGGCGTGAATGCGCTGATGGAAATTACGCCGCGCCCAGAGTTGGTGTTCGTGCGTGGTCAGGGGTCGTGGTTGGAAGACCATACCGGCAAGCGCTATCTGGATTTCATCCAAGGTTGGGCGGTGAATTGCCTGGGGCATTGTCCTCCCGCGGTGGTCAGCGCGATCAGCACGCAGTCTGCTCTGTTGATTAACCCGTCGCCTGCGTTCTATAACCAGCCATCTTTGGAGCTGGCCAAACGCCTTACCGGCGCATCCTGCTTTGACCGCGTGTTTTTTGCCAATAGCGGCGCGGAAGCAAATGAAGGCGCGATTAAGCTGGCTCGCAAGTGGGGACAGCTTAATCGTAATGGCGCCTACAAAATTATTACCTTCGAGCATAGCTTCCATGGCCGCACGCTGGCGACCATGTCGGCATCGGGCAAACCGGGCTGGGACACTATGTTTGCGCCGCAAGTTGATGGTTTCCCCAAAGCACCCCTGAACGATCTAGAGGCCGTACGTGCCTTGATTGATGACCAGACCGTGGCCATCATGCTGGAGCCGGTGCAGGGCGAGGGTGGTGTCATACCAGCCAGCACCGAGTTTATGCTGGGCTTGCGTCAACTGGCCGACCAGCATGGTTTGTTGCTAATCGTGGACGAAGTACAAACCGGCATGGGGCGTACTGGCACGTTGTTCGGCTATCAGCATTCGGGCGTTACGCCTGACATCATGACGCTGGGCAAGGGCATAGGCGCTGGCGTGCCGTTGGCTGCTTTGTGCGCAACTGAAGCGGTATCCTGCTTCCAGCACGGCGACCAGGGCGGCACTTACAACGGCAACCCCGTCATGACAGCGGTAGGCGTCGCGGTTTTTGATACGCTGACTGCAGATGGTTTTATGGATGCAGTTAACGCCCGGGCTCAGCAATTGTCGGAAGGTTTATTGGCCTTGTCCGCTAAGTGGGGAATGAAGGGCGAGCGTGGCACGGGTTTATTGCGGGCCTTGTTGATGGATCGCGATGATGGTGCAGCCATCGTAGAAGCCGCACGTGACTGGTCGCCAGAAGGCATGCTGCTGAATGCGCCACGGCCGAATTTACTGCGGTTTATGCCTGCCTTGAATGTGACAGCAGACGAAATCGATTTAATGCTGGCGCGCCTGGACGAGGTCATCACCGCGGTGCGTGCTTGATGGCTGTGGGGGCTGGGGAAATATAGGTACTATGATTTCGTGGGCGGCTGTCTGCCTGATCGGTTTGGGTCTGGGTTGGGTCGTAGCGCGGTTTTCCGGTGCCTATATCGCCAGCATAGCTGCGGGGGATTCGCCTGATGTCTCAACGTTTTGGCGAGCCGCTCTCTCACTTATAAACGCACAGCCATTCCAGCATCGCCAGCTCTGGCTGATTATGGTGGTGCAGACCTTGTGTTGCGTGTGGTTTTATAGGCAGGGGGGCGGAGCTGCGCAATTCTTTGCTTTAACCGCCGGGACGGCGTTGCTGCAAGCACTGGCCTGCATAGATGCGCGTACGGGTTTATTGCCCAATACTCTGACATATCCATTCCTAGCCTTGGGCCTGTTGTTGGCCCTGGCTGGCGTAGGCGTGGGTTTTTGGCCTGCCCTGCTTGGGGCCGTAGGCGGCTATGTGTTTTTGTGGTTGGCATCCAGTGCATTCCGGGTTGTTACCGGGCAGGTGGGTATAGGCCGTGGTGACCTGAAGCTGTTTGCCGGGCTGGGGGCATGGGTGGGTTTGGCGGGATTGTGGTTTTTATTATTGATGGCTTGTTTGATGGGGGTGGGCTTTGCCATGTGGCGGCAGCGTTCGGTATATCCGCGTGGCAACTATCCATTTGGGCCGTTTCTGGCCATGGCCGGTATAGGCACCTTACTAATGGTAATGGCTGCCTGATGTGCCGTTAAACAAATTATCAGACAGCCAAACCAAACAGCAATGCAGCCAGATCGGTAGTGCTTAGTTGTATCCCGTATTAAACGAGCTGGTTTCCTCTAGTGCCATCCATTTGATGGTGTCTTGCCTCATGGCTTGCAAGCAAACAGATAGCACCTTATGTACCTGTTCCAGATCCTGGTCGCTGAATTGCCTGATGGCTGCGACTAGCGGCTCCAGCGCATGGTCATGGGTACTGACTAGACGTTGGCAACGGGCCATGATGGGTTTTAGGGCAACTACTCGTCGGTCGTTTTTGTCACGGTCACGGCGTATATAACCGCCAGCTTCCAACCGGTTAATAAGCGCGGCAACGCCTCCTGCGCTCAGTCCTACCAGTTGGGCTAATTGGCCTGTAGGCATGGATCCGAACTCAATTATGAACCCCAGTGCCTTCATGTCGACTTGTGACAGTCCGTTCTGTATGGCCAGATAGGATAAGCGTGCTTCCGCATAGAGCGGAAGCTGTCGTCCTATGATGCCTGCCAGATCCGCCATGATGTTATCTGACTGCTGGTGGTTTCCCACCAAGCTGTCAGTATCATGGAAGGAAGATGCGGCTGTCGGTGTGTTGTCTTGAACCAGCATAGTCCCTGTCTCCGTTAACGTCCGGTGAGTCCACCCAGCAAGCCGCCAAGTAGGCCACTAGACGCTTGGTCGGATGATGATCCTGGGTTGGTTATGCCACCCAGTAAGCCAGTGACTGGGCTTAGCAAACCACCGCCCGTATTAGCGCCACCAGTGATGCCGCCCAGCAAATTGGTTACTGGAGCCAGCAAGCCACCACCGCCAGCGGTTGTGCCGCCGGTGACGCCACCTAGTAAGCCAGTAACAGGACTTAGCAGTCCGCCCGCGCCGGAACCGCCTGTGACACCGCCTAGCAGACCGGTTACCGGGGCTAGCAAGCCACCGCCGCCAGCATTAGCGCCCCCAGTCACGCCGCCCAACAAACCAGTCACCGGACCTAGCAGGCCACCACTGGCACCGTTACCACCTATACCCGCGATGCCCAGGCCAGAGGTCAGTGCTTCGACTGCGCCGGTAGCGTTAGTCAGCACATCGCCCAAAGGATTGCCGTTACTGGCGTCGGCGTGCAGCAGGCCGCCTACGCTAGACACGGTTGCACCCAGATGGGTGGTCAGGCCGCCTATGCCAGGCAGGGTGGAACCGGCATTACCGCCAAGTCCTGAAATTGAGTCGCCTATGCTGGTAAGCAGCTGGTCGACGGGTTGACCGATACCCAGGCCATCGCCGACCTGTTGCGTCAGGTTTGTGGCTGTGCCAACAACGGGCGAAACGACGTTATCCAGCGCTGCGCCGGTTTTACCCAGGTTATCGCCCAGGCCTAGGGGCAGCAGGTTGTCCGCTGCCTGACCCACGTTGCTTAGGGTGGGCTCTAGTATGGATTGATGGCCGCCTGGTAGTAGACCGCCGTTGGTGAGCAGGCCGGTGACTGGCGAGAGTAAGCCATCTTTTCCGCCCAGCGCGTCAGTCAGGGAACCCACAGCGCCAGTGGCGTTATCCAGCACGGTAACCAGTGGGTTGGGGTTGTCAGGCGTGGCATGCAGCAAACCGCCCAGGCTGCTTACGGTATCACCCAGGCCACTGATGGTGCCACCCAGGCCAGTGCCTAAGTTGCCGGGCAGGCCAGTATCGCCGAGTTTATCGCCTATGCCAGCCACGCCACCGCCAATTTGCGACAGCAAGCCGTTGACGGGTTCGCCCAGCTTGGTTTTCTCGCCTAGGGTTTGGGTCAGGCTGGTGACTTTGCCGGTAATCGGGTCAACGATGGTATCCAGACCTTTGCCGATACCACCCAAAGTGTCGCCCAGAGCCAATGGCAGGACATTGTCTAAGGCGCCGCCAGTATTGCCTAGAGTGGTTTCCAAAGGACCTAAGGCGTTCGCGTTGTCGCCAGGCCCACCAGGAGTACCAGGAGTACCAGGAGTACCAGGTTCAACAGGAGTACCGGGACCGCCTGGAGTGCCGGGGCCTCCTGGCAGACCGGGTGTACTAGGGTTACCTATGTTAGGGGTGCCGGATTTACCGCCACTGGTGCTGGTGCTGGAGCAGCCTGCCAGTGCCAATGAGCCAGCCAGTACGCTGGCTAGCAGAGTCAGTCTTAGTGTGCGACGGCTAATGGAAGATTTTGTCGTATTGTGTGTGTGCATGTTCTTCTCCTGAAATGAATATTGGTGAATAATCACCCTCATTCACTTCGTACGCAAAAACCATGCCAACTTTTTTGTAATGGAGAAGTAAGTACTTATAAAAATAAGCTATTTTCTTTTAATTCATTTGATATCAATGGTTTGAATGAATTAAATATAGTCGCAAACTAGCGGATGTCACGTGTATGCGAAGATGGTAAATCTGATAATGTTACAAATGTGCGGCTGTTTAGAGGGGAACGTTACGTAACGTTCCCCCCGGTGTGGCGGCAGCTAGGAATAGCGCTTGTTGTTATAGTCCGTCGTAGATCAACGAGTAGTTAGCGTTAAAGCGCAAGCGCCTGTCATCCCGATTTAGCGGCAGGTTGCCTATCGGTTTGGCAACGTTGAAATCCAGCACATAGTAGCGGTCATCGGTCAGTCGCATGCCCAGCGCAGCAGATGATAGTTTTCTACCATTGTGTTCGACCTGGTTGCTGGCGTTGTACCAGGCACGGGCGTGATCGACCATGATGTAGGGTTGTAGGCTGGTCAGTAATGGCCAGCCCGTGGTGAATTTGCGATTCAATTCGGCCGAGATCCCGTATCCCTTATCGCCAGCCAGTTCACCCTGGGGGTAGCCCAGTCCATAACGCCAGGCGCCAAAGGATGTTTGTTCCATGCTGGGCAAGGCATTACGGGTGTACTGTCCGGTTGCAGACAAGGTCAGACCGAATTTTGCTGGTAGTTGTATGGTTTGCTTGGCGTCGGCGGTGAAGCGCGTGAAGTCCAGATCGTAGCCCGGTGCGTCCAGGTTGGCATAATTGCTGGTCATGCTTTTTTTGGCGCCCATAGCGTCCAGGCCTTTGTAGACATTGATCGACAACTCCCTGGCCTGGCTTTCAGTCACGTTGCGCACGCTTAGGCCGGCTCGTAACACCCGTAAATGGGTGCGCTGCTGTAGCCAGGCGTTGTCGGCTTCGCGATGGTATTCGTCGATCGACTGACCCACATAAGCCCCTGCCGATGCGGTCACCATACTGGTATTGCTAAGCAGCAAGGGGTAGGTCAGGCCCAAACCTAGTCGCTCGTTGACAACGCGCCTGTCCCAGCCCTGGGACTGCAAGACTGAGTCTTTGGGATGTGCATCATAGTGATAGCCGTCTACCTCTATGGCCAGGCCTTGGCTACCCAGAGGCACAGTTGCGCTGCCGGCAATGTATTTAACGTCGCCGCTCGCGGTGGGGATGGCGGCAGTCAATTTGATTTGTTCTCCCAGTGGCGTCAGGCTGTTGGTGCTTAGGTTGACTATGCCCTGCATACCGGTGCCCATATCCGCAATTCCGGCTGAAACACCGACGCGGGTGTGGCTAACGTCCAACACCAGCTCTGTACCGCCACCTGCACGCTTGGGCATATCCAGGGTGGGGGTGATGCGTGTGCCTGGTACTTGGCGCATTAGGCCCAGAGCGCGTTCCAGCGTGGCTCGAGTCAGCGGGTTTTCCGCCAGCAGAGGTTCAGACAACGTATGCAAGCGGCCAGCGGCATTGCCTGCTTCGCCGTTTATGCGTAAGGCATCCACATGCCCTTCAACAATTGTGACGCGCACTACCCCGTTAGCGAAATCTTGGTTCTGCAATAAAGCGAATGACAGGACATAGCCTTCCTGTTGATACAGGGCAGTAATTTTATTGACTTCCCCCACCAGTGTGGCCACTGTCATTTGGCGCCCAGCCAGAGGCTCTAGCAAGGGAGCTATGCGTTCCAGTGCAATGACGCGGTTGCCTTGAACATCAAAATACCTAGGGACGATTTGTTGCTGCAGTCGTGGTGCTACAGCAGCATTGGCGTCGCCGGCCTGGGGTTGCACAGTAGGCTCTACCCGCTGGTTGTCGCCGGGCGTTTGAAGGGTAGGCATGCTGTCCATGGGGTTGCCGCGCATTGGCCCGTCGGCCCAGGAGGGCAAGGGCAGCAATACACAACAGGCAACCAGCAACTGGCGCAGGATAGAGGAGCGGGTGTGAGGTTCTGGCGACGGGAAAGAGAACATATGCAGGTAGCTGCCTTTGTGAAGTAGACGGGCTGCTAGTGTTCCGCCGGGCCGAGACAGGCGGTTGCGTCCCTAGAAATCAGAATCGGCATGATAGCGTAATTGGAACTTAACGACAGAAAATCGGTAATCTTTAGCAATAATGGCAGTATGTTTGAGATTGTCCACGTCTAAACAAAACAACGGAAAATGTTTCTAGTTGTTATGCATATAGCAGATAATGGTTGCAAATATAGGCAAATCCTTAACATATGCCGTGTTTGGTAATGTTTCAATATATACTGGCTTTAAGAGTGACAGATATATCACTTGGATTTAGCTGATTTTTTAAACATAAAAAACTTAAAAGTTTCAATAGTTGTCATAGCATTGGAGGGGTAACCATGAAGCAACAACTCGCGCAGTTTTGGAACGACGAGGAAGGGGCGACAGCCATCGAGTATGGACTGATCGCAGGGTTAATTGCGGTGGTGATTATTGCAGGGGTAACTGCAATTGGTACTGATCTAGAGGCCCTTTTTCAGAGCATATCTGGCACGCTAAAGGGAGCTATTCCTGGTGGTGGCGCTACTCCCACTCCCCCTTAATAAAAGCCCTATAAAAAACACAAGCCGTCCCATAGGCGTTGTGGGCAGTGCATGAACAGCATACGCAACGCCCGTAAGGAATACCAAGACCATGATGGTTTATTCATGGCAGGTGTTATTCCTGCTATTTAACCTGTGCATTATTTTCTATGACATGAAGCACCGCCGCGTGCCCAACCGATTAATCCTGATAGGGCTGGTTGGGCAAACGGTGGTGTTACTTGTGGTCGCCACTGGTATTTTTCCGCTGTTACAGCCACCGGTGTTCTGGTCCGCGGCGCTGATGGGTTTGCTGGTAGCTTTAGGCATGTTTTACCCCTTGTGGCGCTTTCGCAGCATGGGCGCAGGCGATGTCAAATTTATTGCCTTAGTGGGGTATTGCCTGGGGTTGCCTAGCCTGCTGTTTGCATTGCTGGTTGGCAGCCTTTTAGCTGGTGTCCATGCAATCGCTTATGTTGCCTGGTTTGGATGGAAGGCGTCACGCCGTGAGTGGACGCTGGCGCCGAATACCAGGCGTGGTTTGCCTTATGCGGCCTACGTAAGCGTGGGGGCGATAGCCAGCCAGGCGTGGCGTTTAGCGGGTTGATGCCTATATGTCTGGGTGTAATGCTGCAGGAGGCGATTTATGATGATTTGCCCTGATTCTGGGTGTGCTCATGTTGACAATAGCTATCGCCAACATGGCGTTTATGCCGTCGAGTTTGCGCTGACTTTCCTGATTTTTTTCCTGGTGCTTTACGCCGTACTCACTTACGGCATGATATTCGCTGCCCAGCAAACACTGAACTGGGCAGCACAAGATGGGGCGCGGGCGGGGCTGCGCTGGTTGCCTACGTCAGAAGGTCGAGCCCAGGCAGCCGAAGGGGTAGCTCTGGATAAGGCATCTTGGTTAATGAATATGGGTGGCTCGGGTGCTGTGCAGGTGGGTAGTTGCCTTGAAGAAGTTACGACCAATCCACCATGTAAGCCCAGCGGCAGTGGTGAACTCAAAGTAGTCGCCCACTACAACTACCATGGCTTTCCGCTGGTCCCCATGCTGGGACCAGGTGGCTTGATAGGGGCATTGGTTCCTGCCACCTTGCAGGCTGAAGCCAGCGTACATCTGGGAGTCTCTACCGGTGAGAGGCTGCAATAGCATGGATAAGCAAGATTCGCAGCGCGGTTCGGCAGCCATCGAGCTTGCCTTTAGTCTTATCCTGCTGCTGATGCTGTTTTTTGCCATTGTTAGCTATGGGGCCTTGTTCTGGGCGCAGCAGAAGATCTCGCATCTGGCAGGCGAAGGCGCGCGTACGGCAGTAACCGCCCACTTTCAGGGTATAGAGCAAGCGGTCGAGGTAGGTTGTTCGAAAGTTATTGCTATGCAGCAGGACGATTTTCTACTGGTGTCACTGGGTGGCTTTGCATGTATACCAAGTGGGCCAGTACCCGACTCTTCTGGTAACGGATCGGCCAGGGCTCTGGCTGGCGTGGCTGCTTGCCCCTTTGACGCTAATTATCAATGCGCGACCATTATCGTTAGCGGACAGGTACGTGGTTGGCCACTACTGGACATGATGCGCGAGCTGGCGGGCGTGTTCGGATCTGACGCTAGCAAGCTATTACCTGAAACCTTGTCGGCTCAAGCCGTGGTGCAAATTTAAGCGGAGCCGTACTTTATGAATCCCATCCTGAAAATTAGTGCGGCGTTATTGATGCTGATTGCTGTTGGTTTGGCGTTTTTGGCGTTCTTTATTGCCAAGCAACCGGCGCCAGCACCGGCTCCAGTGGCCTCATCGGTCGCTGAACCGGTTGTGCAGCAAGCCATGCCAGCGCCCCCTCAGACCATGTATACCGTTATGGTCGCAGCAGAAAATTTGGCAGCAGGCTCCGTCCTGACGGCAGCGTCGTTAACTGCCGTGCAGTGGCCTATGCAGCCCGCCAATACCTATATAGAAAGCCAGGACCTGTTAGGCCAGACATTGCGTCTGGACGTGCCACTCAACGAGCCCATCACCCAGCACATGCTGGCGCAAGGCCTGGCAAAGCATTTGAACTCAGGCGAGCGCGCAGTCAGTGTGGCGATTGACGAGTTGTCAGGCGCTATGCAGCACGTAAGCCCAGGAGACGTAGTGGACGTTTTTTTCAGTGCCAAGAAAGACTCTGAAGTGGCTGATACACAGGCACGTTTATTGTTGCCGCAGGCTAGGGTGTTGGCTTATGGCGCAGCGTCCGTGGATGGTCCGATAGGCGGCACGACCGGCACTGACCAGACCAAGGGAAAGTCTGGTGCGGCGGCAAGCCCCGCCCGCCACGCCATGCTAGCAGTGCCGCTGGCCAAAGTGAATGAGCTGTTATTAGCCAGCCGGCACGGCAGCGTGCAACTGGTTCTAAGGTCGCCCGAAGACCTGGCCAATCCCGACATGACGCTATTCCAGTCACGCGACACGGTACTAAAGGCCAAGGCCGGTCTAAATTCTGAAGAGCGTCAGCAATTGCATGAACCTGAAAACCTGGCGTATGCCGGGGACAGTCTTGCCGAGTTTACAGCCAGCCCGTCGGAAAACTCAGCCGCCACAGCTAGCGCGCCACGCCAGGGTGGCGGTGGCCGTTCTTTAGAGGTCATAAGGGCAGGGCGTTCCGAGCGCGTGCCTTATTGATGGAACGGCATTTACAGCAGATATGACACTACAGAACTCAATACAGAACTACGAATAACCCTAGGAATTGATGTATGCGTACCCAGATTTTGTGGCTTAACAGTATGGCGTGCTGGCTGTTGCTAATGGCGTCACCGGTGCAGGCGCAGCAGGCCACGTCTACGCCTGCGACAGCGACTCAGTCTGGCCTGGGCTCGGGGCAGATTGCTTTAGCTGTACGAGGCCAACGCACTTTGACATTTAACGGTACGGCAACGCGGGTGGCGGTGGCTAACCCGGAAGTTGCAGATGTGCAGGTGTTGTCCGGGCAAAGTGGTAGTTCCAGCGAATTATTGTTGGTGGCGAATCAGGCAGGAACCACCAATGTGCAGGTTTGGGTTGCAGGCCGTAAAGCGCCGTTGCAATGGACTGTGTCCGTGCATAGTGACGTACAAGAGGCCTTGACACGGCGCGGGCAAGCGCCCACCGCTCATGTGGATATCGCGGGTGGGCAGGCTCTGGTTTCGGGTGAGTCGGCATCATTGCTGGATCATCGTAAGGCGGTGGATTCCGCAGGGGCTACCCCGGTGCTGGACCATGCAGTCGTGGCGCATGGCGGCATGGTCCAGGTTGAGGTCAAGGTGGTTGAGCTGTCCCGCAACGTCATGAAGGATGTGGGTGTGCGCTTTGGGGCTGGTGGTTCAGGGCCGTGGGGCGGTGGTGTTAGCTTACGACCGCCCAACACTTCAGGCACGGGTTTGATTTCTGGGCCAGCAGCGGTATTAAACGCTGGCTTTTCGTTGTTCTATACCTCACGGGATTTTTCCGGGGCGCTCAGTTTGCTGGAAAGCTCGGGTATGGCCAGGATATTGGCTGAACCGACGCTGGTGGCTATGTCGGGCCAAAGCGCCAGCTTTCTGGCGGGCGGTGAAATTCCTGTGCCCCAAGCAGGCAGTCTTGGTACACAGACGGTGGTTTATAAGCCGTTCGGTATTGGATTGACGGTGACGCCTACCGTGCTTTCGCCTTCGCGTATTGCGCTAAAGGTGGCGCCAGAAGCCAGCGAGCTGGATTACGTGAACGCTGTACCCATAATCAGTGGTGAGCAGACCAGCATCATGCCTGCAATACGTACGCGTCGGGCGGACACCATGATAGAGCTGGCTGATGGAGAAAGCTTCGTCATCAGCGGCTTGGTGTCGCGCCAGACGATTGCTGACGTGGCCAAGGTGCCGCTGCTGGGTGATTTACCCATTATTGGCAGTTTCTTTCGTAGCGTGCGTTATTCCCAAGAAGAGCGTGAACTAGTGATTATGGTCACGCCACGCTTGGTCCGGCCCATAGCTAAGGGGGTGACGTTGCCTTTGCCCGGAGGCAGGCAGGAAGTCAGGGACTCCCCCGGAAATGCTTGGGGGTATTACCTGGGTGGTGCGGCCAGTACTCAACAAATGCCGGGATTTTCCCGTTAAACGTAGTTGCAGGAGCATACGCAGTGGAGACAGGGTCGCGGTTTTTACTTTGTTCGATGAATGAGACGCTAAGTGAGCAGTTACGCGTGGCCTTAGAGCCTGTGGGACTGTTGCGGCGTGAGTACCCTGTGGGCGAGCAGTTGTCTGATCTGGTGGCAGCGTGTAGTCCAGACATGATTTTTCTTGATTACTTGTCTTTGCCTGGGCATGGCGTGGCACAGGCTTGCGAACATGCTAAGCAATTGAAGCGGCTTTTTCCACACATTCCCTTGCTAGCCATAGGTAAGCAGAATCAGCCAGGCTCCGCCGTTGCTGCGTTTCGCGCAGGCGTGGGTGATTTTGCTGATGCGGATATGGTTGATGACTTGTTAGCTGCGGTGCAACGTTTGTTACGTCTTGCGACCGAGCGGCCACATAAGCCAGTCACGCATTGCGATGTTGTGCTGCTGGGCGCACGGACGGGTGTAGGTACCAGTACCTTGGCGGTCCACTTGGCACATCTGTTGCAGCAGCGATTGCTCGAGAGCGCAGACGAAGCAGTTCCTGAAAGTCGGGGGCCTGCGCTGGATCACCGCAGTTTGGCTGACACGGTATGTTTGCTGGATTTGGGCATGCCCGTGGGTGATGGTCTGCTTTATCTGGGCATGAATAGCGATTTTCATTTTGTGGATGCAGTGCAAAATTTGGCCCGTATGGACGGTACGTTGCTGAACACCGCTTTGGCCCATAACGAGATGGGGATGTGTGCGCTGGCGTTGCCGCGTACCTTGAGTCTGATGCGCAATGCTTCACATACCGATTCGTTGGCGCTGGTTGAGCGTTTACAAAGTTATTTTGGTGTGGTGGTGACTGATGCAGGCGGTTTGTCCTATCCACCGTTTATTTCTGGTCTGGCCAACGCCGCTCAGCACCTTTGGGTGGTTACTGACCAAAGCGTGGGTGCCCTGGTTTCACTGGCAGACCTACTGGACGAGCTGGAGCAGCAAGAAGTCGACAAAAGCACGATAGGACTAGTGGTTAACCGTTACAACCCGCGCTATGGGATGGAGGCGGCAGAAATTGCCGAGCGCTTCGAGCTTAGGCTGCACGGCACGTTGCCTGACCGTAGCCTGGTGCTGATGCAAGCTATGAATAAGGGCAAGTTGTTATTCGATGAAGCCCCCAGGGATGCCTACCTTAAAGCCCTGAACGTTTTAATACGACAACTGCCTTGCGCGGCCAAGTCAGACAGCTCGCGTGGTAGTTGGCTAAGCAACAAGCTGCCGGGTTTGCGTCGCAGTGTGGCTGGTTGAGTGAGAACAAGGAACGAATATGATGAACAGTAGCTCCATTCCGTTTGGCGATGATGGCTTCGCCGCCACCCCGCGCTTCCAGGAGATCAAGAGCAAGGCCTACGAGCATCTACTGACTCGCATCGAGGAATTGGGCGCAGAGTTTGGTCGATGGACACGTGAGGCTATTCAGGAGTTCGTTGGTATTGAAGTGGCTGGCTTTGTACGTCATCAGCGCATACCTATCAATGAATCCGAGGTTCGCGAGGTGGCTATTTCCCTGACCAAGGAATTGGCTGGCCTGGGCCCCTTGGAGGATTTGCTGGCGGACCCCAGTGTCGAGGACATCTTGATCAATGGCTTTGACAAGGTCTTTGTCTCCAGGATGGGTGTCCTGGCCCGGGAATCTATACAGTTTTCCGATAATCAACATGTATTGCGCATAGTGCGTCGCATATTGGCCCCCTTGGGGCGTCGGTTGGACGAGTCGACCCCCATGGTGGATGCCAGGCTCCCGGATGGTGGCCGCTTGAACGTCATCATAGAACCGTTGGCTGTGGATGGACCCACGGTGTCTATACGCAAATTCCGCGAAGAACCCTTGAAGCCAGATGACTTGCTGGAACTGGGCACCTATAACCAGGAAATTTTTCGCTTGCTAGGAGCCGCGGTAAAAGGTCGTTGCAACATTCTGATTTCCGGTGGTACCAGCTCGGGGAAGACCTCTTTGCTGAATGCCTTGGCTTTTTTCATTCCCGAAAACGAACGCATAGTTACTATCGAAGACACTGCTGAACTATCGTTGAACCACCCCCATGTGGTGCGACTTGAGGCCAGGCAGGGTGGTTATGATGGCGGCGGACTAATCAGCATACGTGACCTGATTCGGAATAGTTTGCGTATGCGACCCGATAGGGTGGTGGTCGGCGAGGTCAGGGGCGCCGAGGTCATGGATATGCTGCAAGCCATGAATACTGGGCACGAGGGGTCTATGACCACCTTGCACGCCAACTCGCCGCGTGAATGTCTGTACCGCATTGAAATGCTGGCGGGGTTTGCTGGCTATCAGGGCAGTGAAGACAGCCTTAGACGACAGATCGCTAGTGCTTTGGATTTCATTATTCAGATAGGGCGGTTGTCTAACGGCAAACGCCGCGTGCTGTCGGTGACCGAGATTACCGGTATGGGTGACAACGTGATTGCCACCCAAGAACTGTATCGTCATGAAAGCGTGGCCGATGACTCTGGTCAGGATCAAGACCAATGGCGCAGCCTGGGCATACATCCCCATACCCCGAAACTGGCCAAAATGCGTGAGCAATGGCTAAGTGATGATCAAGCATCAGGGCGATCTGATCCACCCGAGCCCACCGATGGCATGGGTGGATTCTGGGGGCGTAGGCGCTGATGACAAGCTTGGTCCTTCTGTTGGCGATGGCGTTGGCTTGTGTGTCGGCGGCCCTGGTGCTATGGCATATCGCCGCTCAGCAGGCGGGGCGAAGGGCTGCGGCTCGCTTTATTGGTGACCGCCTAAGCCAGCGCAATGCCGTCGCATCAGGCAAGTCCGTGACGGATGCGATGCAAACCACCCCCGCCTGGAGAGCTGGTTCGGGCAGTTGGCATGGCCTATTGCTTAGGGCGGGGGTGGTTCCTAGTCGTGGTTTTTATCTTAGGTTGGTCGGCATACCCCTGGCGTTGGCTATTGTGGTTGGTATCAGCTTGGGCAAATTGGCAGGGGCCTGCGTACTGGTGTTCTTGCCGTTGTTAAGTGTGTGCAGGTTGTGGCTGAAAGTCGATAAGCGGCAGCGCAAGATGATTGAGCAGCTGCCGGACTTCCTGGAAGGCATGGTACGCATGATGGCGATAGGCAATAGTTTGGCGTCGGCGTTTCAGATGGCGGCCACGCGGGTTGACCAGCCCTTGCAAGAAGTCATGGAGCGCGCGCTGGCGCTGAGTCGTGGGGGGCAGGAACTGGATGTGTCCCTGCGTAATACAGCGCGCCAGTACGGGTTGCGTGAACTGTATTTAGTGGCAGCCATCATAGGCGTGGCGACGCGCTTTGGCGGACGTAGTGATCAAGTCATGGAACGCATGGCGGCATTTATACGTGATTTAACTCAGGCGCGTCGGGAACTGGTGGCTTTGTCTGCCGAGGTGCGTTTATCCGCCTGGGTGCTGGCGCTGCTGCCCTTGGGCATAGGCTGTTTCATCATTATGTTCAACAACGCGCTGTTCATGGGCATGTGGCATGACCCGGTAGGAAGCAAGCTACTGGCGGGTGCGGCGGCATTGCAAGTTGCAGGGTCATTCTGGTTATATCGCTTGGCCAGGCTGGCCTGACCGGAGAACACTATGAATTCCTGGTTGACCACTCTGGATAAAGGCATGCTGCTGTCATTAGCGGCGGTGTCCCTGGGGCTGGCGGTTTTCCTGATCGGGTGGTCCTTACTGCGCCGCGTGGTCAGGCAAGGGCGTAGCCGGTTGGTGGTGGACAGGGCGCTAGCCGTACGCGATCTAGAACATCGCGTGCCACCAAGTGACGGTGAAAATCCGGTGGCGGGACACATGTCGGCCATGATGGGTATGGCGGCGACTATAGGTACGCGTTGGAGGTCTGGCCGTTATGGTGCATTGCTGCTGGCGGCCGAAGATGCCGAACTAATAGAAATGGCTGGCTATCAAGACACTCGGACTGCCAAGGCCATGTTTTTGTTTGTCAGAGGGGTGCTATGCCTGGCTATGCCTGTGGGCGCTTTGCTGTGGCTTAACCAGGGGCGTGCTAGTGGCAACCCATTGGTGTATGGGTTGATACTGACTTTTGTCGGTTTCGCGCTGGGCTGGATGCTGCCCAAGTGGATAGTGCGGCGGCGCGTCCAGCAGCGTAAGCAGGCCGTGAATCAAGAGCTGCCCTTGCTGCTCGATTTGCTGCGTCTGCTGCAAGGCGTGGGGCTGTCGGTGGATCAAAGCCTACATGTCGTAGTCCATGAGTTCGCTGAAGTGATGCCGGTGCTGGCGGCCGAGCTGAATATTGCTGTCGAGCAACATACCCGTGGTCGTAGTCGCGAGCAATCGTTGGCCCGCCTAAGCACAGGCTTTGACAACGAAGACTTGTCAGCTATATGCAGGCTAATCGTGCAAGTCGACCAGCACGGTGGCGCCACCCAAGAGCCGCTTAAGCATTTCAGCGAGCGTTTGCGCGAACAGCGCAAGCTGGATCTAAAAGAGCGCATAGGCAAACTCACGGTCAAGATGACTGGCGTGATGGTTCTGACCTTGATGCCAGCCTTATTAATTATCACCGGCGGAGCGGGCTTTTTGGCCATCATCCGCGGCTTATCGCGTCTAGGGGGCGGATAATGCGTTTACACATTTCTTGGTCATTCTGGTTCAAAGGCCTGGGCGTCAGCCTGTGTTGTTTGACGCTGGCCGCCTGCTCCATGGGTAAAACCGATACTGCCTGGCAACTGATACAGCAGCAACAAGAACAGCAGGCCATGGTCCGTCAGCACGAGGCGCAGGACACTCGTAAAAACATGCCCACTGAGCCCGATATTCTCATGGCCATGATTCAGGAAACCCAAGCCCAAGGTCGTTACTACGCATCGCTAGCTTATATCGATGCCTATTATGGTCAGTTCGGACGCCAGACAAATTTGGATGCCTTGCGGGCCCATGCCCTGCGTATGACGGGTCAACCCGAGCAAAGTGCTGTCGTCTATAAAAGCCTGTTAGGCACGGCTCAGGCGGCGGAAGGGCATCACGGACTGGGCTTGCTGGCGGCGTCGGCGGGGGATTATGGGTTGGCGGTTACCCACATGGCCCAGGCTGCCGGTTTGCAGCCCACCAATGCCAGCATACTGAATGACCTGGGCTTTGCGCGACTCCATGTCGGTGATGTTGACGGTGCGCGCCTGCCCCTGGGGCAAGCGGCAGAACTTGATCCCGATAACCCCAAGGTCCTGTCCAACCTGGCTTTGTGGTTGATATTGCAAGGTAACTCGGCACAGGCGCAGGCCGTCATGGACAAAGCTGCCCTGAACGAAGACACCAGAATGCAAATTTTCAGCCTGGCTAGTCAGTTGCGCCAGCCTGCTCATAGGGCTGCTGTCTCAACGGCCGCTAGGCCGGTGGTTGTTGGCGTTGGTCAGAATATGGCCCCCCAGCCTGCAGCCATGATGGGCGGAACACACTCTCCTCTATTGCGCTAGGCCAGCGTCTGCCTTATTAAGGAATTGTTATGCGTCGTACATTGATTTGGATAGGTTTTATTGCTCTAGGTAGCGTTAGTAGCTTGGGAATGGCACAGTCACAGCATCAGCCAGTGGTTGCGTATCCCGTTAATAATGTGGCCCAACCAGCGCCGGCCACACCGGTGGCCCCGCCAGCACGCCCCATTGTTCGAGCCGTTCCCACGCCTGCGCCCGTGGTCGCTGCACCGTCCGCATCCGCCTCAAGGCCGGTGGGTACCGAGCGCGTAGGCGACGTCACCCAGCAATTATTGGCTGCACAGGCGCAGGGCGTACGTGCGGGCATAGAGCAGCCCATGCTGGGCGCCACCGCCACAGCAGCCTGGAACCGCTATATCAATAGTTTCAACCACCCCATACCCGAATGGTTTGAGGAAACGGTGGAAACCGATTGATCTCATGATTTATAAGAAGACCCTGGATACCCCTCCCTCTGTAGCGCCTGATCACAACACTGGCCAAGACGGCTCGATTTTCGTGACCTTGGCGGCTGTTTTGGTGCTGTTGCTGACGCTGTTAGGTTCTATCCAGATGGGCTATGCGTTTTACATCAAGCGCGAGCTGCAAAAGGCCGCTGACTTGGCGGCGCTAAGTGGCGTGCAGATGTTTGTGGAGGGTACACCCCAGGAGTGTCAGGCGGCCCAAGAGCATGCTAAGCAAATTGCTCGCCTAAATTTCCCAGGCCTAGGTGATATCGACGACCCGATATGTGAGGTTTGGTCGCAGGATACAGAGCAGGCTCCTGGCGAACAGCCTGGCTACAACGCGCTTCGGGTGAGTCTGGATAAAGAAGTAATGACGCTGGTGCCTTTTACTGGGATCTGGTCCGTGAAGAACGTCCAGGCTGTTGCGGCGACCAGTGAGCCGGTGGCCACGTTCTCGGTGGGGTCGCGTCTTTTGTCGTTAGGGTCGGGTGGTCTAGTGGGCCAACTGCTTAAAGCGGTTGGCCTACCCGTTGATACCCTTAATGTCTTGGACTCAGGGGGATTGGCGGTTGCCCGGATAACTCCGTCAGGTTTGTTAAAACAGCTTCATGTGCTGAAGGCGATAGATCTGGGCGCGGGAACACCCCAAGAGTTGTTGGGATTAAAGCCAGTATCTCTGCTTCACTTCATCCAGGCTTCCGCTCTGGTTTTGGGAAACTCCAATGACCCTCTTGTTAAGGCGGATGTGGGAAGGCTAGAGGCGCTTGCACTGACATTAACCCAAAATGAAAAGCTTACGGTCCCAATTCCGTTGTTCGGGGACAAAGGTATTTTTGCTGCGGTTGATCTTACCCAGACATCTGGCGCACTTAATGCTTTAGTTGATGTTGCCAGTCTGATCACTACAAGTGTGATCGTTGCCAATGGCGACAATATGCTGGATTTGGATTTAAGCAGCGCAGGTTTGAATGTGGTGGCTGCCGGCGTAAGAATAGTAGAGCCGCCAACGATTGCGATCGGTGGAAAAGGAACAACAGCACATAGCGCACAAATCAGAATTTATCTGGGGCTGACCACGGATCAGGTGCCTCTTGTAGGGCCGTTATTAAATGCCACACGAACCCATATTGACTTGCCATTAATTATTGACGTAGGTCATTCGATGGCGGAGATTACTAATATGTGCCAACGACCTGATCTAGATAATGTGGCTTTTGAGGTCCATGCTTCTGTTGTGAATATATGTATAGGTCGCTTTGCAGCGATGGGTGACAATCGTCTGAATCCCGCTGAGTTTCTTTCCAGCACCAACGAATGTTCGGCAGCCGCTGTTTTGAATAGTGATTTAGAGCCGTATCCCCATAGCGTGTTGGATGTACTGGGGCTGATAAATGTCCGTAGTCGAGTGGCCTTGGCTGTGTTATCAGCGCCCCCGGAGACTGAAGAGCTAACTGCACCTCCATCGACGAAGACCATTGGTCCATCCTCACTGGATTTATCCGCGACAACTCAAGCTGTGGTTGACGCTGTCGTTGGTGGGTTGCTTGGGGATGTAATTGATACTACCTTAGGTAAGACACAGTCAAACTCAGTGACTCCTGATGAGCAGCGTGACTTAGTGAAGCAGATGGTTGCTCGGGGCGATTCTATTTCCAAGGTTGTTAATGGGATGCAGTGGTCTAAGAATCACTTGAACGCGCTGAGCAAGCGGCTTGCTAACAACGGGCTGTTAGGTGTTCTTGGGGGAACGTTACAAGGTGTGGGCCAAGTGTTAAACACTATATTGTTAGCCCCCTTGGCGGACACTATTTGTGTCGCAACGAACTGGACTCAGGAGCAACTGCATGAGTGTCGTATCGATGCGGTGAATACCTTATTGTTTAGTAGCTTGAAAGATCTGGTCGCTGGAGTGGTAGGAATCGTAATTTCCTTGCTGGACCCCATCTTAGATCCCTTAAGTGCTCTTTTAAACAGTCTGCTGCAGTTATTAGGCATACAGCTGTCAGAAACCGACCTCACCCTATACTCCGTCCAATGCGGCGGTCCGCGTTTGGTTGAATAGCCATGGAGACTAACCATCTATCCCTATCACGCCGGATGGCCACATCATGAATAATGCTATCCCTACCGAAGAGATCGACCTCTACATCTGGGAGGGCAATTCCGACATTGCCGTCCGGGCCGAGCGCTGCCTGTCCAGTTTGGATATTGCCGTGTTGCGTACTGATCCTAGTATTACTCTGGCTGCGCCAGACAAGGCACGTTGCGCCGTGGCGTTGGTGTCGGTCTCTGTCATGGGGGATGCGACGTTTGCCGGGCAGGACTGGCTGAAAGCCCATGCCGTTCCCGTTATCTGGGTAGCCTCCGAGCAGCGCGGGCATGATCCACGCTTTTATCCGCCGGCGTATTCTCACACCTTGCCGCTTACGTTTAATTGTTCTGAGTTGCGGGCCATGGTGTTGCGCCTGGCTGGAGCCCGTGTGGCGCAGGCCAGTGCTGACCGTGGTGCCACCAGCACTCAGCCGCTGGTGGCTGTTTCGCCAGTGATGCGAGCACTTCTGGCCGACGTGGATATGTATGCAGGTTGTGATGCCAGTGTATTGATCCATGGGGAAACCGGGGTGGGTAAGGAACGCATTGCTCAGCGTTTACACGATCAATCGGCTAGCGCCAGCGGGCCTTTTGTGGCGGTCAACTGTGGTGCGGTGCCCGATGGCCTATTTGAGGCACACTTCTTTGGTCACGCCAAGGGCGCGTTTACTGGGGCAGTGGGTGCGCACAAGGGCTATTTCGAGCAAGCGGATAACGGTACTTTGTTCTTGGATGAGATCGGTGATTTGCCGCTGTATCAGCAGGTCAAGCTGCTGCGTGTCCTTGAGCAACGGTCTATTACCCGCTTGGGCTCTACGACGGAAATTCCGGTGACCTTTCGTCTGGTCTCGGCTAGCCACAAAGATTTACGCGAACTGGTGGCGGAGCAGTTGTTTCGCGCTGACCTGTATTACCGGTTGGCGGTGATTGAGCTGGATATTCCTAATCTGGAAACACGCGGCAGCGCTGAAAAGCAGGCTGTTTTTCAGGCTCTGACGGAGTCAGCTTTGCCTGAGCATAGCCTGCCCATTCCGCCCTGGCTGTTGGAGCGTGTGGGTAAGACTTTTTTCTCGGGGAATATCCGTGAGTTGGCTAATTTGTCGGAGCGCATCAGCATAGTCGTGCGTCAAACGGGAGGCTGGGATGTGGCCCGCCTGGAGCAGATATTTCTACGCATGAGCACTTTTACAGCAGCTAAACAGGCCGGGATGGTGATCGACGCTACAGACGACACACCCGAGTTTTCAGACGTGGAAGTGGCCGAGCGTGAACGCATAGTCGAGGCGCTGGATACGCACGGTTGGCGGCGTTTGGATACGGCGGCCGAGTTAGGGATAAGTCGTAAGGTTTTGTGGGAAAAAATGAGGAAATTTCAAATAGTGATGCAAGGTGAAAACAGCGAGGCTTAGCTTACGGCTAGAATACATGTCCGCTTGTTGCTGTTGTATCTGTTGTTTCGCCTTCGTATCTTTTAGGAACTCGCTTAAAGGGACGTGGTTTTGTGAATAAAAATTATTACTTTATGAAAACAAAAATACTTTTACTGGCACTGACCAGCCTAGGCTTGACGGGATGCGCGGCGCTGAAAACATCAGAGCCACGGCCCGTGGTCATGCAAGCAGCAGCCGATCAAGACAGCGCAGAGCAAGAAGTAACGCCGCCTGTGGCAAGCGTGGCGGTTAGTGCGCCAGCGCCCAGCAGCACCGTGGCGGAAGTGCAGCAGTTAATTCAGGCACGTCAGGTTACTGAGTTGCGTACCAGCTACAACGGGCAATATGGCGCCAGCCTATTGTTTAATCGCGATTCGCTAACGTATTACGCGGCCTTGTTTCAACAGCAGACCTTCTGGCGCGTTATCAAGACTCAGGATGTGGCGCACGCAGAACGTCTATATCGAAGCTTTATTGCAGAAACGGCGCGATTGGCCGATGTTGATTTGCGCAGAATACGCTTGGCCGCTGAACACGCACATACTGAAAAGCAGCTTGGCGAACAGTCAGCTGAATTGCGTGCCTTGGAAAATGATCTGCAATCTCGTCGTCAGCAGGAAAGTTTGATTGCATCGCATCAAGCCGTCGCACGCCAAGAGGCAGAGCAATTGGCCGAGCAGCAGCAACAAGCTCAAGAACAGCTGCGAGCGCTGAAAAAGCAAATTAAAGCGTTGGAAGCACAGCAGGCAGCTATCAGCGACACCTCCAGCAAAGGCAAGTCCCGCTAATTCGTATGACGGCCCATGTGGGCCGTTTTTTTCTGTGTCACCACCTGTCGGCGTATCGTTACCATTGCTACGTTTCGTGTATAAATCTTGTGTTTAATAGGTAATTTGGTTACAACCTTGACCATGCGCACTGTGTTCGGTGTCCTTCCTTTTCGGCTGTATTTCCTGCTGTTTTGTAGCAGCGTAGCTATCACGATGCTAGCTATGGAGCCAGTGTCGGCGTTGCAGTTTGATGCTGCTCGCGTACAGCAGGCCGCGCAAGCCCGATTTGGCCAGCGCGGGGCCACACAATTAGGGCGTTGGCTGACCATGATGTCGCAACAGCGTTCGTTGCCCGAATTACAGCAGTTGCGTGCGGTGAATGATTTTTGGAACACCACAATACGCGGTGGTGACGATAGGAATATCTGGGGTAAGGAAGATTACTGGGCCACACCGTTAGAAACCTTGGGCAAACAAGCCGGTGATTGTGAAGACTTCGTCATAGGCAAGTATTTTTCCCTGGTGCATATGGGGGTGGCAGCAGAAAAGCTGCGGTTTATTTATGTCAGGGCTCGTATTGGCGGCATGAGCAGCCGCACCACGATTGCGCACATGGTGCTAGGTTATTACGCCAGCCCCGATGCAGACCCTTTGGTGCTGGACAACTTGATGGGTTCAATAGTGCCCGCCAGTCAGCGTCGCGACCTGACCCCAGTATTTAGCTTTAATGCTCAGGGTATTTATGTGACGGGTGCGGCGGCAACATCCGCAGATCGTATTGGTAATTGGCGGGACTTATTGTCCAGAATGCGTCGCGAGGGCTTTGAACCTTAGTCGCGTGGCGTTAGCAGTTAGTGTCAGCTCTTATACAGGCAGTCGTATTCACAGGCGTTCATTATTATGTCGTTACTTAAACAGCTTTTGCTTAGCGTTACAGTGGCCATCGTCTTTATATTGGCGGGGACGCTGGTGTTCAGTATTGACGGCGCACGTCAGTATTTGAACGATCAGTTGCAGGCACAAAGCGAAAATGCGGCGTCGTCGCTGGCTTTGTCGTTGTCGCAACCGGCGAATCAGGACCCAGCGATCCGCGAGCTGCTAATTATTGCGCTTTACGATAGCGGCCAATTTCGGGCTATCAAGCTGACGGGCACCGACGGCAAGGTGATGACAGAGCGCGTTATGCAAGAGATCACAGGTGCTGGCATTGCACCACAGTGGTTTAGCAACGTGTTGCCGCTGGCTACGCCTACTGCCACACGCCATGTGACTGATGGATGGAAGCAAGTAGGCGAATTGGCGATTACGTCGGACGATTTGTCGGCGCGGGACGCTTTATGGGGTAGTACGGTCAGGGTGTTTGGCTTGGTGCTGGGGGCTGGATTGTTGTGGGCTTTGTTTGCCATTCTGTTGATTCACTGGCTGAAGCGCGCTCTTAATGAAGAAATTACAGAACAAGTACGTGCGATTGCCGAAGGCGGTGCAGCCCCTGACCTAAAGCATAGCCGTGTGGCCGAATTGGCTCAGGCTACCCGCATGATAGTGAATGTACGCCAGAAGGTGCAGGCCAGTTCCCAGGAGCAAAGCGCTCGTATTGAATCCATGGAGATCGAGCTCAATCAGGATGTCATTACCGGCTTAGCGAATCGCAAGTATTTCATGAACGAGCTAAGGCGGGCGTTACTGTCGGCAGAAGGGCAGGAAAACGAAACAGGTTATGTCTTGCTATTCAGGCAGCGCGATCTTGCCGAGGTAAACGCCTCTATGACGCGTGTGGCGGTCGATAGCTGGTTGCGCACCATGGGTCAGCGCATCAGCCGTATTGTTGCTGACTTCCCCGACACTAAGATACAGTTTGCGCGTCTAAACGGTTCCGATTTCGCCATATTGATACAGGCATCCGAAGGGCCAGCCACCACACGCTTGGTACAACAGGTGCAGCAGGCCTTGGAAACCTTGCGGGTGCGTTTGAATGATGGCCGCATGTGTCGCTGGGCCTTGGGCTTGACGGACTATCGCCGTGACAGTGACTTAAGCACGGTTATGTCGCGCCTGGATGACGCGTTGATGTCGGCAGAAAGCGCAGGCCACAACGAGGTCGAATTCATCGCGCTGGCTGGCCACACGCCGGGGCGGGTAACGGCGGGCTCTGGCGAAGCAGCCTGGCGCACCTTGCTGGTCGAGGCCTTGGCAGATGACCGCTTGGCGTTGTCGATACAGGTTGCATCCTACGAGGGTGATGTGCACCAGGATCGCTATGAAGGTTCTTTGATACTTTACGAAGAGGATAAGACTGGCGAACCCTTATCAGGATTTCTGTTCATGCCAGCGGCGGTACGCTTAGGGTTGTCAGCCGATTGCGATCTGCGGGCAATAGAACTGGGTTTGGCGTGGCTTAAAGCCAACACTGGCGATCTGGTAATTAAGGTATCCTTGCCGTCGCTGTTGAATGCAAGGTTCTTGCCTGAAACCCAGGAGCGGCTTAAAGGTGTGCATACAACACCTGAGTTCACCCGCCGTTTAACGCTGGAAATCGATGCGCATGGCCTGGCGTCTGCCCCCGCTGAAGTCCAGGCCTTCTGTCAGGGAGTGGTCGAAGCGGGCGCGAATGTTGGTTTGCGCCGCCTGGCGCAGCAGTTTGATGCCATGGTGCATCTGCATTGGGCGTCCTTAAGCTATGTGAAGCTGGGCGGGGATTTTGTTAAGTACTTGCTGGCCAGCCCCGGCGGCGTACAATTGATGGTGGCCGTGACCGAGACCGCGATAGGCTTAGGCATGAAAGTGTATGTCGAAGACATCCCCGATCACCCCACTCGTCTAATGTTGCAAGAATACGGCGCATTGCCGAAGTTGTAGTTTTTCCCCCAGTTTTTGCGCTAGGCTGGGTTTACGTGCTTGTGTTTATATGCTGAATAGGTTATTATCTTTTCCTTGCCCCGATTGCGTACAAAGCGCAGCTAGGGCACAGTAGTACCACAAGCGAATTTTCAGCAAGATTTCAACCCAGGGTTGGACATACTCTTATGTCAGGCCTGACGGGACCAAAACTGGTTGTGTGGCGTTGCTTACGGCAGCGCGGTGCGGCTAAGTTGGAACAGGAAAAATCATGATTCAAATGCAGACCACGCTGGACGTGGCCGATAACACAGGTGCACGCTCAATTATGTGCATTAAAGTGTTAGGCGGCTCGAAGCGCCGTTA
>JAGOAJ010000034.1 GCA_017983955.1 Burkholderiaceae bacterium
GTGCAGCAATATGTTTACCGACTGGAACAGAGCCGGTAAATGTGACTTTGCGAATTGTTGGAGAGCGAATCAACGCGTCAGAGATATGGCTGGGATCACCTAGCAGCAGATTGAGCACACCTGCAGGCAAGCCGGCATCGGCAAAGGCACGGACTAATTCGATCGCACTGCCTGGTGTGTCTTCGGCAGGTTTAAGAATACAAGGACAGCCCGCGGCCAGTGACATGCTTATTTTGCGGGCTGGTGAAAGTAAAGGCACATTCCAGGGTGTAAATGCGGCTACCGGGCCGATTGGGCTGAGTGTAGTCAGGCTTGTGCCTTCGCTCCACACTTTGTCATCTTGCAGCAGATCTATAGCAGCCTGGGCATTCCAGTCAATAATCTGAGCTGAGCGACCCACTTCATCAAGCGCTTCTTTTAAAGGCTTCCCTTGTTCCAGGGTAATCACTGCGGCAATCGTTGCAGCGCGCTCACGCAGTAATTCAGCCGCGGCATGCAGATAGGCTGCCCGCTTTTCAACGGGGGTTTCACGCCAGGCGATATTGGCCGCACGCGCTGCTGTTAATGCCCCTTCGATATGGTAAGTTCCCGCCTTGGGAAGTAGAGCCAGTTGCCTTTCAGTGGCCGGATCAACAACCTCAAGGACACCGTTGTTGGCGTCGTAGAGCCATTCACCATTGATATATTGGCCTAGCGATGGGTAGCTATGAGAGTGAGTATTCATACGTTGGGAAGGGTAGTCTGTCACGGTAATATGCCTGCTTTACCTAAAATAAATGATGCCAGCGCAAGGTCGGCAATGCCGGTGCCCATACCTTTATAAACAGTAAGGTCCATCGTGTTATCGCGAGGAGTATTTGCTTTGACTACATCGGCCAGCCGAACAACGTCGTTCCAGTCGTGACCATGGTCATAAAAGGCACGAAACTCATCCGAGGAAGAGCGTACTGATGCCACCGAGTCTGCACAAACCAAAGAAAATCTTGGGAAAATATCCAGCGGCAGTTCTGACTTGCCACTAACAGTGGTACCTATCGAATTGATATGAGCGCCTTTGGCGATCATCCATGACTCAACGACAGGAGCAGCCACCCTAGCAGTAAGTCCAACCAGCATGGCATCTTTGAGCGCCTGTTCGGCAGAGTTCATCGCGTAGGTTGGGATACCCAGCTCTTGTTGAATTTTTTGTGCAAAGCTTTGGCGATTGTCCGGGTTAGGGCTCCAAACCTGTATCTTTTGTAATGGCCTGACCGATGCAACGGCATGGGTCAGTGCTACAGCTTGCTTACCCGAGCCTATTACGCCAAGCACGCTTACCTCTGTTGTCGCCAGATACTTGCTGGCCACTCCGGCCATCGCTCCGGTCCGCAGGTTGCTAAGGGTGTTGGCTTCTATCAGCGCCAAAGGGCTGCCCGAGGCGCTGTCAAAAATCATCAGCATGGGATGCGCGGTAGCGTGATGTTGTACCCACATCTTGACGCCACTGACGCCCAAGCCCGGTGCCACAGCGCCTAGCATATGCAGAGCCCGCTCACCTTGATCGTAAGAAAGAACATGTTTTTTCAGCGTTTCAGCTTGTTGAGATGCTTCAGCAATCAGGCCTTTTTCTACGGCCTGAATGGCGTCTTGCATGCTGACCATCTCTTTGACATCATTTTCCGACAGTATTAACAAGGCCTTCCTCTTGTATCGTTGGTGAGCGTTAATGGATGTATATCGTTTATGAGTGAGCCACTGCGGCCTCACGAACACCTGACGGATCGCCGTATCCGCCACCGCCTGCGGTTTTGATGCGGACCACGTCACCTGCTGTCAGGATGACATGCTCAGTGACATCGCGGATTTCGCCGTTGATAGTCACTACACCTGGCTGGCCGGGATGTCCGCCGCGTATTCCGGGTGGAGGGATACGCATGCGCGTCATGATAAATGACACAACCGCCGGGGAGTCACCGATGAATTCAAATTCAAAATCCAGTCCTTCACCGCCGCGATTTATCCCGGCGCCGCCACTGCCAGTACGAATCCGGCGATGTCGCACACGCATAGGTACTGAAGCTTCCATATGTTCAATGGGTGAGTTGGACAGATTGGATGGAAAGCTGGTAACAGACAGGCCGTCACGACTGGCGGAGGCCCCTTGGCCTGCATTCCAAAAAAATACGTTGACGTACTGGTTGCCTCGGTGTTGTCCTGATATCGTAAGGGCCGAGTTACCAGAACCAGGGGCCCAGACACGATGGGGCGCGGCATCGGCCAAGGCACCCATAATTGCTGTGGGCAGCAAGTGTCCTATCATGCCGCGTGCGCCGCTTGCGGCGGGGCGCCTGGGGTTCAGTATGCAGCCTTCAGGCGCATATATGCTGATAGGTGCCGAGCTGCCTTCATTATTAGGTATGTCTGGGCACAACAGCGCCTTCACCCCATAGATGCTGTAAGCGGAGGTGTAGTTGGGGACCACGTTGACTGAACGGGGCAGTTGTAGGGTAGTGCCCGAATAATCAATTTTCATGGTGGCGGACTCAACCGTAATCGCGCAGCGGATTAAGATTTTGTCCTCGAAGCCGTCGTGTTCGATATCGTAGGCATATTGACCATCGGGAACCGCGATGATGGCGTCTCGCATAGCCTGTTCCGAACGGTCTCGGATATCACGGCTCAAGGCCTGAAAATTAACCTTGGTTTCACCCAGCAAGTCATGCAGACGCTCGGTAACCTTGTGGCAGGCAGATACTTCGCCCCAGATGTCACCCATGGTTGCATCAGGGACGCGCACATTAGTGCGTATCATCTCGATCAGATCTTCGTTGGTTCGGCCTTTGTCCACCAGCTTCAACATGGGGATTTGCAGACCTTCTTCGTAGATTTCCCGGATACCCGAACTGCGCAGACGCCCACCAATGTCAGGCATGTGGCTGGTAATTCCCGCAAAGGCCACCAGGGCGTTATTCCAGAATATTGGCGCAGCAAGGGTCACGTCGTGGATGTGACCGGTTCCTAGCCATGGGTCATTCGTAATCAGAATGTCACCTTCGTGCAGGCTTGCGGCAGGAAAGCGTTTAAGAAAGTGTTTTATTGTTGTGGGTACCGTGCCGGTAAAGGACGGGATGCTGACCGATGACTGGGCCATGGCGCGGCCGTCAGCATCCGTGATAACCACAGCAAAGTCATTGGCCTCACGGGCCAAGCTGGAAAATGCAGTACGTACAAATGTCGCAGCAGCTTCGTCCACAATACTTGTGAGTCGAGTCCAGATAATTTCTAGTAAAAAGGGATCAATTCTATCGTTCATCTTAAGTCCTTTATGCAAGATCAACTTGAACGGTCAGGTTCGCCAAGATGCTTACCTTTGCTGGAAATGCCACTACTATCGTTGATTCGCGCTCTTCCAGAATCAGCGGCCCTTCCACAACGCTACCGGCGGCTAGGGAATAACGATCAATAACAGGCACCTCTTCAAAACGACCTAGTAACGGCAGATAGATTTCCCGTCGTTGTTGAGCTTGGTTGCGTTGCTTGGTGCGCTCGTCTCCCCAGGTGAAACGGCGCGTTTCACGTGGGAGACGGCCAGTAAGACGCCAGGTGACGATTTCTAGGGAGGCGTTGGGCACGATCACACCAAAAATGTGCTTATATTGAGCTTCAAACTCAGTCTCTATGAGTTGCTCGCAATTCCCATCCAGTTGATCGAAGTTGATTTGGATTTCAATTTCATGGCCCTGACCTACATAGCGTGTGCTGAGGCCTACTATCCACTCAATGTCATCGGCAAGTACGTCTGAGGAGAGCATTTCGGCCAATGCATCTTGCCTGAGTGCTTCCAGAGCGTCTTTGACATTGCTCCAATCGGTGGTTTTAAGTAGAGTCTTCTGGGCCCAGGTGCGATCAGTACGTGCCGCTGCTGCTAGCAGGCCCAGGCAGGAACCTGCCCCCGCTGCTATAGGACATAGGATTCTGCTAATGCCCAAGCGGCGGGCGACATCAACCACGTGTACGGGACCGGCGCCTCCTGTGGCTACCATGGTGAAGCTGCGAGGATCATGGCCGTGCTCGGCAATATGGACGCGGGCGGCGGCCGCCATTGCCTCGTTAATGACGCTGCATACTCCCCAGGCCATTTCTTTGCCTGTTTTGTTCATGCCCTTGCCAAGTTCGGCAAAGGCATGTTCAGCCAGGGAGGGGTTCAGTGTCATTTCCCCACCCAAGAAGCGGTCAGGGTTCAAATAGCCTAACAACAGGTCAGCATCGGTGACTGTGGGCTGATCACCGCCCAGCCCATAACATACAGGACCAGGAACTGAAGAGGCGCTTTCTGGGCCAACCGCTATGGTGCCGACACGATTGATTGAGGCGATACTACCACCGCCCGCACCAATTTCTATCAGATCGATACTGGGTATCAGGATGGGTAGACCACTGCCTTTTTTGAAACGTCGAACACGTGCTGCTTCGAAGCCATAATGGATAAGTGCCTCACCATTGTGAACCACACATGCTTTGGCTGTTGTGCCGCCCATGTCAAAGGCAAGGATGTTGCTTTCACCGGCGGCTTCACCGGCATTGATAGCACTCAAAACGCCTGCCGCAGGGCCGGATTCCAACAAATGGATGGGGCTGCGTCCAGCCGCCTCGACGCTGGTGAAACCACCGTTGGACAACATGATGCGCAAGAATGCAGCAATGTTTGCCGTTGTCAGTCGATCAGCCAGCACATCAAGGTACTGGGTCATCATGGGTAACACATACGCGTTGCCTACGACGGTGGACATGCGCTCGTACTCGCCAGGCTCGGCAGCAATGCGCGATGAAACACTGATCTCAACATGCGGCATGGCTATTTTTAGCGCAGCCTCTACAGCCAGTTCATGTTCCGGGTTGGTGTGTGAGTTGAGTAGGCAGATCGCTATCGCTTCGATCTCAGCATCGTTGGAGATAGCCTGAATCAGATCGTCCAATGAGCTTTGGTCGATAGATTGGACAACTTCGCCCTCAGACGAAATTCGCTCAGAGAGTTCGTAACGATGCTTAAGCGGGACAAGAGGTTGGGGTAGTTCGATATCAAGGTCGTACAGGTCATAGCGCATTTCACGTGCTATATCCAAGATGTCCTTAGTGCCGCTGGTTAGAACCAAGGCTGTTTTAGCACCGCGCCGTTCTATCAGGGTATTTGTCACCAGGGTCGTGGCGTGCACTACACCGATCACATCCTGGGCAACGGGAGTAGGATCTCCGTTACCTATGTGAGTCAGCATCTCTCTGATCACGTTAGAAACACCCTCGCCCGGATCATGAGGGGTAGTCAATGACTTACCTACCCAAATTTCACCGGTATTAGAGTTCTCGACGATGCCATCGGTGAACGTGCCACCAATATCAACAGCGACTCGCAGTTGGCGTTTCATTCATGTACCTCTCTGTTCATTCGTATGCTCCTTTACCCAGGCTGAATTTTGTAAAAACAATTCAGATTAATTTCAATCTTTATTTAAATAAATGATGGTTATATTTATATAAGTTCGATATTGTTTTTATGCTTTATATTAATTTTCAGTCAATCAATAGAATAATCGTGGTTTTCCTGGTCCTGCCCATAATTAACTTGCCTTTTTATCAGCTGAAGATTTATCAAAATTATCTTTGATGAAATTTAGAAGCTCTCCTGTAACCGGGCGACTATGCTTAGCATCTCGCAGGCATAAATAAAAATCACGCTGGGCCCAGTCATCGTTTAGTCTAAGCAAGACTAAACCCATACTTTGCAGATAGTTCTGTGCAATTTGCTCGGGCACAATTCCTATGCCTAGTCCTTCACGTATCATGCTGCAGCGAGTTTCAAAATTAGATACCTGCAGTTTTACATTGGGTGGCCTGGAGATGGACTCCCCGACATAGGCCAGAAACCTATCCAGGGAATGTTGGGGGAAGTATCCAAGAAAGTCATAATCCAATGCTTCTTCAAGATAAAGCGCCTCACGGTGGGCTAAGGGGTGTCCGATAGGGACAACCAAGCCAACACGATCCTGAGTAAATGGGATCGAATGTACGCCAGGGGCCGGACGGTTGGCGTGATAAAGGCCAATATCAACGGTGCCATCACTGGTCAAACGTGGAATGTCGAAGCTATTTGCCTCTAGCAGATCAATACTTAATTCACTGCGGTTTTTTAAAAATCGACCCATAAGGCTGGGCAGGAATTGCAGAATGCTGGAAGGGTTGGCTGCAAGCCTGATTTTCATTTGTCCTTCAGATGAAAACGAGCTGATTGCAACTTCCGTAAGTTCAACACTACGCAAAATAGCCTTGGCACGTTGATACAGCAACGTCCCCGCCGGAGTCGGCTCGACCCCGCGGTTATGTCGATAGAGTAAAATCTTATCCAGATTTTTTTCTAGCTCTGCAATGCGTTTGCTAACGGCAGATATAACTCTATCTTCACGTTCAGCGGCTTTCGAGAAACTTTTTTCCTCAACAGCGGCAATAAATATCGCAAGGCTAGTAAGGTCCATACCTTTAAACATAAAACACCTTGTTGATATTAATCTTGACGGATACTAAGGAGTACTTGACTGGTTTCGCATTGGTGTAAATAATGTTTCATTGAAAGTTACGCTTCTAAAATAATACGCAGAGCTGGTTTTGAACTGCGTTGTTTTATGAGTTAATTGGGTCGCTGTGAAAAACGACGTTCAAATATACTCTCTGCGATGCGATTTTTCAAAATCTCGATAGAACCGCCAGCAATCATCCAGCCGCGGCAGCGACGAACGCAGTACTCCACTAGAGACTCCCTGCTATAGCCCATCCCGCCCATGACCTGTAGCGCTTCGTTAGCCACGTCGAAACCAATTTGATTGCAGTAGGCCTTCGCAATGGCCGTCTCGGATGGCGAGGGGAAGCCAGAGTCAGCGTTGGCAGCTGCACGGTAAAGTAACAGCTGGGCCGCATCTAACTTGATTTTCATGTCGGCAAATTTCCATTGCAGACCTTGGAATTCACAAAGTAAACGGCCGAATTGCTTGCGCTGCATCGCCCAGGCTTTAGCTTCTTCATAGGCATAGCGGCCTAATGCCAATGAGCGTGATGTATTGCCGATACGCTCAACGTTAAAGCCTGCTATCTGTCGTTTAAATCCGCCTTCTCCCAATACAACCTGCTCATCCGGTATGTAGGCGTTATCAAAATAAATTTCCACCCATTCTTCGTCAGACATAAACGCTGATCGTTTTCCAAGCGTAACGCCCTCGGCATCTGTTTCAATTAACACCGAGCCAATGCCATTGACGCCAGGCCCAAAGCGCACATAGGTCAGGATGTAGTTAGCGTGTGGCCCATGAGTTGTGAAGATTTTAGAACCGTTTATGCGCCAGCCCTTACCGTCTCTGGTTGCCGTGGTTTTCAACTCGGTCACCGCTGAGCCGGCCTCAGGCTCGGTCATTCCAACGGATATCAGCGCTTCGCCCTTTAGCAAAGGTGCCAGATACTTTTCCTTTTGCGCGGCTGAACCATACTCGGCCAGGACGCGAATAGCGCCAAAGTTTCCTGCTTGAATGACATCGGCACTGCGAGGGCAGACGGCTGCGATGGTCTGTATGGCGATGACTGCATCCATCAGCGTACCGCCGATGCCGCCATCCTCTTCGGAGATAGTGATGCCCAGTAAGCCTTGCTCAGCCATTAGTTTGGCTACATCCCATGGGTAGTCCAAAGAATGGGCCCGCTCAACGGCGCCTGCCAGCAGCTTTTCGCTAGCAAAACGTGCTATCGATCGTTCAAAATCCACCTGCTCAGGTGCAAGAGAAAAATTCATAATTACAGCCCTTTGAAAAGTCTTCCGACTAGTTAAGACAGATCAGTCCGTCAACTGCGAGCACGCCATTATTCTGGACAAATAGAGGGTTGATTTCCGCCTCGCTTACTACAACGTCTTGAACACAGGCAAGGTGCGAAAAAGCCACTATGGCGTTGGCCAAGGCATTGCAATCGCCACGTGGCAGATTACGAAAACCACGTATTAATTCTGTATGGCGAACCTCAGATATCATCTCGTGCGCTTGTGTTTTGGTGACAGGAGCTAAACGTATGGATGAGTCAGCATTCAACTCTGCCGAGATGCCACCAGCACCTAAAACAACAATGGGTCCTACAAGCGGTTCAAGACGGAATCCCAAAATCAATTCAATCAGCCTTGATTCCATGTGCTGGACCAGAAATCCGTCAACCTTGGCTTCTGGGGCCGCTAGCTTGACTGCGGTCTGAATTTCCGAAAGAGCCTGACTTAGTTCCTGATCGTTTCCGATACCCAAACGTACTCCAGCAACATCAGTTTTATGTAAGATGTCACGCGACGAAACTTTAAGTGCGACTGGGTAAGGGATGTCGTGCTTGAGATCTGCATCTGTAATTAGCGTGCATTTTGCCCGGCCGATGCCCAAGGCCTCCCAAACACTCAGTGCCTGATACTCGGACAAATTTCCGGTTCGGGGCAAATGTGCAGGCCACGTAAATGTCTTTTGCACCGTCGTGTCCGCATCCTGAGGAGGGCATTGAGAAAAAAAGGCAGCCATTGCATCGGCACAGGCTTCGGGTGTCCGAAAGGAAGCAATATTATGTTTTTTAAGCAGCCTCAGAGACTCTGAGGCTTCTGGTGTAAGGAAGGCAACCAAAGGCTTGGTACTTGGCTTGTCGGCCTCTACAAGCGGAGCGATGGCCAGCGCTGCGTGAAACTGTGCTGATGAGCCGACAACAGCTAGAACAGCGTCGCACCAGTCGCTGCGTAACAGTTCCTCTAAAAGGGTTTTGTACTGTACGCTTGTGGCGGCTAGGGTCAGATCGATCACCGGCGCCTGGGTGATCTTCAGTCCACATTCAGCCATTTTTTGAATGAATTCAATGGGTGGTGGAGTAGCATCAATGTTGCACAGACCTAAACGGTCAACGACTGTTGCCGCACCACCGCCTGTGGTGGTGATAACGGCCACGCGTTTAGGACTTCCAAATGGCGGCCTAGGGGCGTGAGAGTAATTGACTGCCAGCGGTATCATCTCAAACAAGGTTTCAAGAAAATCTACCCGCAGAGCACCGTGCTGACGTAAAAACGCGTCGATAGCGGCATCATTGCCCGCCAACGCGCCAGTATGCGACTGAGAAAGGGTCTCGCCCTGTTTTGATCGTCCCAACTTATAAACAATAACGGGCTTGCCGGCGGCGCGGGCACGCTTTAGCGCCTTCGCAAGCACATCGGGTTTTCGAACTGTTTCAAGAAAAAGCAATATGGAGCGGGTTTTCGTGTCATCGACTAAGGCGTCGATAACCTCACCAACCGATACGTCGCTTTCGTTGCCTACAGAGATTAAATGTGAGAATCCAAAGCCACGCTTTGCCGCTCTTGAGAATAACGAGCCCATCATGGACCCGCTTTGCGATACTAAAGCAATATCGCCAACATTCAGCTCATCGCTTTCAAAAGCAGCATTAACGGAAAGAATAGCGCCGCTATGTAAGTTTGCGCTACCAATGCTGTTTGGTCCAAGTATACGTAGGCCAAGAGCTTGGGCTTTTTCTACCAGAGCTGCTTGCTGTTTTATCCCTTCTTCACCCGACTCAGCAAATCCATCTGAGTAGACAGTTACCAGTTTGGCGCCAGCTTGCGCGCACTGTTCCAACAGTCCCATGACATGGGCGCCCGGAATCATTATGAATACGTGATCAACAGGCTCTGGAAGGGACGTAAGATCCTTGTAGGCGCGCTCTCCAAGCACTTCACTTTGTCCTGCATTGACAGGAAATATCTTGCCCGAATAACCATGTTTTCGCATAAATCGTAATGGTCGTGCAGTATTCTTGGTGGGGTCGCTTGAGGCTCCTACCAAAACAATACTTTTCGGGTTTAAGAGCGCTTGTAAAGCCGCTGAATCTTGCATGATTTTTACTTTAATAGAGAGATAGCGAAACTGTATAAGACACGCCTGTTTTCTACATAAACATCACAGAAATTTATTGTCGTGGGCGATTTTTTTACTCGTGGATTATGTAAGGCCATGAGGTATGGAATGACTGTAAGGAAGATTAACCGCAAACCAAAGGCCCAGCTTTCACGAAAAGGAAAGTTGGCTATCTTTTGTGTGCTCACAGTTATTCGGGAGAATCTGCGCTATACGGCGGACCGTAAGGGCAATGCCGTTGTTGGGTACCGTAGCCAGTTGAGGTGGCTGGACCTAGCTAGCGGACAGCGCTTTTATAAGGGCACGGGCCCGAGAGTAGTATCCTCTCGGGCCCGTGCCCTGTTTTGCTTCTTCTGGCTTGGTTTTTACCAGGCGACTTTAAGGCCGATGCGGCCAGTGACGCCGTGGGATTTCTGGCCACCGATGTTGCGGTTGTAATCGGCCGAGGCAAAGACGCTCACGTTCTTTTTAACCTGGCCCGACAGTCCCACGCCGAACTGCGCCCAAGTTCCCCCCAGGTTTGTGGTTAGCGCAGTAGAGTGAGTTCCCGTTGTGGTGGCAAAGGTAGTGGTCGCATGGTGCTTGGGGCTAACCCACAGATTGGTGCGTATCCACGGGGTGACCTGCTGGCCGCCCGAGGTAATAAATGTCTTGTCTAGGCGAGCGCCGATACGGGCGTGCACGGCGTTTTGCTTGGAATAGCGCACCTGGCCAAAGTCGTCGTTGGCATTTTTCAGGTTGATGTGCTGATAGATCAGTTGCGCTTGCGGTTCCAGTTTCCAGGAGGCACCTATATCAATTGGGTAGCCGCCTTCGACCGAAGCGGCCAGGCCCCAGCCGCGGGTGTTCAAACGCTGGCCTTGCGATTCGGCTTTGACTGACCCATACAGCGTGGCCTGGAGCACGCCATCGATGTACCAGCCGCTGTCGCCTTTACGGGTCCAGTAGCCGCCCAAGCTGTAGGCGTCCATCTTGACCGTACCCGCATTGCTGTCGTCCAGTACATTCTGTACTTTGGCCTTGCCGTGGCTATAGCCCAGGTAGGCTCCGGCCACATCATTGGAGTTTTCATTCGGGCGGCGGTATAGATCGCTACCCACCTGGAAGCCCAAGGTATCCATTGTGTAGGCCGGGCCATAACGTTCGAACTGATCCAAGCGGTCTGCCGCACTGCCGCCCAGCTTAGTCTTCAGATTACCGCCGTAGATACGGCCCCAGCCAGCCTTGGGGTAGGCGTTTACACTTGGTGTGGTGTGGGAATAGTCTTCGCCCAGGCGATCATGGTAAGTGCTCAACATGTCCAGGCCCATGCGGCTGGCCAGCGCTGGCGCAGCCATATACACGGGTACTTGAGGACGATAGGTTTTTAGCCGGTTCTGGCTTGAGTCTGGGTCTGCAATACTGGAGCGCAGATACCAGTTGCCATCGGCCGTATCGCCATCCAGGCCATGGTGTTGCAACTGGTAGGAATAGGCACCTGCTGCAACTGGCGCACCCAGTACAAAGGCGTCAGAGGCCGAGGCGCCTGGCGTTTTGTCGCGCACCTCGATCAGTTCTATACCGTTACCGGCAGTTAATCCGCCCAGGCCGCCTCGGTTCTTAACCAGAATTTGCGTTGCGCCCGCGCCCAGCTTGGTGCTGTCTACCACCAGCAGGTCGGCATAGGGGTTGGCAGGGCTGGCGCCAGCCAAGCCGTCGTTAGGCGCTACGCTGGTGATGAGCTTGCCGCTTTCGGAAACAAATACGCCGCGCAAGGGCGAGCCCGTAACCGGTGTAGTCATGTCGGGCAGACCAGTAATGGCCAGGACGTTGCCCACCGTGGGCCCGCTCAGGTCTATGGTTCCGGCGTTATCGAAGGTGGACAAGTTAACCAGTTGGGACTGCACCACGCCGGGGCGGACTATGCTGTAGAAGCTTGCCGCTAGTGGGCGACTGTCTGTGCCGGTGGTAGGCCGGTATTGACTGGTCGCGTCGGTGGCGGTGTTGGTGGTCACTTCGCCAAAGCGCACCATGCCCAGGGCTTCGTTGTTAAACACCGACCCCGGTCCACCGAAGTCAGAGATAGCGACCGCTTTGGTGTCGCGTATGCCGTCGCCGTTGGTATCAGCGAAGTGGCGCATGACGAAGGAGTTGGGCGAGTAGTTGTTGAACGTCGTCTTGTTCCCTGCGCCTGCCATAGACAGGTAGCCCGTGATCGTGCCGTGGTTGTCCAGGGTGATGTCGCTCGCTGCAGCGTTAAACACACCAGAGGTGGTAATTGCCCGATCTGACCAGGCGCTTATGTTGCCATGGTTAGTCAACTTTGCGGTTGCGCCGCCCAGCACTATTCCGGCGGCAGGGGCATTGAAATTTGTGCCGGATGTAGCCGCTAACGAGTCTTGCCATCCACCGGTGATGCTAATCCCTTTCCGGATGTTCACGTTAGTAGCACCAGCTGTGGATGTGGCCATGATGCCAGTGCCGAATTGGCCCGTGGCGGTGACGTTGGATTGCGCTGATACCAAGGTATCGTCTGTAGAAACAGCAACTACGCCAATTGACCCCATGCCCGGGGTTTTTATGGCCCCCATGGTCGTGACATTGACCGTCTTGAAAGCACCATCATTTGCTTTTAAAGCATCGATACCAGCGACAATGCCGTGTGCAGCAGCGCCTTGGGTCGTGATGGTGCCGGACGTGATAGTGACGGATGTGGGTGTGGTTAATTCTATGGGCGCCACGCGCACGCCTGCTGCGTCATCGCCCCGCGTTGAAATGGTAATGCCCGACAGTTGCATGTTGACATCGCCCTTCGCTGAGCGTGCTGCAATGCCATGGGCCTCGACACCCTGTGTCGTGATGGCGCTGCCTGCAGCACCGTCAACTGTTACCAGACCGCTGCCCATGTGGGTGACGCTGATGCCCTGGGCGTCGACGCCGCTGGTAGAAATGGTGCCGCCAGCTTGGGTGACGGCTAGAGTAGAGGTTGAATCAGGGTCAGAAATGAAGGCCGCAATGCCAAACCCCAACTTACCGCTTGTGGTTATGTCCGATGAAGAGGTGATGGTGATATTGCCTGATCCCTCGTGTATGCCATACATACCATAAGACAAATCCCCAGTTGTTGTTATTGATCCACCAGTCGTTGCAATGGAAATATTTCCTACGGAATTCCAATCCTTTAAGTAGGCAGTAATGCCGTTACTTAGTGCATTGCTGTGGCCGGTGGCAGAGTGACTGGTTTCGATGGTGACGTTATTGGCGACTATGGAAAGGTCACCCGAGCCACCGTGATCAATCAGGATGCCATCGCCGGTTTGGGTCGAGGCCGTGGCCGAGGATGTGATCGTAGTCCCGTTGGCTACTATAGTGAAATTAGCGGTGCTGCCATTTGCGCCCATGATGGCTATGCCCGCCTTATCGGTCGTGGGTCCAATAGTTACGTCGGGACCAACTTTCAGTGTAAGGTCGCTGGATGAGTCGTACTTAATCCCAGAGTCGTAAGTGGAGTCGGTGCACTCTAATTGCGTCGCACCGCCGCTATTGCCGCACTCATTGTCCGCCCAGGCCATGCTCGGATATGCACAACACAATGCATAGATCAGCGGTAGATACCGCGGTAGGTTTAGCGGCTTGTTGCTCTGTTGCTTTATCATTTTCCCTTCCTCCTGCCCTAAGAACCAGTACCTATGGATATTAGGTAAACGCTGTCATTGGCGCACCGTCAGTTAGAACGGGCTGCTGTAAAGAATTGCAAAGTATCTATGTGGTGGCATGCTGCAGCGTTGCTGCACATGCATCTAATACTGATGTTTACCCGGGTTTAGCACCCGTCATGTTTTTGTTGATAATAGTTGAAATTTCTCTTGAGATTTGGAAACAAGTCGGGGTAAAGTACGCCTCTTAAAAAAACAACTAGCAGGTGTACATAAGCTATGGGTATGTTCAAAAGAAGGGCGGCGATAGCCATGCTGTCGCTGGTGGCATTGGGTGCGCACGCGCAGACGCCTGAAGACTTTTTAACGCCAGAATTCAAACGCAGCAGGGCGCTGGAACTGATACGCGCGCAATACGCGTATGCGGCGGGTTATACCGGCAAGGGCATAGTAATTGCGATAGTGGATAGCGGGCTGGATATACGTCACCCTGAATTCGCGGGGCGGGTGTCGCCCTATATGCAAAACTATCTGCCTGGACTAAGCTCCGACGACGTATATTCGGGCTTGGATGTTGGCGATGAATATCACGGTACTCATGTGGCGGGTTTGGCTGCGGCAGCTCGTGATGGCAAGGGCATGCATGGCGTGGCGTACAACGCCATAGTCTTGCCTTTGCGTACTGATTTTGACGAGGATCAATTAGTACACGCATTTGATCGGGCGATACAGGCGGGCGCTAAAGTACTGAATGGTAGTTATGGGCCTAATCCGATATGGGATGTAGACCCAGACGTTTTTGTTCCTTATCGGGAAGAATTGAAATTCCAGGCAATAGCCGGCGATGTAGCATCAGAATATCGCATGTTGAAACGGGCGGCGGATGCGGATGTTTTGATGGTGTTTGCAGCAGGCAATAGCCGGGAAGACCATCCGGGCGCTTATACCGCTATGCCCATGGGGCATGGTATGTTGCCGTTGATTACTCCCTTAAATACCCGCCTAGATCCAGTTTCAGGTGAGTATCTGTACCGTTTTGTGGATGATATTCCGGACTCAGGCGACGCCATATTCCTGGGGGACCCTAAGTCTGATCTGGGCTTATGGGCCGAGGTCCAGAACTATGATTTTTCCAGCCTCAAGGGCAGTTTGATTGCGGTGGTGGCTACCGATCCGTATGGTGAGATCGCCAGTTACAGCAATTTATGTGGTGCAGCAGCAGCTTGGTGTTTGGCTGCGCCAGGTGGCGATTATCCGGACTTGCTGTGGTCCACGGTCCCTTACGGGAAATATAACGGTTCTCAGGGGACGTCCATGGCCTCGCCCGTGGTAGCAGGTGCTGCCGCGGTCATGCGTGAGGCCTTCCCCTATATGACGGCGCGCCAGGTCATAGAGATAATTCTGACCAGTGCCAACAATACAGGCGATTGGTCAGACAGTGATATCTACGGCCGGGGCATGCTGGACTTGGGCACCGCCGTCAATGGTCCGGTGGTTTTTGGTAAACCCAGCTCTGGTCCCATCTTTGAAGCGATTTTTGACCCTGTGTTCTCGGTGAATACGCGTGGCTACGACAGCGTCTGGCGTAATAATATCCAGGGTGAAGGCGGCTTGCGCAAGGCCGGTGACGGCACGCTGACCATGACAGGAAACAATACCTATAGCGGCGCCACCGAAATAGTGGGTGGCAAGCTGGTGGTAAATGGCTCCATAGAAAAATCGTCCCACTTATTGATAGGCAGTAGCGCTGCCTTGGGTGGCAGTGGCACCGTAGGGCTTACCGATGTGTACGGCCGGGTGGCCCCAGGGAATTCGGTGGGCACCTTAACCGTGAACGGTGATTACACCCAGCATGCTGGTTCTGTATTCGAGCTGGAGCTGGGCGCTGATGGCGGCATGGATATGTTGAACGTCACTGGCAAGGCCGATATACAGGCGGGCAGCGAACTCGAGGTATTGGGCTTGCGTGCCAGTCATTTAGGCCAGACTTTTTCTTTCATGGATGCCGGATCCTGGGAAGGGAAAACCTTCTCCGGCGTCAGATTGGGTAGGGCGTTTATCGATTTGTCCACCGTTATGACGGGCAGCGGTATTGCACTGGACGTTCAGCGCAATGCCAGGTCGTTTGCCAGCCTAGGGGTGTCGCCCAATCAGCGTGCGCTGGCAGTGGCTGCAGAAAGTCAGGGTGTAGGCGGCACGGTACATGATGGCTTGGTCGTTTTGCATAATGCAGCTGATGCGCCAGGTTTGTACGACGCCCTTGCCGGCGAAATCTATGCGTCCACGTCTTCCGCCTTGTTAGATGTGGGTGATGGTCTGCGCCAAACGGCGCTACAACGTACTCGTCTGGATGGCAGCGGGTACAAGCAATCCACTGCGAGCGGTCGTCCGGTTTGGGGGCAGGCTATGGGTAGTTGGGGGCAATTGGGTGGCAGGGATCAGGCCTATGCCATGGATCGTTCTACTCAAGGGCTGATGTTTGGCGCGGATGTACTGGACACAGATATGTTGAAAGCAGGCGTGGCTATCGGGTATACCGACTCCAAATTTAAAGGACGGCATGGGGATAGCGTCAGGGCAGATGGCTATCATGCTCTGGCTTACGGTAATGCGCAGTCAGGCGATTGGTCTGTGCGTGGCGGTATGGGCTACTCGTGGTATAGCCTGGATACCCGACGGGTATTAGGCTATGCGGACTGGGGCACTGCGACCAGCCGTGCGCGGGCGCAATCCGCCCACGCGTTTGCTGAATTGGCTTATGCCATGACAGCTGAGCAGATCAAAATAGAGCCTTATGCCGGACTGTCCTATACGCATTTGCGCCAACAGGGCTTTGCTGAAACCGATAGTCCGGTCGGGCTGCAATCGGGTAGTAGCAGCGATCACGTCGGGTACGCGACGCTGGGCCTGCGTGCCCTATGGGATCTGGAAACCAATAGCGCGGGTACTTTGCAGGCCACAGCGGGTTTGGGCTGGCGTCATGCCTTGGGTCAGGTGGATTCATCGCGTCAGTTAAGGCTGGCGACTGGCGATGTGTATCGCGTCAGTGGCGTGGCTCTGGCCAAAAACGCCTTGGTGACCGAGCTAGGCATAGAGTGGTCCAGCAGCACGCGCAGCCGCATTAGCTTGAACTATGCCGGTCAGATGGCAGGTAGTACACGCGATCATGGTGTGCAGGCACGCGCCAGCTGGGTGTTTTAGCGTCAGGCTGGGGCGTTCGTCAAGGCGCCTCGGCCTGTAATTGGTCATAAGGCATGGCCACGTAAATCAGCACCACGATAAAGCTCATGAAGAAACGGAAGGCGGCCGACACGCCGTTCCATTCCTGAGACATCCACATCGCAAACCATTCGCCGCCTACGCTTATGAAACCGACTTGCCAAGTCAAAAAACCCAGAGTCAGTCCGGCAATGGCGGTGGATTTGGCTCGCTGAAAGAGCGGGTGACTAACCCTTAGGGCGCGCAGCATGCGCACACCGCCTATCCAGCATAATGCGGCGGTCACGGTTTCCAGGGCAATAATGACGATATAGCCTAGGTGGTGCAGGGTGGGCGATGTTATGGCCCTATACATCAGGGCGTTGCCGGGAAAGGTGGTGTCCATCAGGAATACATGCTGAACAAAGGCAAAATTGGACGCGTAATCAGTCATGTTGTTGACGCTGACTAACGAGGCGAATAAAGCCATCGCCAACACCATGGCCGCTTTTGACAGGCGCAGTATCATCGTTTTCCTTTGTGTGGTGATTTTGCCAGCCCGAAAAGTATACGGTTAAAAATCCGCTTTGATTTGATGGGTATCAAGCAGTGCCGGTTAAGGCGTGCTTAGCTAGCATAGGTTTGCAGGTAAAATCCAGGGTGTTTTCTACGATACCTTTGGTTGATCAGGGATATGGCCCGTTATTTAGTTGCTGCTTTATATAAATTTGTCACCTTGACTGATTATCAGGCGCTGCAAGCGCCTTTGTTGGCGTGTTGCGAAGCCCATCAGGTCAAGGGCACCCTATTGCTGGCCGAGGAAGGCATTAATGGCACGATAGCTGGCCCCGAGGCGGGGGTCCTGGCTGTGCTGGCTTATTTGCGCAGCGATGTTCGGCTGGCCGAGCTAGAGCACAAGGCATCCTGGGCGCCTGAAATGCCGTTTTATCGCATGAAGGTCAAGTTGAAACGCGAAATTGTCACCATGGGCGTACCCAATGTCCATGCGCGAACCATGGCCGGCACTTACGTTAAGCCTGATGACTGGAATCAGCTGATAGATGACCCGGACGTAGTGGTGGTCGATACCCGCAACGACTACGAGGTTGCGATAGGCACGTTTGCGCATGCCATCAACCCCCACACCAACAGTTTCACCGAGTTTCCACAATGGGTGCAGGATCAGTCGCAGCCGGGTGGCGTCTTGCACAACAAATCTAAAGTCGCCATGTTTTGCACCGGCGGCATACGTTGTGAAAAGTCCACAGCCTATTTACGTACGCAGGGGTTCGATCAGGTCTACCATCTGGACGGCGGCATACTCAAGTATCTGGAAACGGTGGATGAAGCCGATAGTCGCTGGGATGGTGATTGTTTTGTCTTTGACGAACGGGTTTCCGTTAAGCATGGCTTAGTGCCGGGCGAATACGAACTATGTCGTGCGTGTCGTTTGCCCTTGGGCCCAGAGGACAAGGCGTCTGAACACTTTGTCGAGGGTGTCAGCTGCCCGCATTGCCATGATCAGCACTCGCCAGAGCAAAAGCAGCGTTTCATTGAACGTCAGCACCAGATAGAGCTGGCCCGTCAGCGCGATGAACAGCATATCGGCGAACGCGTGGAAATCAAAAAAGCGGCTTATAAGATTCGTCAGGAAGCATTGCGTAAGCAGGCGCTGGCCGGACAGGCGGCTGCCAAGGGCGGCTCCAAGAAATAAGGCTGTGGTAAAACCTAGATTATGTCTACGGATACCTTGCCTGTTTTATATTCCTTTCGCCGCTGTCCTTATGCGATGCGGGCGCGCTTGGCGATAGCCGCCAGCCAACAGTCGTGCGAATTGCGTGAAGTAGTGTTGCGCAATAAACCCCAGGCTATGCTGGATGTGTCACCCAAGGCAACGGTGCCTGTGCTGGTGGCGGATGGCCTGGTTATAGATGAAAGCCTGGACATCATGCTCTGGGCATTGCGGCGCCATGATCCACAGCACTTGCTGGGTGCCGACGGCACCGATAGTGCAGATTCGGTATTGGCGGCCATGCTGGACTTGATAGGGCAGTGCGACAGCGCCTTCAAGGGGCATCTGGACCGTTATAAATATCCGCAACGGTATGACTTGGCCAGTGGCGTGGCCGATAGGAACGCTGCCGCACAGTGGTTATTGCACGCCCTGGAAGCCCGTCTGTCTGGTGGTTATTTATTTGGCTCATCGTTGATGTTGGCCGATTTGGCCATAGCGCCGTTTGTCAGACAGTACGCCCATACCGACAAGGCATGGTTTGATGCTCAGCCCTGGCCTGCGCTTAGTGCCTGGCTGGATGGGTTTTTAAACAACCCTTTGTTTGAGCAGGTGATGGCGAAGTACCCGGCCTGGGAACAGGGAGCGCAGGGCGTGTTGTTTCCTTAATGTAAGGTCCGGATGATGTGCAACAGTGCTTGCATATACGGGAGCGCCTGCGTTCTAATCAATTTAAGTCCATCGCACGTAAAGCCCGGTCACTTCGACGCTTCGAAGTGCCTGGTCGAAATGCTACAATCCAGAAGTTTACTTACCGTGTTTGGATGCGTCGCATGAATTTGCAACAGTATTTCCCCGTTTTGCTGTTCATTATCTTTGGCACCGTTGTTGGTTTTGCGCTGTTGACAGCAGGGCGCTTGCTAGGGCCACACAAGCCCTACGCCGAAAAACTTTCGCCTTTCGAGTGCGGTTTTGACGCGTTTAGCGACTCGCGCATGAAATTTGATGTGCGCTACTACCTTATCGCCATTCTATTTATTATGTTCGATCTGGAAATCGCTTTCCTTTTCCCGTGGGCCATGGCCAATGGGACAGTCGGCATGGTTGGATTCTGGACGATGCTGGTCTTTTTGGGCATTCTGACCGTGGGATTCATCTACGAGTGGAAAAAAGGCGCGCTCAACTGGGAATAACCCCTTACATCCGCCCGTTGTCTGCTTGGTATACGGCGACAAGGGCAAATAGGTGAAATTATGGCTCTCGACGGTATTATGAAAGAAGGTTTCATCACGACCAGTGCGGACAAGTTCCTTAACTGGGCTAAGACGGGCTCTTTGTGGCCGGTTACCTTTGGCCTGGCTTGTTGCGCGGTGGAAATGATGCATGCGGGCGCAGCTCGCTATGACCTGGACCAGTTTGGTATTATTTTTCGCCCCACACCACGTCAGTCTGATCTGATGATAGTGGCAGGCACACTATGCAATAAGATGGCGCCAGCCTTGCGCAAAGTCTATGACCAGATGCCTGAACCCCGCTGGGTGGTGTCCATGGGCTCCTGTGCAAATGGTGGTGGCTACTACCATTATTCCTATTCGGTAGTGCGCGGTTGCGATCGTATTGTGCCGGTGGATGTTTATGTGCCGGGCTGTCCTCCGACTGCCGAGGCTCTGGTCTATGGTCTTCTGCAAATGCAGAACAAAATCCGCTTAACGAACACCATAGCGCGCTAAGCCCTTAGGGCTCGTGCTTTTAACGTTGAACTGCATCTGATATGACTCGGCTAGAAACGCTACACACTAATTTATTGGCTGTACTGGGTGAGACCGCTTCCCTTAAGCTGGCCCTGGACGAACTGACTTTGGAAGTTCCCGCCGAAGCGTGGGTCGATACCTGTACGGCGCTGCGCGATCACGTGTCTTTGGGTTTTGATACCTGTATAGACTTATGCGGCATAGACTACTCCGCCTGGGGCGCGCCTACCTATACCACTGGGCCTGGGATGCATCCGCATCGTTTCGCGGTCGTGCTGCACCTGCTGTCCGTGCAGCATAACTGGCGCTTGCGGGTGCGGGTGTTTGTGCCCGACGACGAATTCCCCATTATTCCTACGCTGGTCGATGTCTGGCCCACCACCAACTGGTTCGAACGCGAAGCCTTTGATTTGTTTGGCGTCGTTTTTGATGGCCACCCAGACTTACGTCGCATCTTGACCGACTACGGTTTTATTGGCCACCCATTCCGCAAGGACTTCCCGCTGTCCGGCTATGTGGAAATGCGTTACGACACCGAACAGCAGCGGGTTATTTACCAGCCTGTCACCATAGAGCCGCGCGAAATTACGCCGCGTGTTGTGCGTGAGGAAGGTTACGGAGCAGGGCGCTAAAACATGGCTGATATTAAAAACTACACACTGAACTTCGGGCCTCAGCACCCGGCAGCTCATGGCGTTTTGCGCCTGGTGCTGGAACTGAACGGCGAAGTCATACAGCGCGCCGATCCGCACATCGGTTTGTTGCACCGCGCCACTGAAAAACTGGCCGAGCACAAAACCTATCTGCAGGCTCTGCCTTACATGGATAGGCTGGACTACGTGTCCATGATGTGTAATGAACACGCCTACGTGATGGCTGTGGAAAAGCTGCTGGGCCTGGAAGTGCCTTTGCGCGCCCAATACATACGCGTCATGTTCGACGAAATTACGCGTTTGCTGAATCACTTGATGTCTTTGGGTTCGCACGCGCTGGACGTGGGCGCCATGGCCGTCTTTCTGTACGCCTTCCGCGAACGCGAAGACCTGATGGACTGCTACGAAGCCGTTTCAGGCGCGCGCATGCACGCCGCGTACTACCGTCCTGGCGGTGTTTATCGTGATCTGCCCGACTCTATGCCTATCTATGGCGAGACCAGCAAATACCGTGGCGAAAAAGAACTGCGCGCCATGAACGAGGCCCGCTCAGGCTCGCTGCTGGATTTCATCGAAGACTTCACCAACCGATTCCCCACCTGCGTGGACGAATACGAAACCCTGCTGACCGATAACCGTATCTGGAAGCAGCGCCTGGTGGACGTAGGTATAGTCACCGCCGATCGCGCCAAGGCCCTGGGCTTTACTGGGCCTATGCTGCGTGGCTCTGGGGTCGAATGGGATCTGCGTCGCATGCAGCCCTACGAAGTCTACGACCGCCTGGAGTTTGACATCCCCGTGGGTGTGAATGGCGACAGCTATGACCGCTACCTGGTGCGTATCGCCGAAATGCGCGAAAGCAATCGCATCATTCGCCAGTGCGTGGAATGGCTGCGTAACAACCAGGGGCCTGTCATTACCGACAACCACAAGGTTGCGCCGCCTTCACGCGAGAAAATGAAAACCGGCATGGAAGACCTGATACACCATTTCAAGCTGTTTTCCGAAGGGTTTCACGTACCGGCTGGCGAAGTTTACGCGGGTGTCGAGCATCCCAAGGGCGAATTTGGCATCTATATGGTGTCCGACGGCGCCAACAAGCCTTATCGCCTGAAAATACGCGCACCGGGCTTTGCTCACTTGCAGTCCCTGGACGAAATGTCGCGCGGCCACATGATTTCCGATGCCGTCACCATCATCGGCACACAAGACATCGTGTTTGGTGAAATTGACCGTTAATCGGCGTATAGCCAAGGTATAAACCGGGTTTAAAATATGTTGCTTTCCGAATTAGCCTACCAAAAAATCGACCGGGAACTGGCCAAGTTTCCGGCCGAGCAGAAGCGCTCCGCCATCATGGCGGCGCTGGCCATTGCCCAGGACGAGCAAGGTTGGGTCTCTGTGGATGTAATCCGCGACGTCGCCGATTACTTGCAGTTGCCGGCAATCTCCATCCAGGAGGTGGCTTCCTTCTACGATATGTTCGATACCAAGCCTGTAGGTCGCTACAAAATCACTGTTTGCACCAACTTGCCCTGTGCCTTGCGCGATGGGGTCAAGTCGGCTGAATACTTGAAAGAAAAGCTGGGCATAGATTTCAATGAAACCACCGCCGATGGCCTGTTTTCACTGGCCGAGGGCGAGTGTATGGGTTCATGTGGCGATGCGCCTGTCATGCTGGTCAACAACAAACACATGTGTGTGCACATGCAAGCAGAGCGCATAGACGTCATGCTTGCCGAGCTTAAACAAGCAGGAGACTCCGCATGAGTGCTACCGACGTCTTGAAGTCCCTGTCGCAGGGCCTGATTGCAGACCCGGCCAATGACTTGTCCCGTAGCATGATATTCCACGGTCGCCATATCAACCCGCAAATTGTTGCTGGTTTGGACGGTAATAACTGGGGTCTGGAAGACTACGTCAAGCGTGGTGGCTACGAAGGTCTGCGCAAAATTCTGACTACTGGTCTGACGCCTGACGATGTCATTGCCGAACTTAAAGCATCGGCTTTGCGTGGTCGTGGCGGCGCAGGTTTCCCCACTGGCCTGAAGTGGAGCTTTATGCCGCGTGGATTGCCTGGCCAGAAGTATTTGGTGTGCAACTCGGACGAAGGTGAGCCAGGTACGTTTAAAGACCGCGATATTCTGCGCTTTAACCCCCATGTGGTCATCGAAGGCATGGCGATTGCCGCCTTTGCCATGGGCATAGACACTGGCTACAACTATATTCACGGTGAAATCTTCGAAGTGTATGAACGCTTCGAAGAGGCCCTGGAACAGGCTCGCGAGGCGGGCTTCCTGGGCGATAAAATTCTGGGTTCTGATTTCAGTTTTCAGTTGCATGGCTTCCACGGGTATGGCGCCTACATCTGTGGCGAAGAAACGGCCTTGCTGGAGTCGTTGGAAGGTAAAAAGGGTCAGCCACGCTTTAAGCCGCCGTTCCCGGCCAGCTTTGGTTTGTATGGCAAACCCACCACGATTAACAACACTGAAACGTTTGCCGCTGTGCCCTGGATATTCCGTAATAGCGGTCAGGAATACCTGGAAATTGGTCTGCCTAACAACGGTGGCACCAAGCTGTTTTCTATTTCCGGCGACGTCGAATTTCCCGGCAACTATGAAATTCCACTGGGCACGCCATTCAGCACGCTGTTGGAGCTGGCTGGCGGCATGCGTGGTGGTCGCAAACTGAAAGCGGTTATCCCCGGTGGGTCCAGCGCACCGGTATTACCCGCTGACATCATGATGCAAACCACCATGGACTACGACTCCATCGCCAAGGCCGGCTCCATGCTGGGTTCGGGCGCGGTCATTGTCATGGACGAAACCCGTTGCATGGTTAAATCATTGCTGCGCTTGTCGTACTTCTATTTCGAAGAAAGCTGTGGGCAGTGCACGCCTTGCCGCGAAGGTACAGGTTGGTTGTACCGTATCGTGCATCGCATAGAAAATGGCGAAGGCCGCCCGGAAGATCTGGAAATGCTGGATTCCGTGGCACACAACATCATGGGGCGCACAATTTGCGCCTTGGGCGACGCCGCTGCTATGCCGGTGCGCAGTTTCATCAAACATTTCCGCGACGAGTTCGCACACCACATCGAGCATAAAAGCTGTGTGGTGCCTAAATACTTGTAGGCCTAAGGTACGCTAATGGTTGAACTTACCATCGACGGCATTAAAGTGGAAGCCCCCGAGGGCAGCATGGTTATCCAGGCTGCTCAACGGTTGGGCGTCTATGTGCCCCATTTCTGCTATCACAAGAAATTGTCTATAGCAGCCAACTGCCGCATGTGCCTGGTTGACGTCGAAAAAGCGCCCAAAGCGCTGCCCGCTTGCGCAACCCCAGTCACCAATGGCATGGTTGTGCATACCCGTTCTGAAAAAGCTGTGGCAGCTCAAAAAAGCGTCATGGAATTTTTGCTGATCAATCACCCTCTGGATTGCCCTGTGTGCGACCAGGGCGGCGAATGCCAGTTGCAGGATTTGGCCGTGGGTTATGGCGCATCCGCGTCGCGCTACCAAGAAGAAAAGCGTGTCGTGGTGGCTAAGGGCATGGGTCCCTTGATTTCCGCCGAACACATGCAGCGCTGCATACATTGCACGCGATGCGTTCGTTTTGGCGAGGAAATCGGCGGCATCATGGAAATCGGCATGATCAAGCGTGGTGAATTCGCCGAAATCACCACCTTTGTCGGCGAAGCCGTCGAGTCCGAATTGTCGGGCAACATGATAGACCTGTGCCCTGTGGGCGCTTTGCTATCCAAGCCTTATCGCTTTAGCGCGCGTACCTGGGAACTGGCACGCCGTCGCACAGTCAGTCCACACGATAGCTTGGGCGCCAACCTGGTGGTTCAGGTCAAAAACGATAAAGTCATGCGTGTAGTGCCGTATGAAAACGACGATATCAACGAGTGCTGGATTTCGGACCGTGATCGTTTCGCCTACGAAGGTCTAAGCTCTGCCGATCGTCTGACCCACCCTATGATTAAGGGCACGGACGGCGAATGGCGTGAAGCTTCCTGGAGCGACGCGCTGCAGGTGGTGGTCCAGGGATTCAATACCGTACGCGAGCAATTTGGTCCCGAACAAATCGGCGCCATAGGCAGTTCGCTGGCGACTACCGAAGAGCTGGCCCTGCTGGCTCGCCTGACGCGCGCCCTGGGTTCGGAAAACGTGGATTTCCGTCTGCGTCAGACCGACCCGGCATTCAGCCAATCGCTTAACGGCGTCCCTTGGTTGGGCATGCCCATTTCTGAATTAAATCAGTTGGATCGTGTATTGGTGGTGGGTTCTTTCCTACGTCAGGAACAGCCCCTTATGGCGCAGCGTTTGCGTCAGGCGGTTAAGCACGGCACGCAAGTATCCTTTATTGGCTCTGTGGCCGATGACCCCTTGTTCCCTGTCCATGCCCGCATGACAGTAGCACCAAGCCAAGTCGCCAATGCGCTGGCCGAAGTGCTGTTGGCCACCGGTACGGCCGTGGGGCAGGCGACGCCAGGTGCCCTGGAAGGCTTACTGGCTTCAGACGCCGCACAGGCGATTGCTACCAGCCTGGCTTCTGGCGAACGGGTTGCCATCTTGTTGGGCAATCTGGCCGTGGCATCGCCACAGGCCAGCTTGATTGCCGCCAACGCATCTGCATTGGCGCAGGCGACTGACGCGAAATTTGGCTTCCTGACCGATGGTGGCAATACCGTAGGTGCGTATCTAGCAGGCGCCACGCCAGGACCTGGCGGGCTTAGCGCCCAGCAGATGCTGGATGAAGGCCTTAAGTCGTATCTGGTCTTGCATGCTGAACCCGCAATGGATGCCGCCAACGGAGCGCGTGCGGTGCAGGTTCTTAAAGATGCCGGTTTTGTGGTGGCATTGACTGCCTATCGTACCGCTGCCCAGGATTGGGCTGACATCATGCTGCCGGTTTCACCCTTTACAGAAACCTCGGGTACTTTTGTTAACGCGCAGGGCACAGCACAAAGCTTTAAGGGCGCTGCTGCGCCGCTGGCCGATACCCGACCTGCCTGGAAGGTGTTACGCGTACTGGGTAATTTATTCCAGTTGCAAGGTTTCGAGGACGAAAGTTCAGAATCCGTACGCGATACCGTCCTGGAAGGCGGCATAGAAGGGCGCTTATCCAACCAGATCACTGGCAAGGTAGGCGTATCGCCCGCGGCAACCAGTCTAGAGCGGATAGCCGATGTGCCTATCTATCGCGTGGACGCCATCGTCAGGCGTTCGGAACCTTTGCAAGCAACGACCGCTTCACGCTTGCCGCTGGCTTATGCGTCGGCAGCAACACTGGCTGGATTGAATATACAGTCGGGTCAGCAGGTTAGCGTTAGTTCGGCCCAGGGTCAGGTTATGTTGACCGTGCTGGCCGACGATGCGGTGGCTGATCAGTGCGTACGTGTTGCCACCGCGTTCAAGGAAACGCTGGATCTAGGCGCTAGCGCGGGTTCGCTAACACTGGAGCGTGTCTAAATGGAAAACTTCCTGGCTATTATCCAAGGCTATGGCGTTGATCTGTTAGGCCCTTCGTTGTGGCTGTTGGTCTGGACGCTGATTAAAATCATCGTGATTGCTGTTCCCATTATTCTGTGCGTTGCGTACATGACCTACTGGGAACGCAAAATGATAGGTTTCATGCACGCACGCCTGGGCCCTAACCGTGTAGGCTATCGGGGCTTGTTGCAGCCATTCGCTGACGTATTCAAGCTGCTGACCAAAGAAGTCATAGTCCCCAGCAAGGCTAATAAAATCTTGTTCATATTAGCGCCGGTGGTAACGCTGATGCCAGCATTGGCGGCCTGGGCGGTGATACCCTTCGGGCCGGAACTGGTATTGGCTAACGTCAATGCGGGCTTGCTGTTTGTGATGGCGATTACCTCCATAGGTGTTTATGGCGTAATCGTGGCCGGTTGGGCGTCTAACTCCAAGTACGCTTTTCTAGGTGCTTTGCGCGCCGCAGCGCAAATGCTGTCCTACGAACTGGCCATAGGTTTTGTGCTGGTTACTGTGTTGTTGGTGTCGGGCACCCTGAACATCAGCGGCATAGTGCAAGGCCAGGGCATGGGCTGGTTTGCCGATAAGGGCATTACCTTTATGTCCTGGAACTGGTTGCCCTTGTTCCCGTTGTTTATCATCTACGTGATTTCTGCTGTGGCTGAAACCAACCGTCACCCGTTTGACGTGGTAGAAGGTGAATCTGAAATTGTGGGCGGCCACATGGTGGAATACTCAGGAATGGGCTTCGCGCTATTTTTCCTGGGTGAGTACGCCAACATGATATTTTTGTCGGCGCTGGCCTCCATCATGTTCCTGGGCGGATGGATGCCGCCTTTGGACATCGCACCGTTCACCTGGATACCAGGCTGGCTGTGGCTGGGGCTGAAAACATTTGTGGTGATTTCGATGTTTGTCTGGTTCCGCGCCACATTCCCGCGTTACCGTTACGACCAGATCATGCGTCTGGGTTGGAAGGTGTTTATCCCGTTAACCGGTGTATGGCTGTTGCTGGTGGCGATCTGGATGCAAACGCCCTGGAATATATGGCACTAGGGCACAGGGGCTGAATTATGGAAGCAATTAAAGATTTCTTCGGCAGCTTGATGCTGACCGAAATGTTGAAAGGTATGCGTCTTACCGGCAAATACTTTTTCAAGCGCAAAATAACTTTGCGTTATCCTCAGGAAAAAACGCCGGCATCGCCACGGTTTCGTGGTCTGCATGCTTTGCGTCGCTATCCTAACGGTGAAGAACGCTGCATAGCCTGCAAGCTGTGCGAAGCGGTTTGCCCCGCCTTGGCGATCACGATTGAATCGGCTGAACGCGAAGACGGCACGCGGCGTACTACCCGCTACGACATCGACCTGGCTAAGTGCATATTCTGTGGCTTCTGCGAGGAAAGTTGTCCAGTGGATTCTATCGTCGAGACGCATATTTCCGAGTATCACGGGGAAAAACGCGGCGACCTGTACTACACGAAAGACATGCTCCTGGCGATCGGCGATCGTTACGAACCAGAAATTGCGCGTCGTCGTGCCGAAGACGCCCCTTATCGTTGATGCCGGACACCATCCTATGATTTTTTCTACTGTATTGTTTTATTTGCTAGGTCTGGTACTGGTGGTGGCGGCGTTTCGCGTTGTTACCGCTACTAGTCCGGTTACCGGCGTCCTGCACCTGATCTTGGTGTTTTTTACAGCCTCCATGATATGGATGCTGCAAGGTGCCGAATTCCTATCGCTGTTGCTGGTGCTGGTCTACGTGGGCGCCGTCATGGTCATGTTCCTATTTGTGGTCATGATGCTGGACGTGCGCATGGAAGCCTTGAAGGGCGGCCTGAAGACCTATCTGCCCATGGGGCTGATCATAGGTTTGATCATGATCTTGGAAATGGCCTTTGTACTGGCGCGCAGCTGGTTTGACTCTGGCGCTCCTGCAGTTGTGGCTGATGACTATGACAACACCCATGCATTGGGTGTGGCCATGTACACCGACTATGTGCTGGCGGTGGAAATTGGCGGCGTCATACTGCTGGTGGGCATGATATCGGCTATAGCATTGACCCTGCGCCATCGTAGCGATGTCAAGGTGAATCGCCCCTCTGAGCAAGTCAAAGTGCGTGCCCAAGATCGTCTGCGCATGGTCAATATAGCGTCGCAAACCGAAACGCAGCCCAAGGGCGATGCCGCCGCGGAGAACTCGAAATGACATTGACTCTTGCTCATTACCTAATCCTTGCCGCCATAATATTTACCATCGGGATCTTCGGCTTCTTCCTGAACCGGCGCAACCTGATCGTGTTGTTGATGTCCATCGAGCTTATTTTGCTGGCCGCCAACATGAATTTTGTGGCATTTTCTACCTGGTTCGGTGACATTTCCGGTCAGGTGTTTGTGTTTTTTGTATTAACGGTGGCTGCCGCCGAAGCAGCTATTGGTCTGGCGATTTTGGTGTTGCTGTTCCGCAACCTGAATACGATCAACGTCGAAGACCTTGACCAACTCA
>JAGOAJ010000056.1 GCA_017983955.1 Burkholderiaceae bacterium
GATTTACGAGGATAATGCCGACATTAGGACGGTAGCCTTCACGATCTAACATAGGCCACCCCAAACGAATTCAATACAATTACCATTGATTATACGTATCTGTCGAGATCTCTACCATGCAAGCAAGCAAGTATCACATTAACACCATGAAAGAAGCCCCAGCGGAAGCTGAGGTTCAAAGCCACCAGCTAATGACCCGCGCCGGAATGATCCGCAAAGCCGCGGGCGGTATATACACCTATATGCCACTAGGGCTGAAGGTATTGCGCAAGATAGAAGCTGTAGTGCGCGAGGAAATGAATCAGGCTGATGCTATCGAGCTATTGATGCCTGTAGTGCAGCCTGCCGAGCTTTGGGTAGAATCCGGTCGCTGGGAGGAGTACGGTGCCGAACTGCTACGCATCAAAGACCGCCACCAGCGCGACTTCGTGCTGCAGCCCACATCGGAAGAGGTCATCACCGATATTGCGCGTAACGAAATCCATAGCTGGCGCCAACTACCACTGAATTTCTACCATATACAGACCAAGTTCCGCGATGAACGTCGTCCGCGCTTTGGCCTGATGCGGGGGCGTGAATTCACGATGAAAGACGCCTATTCGTTTGACCGTGACGAAGCCTCGGCACAAACCAGCTACGACGCTATGTTTGACGCCTACATGCGTATCTTTGAACGGTTGGGCCTGACTTTTCGCGCTGTCGCTGCCGATACAGGCTCTATAGGCGGTTCGCGCAGCCATGAGTTCCAGGTTATCGCCGACACCGGCGAGGACTTGATTGTGTACAACCCACAGTCGCAATACGCCGCCAATATTGAGCTGGCCGAAGCACCTTGCCTGATTCCAGAGCGCGGCGCCGCCAGCCAGACTTTGACAAAAACCGCGACACCAGACGCGCCGAAATGTGAGCTGGTCGCCCAACAGCTAGGCCAGCCACTGACCGCTACCGTTAAATCCATCGTGCTGGCCACCGACGGCAGCCCCGAGCAGCCTCAGGTAACCATCTGGTTGTTATTGCTGCGTGGCGATCACGATCTGAACGAAATAAAAACGGGCAAACTGCCAGGCTTTGAACATGGTTATCGCTTTGCCAGTGAAAATGAAATCCTGGAAACCTTTGGCTGCGTCCCTGGCTATCTAGGCCCTATCAACACCGTAAAACCGATCACAGTGATTGCCGACAGCACTGTTGCCAACATGAGCAACTTTATCTGTGGCGCAAACGACGCTGGCTACCATTACACAGGCGCCAACTGGGGTCGTGACCTAGCTGAACCCATCGTGGCCGACCTGCGCAACGTAGTGGCGGGCGATCCCGACCCTCAGGGCGGCACTTTGTCCATACAGCGTGGCATAGAAGTAGGTCACGTTTTCTTCCTGGGCGACAAGTATTCCAAAGCCCTGGGCGCTACCTTCCTGGAAACCGACGGCAAGCCCGCTATGCTACAGATGGGCTGTTATGGGATAGGCATTAGCCGTATTGCAGCAGCAGCCATAGAACAAAACCACGATGACAAGGGTATTATCTGGCCTCGTGCCATTGCGCCTTTCGAGGTCGTCATTTGCCCCATGGGCTGGAACAAAAGTGAAACCGTACGCAACACAGCGCAAATGCTGTACGAGCAGTTAAAAGCAGCTGGCGTAGATGTGATTCTGGATGACCGCGACACGCGTCCCGGCATCATGTTCGCCGACTGGGAACTGATTGGCGTTCCTCTGCGTATCACTGTCGGTGATCGTGGGCTTAAAAATGGTGAAATCGAAGTACAAGCCCGACGTGCAAGCAGCGCTACCCAGGTAGCGTTGGAAGATGGCATAGCCCACGTGCTTGAACAACTAAAGTCACTATAAACCCGGCGATGTCACACCCTTTAACGAAAGACATGTCTATTAGCAGCCACCTGCCGCTATCTCGCCTGGATATTCGCGTATATTACGAGGACACCGACGCGGCTGGCGTGGTGTTCTATGCTAATTACTTGAAATTTTTTGAACGGGCGCGTACTGAATGGCTGCGCCGTCTGGGAGTCACCAATTCCGAACTCGCCCTTCGCGACCAACGAATGTTTGTGGTCAAAAGTGTTGCCATACAATATCGCCAACCTGCGCGGCTGGATGACATGCTGGTTATAGACAGCAGAATTACTCATCTGGGTCGCGCCTCTATCACTTTCGATCAAACTGCCATGCGCGATGGCGAACTTCTGTGCGAAAGCACTATCCAAGTGTGTGGCGTGAATACCGTTACCTTCAAACCGGCAGCAATGCCTGTTCACCTTAGAAACTTACTGGAAAAGGCTCAGAAATAACCATGGAAGCCTCTAGCGACCTGTCGTTACTTACCCTGCTACTGGATGCAAGCATCCCTGTTCAACTTGTTATGCTGATATTGCTGGGCATATCGGTGCTGTCGTGGACTTACATCTTCGGCAAACGTGCCACGCTTAAGCGCACAAACGAACAAACCAGCCGGTTCGAAGACGACTTCTGGGCAGGCGGCGACTTGTCTGTCTTGCAACAAACCATCGCCAGCCGTCGCGCCGAACATGGACCATTGGCGCGCATCTTCGATGCGGGTATGACTGAATTTGTCAAAGCCCGACGTAACACCACCGGCGACGCCGTGCTGGATGGTCCACGCCGCGCCATGCGAGCAACATATCAACGCGAAATGGACTCCTTGGAATCCAACCTTAGCTTTTTGGCATCGGCAGGATCAGTCAGCCCATATATTGGCCTACTAGGTACGGTATGGGGCATTATGCATGCCTTTATTGGTCTGTCCAGCATGCAACAAGCCACCCTTTCCGCCGTCGCACCGGGTATCGCTGAAGCCTTGATTGCTACAGCCATAGGTCTGTTCGCCGCCATACCGGCCGTTATTGCCTACAACCGTTACACCAACGAAATCGACAGACTATCCATACGTTTTGATAGTTTCATCGACGAGTTCCTGAACATATTGCAGCGGCAGGTGCGCTAATGCCGTCCATACGCGGCAGCGGCCGCCGAACTCGTCGCCTGCAAAACGACATTAACGTCGTACCTTATATTGACGTTATGTTGGTGCTGCTGGTTATTTTCATGGTCACTGCGCCCATGATTACCCCTGGGCTGGTTAACCTGCCCTCGGTAGGTCAGGCGGCGGAAGTACCGGTGGCACCGCTGGAAGTCCAGCTAAACCAGGACGGCCTGATTTCATTGCGCATGCGCAATGCAGGCGCCGAATTTGAATCCATAGATGCACAGAACCTGGTGACCGAGGTGGGTTCGCGCATCACCGCTGATACGCCTGTAGTCATCGCCGCCGACGGACGCGTACCCTATGAAACTGTGATGAAAATCATGGACCAGTTACGCAGTAGCGGCGTGACGCGCCTAGGCTTGTTGGTCGATCAGACAGGCGAGTCGACCCCAGCGACAACACCCGCTGTGTCACCCACTACTACCTCCAAGAAAAAATAGGCGAATTACGGCACAGGACGCTACCCCGACCCATGCAAGCAACGCGATGAAGCAAACATATCCTAAATCTGGCAGCACCCACGAGCGCACTCCTGAACAAAGAGATCAGCGGCGTGGGCTTGCCTACGCCATCGCTATACACGCTGCCGTCCTGATTCTTATGCTATTCGGTCTGGCATCAGCACCCAGCACGCCCAACCCCGTTCAAGTCGAGCTATGGGCATCAGGCGATGTCCCTGATGCGGGTGAAGTCGAACCTGATCCACCTGCCGAAGCTCAAGAATCGCCCGAGCCTCCTGTACAGCCCGAACCTGACCCCGAGCCAACACCACCTGAGCCTCAGGAAGCCCCTGCGCCGCTACCCGAACCAGAGCCTGCTGTGCAGCCGCCTCCAGCCGTTCCTGCGCCACCAGTGCCCGAACCTGAGCCCCAGCCAGATCCAGAGATTGCGCTGGAAAAAGCTCGTAAAGAACGTGAGCAAAAGGAAAAGGCTGAACAATTAGCTGCCGAGCAAAAGGCGGCCGAATTAGCCCTGGCAGAAAAACAAGCCAAAGCAGAGGCCGCGCGTAAAGCCGAGGCAGCACGGGTAGCCGAAGAAAAAGCAGCCCAGGAAAAAGCGGCAGCCGAACGCAAAGCAGAAGCTGACCGCAAAGAGCAGGAACGCAAGGACGCCGAGCGTAAGGATGCAGCCGAGAAAAAACAGAAAGAAGCAGCCGAACTAGCGAAAGCTAAAAAAGAGGCTGCAGACCAAGCGGCGACCGAGCAAGCTGCCCTTGAGAAAGCTGCAGCCCAAAAGGCCGCAGCTGCAAAAGCCGCTGCAGAAAAGGTCGCTGCAGAAAAGGCCGCCACTGAAAAAGCGGCTGCAGAAAAAGCAGCAAAAGAAGCTGCCGCCAAAAAGGCGGCTGCCGCTAAAGCCGCTGCTGAAAAACAGGAAGCGCTTAAGCGCGCCATGCGTGGCGACGCGCTTGGAGTAGCCGGCCTGCCTGGTGGCACCGACAACCGCAACCAAGCGGGCGGCGGTGGCAACGACAACGGTTATGCTGCCCAAGTTGCAACCTGCATACGTAGACAGGTGATATTCAACGTACCTGCGCGCCAGGGCAGCGCCAACCCCACAGTACAATACTCGGCTAACCTAAGCAGTGATGGTCGCCCGGCCAATGTCCAGATCAGGGGCTCGTCAGGCAACCCACGCTTTGACGAAGCCGTCCGCAAGGGCATAGAAGCTTGTTCGCCCTTCCCCAAACCGCCCAATGGCAAGTTCCCGTCCAGCATAAACGGCAGCTACCGAATGTACGACCAATAGGAGATCACACTATGAACACTCTTACTCCTGCGAGTATTACTCCCGCCTCTTGGTGGCGGACATGGATGCTGGCGCTATTTGCCCTGGTATTTAGCGTGGGACTAAGCCAAACGGCTGTGGCCCAATTGCGCGTCGATATTTCCGGCGTGGGCGCTACCCAATACCCCATTGCGATTGCCGATTTCTCGGGCGATGCGCAGGGCCAACTGATCGGTGAGGTCATACGCGCCGACTTGACTCGCTCGGGCCAATTTCGACTAATCAACACCACAGGCACCGACCTGAATACAGAAAGTACCATCGCCTACGACGACTGGCGCAACCGTGGCGCTGACTACGTGGCCTATGGCTCTGTGACCCAGGCAGGCGGTCAGTACAGCGTCAGCTATCGCTTAGTGGATTCGGTGCGCAAGACCCAACTTGATGGTGTTGCATTTACTGGTACCGAAAAGGAATTACGCCGCATTTCCCATCAAATTGCTGATCGCATCTACGAAAAAATCACTGGCGTACGCGGTGTTTTCTCGACACGCATCGCTTATGTGTTGCAAACTGGCAACAGCTATGAGTTACAAATTGCAGATGCCGACGGTCAAAATCCCCAGGTAATGTTGCGCTCCAAGCACTCGATTATTTCGCCTGCCTGGTCACCCGACGGCAAGCATCTGGCTTATGTCAGTTTCGAATTGAACAAGCCTGTTATCTATAAACAAACACTGGCCACTGGTAACCGTGTCCCCCTGGCTAACTTCAAAGGCAACAATAGCGCGCCTGCCTGGTCGCCCAACGGTCAACAATTGGCCATCGTACTGTCCCAGGACGGCATTTCACAGATCTACACCATCAATGCTGATGGCTCGGGTTTGCGTCGCATTATGCGCTCGCCCCTGATCGATACCGAACCCAAATACACCCCGGATGGCTCATCCTTGATCTTCACCAGCGACCGTGGTGGTAATCCCCAGATTTACCGCGTGCCAATTAATGGTGGTGATGCGCAACGGATTACCTTTAATGGGAGTTACAATATCTCACCCGCCATCTCGCCAGACACAAACAACCTGGTGTACGTTACACGTAGAGGCGGTGCCTTCCGTATCGCAAACCAAAACATGGCTACAGGCTCAGAACAGTTACTCACTGCTGGTTCTGACGACCAGTCGCCAAGTTTCGCGCCTAACGGAATGCAAATCCTATATAGTTCCGTCCAAGGTGGACGTAGTGTTCTAGCCGTAACATCCGTTGATGGGCGTGTACGCCAAACTCTGTCAGCGCTAAACGGCAAAGTTCGCGAACCTGTCTGGGGCCCCTTTACCAATTAATTTCAGTGTGACTCTTCTCAAAGGAAATAAAATGAGCTCGCGCATCGCAAGAAGCCTCACCATCGCCGCATTTGCAGCCACCTTGGCTGCATGTAGCTCTGTGCCTCTAGACCAATCCGGCACCGGAACGGCAGACGGCTCAGGGTCGGCAAGCTCGGGGCAAATCATGGACCCGTTTAATCCTCAAAGCCCGCTCGCCCAACAGCGCTCGGTTTACTTTGACTTCAACAGCTATGTCGTGCCCGATCAATACCGTAGTCTGGTCGAAATGCATTCGTCCTACCTGACCAGCCATGGTCAGCAACGCATACGCATCGAAGGCAACGCCGATGCTCGTGGCGGTTCGGAATACAACCTGGCACTGGGCCAGCGTCGTTCTGAAGCGGTAGCACGTATGATGACCTTGATGGGCGTCAGCGCCGGCCAAATCGAAGCCATCAGCCTGGGTAAAGAAAAACCCAAAGCGCTGGGCAACACCGAAGCCGACTTTGCTGAAAACCGTCGTGCAGACATCGTATACCAGCAGTAATCACTGACCGCTGTGTACTCTAACGCCGTGGCGGCAGTGTCGTCGCGGCGTTTTTTATTTAACGGAAACCACTATGAGCGTCTTCTCCCTACCTATGCGCACTACACTGCTAGCTACCATAGTCGCCGTGTCGACAATGTTTGTCGCGCCAGCGCATGCTTTCGCCGATGACGAAGCACGTCGCGCCATCCTGGATTTACGTGCTCAGATACAGCAAATGTCCGAGCAAAATCGACAGGCGCGCCTACAACTGGCCGATCAGATGGAAACCCTGCAACATGAAATGGCCTCTATGCGCGGTCAGCTGGAAAAACTGAACTGGGAATCCGACCTGACAAAGCGCTCTAGCCAAGACCAGGCTACAGGCAATGCAGCCCAAGTGGCCGACCCCCAAGAACAAGCGGCGTATGAAGGCCCTATAGGCTTATTTCGCAGCGGCAAGTACAAAGAAGCCGCCAGCGACTTCCAGACCTTTCTAGACGCCTATCCGAACAGCCAGTTAGCCCCTGAAGCACGTTTCTATCAGGGCAGCAGCCGTTACGCCAGCAAAGACTTCAAGGGCGCAATCACCGGCCTGCAAGACATGATCAAAACCACCCCCCAGGACCCCAGGGCGGCGGATGCTTTACTGGTAATCGCGGCCAGTCAGATAGAACTTAATAACATGGCTGGCGCCAAAACCAGTCTGCAACAAATCGTCAAAGACTACCCACAAACATCAGCAGCAGAGACGGCAAAAAGCCGCTTGAAACTACTGTAAACCCTTAGTGCAGCGTATCTCGCCACACCAATAAAAAAGCGCAGGCCATAATGGCACTGCGCTTTTTACCTTGAAACTGGCGATTAATGCGCCATGGTTTTAGCGGATTTCACCTCGCACTGAGCACTGGCTTTTTGACCGTTATCAAGCATGAAATCCATCATCACGGTGCTACCTACGGGTATGTCTGCCTGTGGCTTTTCCAGCATGGCATGGTAGCCA
>JAGOAJ010000035.1 GCA_017983955.1 Burkholderiaceae bacterium
GATTACTGGTGGAGGTAAGCGGGATCGAACCGCTGACCTCTTGCATGCCATGCAAGCGCTCTCCCAGCTGAGCTATACCCCCGTAATCGGCTGTTTAGCGAAGAAGCAGAATTATGCACTGTATTTTACTTTTGTGCAAGTCGGTTCGTATTTAATTTCTACTCGCCGTGTTTTAAGGCCAAGTTTTGGTCGTAAAACATTCTGTTCCTACAGACAGGGCGCCATTATGGCACAAATAAAGATACTTTTGTTGTAACTCTTATTTTCAATTTGGTACACTCGTTACTTTGCTGCGTCATCTTGAATGGCAGCCTCTTGTGCGCTCATACCTCTATGGCTGAAACACCCACTAAACCTGTGTCTGCATGCTTACGCTATATAGGCGGGATTCGTGCCAGCATAGGTCAGAAAATTGCAGTCACATTTCTGGTGGTGCTGTGCTTTGCCGTAGCCAATATTGGTGTGGTGAAAACCTTGTTGTCTGATTTTGGCGATGTGGTGGTCACGGTAAACGTTGCGGGCAAGTTACGTATGCTTAGTCAGCGCCTGGCCTTTCAGTCAGTAGGGCTCGCCATGGTCACTACGTCCAGTATTCCTAAAATTCAGCAAGACATCATAGCGGTTGATCGTAATTTGCAACTCCTTAAGGTGGGTGGCGTTGTTGCTGGTTCTGAAATTCGCCCGCTACGGGACATCCACCAAGAGGCCTATGACTCGGTTGTAAGGGTATGGCAGGTTTATAGGGCTGATTTAATGGGCGTTATCGCCCACTATGGCAGCGAATGGGGTGACGAAGAGCTATTGTTGGATATCAGCCGTCAGAATGGGTTGATCATGGGGGATGCCCTGGCAATGTTGCAGCATGGCGAAAATCTGACGACATCCATAGTCCAGCACTCTCAAAAGATGCAAAGTCGCGCTCTGAACAGTATGTATATATTGTTGCTGGCCGATACTCTGGTGTTGTTGTTGATCTTTCTGCTGGCGCGCAAATACATGGTGTTGCCCTTAAGGGAACTGGCTGTACATAGCCGGGCGCTGATGTCAGGAAATTACGATACGCGTGTTACTTACCAGTCAACAGATGAGATCGGCCATTTGGGGGCTTCACTGAATTGCGCGGCTGCACAAATCGGCCAGTTGGTACACGATCTTGAGGTGGAGCAAGAACAAATCCGACAATCCAGCGCCATGTTCATGGAGCTGGCAGCCAATACGGTCGTAGGGGTGTACATAATTCAGGGCCGTAGCTTTCGCTTTGTGAACCAGAAAATGGCCACTTTGGTGGGGTATGACACCCCTGAGCGCATGATGCGCAGCGACGTATTGGACATGTTTCGGGAAGAAGACCGTGCCTATGTTCAAGAGCGCAGCAGTCTTTTGCTACAGGGTGAGGCAGTGCAGGCGAATACTGAGCTCAGGGTGGTGCGGCAGGACAACTGCATAGTATTTCTGGAATTTTATAGCGCAGCCATGATGTTGGACGGCCAGCCCACCATTATGGGCGTGGCCATGGATGTGACTCAGCGTAAGGAAAGTGAAGCGGCCTCACGGCTGGCGGCCATGGTCTACGAAAGCAGCAGCCAGGCGATGGTGGTCACTGATGAAGACACAGTGATAGTCAGCGTTAATCCAGCATTCGCCACGATTACCGGTTATCAGGTTGACGAAGTAATTGGGCAGAAAATCAATATATTAAGTTCTGGTCGCCAGGATCAGGATTTCTATCGAACCATGTGGCATTCCATAGTGACTTCGGGGCGATGGGAAGGCGACATTTGGAATCGCCGTAAAAATGGCGAAGAGTATGCCGAGCGCATGTCCATAGATACCTCGTATAAGGAAGATGGCAGTGTGCGGTTCCGCATAGGCTTGTTTACGGACGTTACCAAAAAGAAAAAATCTGATGCCGTGATCTGGAAGCAGGCTAATTACGATCATCTGACGGGGTTGCCGAATCGGCAGCTATTTCATGACCGCCTGGCACAGGCTATTGCCAGGTCGCGCCGCTCCACGCTGCCGCTGGCGCTGGTGTTTCTGGATCTGGATTTCTTCAAAGAGGTCAACGACACCTTGGGCCATGACAAGGGTGATGAGTTGCTAAGGCAGGTCAGTAAGCGCTTAAGTGGCTCTGTGCGTGCCACGGATACCGTTGCCCGTATGGGCGGTGACGAATTCATTATTATCATGAGCGGGCTCAAAGACATTACAGTAGTGGAACGGGTCTGCCAGAAAATCTTGCAAGACCTGTCTGATCCCTATGTGCTGGGCCAAGACCCCGCCAGTATTTCTGCCAGCTTGGGCGTGGCGTTTTACCCCCAGGACGCCTCTGATGCCCCCGAACTGCTTAAAAGCGCCGACCTTGCCATGTATGCAGCTAAGGAACTGGGGCGTAATCAGTATGCGGTCTTTACCCAAGCTATGCGTATGGCCGCGCAAAGCAAGCGACAGTTGTCACGTGACCTGTACGATGCCCTGAAACTGCAGCAGTTGGTACTGCACTACCAGCCGATTGTTAATTTGTTCACCGGCCAGGTCTATAAGGCCGAAGCGCTGGTGCGTTGGCAGCATCCCGTGTACGGGGAAATTGGGCCAGGTGAATTTATTCCGTTTGCCGAGGACAGCGGCCTGATAATCGGCATAGGCGATTGGGTATTCCGCGAAGCGGCCAGGCAGGCAGCATTGTGGCGTCAGCACTATCAGGCTGACTTCCAGGTCAGCGTCAATGTGTCACCAGCACAGTTTTCGGACCAGGGCCTGGATCAGCAAGCTTGGTTGCAGTGCTTGCAGGATTTGGGCTTGCCGGGTGATAGCGTCGTGGTGGAAATTACCGAAAGATTGCTGATGGATGTGGGTGAGGAAGTCATCAATAAGCTGTTGGCTTTCCGTGATGCAGGGGTGCAGGTCTCGCTGGATGACTTTGGAACGGGATATTCGTCCTTGTCTTATCTTAGAAAGTTCGACATTGATTACATCAAGATAGACCAGTCTTTTGTACGTAATCTTAGCCCCGATAGCGATGACCTTTCCTTGTGTGAAGCCATGATAGTTATGGCTCACAGATTGGGGCTTAAGGTGATCGCCGAGGGTATAGAAACCCCCGAGCAGTACAGGTTGTTGGTGCAGGCGGGTTGCGATTATGGGCAGGGTTATTTATTTTCCCGCCCTGTACCCGTCGACGAGTTTACCGATTATTTGCGCCAGAACGAACGGCATCGCAGTGCGATTCCGGCCGCCAGTACCAGTGTCAGCCAGGCCAGCACAGGCAGGTTGCCCCAGCGCACATAGGGCGTTAGCCCCTGCATGCCTTGAACTTCAACATCCAGTACGCCCTTGCTTAATGCAGGCAGCACGGCGCGTACATGGCCGTCTGGTGCGATAGCGGCAGTCATGCCGGTATTTGTGGACCTGACCATGGGCCTGGAGGTTTCCAGAGCGCGCATGCGTGAAATTTGTAAATGCTGACGCAAGGCCCAGGAGTCGCCAAACCAACCAAGATTACTAAGGTTGACCAGCACGGTAGCGCCTGGTCCCAAAGTGGCGTCGGCGCGCACGGACTGCAGAATTTCTTCGCCAAATACGTCTTCGTAGCAAATATCCGGAGCCAGCATCTGATCACCCACCAGCAGCAGGCGTTGGCGTACTGCGCCCCGGTTAAAGTCGCCCAGGGGTATATGCAATGCATCGGTAAACCAGCGGAAGCCCGTGGGAATGAATTCACCGAACGGGACTAAATGCTGTTTATCGTAGCGTTGCGCGGTTTGACCGGAGATCAGGCTGGCAATGTCGGTATCGCCGTTGAAGGCGATGGCGCTGTTGGTGTAGCGGTCGGTCTGGCGATCGTACAGGGGTACGCCCATCAGTAGGGTGGCATTGCGCTGGCGGGCAATATCCAGCCATTGCTGCCAGGCTTCGGGGGCTAGGCGGTCTTGAAATAGCGGTATTACGGTCTCGGGCAGAATAATCAGTTTGGGCGCGGCGTCGGACTGTTTTGGCGGTAATGCCGCCAACTGCATATAGCTTGCCATGCCGGACTGTATCAGCGCCGGATCAAATTTTTCAGATTGAGGGACGTTGCCTTGAACCAAGCGCAATATCATGGGCTTGCCAGTTGGTGTTGACCAAGTGGCGTGGCCCAGGGCAATTCCTAACAAACCGGACACCACAGCCAGCCCCACGCCTATGGCGGCGCGAGCGTCGTTGGTACTGTCCTTGGCGCAGGCCAGCAGGGCGATAGCGCCAGCGGCAAAGGCAGCCAACCATGCTAGGCCATAGACGCCAGTAATGGGCGCCCAGGGCGCCAGGACGCCTTCAATGTGGGCATAGCCTATGTTCATCCAGGGGAAGCCGGTAAGCAGCGTGCCACGCAGCCATTCAGCCAATGTCCATGACGATGCCCAAAGTGCAGCCGCCAGCAGATGCCAGCGGTAGTGATGGTGTAGTTGGGTATCTAGATAAGCATGGCTTAGCCATCGAGTCAGCAAACAGGCCAGAACGATGAATAAGGCCAGAAAGGATGCCAGCAGCAGCACGGCAGCGCCTGCCAGCACCGGCATCAGCCCGCCGTAGTAGTGCATGCTGATGTACAGCCAGTACAGTCCCACCGTGAAGTTAACGGTGCCAAAAACCATGCCATGCATGGCCGCTTGGCCTGCTGAACGTGACTTGAAGACGTAAAACGCCAGTATGGACAGGGCGAAGATCTGTACAAATGGCAGTGACCAGGGCGGTAATGGGCCAGGCGCAAACGATAGTGCGTGTATGGCCCCGGTCAGTGCCAGGCTTAGATGTTCCCGGCTAAAGTAGCGAGATAGCTTCAAGGTCGTTCTTGGGGAGTGTGTTCAGAGGGCTGAGGGTTGGGGTGATCGTGCTGTATATGCAGCCATAGCGCCCGCCTTGCGTCGGCACCGACCACGGTGATGTTGATGCCGTGATGGTTAATACTGTCGCCCCGACGGGGTATACGTCCTAATTCAGCGGTTAGCCACCCACCCAGCGTGTCGTAGTCGGTATCGGGCAGATCGGTATTGAAGTTACGGTTAAACACATCAATATCGGTAATGCCCATGGCACGCCAATTGTTGCTGCCTGTCTGGAAGATGGTTTTTTCAGCATCTTCGTCATATTCGTCTTCGATGTTGCCTACGATTTGTTCCAGCACGTCTTCCATGGTGACTAGGCCAGACGTACCGCCGTGTTCGTCGATCACGATAGCCAAGTGATTGCGGCTACTGCGGAAATCGTGCAACAAGACGTTCAGACGTTTGGTTTCTGGAATAAAGACGGCTGGTCGTATCAAGGGGCGCACGTCTATGGACGGATTGGTGATGGACAGCAGCAGGTCTTTGGCCAGCAGTATTCCAACGATGTTGTCGCGCTCGTCTTCAAAGACGGGAAAGCGCGAGTGACCGCTTTCTATGATTTCTGGCAGCAGTTCAGATAATGGCTTGCTGATATCCAGCATATCCATTTTTGAGCGCGGTACCATGATGTCGGAGACTGTCTGGTTGGCGACTTCCAGGGCACCTGAAATCATGGCGTAGGAATCGCCATCCAGGACTTGCCGGTCATGCGCCGCATCCAGCACAGCTTTGATGCCGGCACGGTCTTCGGGTTCGGTGGGCCGCATGAATGCCGTGAGTCGGGCAAGCAGTGATCGGGATGAAGATTTTGCCGGTCGAGGTTCGGCGTCGGGAGAGCTAGGTTCTGACATTACCAATAAAATGGTTACAGGGGGTTTTAGCATAACCGAAATTGCCGATATCAGCTTGACATCGGTGCAGTTCAGATTAGGCCAGATAGGGGTCGGGTATGCCCAGTTCGGCAAGCAGCGCGGTCTCTAGGGCTTCCATTTCCTGGGCATCGTCGCTGTCGGTGTGGTCGTAGCCCACGGCGTGCAGCACGCCGTGCAGGGTCAGGTGGGCCGCATGGTTGCGCAGGGGCTTGTTTTGCTGGCTGGCTTCACGTTCCAAGACGGGCACGCACAACACCAAATCAGCGTGCAGCGTACCTGACGGATCAGCCCCATAAGCAAAGGTCAGGATATTGGTGGCGTAATCGCGCTGGCGAAATTCGCGATTCAATTCCTGGCCTTCAGCGCTGTCCACCAGGCGCAGGGTTAGCGACACCATCTGTATGTCAGCCAGCTTGCCTGCAGCGTGCTGGTGGGCGCCTTTAAGGGCATGTTGCACCCAGCGGCGCAGTCGCCAGCGTGGCAACTCTGGTGCTGGCGTAGCGTACTGGACCGATAAGCTAAGTTCAGGCGGCATGGTCGGCTGCCTTTTCATAGGCATCCACGATGCGGGCCACCAGCGGGTGGCGGACGACATCGCGGCTGGTAAAGCGTGTGGTGGCTATGCCTTGTACTGACTCTAAGACCTGGGTGGCATCGGTCAAGCCGCTAAGCTGGCCGCGTGGTAAATCAACTTGCGATGGGTCGCCATTGACGACGGCTTTGCTGCCAAAACCTACCCGTGTCAAAAACATCTTCATTTGTTCGGGGGTGGTGTTCTGAGCTTCGTCCAAAATAATAAAAGAGTGATTCAGGGTGCGGCCGCGCATATAGGCCAGCGGCGCAATTTCTATGACCTGCTTTTCGAATAGGCGTTGTACTTTTTCGTAGCCCATCAGGTCGTACAAGGCGTCGTAGAGCGGCCGTAAATAAGGGTCCACTTTCTGGGCCAGGTCGCCCGGCAAGAAGCCCAGGCGTTCACCTGCCTCGACCGCTGGGCGGGTTAACACCAGCCGCTGAACCGATTCACGCTCTAGGGCGTCGATGGCGCAGGCGACGGCCAGCCAGGTTTTTCCTGTGCCTGCCGGGCCTATTCCAAAGGTGATGTCGTGACGCAGTATCTGGTTGATGTAATCGCGTTGGCGTGGCGTTCGCGGGCGCAGGTCGGCCTTGCGCGTACGCAGCTCCAGGCTTTGGTCGTCTACTGGTGGAAGCTCGGGTAGTTCAGGTGCCCTAACTACAGGTTTATCAACTTCTACGGGCCTGCCTGCGCCTAATTCCACCATACCCAATTGGATGTCGTCGATGGACAGGGCTTTATGCACTGCCTTGTGATGAAACCATTCCAGGGCTGCAGCGGCGGCCTGGGCGTTATCGCCGCTTAGGGTGAACCTGTCGCCGCGTCGGTTCAGGGTTACGCTCCAGCCGTCGGCAATTTGATGCAGGTTTTCGTCTAAAGGGCCACACAGATTGGCCAGGTGCAGGTTGTCGCCTTCCAGTTTGACGGATACCGGCGACTTGCGTGCAGCAGGCTTTTTGACCTTAGTGGTCATGCCGATGCCTGCAGCGCCGAATCTGACGTTAGGATTTCGCCTTTCAGGGAGTTGCTTAGGGTCTGGGTAATGCGCACGTCTATCATGTGCCCGATTAAACGTGGGTTACCGACAAAATTGACCATGCGGTTATTTTCTGTGCGTCCAGCCAACTCGTTCGGGTCGCGCCGTGAAGGGCGCTCCACCAGTATGCGCTGTATGCTGCCCACCATGTCTTGACTGATGGCGGCGGCCTGTTCGTTGATCAAGGCTTGCAAGCGGTGCAGGCGCGCCAGTTTTTCTTCTTTGCTGGAGTCGTCTTGCAGGTCGGCGGCCGGGGTGCCGGGGCGACGCGAATACACAAAGGAAAATGACTGGTCAAACCCGACATCGCGTATCAATGTCATGGTCTTTTCAAAATCCTCTTCGGTTTCACCGGGAAAACCTATGATGAAGTCGGATGACAAGGTCAGGCCAGGCCGCGCAGCGCGCAAACGACGCACTATGGATTTAAATTCCAGTGTGGTGTAGCCGCGTTTCATGGCCGCCAGTATGCGATCGCTGCCTGCTTGTACCGGCAAGTGCAAGAAAGGCACCAGTTTGGGTAAAAGTCCGTGCGCTTCGATCAGGCGCGAGGTCATTTCCTTAGGGTGGGACGTGGTATAGCGCAGGCGTTCTATGCCGGGGATATCGTGCACGTATTGCAGCAGCATGGCGAAGTCGGCAATGTCGTTACCTTCACCCATGGGGCCACGATAGGCGTTCACGTTTTGACCTAGCAAGGTCACTTCTTTGACTCCCTGGTCAGCCAGGTCGGCGACCTCGACCAATACATCATCAAAGGGACGGGAAATTTCCGGGCCGCGTGTATAGGGCACCACACAGAAACTGCAGTATTTGCTGCAACCTTCCATGATGGAGACAAAGGCGGTAGGGCCATCAACACGCGCTGGTGGCAAGGCGTCGAACTTTTCAATTTCTGGAAAGCTGATATCGACCTGCGAATGCCCCGAGCTGCGTCGTTCTGCGATCAACGCAGGCAGGCGATGCAAGGTTTGAGGGCCGAACACCACATCCACATAGGGCGCACGTTTGACGATGGCCTGGCCTTCCTGGCTGGCGACGCAACCGCCTACACCAATGACCAGGTTGGGATTGCTTTTCTTAAGGTGCTGGACCCGGCCTAAGTCTGAAAATACCTTTTCCTGCGCTTTTTCGCGCACTGAACAGGTATTGAACAGGATGATGTCGGCTTCTTCGGGATTTTGGGTCAGTTCTGTGCGCTGCTCTTGGCTTAGCACATCGACCATTTTCTCGGAGTCGTATTCGTTCATTTGGCACCCGAAGGTGCGTATGAACAATTTGCGGGTAGGGGTGGTTTCTTGCATGATAATTGCCGTTACGGGTGGTTATCCCGGGGGCCGGAAGTTAAACCACCGATTGTACTTCAGCCCATTTCTACGGTGGGGTCGTCTTTCTTGGCGGGTTTGACCATATCTTCACGTTTGACGCCCAACCACATAGCAATGGCGGCAGCCACAAACACCGAAGAATAAATACCAAACCAGATGCCTATGGTGAGGGCCAGGGCAAAGTAGTGCAGGGTGGGGCCGCCAAAAAACAGCATGGCCAACACCATCATCTGGGTAGAGCCGTGGGTAATGACGGTACGTGAAATGGTTTGCGTGATGGCGCTGTTAATGACTTCCTGGACCGAAGTCTTGCGCTGTTTGCGGAAGTTTTCGCGGATGCGGTCCATGATCACCACGGATTCGTTGACCGAGTAACCCAGCACCGCCAGCACGCCAGCCAGTACCGCCAAGGAGAATTCCCATTGGAAGAACGCAAAAAAGCCCAAAATAATGACCACGTCGTGCAGGTTGGCTACTACCCCGGCAATAGCAAACTTCCATTCGAAGCGAAATCCAAGATATAGCATGATGCCGATCACAACAGACAGCAAGGCGTACAGCCCGTTATGCACCAGTTCCTGGCCGACCTGCGGACCGACGAATTCTACGCGGCGTAGTTCTACGTCAGGGGTCTGGGCTTGCAGCGCCGCCAGCACGATTTCGCTTTGTCCACCTGAGGTTTGCCCTTCACGTGCGGGCAGACGGATCATGACATCTTGCGAGGTGCCGAAATTTTGCACCTGGAAGTCGGTGTAGCCCAGTTCAGTGACGACGCCACGTATCTGGTCCAACTGGGCGGTTTGCTGGTAATGGGCTTCCATTACAGTGCCGCCAGTGAATTCTATGGACAGATGAAACCCGCGGGTGGCAATAAAAAATACGGCCAGTACAAAGGTAATCAGACTGATAAGGTTCAGCACCAAAGCATGGCGCATGAACGGGATGGTGCGATGGATACGGAAAAATTCCATGTTTAGTCTTCCTTGGGTTTCCAGATCTGGCCTATGGACACGCTTTGCAGCTTACGCTTGCGGCCATACCAGAGATTAGCCAGGGCGCGTACGCCGACCACGGACGAGAACATGGACGTCAAGATGCCTATGGTGTGGACGACAGCGAAGCCGCGTACTGGGCCAGTACCGAAAGCCAGCAGCGACAGCCCTACGATCAGGGTGGTCAGGTTGGAGTCCAGAATGGTGCCCCAGGCCCGGTCAAAGCCCAGGTGTATGGCTTGTTGCGGTGGTAGTCCCGCTCGTAGTTCTTCGCGTATTCGCTCGTTGATTAGTACGTTGGCATCAATGGCCATACCCAGGGTCAGCGCCAGGGCGGCGATACCGGGTAATGTCAGTGTGGCCTGCAGCATGGAAAGTACGGCCAACAGCAGTACGACGTTAAATACCAGACCTAGCGTAGAGAACACGCCAAACAGGTGGTAGTACATGATGATGAAGACCGCGATCGCAATAAAGCCATACAGGGTGGAATAGAAGCCTTTGGCGATGTTGTCGGCGCCCAGGCTAGGGCCTATGGTGCGTTCTTCAATAATGCTCATGGGCGCGGCCAGCGCGCCAGCGCGCAGCAGCAATGACGTGTCGGCAGCTTCTTGGGCCGACATGCTGCCCGTGATCTGTACCTGCCCGCCGGGAATTTCGCTGCGTATAACAGGTGCCGTGACCACTTCGCCCTTGCCATTTTCAAACAGGACTATGGCCATGCGCTTGTTGATGTTGTTGCGTGTGACGTCGCGGAATATACGTGCGCCCTTGGCATCCAGGGTCAGGTTGACCGATGGTTGCTGGGTTTGCTGATCACGACCGGGTTGAGCATCCTGTAGGTTTTCACCTGTCAAGATGACCTGGCGGCGCAGCAACAGTGGACGGCCATCGCGGTCGGTATAGCGTTCCAGGCCAAATGGCACGGTGCCTGCACTAAGCGCGGCGGCAGCCGATGGCGAGTCATCGACCATGCGGATTTCCAGCGTGGCGGTGCGGCCCAGGATTTCCTTGGCCTTGGCAACGTCCTGAACGCCAGGCAGTTGCACAACAATACGGTCGGCGCCTTGCTGTTGAATAATCGGTTCGGCCACACCCAGTTCGTTAATACGATTGTGCAGGGTGGTGATGTTTTGCTTAAGCGCGTTGCTTTGCACCTGAGTAATGGCAGCGTCAGTCAGTTTGCCCGTCATCAGGAATTGGCCGCCGCTTTCGCCGGCGTTCGCGAATTGCATGTCGGGCATGGCACGACGCAGTTCCGTCATGCCAGCATCACGGTCAGCTGCGCTTTCAAAGCTGCTGACTATGGATAATTCACTGCGATCCGTGCCAGAGCTTTTTACTTTGGCTTCACGTAGCGTGTTGCGCGCGTCGGCGGCCAGCGAGTCGTAGCGGCCGGTTAGCGCGCCGCGCATGTCAACTTGCAGCAGGAAGTGCACGCCGCCACGTAGGTCCAGCCCCAAATACATGGGGTTGGCGCCTATGGCCGACAGCCAGTTAGGCGATGCAGGCAGCAGGTTAAGGGCGACGGTGTAGTCGGGATCGCTGGCGTCGGGGTTAAGCGACTTTTCGATCAGGTCCTTGGCTTGCAACTGGACATCGGTGGATTCAAACCGCACCCGCACCGTGCCTACCGGGCCGTTGTGTTCAAAGTAGGCCCCGGTAGGGGTGATGTTGTGTTGGGCCAGTATGCCCTGAACGTTGGTCAGGACGGTGTTGTCGACCTTGACCGTGGACTTGGCGCCAGCAACCTGAACGGCAGGCGATTCGCCGAAAAAGTTGGGCAGCGTGTACAGCACGCCTACGATAAGCGCTACCAGTACAGTAAGGTATTTCCAAAGAGGATAACGGTTCATGGTCGATCAGCACACTAAAACAGGAAAAACCCCGTGAAAGACTTCACGGGGTGGGCGCAAGCTATTAAAGCGCCTTGATGGTGCCTTTGGGCAACACGGAGGTCACAGCGGTGCGTTGCAGCGTTGTTTCTACAGGCTTGTCACCGGCGTTGCCGATTTCCAAAGTGATGTAGTTGTCGTCAACTTTAGTGACTTTGCCCAGCAGGCCACCTGAAGTAATCACTTCATCGCCCTTTGCCAGGTTGGCCACCATGGTGCGGTGCTGCTTCTGACGTTTCATCTGAGGACGTATCATCAGAAAGTACAGAATCACGAACATCAGAATGATGGGCAACATGCCCATCAGTGCGTTGTCGCTGCCGCCAATGGCCTGGGCGGTAATCAATTTTACGGTGTCAATTGCGGACATTCAAAGGCTCCTGGGGAATTTGGATAACTTGGTATTGTAGCGATATCTGAGCTACTCGACGCCACGGCTTCTGTCGAGCAGAAATTGTTGGCGCCAGTTGGCGAATTCGCCTTGTTCTATGGCCACGCGCATTTCAGCCATGATGGTTAGATAAAAATGCAGATTATGCAAGGTATTTAAGCGCGAGCCGGTGATTTCATTGGCTTTTTGCAGGTGGTGTAAATAAGCCCGTGAAAAGTGGCTGCAGGTGTGGCAAGTGCAACTGGGGTCCAGCGGGCGGGTGTCGTCGCGGTAGCGCGCATTACGGATTTTAATATCGCCAAAGCGAGTAAACAACCAGCCGTTGCGCGCATTACGTGTGGGCATCACGCAATCGAACATGTCTATGCCATGATAAACGCCTTCGACCAGGTCTTCGGGCGTGCCTACGCCCATCAGATAGCGTGGCGCATTTTTTGGTAGCTGTGGGGTCGTGTGGGCCAGCACGCGCATCATGTCTTCTTTGGGTTCGCCTACTGACAAGCCGCCTATGGCGTAGCCTTCAAAGCCGATATCCACCAGGCCAGCCAGGGATTCGTCACGTAAATTTTCGTACATGCCGCCCTGGACGATGCCAAACAACGCATTCGGGTTTTCCAATTCATGGAAGGCGGTGCGCGAACGTTTGGCCCAGCGCATGGACATGCGCATGGACTTGGCTGCTTCTTCTGACGTGGCGGGGCGGCCTTCGATCAGATAGGGTGTGCATTCGTCAAACACCATAGCGATATCGGAATTCAGCGAATGTTGTATGCGCATGGACTCTTCAGGGGTTAGAAACATGCGCGCGCCATCGATGGGCGAGGCGAACTTCACCCCCTCTTCGGTGATTTTGCGCAGGTCATTCAGGCTGAATACCTGGAAGCCGCCCGAGTCCGTCAGTATGGGTTTGTTCCATTGCATGAAACCATGCAGGCCTTGGTGCTTATTGATGACTTCCGTGCCGGGCCGCAACCAAAGGTGGAAGGTATTGCCCAGCACAATTTGCGCACCGACTTCGTCCAGTTCGTGGGGCAGCATGGCCTTGACGCTGCCTGCTGTGCCTACTGGCATGAAGATGGGGGTCTGGACTACACCATGATTCAGGGTGATTTGGCCACGACGGGCTTGGCCGTCGGTAGCCTGTAATTGGAACTGTAAACCGGTCATTGCGATACGTTTTCTATGAACATGGCATCGCCGTAGCTAAAAAAGCGATACCTGGATTGAACGGCATGCGCGTAGGCGCGCTGTATAGGAGCTATGCCAGCCAGGGCCGACACCAGCATAAGCAGTGTCGATTGTGGCAGATGGAAGTTGGTGATCAGGGCGTCCACTAGGGAAAAACGGTAGCCCGGTGTAATGAATAAACGGGTGTCGCCCTGCAGTGGTCCAGAGGCGTCAGTCATGGCAGCGGCCGATTCCAGTGCCCTGACGCTAGTCGTGCCAACGGCGATGATACGCCCTCCGGCGGCGCGGGCGGCATGTATACGGCTTAAGGTATCGGCGGGTACTGACCAGCGCTCGGCATGCATGATGTGGTCAGCCAGCTTTTGCACGCGCACCGGCTGGAAGGTGCCTGCCCCCACGTGCAGCGTCACAAACGCATGGGCTACCCCCATTGCCGTCAGTTGATCCAGCATGGCCTGATCAAAATGCAGGCCTGCCGTGGGCGCGGCGACCGCTCCGGGTTCGCGGGCATACACGGTTTGATAACGGCTGTCGTCCTGTGGTTGGGCAGCATGGGTAATGTAGGGGGGCAGCGGCGTGGCGCCATACTGGTCCAGCAGGTCCAGCACGGGTTCGGGAAATTCCAGTTGAAACAGTTCGCCCTCGCGCCCAGGCACAGTCACGCTAAACGCCTGGGCCAGCATCAGAGTGCTGCCGGGTTTGGGCGATTTGCTGGCCTTGATGTGGGCTAGCGCCGTGTGTGTGCCGGTCAGGCGTTCTATCAATACTTCGACCTTGCCGCCGCTGGCCTTGTGGCCGGTCAGTCTGGCTTTGATGACGCGGGTGTCGTTGAATACCAGCAGGTCGTTGGGGCGTAGCAGGGTGGGCAGGTCGGCGAACTGGCGGTCGTGCAGCATGCCCTGGCCATCCAGATGCAACAGGCGGCTGTCGCTACGGTGGGTGGCGGGGGTTTGGGCAATCAGTTCGTCGGGCAGGTCATAGTTGAACTGCGAAAGGTCCAGATCAGGATTCACGGGCAAGGCAATAAAAGACAGGGCGATAAACGCCCTTGATGAATAAGCAGCCGCCATTTTAAGCTGTCATCTGTTCTTTCTGCTGAAAGGACGTACAAAATGGGCATCTTTGGTTATGCTGGTGTTTTTTTCGTCTAAGGGCGCATCATGTCTTTGTCGACATTGCGGTGGTGTTTGGGGGCGGCTGCACGGGGCAGACCGTTAGTTGCAGGGGTGTTGCTAGCGGGTAGCTTGGCGGTAGCCAATGTTGCTGCCCAGGCCTTGCCGCCTGAACTGGCCGCCGCATGGCGGGCAACCAAGTTGCCAGAAAGTAGCATATCGTTGGTGGTGCAGGAAATTGGCGGCGGGCGTTTGGTATCCATCAATCCAAGCGCGCCACGTAATCCCGCATCCGTCATGAAAATGGTGACCACCTGGGCCGGGCTTTCTGGCTTGGGGCCGGAATACACCTGGCGTACTACCTTGCTGGCAAAAGGCGGCGGCAAAGTCGATGCCCAGGGCACCTTGTCCGGTCCGCTGTACATCAAGGCGGCAGGCGATCCCTTCCTGACAGTCAAGGATTTATGGAATCTGTTGCGCGAGCTGCGTTTGCGCGGCATCAAGAATTTGACCGAGGTGGTGGTCGATAGGTCGGTATTTGGCCAAGTGGGCATAGACCCCGGCGCTTTCGATGGTGCGGCCGATCGTCCCTATAACGCCAGCCCTGACGCCATGATGGTGGGCTTGGGTGCGGTGCGGCTGATTTTTCAACCTGACGCCCAGGCGAAGAAATGGGTAGCTATTGTTGATCCGCCTGTGCCTGGCTTGCGTGTTAATGGTGATGTGGCGTGGAGCCCTGCGGTGTGTCCGGGTTCGCCCGCAGTGAATACACAAATTACCCCGATGGACCGCGAAATTGTGGTTAATGTCAGCGGCACGGCAGCAGGCTCCTGTGGCGAGTTCAGCGTGTATCGTCTGGCGCAGTCGCAAACTGACTATTTCACGGCCTTATTCCAGATGCTATGGAAGGAACAGGGCGGCACCTTAGCCAAAGGCATCAGTGCTGGTCGGGTGCCTGCCGGAGTAGAGCCTATCGTTTGGCATCACTCAGACAGCCTAGCCAATATTATTCGCCAAATCAACAAACAAAGTAATAACGTCATGGCGCGCAGTTTGTTGTTGACCTTGGCCGCCGAACGCACCGGGCCAGGCGCTACGGCGCAGGCCGGTGCCAACGCCGCTTTGGCGGTATTGCAGCAGCAGAATGTCAATACTCAGGGTTGGGTCATAGACAATGGTGCTGGCTTATCACGCGAGGCCAGGCTGACTGCAGACGGGCTGGCAACTATGCTGGATACGGCCTGGCGTTCTTCGTTGATGCCGGAATTTATGTCTTCGCTAGCTATTTCCGGGGTGGATGGCACGGTGCGCAGGCGTATGCGTAATTCCGAAGCCCAGGGCATGGCACACTTGAAAACCGGCACCTTGCGCGATGCCAGGGCGTTGGCGGGCTATGTGTTGGGGGCTAGCGGCAAACGCTATATTCTGGTCAGCATGGTGAACGATGAGCGCTCTGTGGCGGTCAGGCCGTTTGACGATGCTCTGGTCAAATGGCTGGCGTCCATGTAGCGTAGCCACGCTACATGGACGCGGTATGCGCGATAATACCTATGTTACTTACCGGAAATTGCTATGCCTATACATGAAATTCGTCATCCTTTAATACGCCACAAGCTAGGCCTGATGCGCCGCGCCGACCTAAGTACTAAAAATTTCCGCGAAATGTCGCAAGAAATAGCTGCCTTGCTGACTTACGAAGCCTCTAAAGATTTGCCCTTGGAAGCCACCTCGATAGAAGGCTGGTGTGGCTCGGTGGATGTTGAAAAACTAGCAGGTAAAAAAATTACGGTAGTACCTATTCTGCGAGCCGGTATAGGTATGCTGGAAGGCGTGCTTAGCTTGATCCCAGGTGCAAAAGTTAGCGCCGTGGGCATAGAGCGTAACGAAGAGACCTTGCAGGCTCAGCCCTATCTGGAACGTCTGGTGGGTCAATTGGACCAGCGCCTAGCGTTGATCGTGGATCCTATGCTAGCTACTGGCGGCTCTATGGTCGCCACCATAGACTTGCTTAAAAAAGCAGGCTGCCGCCATGTACGCGCCCTGGTTTTGGTGGCGGCGCCCGAAGGCATACAGGCGGTACACGAAAGCCATCCCGATGTGGACATTTACACGGCGTCCATAGACAGTCATCTGGATGAGCACGGCTATATCGTGCCTGGCCTGGGCGATGCTGGTGATCGCATTTTTGGTACCCGCCAAAAAGAGCCGGTTCTGTAATACTTCGTTATTACCTGGATGGTTTTGCTAACACTTGCTTATGTTTTCCTGGGTGAGCGCTAGGTAAATGGGGTAGTATGAATTCATGTGTTATTGCAAGGCTAGTTTGCATATGTGGTTGAAAAAATTCGCTATGGTTGCTGTCACAGCTTTAGGCGTGCTGGCCGCTCCTGCGTGGGCGGGCTTGTGTCAGGCGCCCTTTATGCATGATGGCGGTCAGACAACTTTGGTCGGTTCAGGGGCAGTGCGCCTGGGCGCTGATCTGGCATTTACCAACGTCAGTCATCAAGGTCAGGATCAGTGCGAAGCCCGTGTGCAGGGTACAGCCAGTTACGGTCTGGCGGGTTTGCCTTCGGGTAAGTCCACGCTGGATTACTGGATGACAGTCCACAATGGCAACGCTGTTTTTCATCGCCAAGATGACCAAGGCAAGCGTCAGCCAGTACAGGGCAAGTTCGACCTGCGCATGCTGGGCTTATTTGCCTACGGTGAACCTATACGTAAGGCTGGTCAAACGTTTCCAGCCTTGCGCTTTCAGATCAATGTGGATCGCAAAGCCGTGCAGGCCGACCCGATCGTGGTGAACACCAGCCAGAAAACCGTAGGCGATAAACAGTCTATGGACACGGCAGCAGGTAGCCAGTCGTGTTGGCCTATACGGTATGTACGCACGATAGCGCCCACTAAGGCCACCTTCAATGGCATAGTCTTACCCATACCGGGCATGACCGCCGATGTCACAGACTGGTTCTGCCCGGATCTGAATATGGTGATGAAGCAGGAAAGCAACCAAAGCGGCGTAGTCTCTGTGATGGAAGTAAGCAAACTCAATTAAGTTCATAAACCCAGTATCAGGAGCTAATCATGGCAACAAGAAAATCCACTAAATCCAGCGAAGAGCAAATCATCGACAGCGTGAAGGAAAGCTTGGACGATGCTGAAAAGCTGTTGCGTGAAGCAGCGGGTGCTACTGGCGACAAAGCGGCCGAACTGCGTGAAAGCGCCATGAATTCTTTGCGTCGTACTCGCGAAGCTCTTTACGATGCTCAGGATACCTTGCTGGAAGGTGGTCGCCGCGCTGCGCGCGCTACTGACGATTATGTACACGACAATCCTTGGCAAGCCATGGGGCTGGCGGGGGTTGCGGGCTTGCTCATAGGTGCATTAATCTGCCGCCGTTAACGTCTTAAAAAGGGCACGCTGTGGCACTACGACAAAATGTAGGTGAATTGGCATGTACCTTGCTATCGGTGGTGCGCACTCGCCTAGAGCTTTTCGCACTCGAGGCGGGCGGCCAGAAGTCGCATCTGATAGCTGTATTGGGATTTGCCTTCGGGGCCTTGCTGTTTTTGACCTTGGCCGTTCTAGTGTTTTCAATTGCTGTCGCCCTGTATTTTTGGCCTACCGATCAGCGTTACTTGGCTTTGGGCCTGTTAGCGCTGATCTATTGCGGCCTTGGCATCTGGATGTTTCTGGTGGTACGACACAAGCTGCTGTATGCCGCCACGCCATTTGCTGCCACACTAGACGAGCTACGCCGCGATCTGGCCCTGATCGAGCGCTTGCGCGATCCTGACGAAGTAGACCAGCGCTCAGCTACCCGGGAGTTTGAATGAAAAAGACCTTGTCTGCCCAAGACAGGGCACTGCATATCGAACTGGTCAGGGCGCGTGCCGCCATAGAGCGGCAACGCCTGAAACGCAGTGTGCATGAATTGGGCCAATCTTTGCGACCCGCTGCCCTGGCAAAAGGCGTCTTGCCGGGTCTGACCGGTGGTCGTAGCGCCACCGACTGGCTATTCCGGATTTTTGCCCTAAGCCGCCGTTACCCCTTGTTGACTTCCGGGGCATCGGCGCTGTTGTCGGGCGTGGGTAAACGCCATCGCCTAATAAAAATAGGTCTTGGTTTATTGGTTGCCTGGCAATTGAATCGCGCCGGGAAAAAATCCGACCACTAGTCGTTTGCCTTAGCCGTTTATATACCCAGCTCATCCCACATGGCGTCTACCCTGGCCTTGACCGTGGCGTCCATGTGTATGGGCGTACCCCATTCGCGATTGGTTTCACCTGGCCATTTGTTAGTGGCATCCATACCCATTTTTCCACCTAGCCCAGATACCGGCGACGCGAAGTCCAGATAGTCTATGGGGGTGTTTTCCACCAGCAAGGTGTCTCGTGCGGGATCCATGCGCGTGGTCATGGCCCAGACCACTTCGGTCCAGTTGCGCGGGTCTATGTCTTCATCCACCACAATAATGAATTTGGTGTACATGAACTGGCGCAATATGCTCCATAGTCCGAACATGACGCGCTTGGCGTGACCTGCATATTGTTTGCGTATGGACACCACCGCCAAGCGGTAGCTGCAGCCTTCGGGAGGTAGATAAAAGTCCACGATTTCCGGCAACTGGCGTTTCAGTATGGGCACAAACACTTCGTTAAGCGCCACCCCCAGCACGGCGGGTTCGTCTGGCGGCTTGCCGGTATAGGTGCTGTGATAAATAGGGTTGCGTCGCATGGTGATGCGCTCTACGGTGAACACGGGAAACCAGTCCTGTTCGTTGTAGTAACCCGTATGATCCCCATAAGGCCCTTCCAGCGCCATTTCATAGTCGCGGTTGGCTGGGCCTGTAACGCCTTCGGGGATCACCGGTTTAATGGCGTCCGGGTGGTTGGACGGCAGTAAATGGCCTTCCAGCACAATTTCAGCATAGGCGGGAACCGACAGATCGCTGCCCAGTGCCTTGGCGACTTCAGTACGCGAGCCGCGTAGCAGGCCGGCAAATTGGTATTCAGACAGGCTGTCAGGTACTGGAGTGACCGCGCCCAATATCGTGGCGGGGTCGGCGCCTAGCGCCACGGCGATGGGAAAGGGCGTGCCAGGATGGGCCAGGGCATGATCGCGGAAATCCAGGGCGCCGCCCCGGTGCGATAGCCAACGCATAATCAGCTTGTTGCGTCCCAATAGCTGCTGGCGATATATCCCCAGGTTCTGGCGTTTGGCATTGGGGCCGCGAGTAATCACCAGACCCCAGGTCAGCAAAGGGGCCACATCGCCTGGCCAGCAGCGCTGCAAGGGAATCTGGTTCAGGTCGACATCCTGGCCTTCCAGGACGATTTCCTGACACGCAGGGCTTTTGATGGTCTTGGGGTTCATGTCCCATAGCGCAGCTTTAAGCATAGAGACCTTGGCCAGCGCATCGCGAAAGCCGCGTGGCGGCTCGGGTTCGCGCAAGGATGCCAGCAGTTCTCCGGTATCACGCAAAGAGCTGATGTCGTCTGCGCCCATGCCCCAGGCCACGCGTTTAGTGGTGCCAAACAGGTTGGTCAGCACTGGCATGCTTGATGACGACCCTTGGTGCATAGGGCGCTCGAATAGCAGCGCAGGACCGTGATTGCGCAGGACGCGATCACTGATTTCGGTCATCTCAAGGTCTGTGGACACGGGATGCTGCACGCGCTTGAGTTCGCCAGAGCGTTCTAATTGCGCAATAAAGTCTCGGAGGTCACGGTATTTCACGAAAGGTACACCTACTAGGGGTTACATACAAAAACCAGTGCTAAGGTTAACATCGACCTTACTGTATTTTATGGAAACCCAGTCTATGGCGGTTTTTAATTCCGGCAATCTGGTGGCGCGCTCGGCAAAAGGGATATTGCATCAGCTTAGCGAATTGGTGCATGTATGCGCCATTTACCTAGGGATTGCCGTGCTGGTGACGATAGTGCTTAGCATGTCAGTGCCTTCGCTGCGCGATCAGGCGCACCAGATACATAGTGCCTTGTTGGTGGCCCTACGACCAGACGGGCTAAAAGAAAACATGATGGCATCCTTCAGCCTGGATTCCTTACGCCTGTTTTCCCAGGAAGCAGCTATCCCAGGCAGTCCCGATGAGGATACCCCTGTTGTAGCTGGTGGCGACCTGAATGGCGGCGTTGATGGTAGGCAGCCGCTGCTCAAGGACGCTATTGACGGGGTGTTGGCTAGCGCCAAAAGCAAGCTGGCCTCTGGTGCTCATTTAAGCTTTGCCAATGCGCTTAGCGCCACTGTGGAAGGTAAACCCGTGTCTGGGCTGAACAGCACGCAGGCCCAAGCCTTACGCAGCTATCTGGCGCGTAAATATAAAATCGCGCATAACGTAGCGGGGGCCTTGATCAATACTGCCTTTGTTATTGGTGCAGAACGCAAGCTGGATCCGCAATTGTTGCTGGCGGTTATCGCCATAGAGTCACGTTACAACCCCTATGCCGAAAGCCATGTGGGCGCGCAAGGCTTGATGCAGGTTATGCCCAGGGTGCACCAGGAAAAATTCGCTGTCTTTGAGGAAGGCACGGTAGCTGCGTTGAACCCGATAGCCAATATGTGGGTGGGCTCGCAGATACTGTCAGACTGCGTGCGCAGGCGTGGTTCACTGGAAGGCGGGTTGGCCTGCTATGTGGGGGCGACAGGCCCGGGCGATGGTGGCTACGGCGCCAGTGTCATTGCTGAATGGCGCCGTATTGCCCTGGCATCGGGCATACCGGTACGGCGTTAAGTACCCAGGAAACGTTCCATGCGCTGTACGGCCTCTTCCAGGCGATCCAGCCCCGTTGCATAGGAAAACCGCATCATGTGGTTGGCATGGGCGGGGCCGAAGTCTTGACCCGGCACCGCGGCCACGCTGGCCTGATGCAATAGTTGTTGGGAAAACGACATACTGTTCTGGCTGTGCTGACGGATGTCGGCGTAAATATAGAATGCGCCATCGGGTGCCACCGGTACATGCAGGCCCAGACGCTCGAACTCGGGCAACAGGTAGTCGCGTCGTTGCTTGAAGGACAGGCGCCGAGTGTCGTAAATTCGCATGACCTCGGGTTCAAAGCAGGTCAGGGCCGCATGTTGCGCCAGGCTGGGGGCGCAGATAGCCACGCTAGCGGCCAATTTTTCCATGGCAGGCACCAAATGGGGTGGAGCAATCAACCAGCCCAGTCGCCAGCCTGTCATGTGGAAGTATTTGGAGAAACTATTGATGATGACTACGTTGTCATCTAGCGTCAGCGCGCTTAGTGGTGCATCGTCGTAGTAAAGACCCAGATAGATTTCATCCATGATGACAAAGCCATCACGTTTTTTAACCTCGGCAATCAGGGCGCGTAATTCTTCGCGGCCTATGCTGGTGCCGGTGGGGTTACTGGGCGAAGCAATCAGGACACCACGCGTGGCGGGCCCCCAGTGCTGGGCGACAGCGGCAGCGTCCAGCTGAAAGCGCTGTTCGGGCGAGCTGGGCACCAGGCGCGGTATTCCGCCTGCCGCCATAATAAAGTTCTGATTGGCGGGATAGGACGGATCAGGCATCAGGACTTCGTCGCCCGGATTGATCAGCGTCATGGCGGCCAGCAGCAGGGCGCCGGATGCGCCGGCGGTCACTATAATGCGTGACGGATCTACTGGCGCTGAAAAATGCTGTTCGTAGTAATGGGCGATGGCGTCACGCAAGGGCGCGATACCGGCGGGTGATGTATAACCGCTAAGCCCGGCGGCAGCGGCGCGGTTCAGGGTTTCAATCACTTGTGCCGGGGCGGTAAAATCGGGTTCGCCGATTCCCAGGCTAATGACGTCGTGACCTTGGGCATTCAGGGCACTGGCCTGTTTAAAAAGCTCTACGGCGTAGAATGGCACGATATTTTCGGTACGCGTGGCAAGGCGGGGCATAAGGCTATCTATCTCGGTAAGTAAAATCTTGGGTAACTGACTGATTGTACTGGGTGAGCCGCCACAGTCAGGCGTATTCATTTAAAGGAATTCAGGAATGGAGTCTAACTCTCGTCGCGCCTTCCTTACGGGGCGCCGTCGGGCTCAGACGCCGTGGGATGCTTTTTGCCAGCGCGTGCAGCGCACGGTATCAGGTAATTTCTTCGAGTTTGAATCCCAGGCGGGTCAGGCCAATGGAGCGCAACTGGTGCCAAAACAGGCCGCCGATGTCCATCATGTCAGGGCCTTGTGCGCCGAATATGGTGTGACCTTGGCCTTGGACGGGATACCGTTTGCAGCGCGCATTATGGATAAGCCGGTGCTATGGATCAATCCGGGCGACGCCATGGGAGGCTGTCAACGCTTGGCACCCGACAGCAGTAAATGGTTTGTTCAGCCGGGTTGCCTACTGGGCGATCTGGTCGAGGCCGGGTTCACCCAGTTTGCCGATTTACCTTATCACATCACAGTAGCGGCATGGCTAGCCGACCGCAGCTTATGCGACTGGGCGCCAGGGCAGACCAGCTTGTCGGGCGTCGAACATGTGTCTTTGTTGTTGGCCGATGGCAGCAGCACCAGTCTGGGACCATTTGGCGAACACAATCAAAAACCCCTAAGTGGCGTGCGCATGCAGCAATTGGTGCCTGCTTTGTTTCAGTTGGCCAATAGTGCCGATGCCCAGGCGTGCATGGCGGCCCCGCGCTGGCCAGGCAAGTTCCGTCTGGATGCCTTGCTGCCTAATAACGGGCAATCACCGAATCTGGCCCATTTGCTGCTGGGGCATGGTGGTGAGTTGGGTTGGGTTGAATGGTTGGTGATCGATCAGGACGTAGCGCAGCCTCATGATGAACGGCCTTACTACCAGCGCTACTCTGCTGCCAGGACCAGAAAAGATGATCTGGAGCCGCAGGCAGAGCGACTGGATCAGGCGATCAAGACCTTGTTTGACGATACGGTATTGTTTCCTGACCAAGGGCAGGATATGTAGGCGTCTTGTTCTGACTTATTCCTGGTCTATCCCTTGTCTGTGCCCATGAAAGGGATAGAATGATTGCTCGTATCACTTGGAAATAATTACCAGACATCATGGACCCAAATCTTCGTAAAGCAGCGCTCGAATATCACGAGCAAGGGCGTCACGGGAAAATTTCCGTTACTCCAACCAAGCAGTTGTTGAATCAACGCGACCTGGCGTTGGCCTATTCCCCCGGTGTTGCTGCTGCCTGCGAGGAAATCGTCGATGATCCGGCCAATGTCTTTCGGTTTACCGCGCGCGGTAATCTGGTTGGCGTTATCACCAACGGTACGGCGGTTCTGGGTCTGGGCAATATAGGTGCCCTGGCGGCCAAGCCAGTGATGGAAGGCAAGGCGGTCTTATTCAAGATTTTTGCCGGCATTGATGTGTTCGATATTGAAATCAACGAGTCCGACCCGGACAAGCTGGTCGAAATTATCGCTGGGCTAGAGCCCACCTTTGGCGGTATCAACCTAGAGGACATCAAAGCCCCAGAGTGTTTCATCGTCGAGCGCAAGCTCCGGGAGCGCATGCGCATTCCCGTTTTTCACGATGATCAACACGGCACCGCCATCTGCGTGACAGCAGCCCTGCTTAACGGCGTACAGGTGGTGGGCAAATCCCTGGGCCAGATCAAGGTAGCGGTATCTGGTGCCGGGGCGGCGGCGTTGGCATGCCTGGACCTGATGGTGGATATGGGCCTGCCCCGTGAAAATATCTGGGTGTCCGACATCGAAGGCGTGGTTTACCAAGGCCGCACGGTGCTGATGGATGACACCAAAGAACGGTTTGCACAAGATACTGACGCCCGTACCTTGGGTGACATTATCGACGGCGCTGATGTCTTTTTAGGCTTGTCGGCGGGCGGCGTGCTTAAACCCGACATGGTGGCTCGTATGGCCAAAAATCCGCTGATACTGGCGCTGGCCAACCCCGAACCAGAAATTCTGCCGGAATTGGCGCATGCTGTGCGGGATGACATCATCATGGCAACCGGGCGTTCCGATTACCCCAACCAGGTCAACAATGTTCTGTGTTTCCCCTATATATTTCGGGGCGCGCTGGATGTAGGCGCCACGGTTATCACACGGGGCATGGAAAAGGCCGCTGTGCTGGCTATTTGCAAGTTGGCTCAGGAAGAACAAAACGATGTGGTCGCCGCAGCCTATGGCACGTATGGCGTGTCTTTTGGTCCGGAATACCTAATTCCCAAGCCCTTTGATCCACGTTTGATTTCACGTATTGCCCCGGCTGTAGCGCTGGCTGCCATGGAAGACGGCGTTGCCACGCGGCCTATTGCCGATATCGAAGGCTACGTCGAGCAGTTGCAGCAGTTTGTCTATCGCTCCGGTTCGTTCATGAAGCCCTTGTTCTCTAATGTGAAGAAGATGGTGCGTGACGGCGGGAAAGCCAGAATCGTCTTCACCGAGGGCGAAGAAGAACGCGTGCTCAGGGCCGTACAAATTGTTGTCGATGAAAAATTGGCCAAACCCATACTGGTTGGCAGGCCTGCGGTGCTAGAGGCGCGTCTGCGCAAATTTGGCCTGCGTCTACGCCTGGGGATAGATGTCGAAGTCACCGATCCCGATCGCGACGAACGTTTTCATCAGTACTGGACTACCTACTGGGAGCTCATGTGTCGTAAAGGCATCAGCAAGGAAATGGCGCGGGTCGAAATGCGCCGCCGCTTGACCCTGATAGGGGCCATGATGGTACGTCTGGGCGACGCTGATGGCATGGTGTGCGGTACCGTGGGTTCTTATGGCAACCACTTGCGCTTTATTGACGAAGTCATAGGCAAGCAGCCCGGCACGAAAACGTATGCCGCCATGAATATTTTGTTGTTGGAACAACGCACTGTGGCCTTGGCTGACACCCACGTCAACGACAATCCCAATGCCGCTGAATTGGCTGAAATTACCTTGGCGGCAGCGGCTGAAATGCGACGCCTGAATATGATTCCCAAGGCGGCATTGTTGTCGCGTTCCAATTTTGGCTCTGACAGTTCCTCGTCGGGTACCAAAATGCAGGAAGCCCTGGCTATGGTGCGCGCGGCTGACCCCGAATTGGAAATTGACGGTGAGATGCATGGCGATTGTGCATTGGACGAAGGCTTGCGCTTGCGTATCCTGCCCAACACCACCTTGCACGGCGAGGCCAATCTATTGATATGTCCTAACGTGGATGCGGCAAACATCTCCTATAACCTGCTGAAAACCGCCGCGGGCGGTAATGTGGCTGTCGGACCTTTTTTGCTGGGGGCGAATGCTCCCGTTCACATCCTTACATCCAGTTCTACCGTGCGCCGCATCGTCAATATGGCGGCGCTAACCGTACTTGATGCCAATACGCCACGCCACACCGGCTAACACCTCTGGTATAGATGCCCATCGCCCCGTTGGCTTGATACTGATGGGGGGTGGCGCCAGGGCGGCTTATCAGGTGGGCGTGCTGTCGGGTATTTATGAAATACTCGACAGCGAACGAAATCCTGATTTCGCTAGCCCCTTCGATATTATTTGTGGTTCGTCGGCGGGGGCTATCAATGCGGCTTCTTTGGCGTGTCATGCACATGACCCGCATGTAGGCATGGATAAGCTTAGCCATCTGTGGAACAACCTGGAAACCGGCATGGTCTATCATGCTGACGCGGCCAGGTTGTTGCGCACAGGCTTGCGCTGGTTTGGCATGCTGGCGGCAGGGTGGGTCATGCCAGACTTACGCAATCGCCAGCCACGTTCTTTGTTGGACAACCAGCCGCTAGGAAAATTGTTGTGCAGGGCCTTGGACTTTGAGCAGCTCAGGGAAAACCTGTCGCATGGCAAGCTTGATGCACTGGCCATTACCGCGACCGCCTACAACACGGGTGAGCACCTGACGTTTTATCAGTCTGATGTCACGACCATCAAACCGTGGCATCGCTCTTTACGCCAGGCGATACCCTGCTCGATAGGTGTTGATCATTTACTGGCATCCAGCTCTATACCGTTTGTTTTTCCCGCGCAGTCTATGTTGATACGGGGACAAACCGAATGGTGTGGCGATGGCTCCATGCGTCAGTTGGCGCCTATCAGTCCCGCCATCCATTTAGGGGCTGAGAAGGTTTTTGTGATCGGGACGGGTTATAAAGACGATACTCACCCAGAAGAGCGGAAAATTGATCCTAGCTACCCGACATTAGCTCAAATAGGCGGGCATGCATTATCGAATATTTTCCTGGATAGCTTGTCCATGGACATCGAGCGCATGGAGGTTATTAACACTTTGCTTGCACAACTGCCTCTTAATGGATTAAAAAGCCAGTCATTGAGGCCAGTCAGCATTTTTTCAATTACCCCCAGCCAATCGCTGGATAAGATTGCCCTGGATCATTTTAATCATATACCGGCAGCGGCCCGATCTTTGTTCCGTGTGCTGGGTGTATCATCACGCTCCCATCCAGGGGGCGGTGGCGCACTGATTTCTTATTTGTTGTTCGAGGCCAGTTACACCCAGGAATTAATACGACTGGGGCGGGCCGACAGCTTCAGTCGTATTAACGAAGTAAAAGCATTTT
>JAGOAJ010000015.1 GCA_017983955.1 Burkholderiaceae bacterium
GCTCGATATTCTTAAACATACCAGCTAAATCAAATCCCATGTTGCCATCTCTTTCCTCCATTCGAGAGGAAATGACGCCGCCGACACTCAAATCGACTGTGGCGGCGCTGGTGTACCAATCGTCTGATGCGGCATTCCAATGCTTGATATCCTCGGGCGTCGTATAGGCGTGCCAAACTTTCTCGATGGGTGCGTTCACGGTGGTTTCAACGGCAATTTTCATGGTGCGTCTCCTTTAGGGAATGCAGGCTACGGCAACGCCCTACTGCCACACAAGGCGGTTGCTTGCCGACACTTTCAACCGTATTAATTTCAATCGAATTCTGCCATGAGGAATGTCGCGAAAGCAGCAGCAAATTGATAGAGTATTTGACTGTCTATTTCTGGCCTAAAACAGCCTTCATGGCAAATCTACCTGTTATGTCAACCGAACGGACATTCCACCGTCTACGACCATCGGACTTCCCGTCATGAAGCTGGAACGATCAGAAAGGAGGAACAAAGCTGCCTGCGCGATCTCCTTGGGGGTTGCCATCCGCCTTATGGGGTGCAAACTCGCGATGAACTCCAATGCTGCTGGGTTTCCTTCACCCCCGCTTGGCGTGATTGTGCCGCCCGGCAATAGCGCATTGACGCGTATGCCCTCGACGGCATGGGCCAAAGCCAGCGACTGCGCCAAGCCGATCAATCCCGCCTTCGATGCCGCATAGGCTCCCATACCCGGCATGCCACCATTGCTGAAGCCCACAAATGACGATGTGAAGATGATCGAGCCTTTCCCACGCGTCTTCATTGCTGGTATCTGTGCCTTGGCTGCCAGGAACGAACCCGTCAGATTGACTGAAATTACATCGATCCAGTTACTCAGGCTCATATTCGGGACAGGCTGCATCTCGCCCACAATACCGGCATTGTTGAATGCGCCGTCCAACCCGCCGAACTCCTTGGTCGCCAGGTGGACAAGAGCATCGGCGTAGCCCTCATCTTTTACGTTGCCGGCCAAAAGTACGGCTTTACCATTGGCTTGATTAATCGTTTCCGCAAGGGCTTCAAGCTCTCTAGACCGGCGCGCGCCGAGCACCACATTAGCCCCTTCAGATGCGAACAGCCACGCCGCCGCCGCACCAATCCCGCTACTCGCGCCGGTGATGATGATAGTCTTACTTTCTAGTTCCATGACGTGTCTCTCCTGAGCATTACCTCATCGGAGTCTAGTCACGGGGCAAAAGTGCTGCTATCTGTTTCTTGCTAGCAAACGTCGGAAGACGGGGAGCACAGAGGGCTATGCAGGGATGAGCGCACGGGAGGTCTGCCCGCTTCTTAATCAGGATCTAAAAGCAATCAGGCATTCATTCCGGTATGGGGCTGGGATGAAGACTAGCAGCGTAGAAATTTTGCATCTGAGTTCGCCGCCACAACGACCTCTGTCATTGAAGTTAATGACCAAATTGCTGGGTACATCCAGATCCTTGACCAGGATAATCAAATGCATGTACAGAACATTGCTATTTCAGTGGGGTTTCAGAGCAAAAGAGTCGATCAAAAACAAATCTACCAAAACGCCAATATCGAAGCTAGGCTTATTGTTGAGCGCTTCCGAAAGCATCAATCAGCCTCACGCCAAAGCCGAGAAGCTCGTTTGGGCAAACATGTTATAGCGCTATTACAGGAGCGTCAGGACGCTGACGTTGGGGGCTTGAGCGCACGCGAAGTCAGGCAAACACTTGATGGTGACTTGAAATCCGTTAGGCACAGTTTTCGGTACATTGGGGCTGCGATTGCTGCGACCGCCTCATAGGCAGGCAAGCAACAAACGCCACTATCCGCTGTATCGACCGGTTGAATTCAAGACCCTAAGCAGCCATTCAAAGTCAGGGTCAGCATGATCGTTGTTCGGATTTACTCGCTTGTATCATAAGTTTGTAGAAGTGAAAGAAAATACTGACAAGCCAAGCCCGAAGAAAGTGCTCTTCTCCAGGACTCGCATTATTTACGCGGCGTAAGGTGCGTAGTCGGTATAGCCCTCAGAATGACCACCATAGTAGGTGGCCCGATCAGGGGTGATCAGCGGCCATTCGTTTTGCAGACGCTCGACCAGATCCGGGTTAGCGATAAACGGCTGGCCGAATGCCGCCAAATCAATCAGGTCTTCTTTTACTAGGCGTAGAGCACGTTCTCGTGTCATGCCGCCCGCAAGGATCAGGGTACCGGTATAGGTTCGACGGAATTGTGCAAGGAAAGCTTCGCCGATAACTGACGTCCCGAGCGCGTAGTTATCGTTCAAGTGCACATAGGCAATCTTGCGCCTGGACAGTTCCTCGGCCAAGTACAGATAGCTGGCTTCGTTTTCGGGATACTCAGGCATGTCGAACTGGCGGTTGTGTGGCGCTAGTCGGATACCAACACGGTCGGCGCCGATATGTGCGCTGATCCCGTCAACCGTTCGCAGCATGAACCGCGCACGGTTTTCCAACGAGCCGCCGTAGCCGTCGGTTCGGTCATTGATCAGTGGATTCAGAAATTGCTCGAACAAGTAACCATTGGCCGCGTGAATCTCGATGCCATCAAAGCCTGTCTCCATCGCATTCACTGCGGCATTGACAAAGTCTTGCACCACTCTGGCGACTTCCTCAGTTTTTAGCGGGCGCGGCGTGCTTGGGTCGGCAAAACTTTGGGAGCCGTCGGCCAAATTTATGAATGCCATATTCTTTGGGTCTTTCGCGGGCGTTTTGTTGCTTGAACTTACCGGTAGGCCGCCGTTCGGTTGCAACGATGTATGCGACATGCGACCAACGTGCCATAACTGCGCAAATATTTTGCCCCCTTCTTCATGCACGGCGTCCGTCACCAGCTTCCAACCGTCGACTTGCGGCTTTGACCAGATACCGGGTACGCCGATATAGCCCTGAGCTTCCGGGGACACCGGAGTGCCTTCAGTGACCACAAGGCCAGCCCCGGCGCGTTGGCGATAGTAGAGCGCAGTGAGTTCATCTGCAATGCAGTCCGGGCGGCGTGCACGCGTCATGGGCGCCATGACGATACGGTTGCGCAGCAGCTGGCTGTCAAGGTTATACGGGTTAAACAGTTTAGACATAATACAAACTCTCTTGATAAGAACAATTAACTGGATACAGGCATCACCGACCGCCAGCATGGTTGACCGCTACTGAGCGGGATGTACGGCGTTTTGGTGAGATCGACATCTTTTAAGACACTATAGAGTAGAATTAATGGCGGATAAACAACCTCAATATCGCTACACTGTAGACCTTTAGGCGCCAATGACTTCACCTGAAAACCTTACGGGCATTGCCACGTTCGTCACCGCAGCACGCTCCAGCAGCTTCACGCAAGCGGCGGAACGATTGCGCGTGAGCAAGTCCGCCGTCGGCAAGAGCATCGCGAGACTTGAAGCAAGATTGGGGATCAAGCTGTTTCACCGCACCACCCGAACATTGACGCTGACCGTAGACGGTGAAGCCTATTTCGTCAGTTGTGCGAACGCGCTTGATGAAATCGGTTCAGCCGAGGCGGCATTGAAGAGCGGACAACATCGCCCTAGCGGGCGCTTGCGGATCGATATGCCGGCGTCATTCGGGCGGCGCGTGCTGCTGCCTGTGCTGTTAGATATTGCCGAGATTTATCCTAACTTGCAGCTCACCATCACGTTCACCGACCATCTCGTCGATCCGATCGAAGAGGGCATTGACCTGACGATCCGCTTCGGTGAACTCAAGGACTCCACTGGCCTAGTGGCACGTCAATTAACACGGCAGAAACTCGTGATCTGTGCGGCGCCCCGCTACTTAATGGAGCATGGCGAGCCCCTGACGCTGGATGACTTGAATGAACATCAGTGCATCTTGGGTTACCGTCGAGGCCAGCCACTTGGCTGGAATGTGTCCGACGCTGGCGGCAGCCCGCTGCACATTACACCGCTGGCCACCCATCAATTTGACGATGGCGACGCCATACTTAGTGCGGCGCTAGCGGGGCGAGGTATCTGCCAGTTGCCGCTCTCGATGGTGCGCGAATCGCTAGGAAACGACCGATTACAAGCGGTTCTTGTGCGCTACTCCGGACAGGATGTCAGCGTGCATGCCGTTTGGCCTTCTACCCGCCATCTGTCGCCCAAAGTTCGATTTGTGGTGGATGAACTGGTCAGGCGCTCCGCAGCGGGTGCATTGGATTAAGTACCGAATCGACCAGGTGGCGGCTACATCCGACGGCTTCTACACCTAATAAAAACTCCGTGGTGCGGCGTCTATTTTTTCTCATTGAGACTTATCTCGGGAGGCCGCTTTTGGCCGAACGAAGCCTGTCGCCAACGTCGCCAAGCGACCCAAAGCCGACGTTTTTACTTGGCTCGATAGCGGAAAACTGACCGACTGTATGTAAGCCTAAATTGAGTTATCTGTGCGCCAGAGCTAGCGGACCATGTGGCAACGGGAATAATTTCGTGTAATCCCCGCTAAAAATTGGGCCCAGAGGCTCCGTTGTCACGATCTGTGGATATACAACCTGCCATAGGATCGCAATGGCAGCAAGCGTCTTTGAGGTCAGCTTACAACCTCGGTCGAAAAAGAGATCGTCAAATGCTGGTGAAACACCTGTGGTATTTATCGCTGTAACCGGGTCTCTGTTGTTAGCGAAGGCTGCTGTGTGGGTGTAGGCACAAAGATATTTGAAGTGCTTATGCGCGTATTCAACAATGTCTATGCCGTGGGCGCTTTCAAAACTCTTGACAGACGGCCGGCTTAGAATGAACGTCTTCATTTCCCCCCAGTTGGGGGTGTCTCGATCACCTCGATCCCACTCGGCGAAGAAGCGGTTGTACGCCCCAGTCCTTGGGTCCGTATTCTCGCGGATTTGAAAGTATAAGGATGCAGTTGCAATGTCCAGCGCATTGCGTAGTGACGCCGCCGACGCTTTGTAGAACCCTGAAGCAAGAAGCCAAATCGCGCTAGCAAAGTCGGTTGACGTTTCTGAAAATGCCCAATTCAGGATTTCGTCGTCAGTGTCTATGGTGGGGTCATCGATACGCTCATAACCACGAATGAATGTTTCTAACAACGAAACGGACTTTGCTAACTCATCCAGTCTACGAGACCGGTCAGGATCGGCAATTGTCTTGCCGAGTACGTCTTTGCAATACGGTATGAGATCATCTGTGATCGCTGTCGTGGAGGACCAATAAGCCATTGTTGAATTTGTGAAAGTTAAAGATGGACAGACGTTCAATTCTCGTAAATCATTCGTGGATAGTCCAACGGCAGCTCCTGGCCGAAAGCAGCCATAACAATACCAACTGTAACCCATACAACAAAGCTCAGCCTAAGCCAGCACACACACAAAACTAACACCCATAAAAAACGGAACCCAATGGCTCCGTCTTGTGTGCACCCTTATCCAGCAAAAACTATATATTCCATGCTCTTTCCCGAGCAAAACCCCTTACCCTATCACGCCAACCCCAATAAAACATAATGTGGCCAAACGTGAAATAAAGCATAAGCTGGCCGCTCGGCCACTTTATGCTTAACTGCACAAAAGGCCCGACATTTGAAGATGATGTATTTGGTGGGCGGTACAAGGTTCGAACTTGTGACTTCCACCGTGTGAAGGTGGCACTCTACCACTGAGTTAACCGCCCGAAGTGCAGGACTGATGATCAGCCTGTAACTTGCAGGCCAGAAGTATACATCAACATTCACACATCATTTCTACCCATCACACCACTCGTGGAAACATACCCGCCCGTGACAACATGCCAGGCACGGGCCTGCCCAGAGTGTCGGTCAACCACTGACCGGCATCTATTAGGGCCTCCAACGACACGCCCTTCAACATGCCCATGCGATCCAGCATGTAGGCGACATCTTCGGTGGGGATATTACCGGTAGCGCCTGGGGCAAAGGGGCAGCCACCGATTCCGCCGATGGCCGCATCGAACAGCGTGACACCAGACTGTATGGCCGCTGCCACGTTGGCCAAACCAGTGTTACGGGTGTTGTGAAAATGACAACGCAAGATGGCGTCGGGCACAGCCTGGCGCACGGCGGCGATACGGGCAGTCACATCAAAAGGCGATGCAACACCTATCGAATCCGCCAGCACGATTTCGTCTGCACCTAATTCAGCGGCTTTAGCAGCAATTTGGCTGACACGATTTATGGGGACTTCGCCTTCGAAGGGGCAGCCAAAGGCGGCGGCTATGGTCAAGGTGCAGCCTATCCCATGGCGCTGGGCTAACTCGGCTACGTGCTCCCAGGCATCCAACGTCACTTGGGTGGGGCAGCCTTGATTGGCCTGGTTGTAGGTGTCAGATGCAACCACCACATAGTTGATTTCATGCACGCCAGCGTCTACGGCGCGCTGCGCACCACGTAGATTCAGCGCCAGGCCACTGTAGCGCACACCTGCAGGACGGGGCACGGCCAGCATCACGGCTTCGGCATCCGCCATTTGGGGAACTCGACGCGGGTTTACAAAGCTGACAGCCTCTATACGTTGCAGACCTGCCTTGATGGCATGGCTGATCAGCTCAATTTTTCGTTCCGTGGAAAGGACCTCGGGCTCGTTCTGCAGACCATCGCGTGGCCCAACTTCTATTAGCGTTACCTGTGTCTTATCCATATTTTCCCCGGGGTTTACCCTTGATCGTATACAAAATCTGAATTTATGACTGACATTATGGCTAATATTATGAATATTGAGCAAGAATTCAGCCAATCCACCCCATTATTGTATGCAAAATCCTACTTTGCCTAGCACGCCTACTCCTCCCCTTGCTCGCCCAAAAGCCGGCGGCAATGCGGTGGAACGCGCCTACGATGGGATTAAGACGGCGATTTTTGCTCAGGAATTTGCGCCAGGTAGCCACCTGACCGAAGTCATGCTGACCAAAAGGCTGGGCATTAGCCGCACGCCGATACGCGAGGCTTTTCGCCGGCTGGGCGCTGAAGGTTGGCTAGAAATTTTGCCAGATCAAGGCGTGCGTGTTAGCGAATGGTCGCATCGCGATATTGACGAAATCTTTGAAATCCGAGTGTTGCTGGAATCGTATATTGCCCGCCGCGCGGCTGCTTGTATCAGCACCGCCGATATCGAACGCTTACGTGTTTATACCCAGCAAATGGAGGGCCTGCACAACCTGCAGCGTGACGATATGCTGGAACAACGCTCGGCCGCCAACAGTGCCTTTCACAACCTATTGGTTGAGGCTGCAGGCAATAGCAGGCTGCATAGAATTTTGCAGGTCATGATAGAAATTCCGGTGGTCAAGCGTACGTTTAAAAGCTACACCGCCGAAGAAAGCCAGCGCAGCGTGGCCCACCACTACGAAATTATCGCCGCTCTGGAAGCTGGTGACGGCGATTGGGCAGCAGCCATCATGCGCAGCCATATTCTGGCCGGGCGTCATGCCGTGGCTCGTCAACGTAATACAGCACCATCATCAACTCATACTGAACAAGGCATTACACAGTGACTACTACCACCCCAGCCCAGGGCCCTTTGCAGGGTGTACGGGTTATTGAACTTGGACAATTAATTGCCGGCCCTTTCTGCGGCCAGCTGCTGGCTGACTTCGGGGCCGAGGTCATTAAAATCGAAGCGCCCGGCGTAGGTGATCCCATGCGTACCTGGGGACGCGAAAAAGCCCACGGTAAAACGCTGTGGTGGTCATTGATCGCCCGCAATAAAAAATCCGTGACTTGCGATCTACGCACTGAACAAGGCCAGGCCATATTGAAAGGGCTGGTCAAAGACGCCGATGTCCTGATAGAAAACTTCCGCCCTGGTACGCTGGAAAAATGGAATATGGGCTGGGAAACGCTAAAAGCCATTAACCCTGACTTAGTGTTGGTCAGGGTGTCGGGCTATGGCCAGACCGGTCCCTACTCATCGCGTGCCGGGTTCGGTTCTATAGGCGAAGCCATGGGCGGCCTGCGCTATGTGTGTGGCGACCCCTCTACCCCTCCGTCACGTATGGGTATATCCATTGGTGATACGTTAGCCGCCATGCATGCCGCGTTGGGAGCTGTGATGGCCTTGTTTGCCCGTTCGCGCATCAAGGGTGGGCAAGTGGTGGACAGCGCTATCTACGAAGCTGTGCTGAATTTCATGGAAAGCACCATCATAGAGTATGACCAGACCGGCTATATACGCGAACGCAGTGGCGCGATACTGCCCAATATAGCACCCAGCAACGTCTACCCTACCGCCGACGGCTTGGATATAGTCATAGGCGCGAATCAAGACAGCGTATTCGGTCGCTTATGCACCGCCATGGATAGGCCGGAACTGGCCCAGGACCCACGCTACGTCAGCCACGAAGCACGCGGTAAACACCAAACCGAACTGGATGAATTGATTGCGGATTGGACTCGCGGTATCAGAGCCTCCGATCTTTTGGACCTGATGGAACAGCACGGCGTACCCGCTGGTGGTATTTACCGCGCCCCGGACATGATGGCCGACCCGCACTTCCAGGCTCGCGAAGCCATAGTCCGCGTACCCCACCCTGAATTCGGAGATGTGGCCATGCAAAACGTAGCCCCACGTCTGTCTGAAACACCTGGCTCCATCCGTCATTGCGGACCGGAACTGGGGGAACACACCGATGACATTCTTAGCTCATTGCTGGGAATGGATCCCCGGCAGATTGCCGAACTGAAAGCCAGCGGCATTATTTAAACCACCAACGGAGACAAACATGAAACTTATCATGAAGGCTTTTGCCGGCGCCACTTTGGCGCTAGGTCTAGCAGCAGGCGCACATTCCGCCCAAACCTTGCGCGTCACTTTGCAACTGCCCACTAAACACATCCTGGGCGAAAACGTCCTGGCCTTTCAAAAACTTGTCGAAGAAGGCAGCAAGGGCGAACTGAAACTGGAAATCTACGATTCGGCTCAACTGTACAAAGGCACAGAAGTGCCGCAGGCGGTCAGTTCAGGCGCCATTGACATGGGCATAGTCGAACTGGGCGTGTTCGCTGGCACCATCCCAGCCGCTGGCGCGTTCTCCGTACCCTTCCTGTTCCCCACCGATGCTGCCATACGCAACGCCACCAGCCCCGAAAGCGAAGTGCGCCAGGCTGTGGATGGCGCCATCCTGAAAACCGGCTCGCGGGTACTGTGGTGGCAAGCCTATGGCGCAGTGCAAATGCTTAGCAAAAAAGAACCCGTACGCTCGCCAGCCGACCTGAAAAACAAAAAGGTCCGTGTTATCAGTAAGCCTATCGGTGAATTTATTGCCGATGTGGGCGGCGTACCTATCGTGATCGATGGTGCTGAACAATTGTTGGCCTACCAGCGCGGTACCGTGGACGTGGGCATGTCGGGTACTACAGCGACCCAAAGCCGCCATATGTATGACGTCATGGACTTTATCACCATGACCAATCACTCGGCGGTAGAGTTCCTGTTCATCATGAACGACAAGGCTTACCAGAAGCTGTCGCCCGAACACCAGAAATTGCTGATGGAAGCGGCACGCACGGTTGAAACCGAACTGCGCGACAACACCGAACGGCTGAACCTTGAAGCCATGGAGTTCCTGCGCTCGAAAACCAAGATGCAAGTGGTTGAACTGACACCCGAAGAAATCGAAGTATGGCGCAAGGCGGCAGAACCCACTATGAAGCGCTTTGCTGAAGATAGCGGCCCATTGGCCAAACAGGTTGTGGAAGCAGCCCTTAAAAACCAATAAATTCTTACTGAATTACCGGGCCGCCGCTGGCGGTGGCCCGACCACACTTGCTCCAGGAGCACCCTATGTTGCTAGCTGAACTAGCTGATCGTCTGTCCGTATTTATCGGCAGGCTGACGGGATGGTTGTTCTTTTTTATTGGCGTTGCGCTTACCTACGACGTCATCGCCCGTTTTCTGTTCCACTCGCCCACGTCATGGGCCGCTGATGTCTCTACCATTATGCAAATATGGGTGGTGTACGCCGGCATGGCCTATGTGCTGAAAGAACGCAACCTGATACGCATTACGGCATTTGTTCGCATGGCATCGCCCTTCTGGCGCAAAGTCTCCGAAGCGCTTTCCCTACTGATCATAGGCCTTTTCTCTGCCATTATGCTGTGGGAAAGCATAGGCATCGTGGTTGAATCCATAGAACAGGGCCGACGCGCGGCCACCATGATAGAAACCCCCAGCTGGATACCCGAAATTGCCATACCAATAGGCTTTGGCCTATTGCTGCTGCAAGTCCTGGCCGACTTAGTACGCTTGCCCGGACGCCCTGCCCCCGAATTTGACGAAGAGGAAGTGTAAATGACAACGCTGATCATTATCGGCGGCCTGCTGGCCCTGCTGTTCGTGGGCGTGCCAGTAGCATTCACCCTGGCCACGCTAGGCGTGACCATGTTGTGGTTCAAAGGCTTCCCCCTAATTATTGCGGCGCAAAATCTAACTGGCAGTTTGGATAGCTTCATCTTGCTGTCCATCCCACTGTTCATATTGATGTCGAACATTCTGCTGAAAGGCGGTGTGGGCCGTGACCTGTTCAATGCTTTTCAAGCTTGGGTAGGACATTGGCCCGGCGGTTTGGCAACAGCTACCCTGATGGCGTCTGGCCTGTTCTCTACCATTAATGGTAGCTCGGTAGCGACGGCAGCCACCATAGGCACGGTCGCCATCCCTGAAATGCAGCAGCGTGGCTACAAGCGTCCCTTTACCTACGGTCTGGTGGCAGCAGGCGGCACCTTAGGCATCTTGATCCCTCCGTCCATCCCCCTAATCGTGTATGGGGTGATTACCGAACAGTCTATTGTTGACCTATTCCTGGCTGGCATGATCCCTGGCTTAGTCTTGCTTAGTCTGTTCGCTGTATATTCATTTTTATACTGCCATTTTGGCAAGGCCTACACCCCTATGCCCAAACAAGGCTGGGACGAAAAAGGCCGGGCTACCCTGCGCGCATTGCCCACTTTGCTAATTGCGGGAATTATCATAGGCGGTATCTACGCAGGTATCTTTACCCCCACCGAAGCGGCTGCCATAGGCTTCTTTTGTTCTTTGGTGCTGACCGCTGGGTTCATGCGCACACTGACCTTGGCCAAACTTAGCGAGGCCGTCAAAGACACCATGAAAACCTCGGTGACTATTTTGCTGATCGTGGTTGGCGCAAAAATCTTTGGGCATGCTATTACCCTGTATCGCATTCCGCAGGAAGTCACCGCATTTGTCACAGAAAATTTTCACCATCCACTTAGCTTTTTGTTGGCTGTGACTTGTGTGCTGTTAGTGATAGGCCTGTTCCTGGAAAGCCTGTCCATGCTGTTGATCATGGTGCCGGTACTGTACCCATCGCTGGCCGCGCTGAATATAGACCCCATCTGGTTTGGCATTTACTTCGTGGTCCTAATCGAGGTGGCACTGATTACACCGCCGGTGGGAATGAACTTATTCGTTATTCAGGCGGTCACCAAAGCCAGAATCAACGAGGTCATCCAAGGCGCCCTGCCCTTTGTGTTTATTATGCTGGGCATGGCGTTTCTGTTGTATCTGTTCCCTGATATGGCCTTATGGCTAGTACGCGTCATGAAGTAAAACACAACATGCGCAAAAAGGCCGGGTGCTGTAATGACAGTAACCCGGCCTTTTTTATTGCTGATAATGCAGAGTCCCGACTTAGGTCCGCTGTATCTCGCGCCAGACGCAAGGTTTGCCCGCCGCCTTGTCCAAACCTTGCAAATAGGCTTCGTGAGCCGCCAAATCGGCGTCGCTGGCACTGGCGACTTTCAACGTCAAAGGATCAAAACGCTCTAGCTGTAAACCGTCGGCGCCCAGATCTTCGTCTTCGCCAAAATCCATGGTCAGACCGTCTTGGCCGCGCGTCATGGCCAGCCAGACATCGGCTAATAGCTCAGAGTCCAGCAACGCGCCGTGCAATACCCGATGGGCATTGGAAATTCCATAGCGGTCGCACAAGGCATCCAATGAATTGCGCTTGCCAGGGTGAATTTCGCGCGCATGCACCAATGAACAGGTGACTTTTTCGCACAACTGATCAAAATTAGGTTGGCCTATACGCTTGAGCTCGGCATTCAAAAACTTGATATCAAACGCCGCATTATGAATAATGACTTCGGCGCCCTGTACATAATCCACCAGTTCCTGCGCCACATCATTAAAGCGTGGGTGATCGGACAAAAACTTCGTAGTCAGGCCGTGTATTGCCAGCGCTTCGGGGTCACTGTCGCGATCTGGATTCAAGTACAAATGCAGATGGCGTCCTGTTAGACGACGGTTAACCAGTTCAACACATGCTACTTCTACCATGCGGTGACCCTGAGCTGGGTCCAGTCCGGTGGTTTCAGTATCCAATACTATCTGACGCATAACTTCCTGTATTCAAAAATGCTAGCTATCTAAACTAGGCGTGTTTAGGGCGCTGACGGCTGGCGATCAAGGTATAGGCCACGGGCACAACAAACAAGGTTAACACCGTACCCAAGGTCAATCCACCGACCAGCACCCAACCAATTTGCTGACGGGATTCCGCCCCGGCGCCTGTGGCATAAGCCAGTGGCAACACGCCTAACACCATAGCGCCTGTGGTCATCAGTATAGGACGCAGGCGCATGACACTGGCCTCTATGACAGCCTCTGTCATTTCTGCGCCACCCGCCCGCAACTGATTCGCAAACTCCACGATCAGTATGCCGTGCTTGGTGATTAGGCCCACCAAGGTGATCAGACCTATCTGACTATAAATAGACAAGGTGCCGCCCGATAACCATAAGGCCAGCAAAGCGCCTGTCATGGACAAAGGCACTGACAGCATAATGATAAAAGGACTACGCCAGCTTTCAAACTGCGCCGCCAGCACCAGGTAAATAAAGGCCAAGGCCATTAAAAACACCAGATAGATGTTGCCCGACGAGTCACGGAATTCACGCGACTGACCATCCAAGTCAGTCTGCACCGTAGGCGGCAAGGTTTCCAGCGCCACCGTCCGCATGTGTTCCAGAGCTTCGCCCAAGGCATAACCCGGCGCAATCGAGGCTTCAATTTTTACCGCTCGCAAGCGGTTGAAGTGGTTCAAGGACTGGGGCGAGACACTTTCCGACACTGTCAGGAAGTTGGACATCTGCACCATGCTGCCATCGCGAGTGCGTACATAGATATCAGAGATATCCGTAGGGTCGGAACGGTCTTTCTTCTTGACCTGAACGATAACATCGTACTGTTCGCCACTATCCTGAAAACGGGTTACTTGGCGACCGCCCAGCATGGTTTCCAAAGTACGCCCCAGCACATCGACGTCAGTCCCCACATCAGCCAGCTTGTCACGGTCCACCACCACCCGCAATTCGGGGGTATTCAAACGCAAATCCGTGTCAATATTTTGCAGCCCTGGATACTCACGCAACTTGCTGACAAAGCCTTCGACCAGCTTGGCTATTTCTGGATAGCTGGCCTGGCTCATAACCACGAATTCAATGGGCTTGGACGTGGCCCGCTGCCCCAGCGAAGGCGGGTTGGTTGGGAAGGCCCTGACCCCAGGCAAGCCAGCAAATTTTGGCTGCAAACTAGCCGCTATGCTTTGCTGGGAACGACTACGCTGATCCCACGGTTTCAAGCGCAAAATAGCAAAGGAATCGGTAACCGTAGGAAAGCCAATTACGGACTGATAGCCTTCCATTTCCGGCAGTTCGGCGTAAAAGCCCTCGACCTGCTCTACGCTATGCAGGGTGTAATCCAGCGTCGATCCTTCAGGACCGCTAATTACACCAAACACCACGCCACGGTCTTCTATGGGGGCCAGTTCGCTTTTAACGGTTTTGAACAGCACGCCGCTTCCCGCCGCCACCAACAAACCCAACAAGACCACTATCATCCTGTGCCGCAAAGCACGCCCCAAACCCTTACGATAACGGCTGGTTAAACCCACCAGCAAGTTTTCTATCCAGGTGTAAATACGGCCATGGCTGGTCTGATGACGTAATAGGGTAGAACACATCATGGGGGTAAGCGTCAGTGCCACGAAACCCGACACCAGCACTGCCCCAGCCAGCGTTAAGGCAAACTCAATAAACAAGCGACCCGTACGCCCGGTGGCAAAAGCCAGCGGCGCATATACAGTAACCAGCGTCAACGTCATGGCTACAATCGCAAACCCAACTTCCTTGGCCCCCAGGAAGGCGGCTTCCAAACGGGTTTTACCTTCTTCCATGTGCCGGAAAATATTCTCAAGCACGACGATGGCGTCATCCACCACCAGCCCTATAGCCAGCACCATGGCCAGCAAGGTCAGGGTATTGATGGAAAAGCCGAAAAGAAACATAATGCCAAATGCCCCCACCAGCGACACAGGTATCGTCACTATGGGAATCAGGCTGGCACGCACGTTGCGCAAGAAGAAGAAAATAACCAGTACCACCAGGATGACCGCCTCGATCACCGTGGCGTACACCGAGTCTATGGACTTCTGAATAAACACTGAACTGTCATATGACAGGTTCAGTTGCATGCCGGCGGGCAAATTCTGGTTAATTAGCTCAACCTCTTTGTGCACCTCGCGCGACAAGTCCAAAGGGTTGGCAGTAGATTGTTTGGTGATACCTATGGTCAGGCTGGGCTGGCCGTTATAACGCGCCAGCACCCTGTCAGAGGCGGCGCCAATTTCCACGTCCGCCACATCGCTAAGACGCACAGGGTAGCCCTGGCTATTGGCGACGATTACCTTGCCAAATTGCTCGACGGTCTGCAGATCGGTGGACGATACCACCGAGAACTCTCGTTCCAGTGACTCTATGCGCCCTGCCGGTATCAATACGTTCTGGGCGCGTAAAGCCGACTCCACGTCTTGGACTATCAGCCCATACGCCGCCAATTTGGTCCTGTCCACATACACCCGCATGGATGGCAGGCGTTCGCCAAAAACTCGTACTTCGGCTGCACCCGGCAACACGGACAAGCGAGTTTTTATATAACGATTAATGTAGTCGGACGCTTCGAGCTGGGAATAATCACCTGCTGTCACGCCTAGATAAATAATTGGCGTGGAATCAGCCTCGACCTTGCTGATGATAGGTTCGTCGACTTCGTCGGGCAGAAAGCGCCGTGCGCGAGACACCTTATCGCGCACATCGGCCGCCGCAGCGTCTGGGTCACGACTTAAATTAAATTTAATATTGATCAGGCTGCGCTCGGACCGGCTGCGCGATGTCATGACATCCACGCCCTCTATGCCAGATAGCTGGTCTTCAAGTGGCTTGGTCACCTGCGACTCCACCACCTCTGGGGACGCACCGGTATACGCGGTAACCACAGACACAACGGGTTCGTCGATGGCAGGATATTCCCGCACCGTCAGCCTGTCATAAGAGATCAGGCCGACCAACACAATAATCAGCGACAGTACCGTAGCAAAAACCGGGCGCTTGATGCAGGTTTCAGAGAGTTTCATAAAGTGCGCCGCTAATCAGGACGCTGACGCGCTAGCATCAGCCTTGGCTGCGGCTGACGGCAACACTTGAACCTGCCCGCCATCCAGAACTTTTTGCAATCCAGATATCACCACTTGATCCCCCGCCTGCAAACCGTCAAGTATTTCAACCATGCCTTCGCGACGCTGGCCAACGCTGACCATGACGCGTTGGGCGGTATTTTGGCTGACTCGAAATACATATTGCGACTGGCCTGATGGCGACAAGGCCGTTTCCGGCACCACCAGCGATTCTGTATCCATAAACTTCAGTTGCACGCGAGCAAACATGCCAGGACGCAATGCGCCATCGGCATTGGGTACATTGGCGCGCAATAATATAGAGCGCCCACCCACTTCGATCACGGGGCTGATGGCGGCGACCTGGGCTTCGCGCGCCTGACCCGGCAAGGCATCGAACGACAAGCTTATGCGCGTGCCTATACGTACCAGCCCTAAATACTGCTCAGGAATTCGGAAATCGGCCTTCAAAGGATCTATAGACTCTATGGGCACCAAATCAGAGCCAGGGCTGACATAGTCTCCGACTGAGACATTGCGCAACCCGGCCAGGCCATCAAAAGGCGCAACGATGGCGGTTTTACTCAATTGGGCCTGAGCCAGCGCCACTGCCGCCTGCTGCACGTTTAGTTGGCTGGCTGCTTCGTCCCTGGCTTGCTTGCTGATAAAGCCCTGCTTATTCAATTCAGCAGCACGCCTGTGCTGACTAGCCGCCAAATTAAGATTGGCCTGTGCCTGTTGTAATTGCGCCTGCAAAACACTATCGTCCAGGCGCACCAAGACTTGCCCCTTGGCAACCTTACCGCCTTCGTCAAAATTGATCTGGGCAATACGGCCAGTAATTTCAGAACGGAGTTCCACCGCATTTTCCGAGCGCAAGTTACCCACGGCAGCAACGCCATGCGGCAATGAAACCTGGGTCACGGTCGCCAATTGGACATTGGCTGCGGCCTTAGCGGCTGATGTTGAGGACACCGGCGCAGTCGCCACTGCTTGAGAGGCTGACGTGCCCACATCGCGCTTAGCCAACCAGCGCGAACCTGCCACCCCAAGAGCGACGCCTATCACCAGCGTCACCACCACAACCATACGTGAATTTTTCATGTGTGCGACTTTACCATTCAGCAAGGGATTACAACACGCTTTCTTCGATGCGGGCACCGCGCATTTGCTCTACCCCCAGATTGGCCAATTCGTCAGCTCTTTCATTACCGGGATCACCCGCATGCCCCTTGACCCAGCGCCAAGTGACGGGTTGCTGCTGCACCAACGCATCCAGCTCTTGCCACAGGTCGGCATTTTTCACCGGCTTTTTATCAGCCGTACGCCAGCCGCGCCGTTTCCAGTTCGCCAGCCATTCATTCATGCCTTTTTGGACATACTGTGAATCCGTGTGCACCACAACCTCACAACGCCGCTTCAAGGCCTTTAGTGCTTGTATGACAGCCAGCAGTTCCATGCGATTGTTGGTGGTATGCAATTCCCCACCGTAAATTACCTTTTCGTGCTTGCCCTGACGCATCAGTGCGCCCCAGCCACCCACGCCAGGATTACCCTTGCAGGCGCCATCGGTCCAGATTTCGACACGAGAAAGTGCCATTTTCGACTGCGTCATCTTTATGCGCTATCCCTTGTTTGATAATGAATGTCGGCCCGCGACCACCGTAGCCCGGCGCATGCGCCGCCTGGAACGCTTCCATTGTGGTCCCACCAAACGCATACCCGCCACACGCTTGACCGCCGACACCACATACACGGCGCCGCACACCGGCCACCACCTATCCCCAGCGTTTTCCATGAAGCTCCAGCGATGCAGCCACGCGTCGCTTGCGCAGTGCGGAGCATAGCAACCGAAGCGTCCACGGTCCAGGTCAAAGGACAGCAATTTAAACCAGTCCTTCAAGCGCACCAAGGAAATCTGTAAATCTGCCGGCACTGGCATCAAAGGATCCAGGCCTGGAATACGTTCACGTGCGCCCCATAGGCTCCAGGGATTAAAGCCGGAGATCACAACACGACCTTCAGGCATCAACACCCTTTCCACTTCACGCAACACCTGATGCGGGTTATTAGAACATTCCAGCACATGCGGCAAAACCAGCAAATCTATGCTTTGCGTGTCAAAAGGCAGATTTTCGGGGTCCGCCACGATAACAGCGCCCTGCTGGGCCGCCCCTTCAAAAATTGCCCGGGTCCGCCCTTTGAACTGAATTCGGCTAGCCTGCAGGTAATCGTACTGGGGTAATCCGACCTGTATGGCGTGATAACCGAACACATTGGCCACCATACGATCTATCTGAGTTTGTTCCCAGTTATGCACATATTGACCTGGCGCGGACCCCAACCAATCGGCTAGCTCTATAATAAGCGGTTGGACGTCCACAATTCACTCCTAGTTATGGTAAATACACTGCACTTGTCAGATCGCCGCGCCAGCCAGCTTATTGCCGTGCCAGCGCTAAGCGACAACTATATCTGGATGGTCTGCAAAGGCCAGCACGCCGTTGTCGTGGACCCCGGCGTGGCTGCTCCTGTACAGGCGGTGCTAGACCAACATAATTTAACGCTGGATGCTATTTTACTTACCCACCATCATGGCGATCATGTCGGCGGGGTCACGGCATTACAACAGCGAAACGGGGGTGTCGTCTATGGCCCAGCCACCGAAACCTTGCCCGCGTGCGATTTCCCTGTCATCGAGGGCCATAGTGTCAACTTACCCAACGTAGGCCTAACCCTGCAGGTATTGGACATCCCAGGCCATACAGCAGGTCATATCGCATACCACGGCACTCTGGATAACGACCAACCTATAGTATTTTGTGGCGACACTTTATTTGCGGCGGGCTGTGGCCGCCTGTTCGAAGGCACGCCCGAACAAATGACTGCGTCACTGGCTAAACTGGCCGCGTTACCATTAGACACGTTGGTTTGCTGCGCCCATGAGTACACTTTAGCGAATTTGAGATGGGCCTTGCAGGTTGATCCTGATAATTCCGCATTACAAGAACAATGGCGTAACGCATCGCAATTGCGCGCTAATAACCAACCAACACTGCCCACCACTTTAAGTACTGAACTTGCCACCAACCCCTTTCTTCGTACAACAGCAGCCCCTGTAGTCGCCGCCGCTACGGCTTATGCCGCCAGGCCGCTGGACTCAAATGTGGCAGTATTTGCCAGCTTGCGCGAATGGAAAAACAACTTCAAATAAATTGCCGCTAATGAAATGTTTACGACTATTCATGCTACTGATCGTAGCAGCGCTGGCAGGCTGTGCCACCTCCACACCCGACAGCCCCTATGCCTCCGGGAAAAAATTCTACAGCGCCGCTGAAACCTCGCGTACCGTTGACCTGACCAGTGCCCCACACGATATGTGGGACCGCATCAGACGGGGCTTCGCCATCCCCAACCTGGATAGCGAAATCACCGAACAATGGACCAACTACTACGCATCCCACCCGCAGTCTATGCTGCTCATGAGCCAGCGTGCGGGCAAATACCTGTATTACATCGTCGACGAACTGGACAGACGAGGTCTGCCCACTGAACTGGCCCTGCTACCCTTCGTCGAAAGCGCCTACAAACCCGACGCGCTGTCGCACGCCAAGGCATCTGGCCTGTGGCAATTCATCCCCAGCACCGGCAAGCACTACAACTTGAAACAGGACTGGTGGCACGATCAGCGCCGCGACCCCATTGCGTCCACCAATGCTGCCCTGGATTACCTATCCTATTTGTATGAATTCCAAGGCGACTGGTATTTGGCGCTGGCCTCGTATAACTGGGGCGAAGGCTCGGTCAAGCGGGCCATAGAAAAAAACCTTACAGCAGGCTTGCTGGGTGACTACCAGTCCCTGAAAATGCCTGATGAAACACGCAATTATGTGCCCAAGCTACAGGCCATAAAAAACATTATTGCCAATCCCAAAAAATATGGTCTGACGCTACCTGACGTCAGCAACACGCCGTACTTCACCACCGTTCAGAAAAACGAAAACATCGACATCGAAATTGCAGCGCAATTGGCGGAAATATCCGTCGAAGAGTTCAAGTCCCTGAACGCCGTGCATAACCGGCCCGTAATAAGGCCACAAGACGATATTCCGCTGCTGCTACCCACCAACCGGGTAGACATTTTCAACGCCAACCTGCAGGCCTACAAAGGCCAATTAAGCTCTTGGCAGACTTACCAAAGCAAAAGCGGCGAATCCTACACAGCAATTGCCAAGATGCACGGCATCACTTTGGGCCAACTACGTGCTATTAACGGCTTAGGAAAAAAACAAACACGCGCGGTTGCCCAAACCCTGTTGGTGCCTGCCAGCGGCAAGCAGACCGGACTGCAACTGGCCTCCATGGAAGTTTCTACACCTAAGGCCCCCGTTGCCAAAACCACCACCCGCCGTAGCAAAGGCGACGTAGCCGTGCTACAACGCCAACCTGTGGTGCGTACTCACACCATCAAACAAGGCGAAACCCTGTTTGCGTTGGCCAAGCGCTACAACACCTCGGTGGACGAATTACGTAAACTTAACAACCTGAAGGGCAATACACTGGCCAAGGGTAAAAAGCTACGCGTGCCTGGCACAGGCATACGCGGCTAAGTCTTAAATAACAAAGGGATAGAAAAAAATGGGATTCCTGACCGGTAAGCGCATCCTGATCACAGGCGTCATATCAAACCGATCCATTGCTTATGGCATAGCCCAGGCATGCAGGCAACAAGGCGCCGAACTGGCGTTTACCTACGTTGGCGACCGCTTCAAAGAACGCATACAAGAATTTGCCGCTGACTTTGGTAGCGACATCTTAATACCCTGTGACGTAGCGGACGACGATCAAATCACCAACGCCTTTGCCGAACTGGGCGAACGCTGGGATGGCCTGGACGGCCTGGTGCACTCGATTGGTTTCGCTACCCGCGAATCGATCGCTGGTGACTTTCTGGATGGCATGACACGTGAAGCCTTCCACATTGCGCATGATATCTCTGCCTACAGCTTTCCAGCGATGGTCAAAGCAGCCAGGCCCATGCTGCAGGGCCGCGACAGTGCAGTACTGACTTTATCCTACTTGGGCGCCGAAAAAGCCCTACCCAACTACAACACCATGGGTCTAGCGAAAGCATCGCTAGAGGCCAGCGTGCGCTACCTGGCATCATGCCTGGGCCCTGAAGGCATACGTGCCAACGCGATATCAGCCGGCCCCGTTAAAACGCTAGCCGCCAGCGGCATCAAGGATTTCTCTACCATCCTGAAGTACGTGGCCACCCACGCGCCCATGCGTCGCAACGTGACCATAGAGCAAGTAGGCAACGCCGCAGCTTTCCTGCTGTCGGACTTGGCAGCAGGCATCACCGGCGAAATCACCCACGTCGATGGCGGATTCTCGGCGGTCGTGCCTGGAATGGAATAAGGCGTCACGGATTCTTCAGGGTATCGGCCGTAATTTGTTGCGTGATTTCGTTTCTTTCGCACCATCGGCCGTCATTTGCTGTGTAGCTTTGTTTCTTCAGTAACATCGGCCGTCAACCGTCAGACTCACTCTGAGCCCCCGCGGAGGGTAAGGCTCTCCCGTGAGTCCAACGTTTGCCTGCCTGGTGGGCTGACAGAAGACTTCACTGGCGGTGCTTCAGCATGAATCCAGCGGGTGTTATCAATTCGCTTTGAACACCCGACCAGCCCAAGCCCAACCTTCCCCAAAAGACCTGCTCTGAACTTGCGACTAGACCGTAGTGGCGGGACCTTGCGGGAGTGGCTTCGCGTAGCGGGCCACAGAGTAAGGAGCCTGCCACGAAAGGGCGCTGTAATTTAATATACCAACAACCCCTAATCAGCCCCGGGCCTTCCGCCGCAAAGACTCCAATACAGTTCCACATGCCTGTCCGCTATCTTCTGGACATCAAACTCCGCTTCGGCCAGCTCTCGGCCCGCCGCACCCATTTGCTGTCTCAACTGAGTATCCTCGGCCAAAGCGATAACAGCCGTCGCCAGGGCACGGGCATTGCGTGGGGGCACCAGCACCCCAGTAACGACGGGCTGTATGGCATCTCGACAACCTGGCACATCAGTAGTGACCACCGCCCGTCCGCAGGCTGCTGCCTCTACCAGCGACTTGGGCAGGCCTTCGCGATACGAAGGCAAAACCGCAATATTTGACTGCTGGTACAAAGCGGCAATATCGGTGCGCTCACCCAGATATTCCACCACCCCTTCCCGCTGCCAATTCAACAGCTCGCCATCGGTCACGCTGGCTGGGTTGCCGCGATCTGGGCTGCCCACCAACAGCCAGCGCAAACCGCTAGGGTGATCGTGACTAAGCCGGGCAGCCTCGACAAATTCCATCACCCCTTTATCGACCAATAGGCGGGACACCATGATGGCTACGGGTACGCCATCAGGTTCAGGCACGTAGTGGAACTCATCCAACGCCACCCCTGAACCACGTATCAACACGGCTTGGCCACTACGCAATACGCCAGCTTGCTGCAAAACGTCGCGATCATTCTGATTCTGAAAAATGACACGACTATTTTTATGCCCTAATGCCAAGCGGTACAACAAGGTGGCGGCCCAGCGCATGAAATCCATTTTTTGCGCTGGACGTGTAAAAATAAAGCCCAGCCCAGATACGGCGGCAATATACGCGGGTACACCAGCCAAACGGGCAGCTATCCCCCCATATAAAACGGGTTTAATGGTGACGGCGTGGATCAGATCAGGGCGCAACTGGCGAAATAATCGCCATAATGAATAGATGCTTTGTATCTCCATTACAGGATTTTTTCCACTGCGCGACATGTTAATCACATGGTGTGTCAGCCCATGCCCCACAATCACGGGCACAGAAGGTCCGTCCATAGTGGCGATGTGCACTTCAAAGCCATCGTCACGTGCTTTAAGCGCCAAGGGCAGGCGGTGGGATAGGAAAAACGCGGGATTATTGACCACGAATAATAGTCGTGGTCTACGCGCCACCGTAGCTTCTGTACTGTCATCCGCGACCACGGTCCAGCCCGTGGCATCACGATACGGGGAATCCCCCTGTGCAGGGTCTATCGCCCGCCGCGGCGACGGGTAATCAGCTGCCAGGCGCGCCCACACTACATGGTAGGCATGCACCATAGTGTCCAGACTAAACAGGCTGGCGACACGCTGACGACCACGCTGCTGCCGATCCGTGGCCTCTGGCGATCCTAAAGTACCCAAGGCGGTATTCAACGCTTGGGACAAAGCCAGCGCATTACGCGGCGGCGCCACCCAGCCTGTATCGTCCACAATACGAGCGGCGTCACCCACATCGGTGACCACACACAGGGTGCCACTCGCCATGGCTTCCGCCACCACATTGGGGAAACCCTCGGCGCGACTGGACAGCACATGGATATCCAAGGCGTTCATCCACTGCGGCACATCCGTGCGACGCCCCAGCAATATCACCCTGTCTTCTAGCCCATGACGCTGCAGCATGGCGGTCAGTTCGACATTGTGGCTATCCAAGCCCTCGCCTATTAAGACGCACCGTACATCAGGGTAGGCTCTGGCACTTAACGCTAGGGCTTCCAACAAATTGTCGTGATCCTTGAGTGGATTCCATCTGGCGACACTGCCTATCAAGGGCGTATCGCCAGCCAGTCCCAGTTCCTGGCGCAAGGCAACCCGCGCTTGATTGTCAGGCTGCCATAGGCTTAGGTCATAACCATTAGCGATCACCAAAGTGCGATCGCCCCGGTATCCCCAACTGACATGGCGTTGGGCAGCATTATCCGCGCAAGCCACAATGACACCAGGCACTATGGCAGACAAGCGAGCGCAAACCCAGGCCAATGCCCTGGCAGTACGGCTACTTTTTTGTAAGTCAGCGCCGGAATTACGTATTCCCCACGCGACAGCCTTGATCCCCGCCAAACGGGCGACTATGCCGCCCACCAAATCAGCGTGATACATCCAGGTTTGAACTACATCGGGGCGCAGTTCACGCAACAAACGATACAGCTGCCAGAAGCCACTAGCCATTCCCCTGACACCACGCATTTCCAAGGGGTAAACGCGTATACCAGCCGCTTGCAGCTTGGGTCCGAACACACCCAGATCACCCATGGAGATCACGCAATGCCTATCGCTTTGCGACGCCGCGGTCAGCAAACGGTGCAGAACGGTTTCAGCCCCGCCGTGCCCCAGGCCGGAAATAATATGCACTACATCCAGGCGTTTGTCGTTCTGGGAATAATCGTGATTCATGATACGGTTTCCTGAGTCGGATGGCCCTGCGCGCGTGCCATGGCGGCGTCCCATTGCTGCAATACCGTAGGTAGCTTATAGCGATGCCGCACGGATTCCGAGGCATGCCGTCCCAATACATTACGCAGGACCGGATCTTGCATGAGTTGCGACAAAGCTTGTTGCAGCGCTGCAGCGTCATTCACAGGCGTCAGCAAGGCTTCCTGCCCATTGTTGCTAAGCTCACGCGGGCCGCTGGGGCAATCCACAGACGCGCAAGGCAAACCCAGCGCCATGGCTTCCATCAGCACATTCGGAAAGCCCTCGACCTGAGAGCTCAAGACAAAAACATCAGCCTGGGCCAGTTCAGCCCAGGGTTGATCGGTGCGTCCGGGAAGAAACACGCGCTGCTCCAGACCGGCCTGCGCAATCTGTTGAGTCAGTGCAGCACGTAAAGGCCCCTCACCCCAGATATACAAATCCCAATCGGGAAACTCGGCGGCAAGATGAGTCCAAATCTGTATCAGCCAGTCAAACCGCTTGGCGGACACCAAACGCCCCATCGCAAGCAAGCGATGTCTGCCTGTACCTGGTACTAAAGACAATGGCTGGATAGCCAGCAGATCAGGCGGCAAAGGATTAGGAATCACTACAACATCACGCAGGCCAGGGACCATATTCTGGAAGGCGGCTACGCTGTCGTGGGTTTGCAGGCAGACCACGCTAGCCCGCGGATACGTCATACGACGTAAGAATTTCAGTAGTCGGCCGGAACTCGCGCTGAAGGCGGGATTGGTACGCTCGCAGACTATAACTGGCACCTTCATGCCATAGGTCGCCAATAACACGCTGACATTCACGTTTGTTAAAAACGACACAATAATGTCGGGTCGGGTTTCACGTATCAAACGGCGTATGGCAAACCACTTAGCCACAGGGGCGAGCAGCTTGCGGCCTAAGGGACGCATCCGATCAGCCAGCCAGGCTAGCTTGACATCTTTATGCAAGGGATAAAAGCAATTGCCCCTACCCGTATAGGTTGGTGCAAGAACAACCTGATCTCCGCGCTGCGCCCAGGCACTGGCCAGCGTGCTTGCGACACGCTCGGCGCCGCCAGCATGCAAGGAGCTGACGAAAAAAAGTATCTTCATGAGCGATTTTCAAACAAATGTCCCCACAGCGCCATAACCCGGGCTGTTGAGAATCGATCCCGAACATCGGCAGCGCGGCGCGCATAGGCCATACGCTGCTGCGGATGCGCCATCATGTCAGACAAGTGTGCAGCCAGTGCCTCGTAATCTTCCGGCGGATTGACCAGAACGCCATCTATACCATTACGTATGACTTCACGTGGGCCGGTAGCACAATCAAATGCCACTGGCGTCAAACCACTGGCCATAGACTCCAGCAAAGTGTTGGACAGGCCTTCAACCCGAGAACTAAGTACATACAAGTCAGACTGCATATACCACTCGCCTATATTTCCTACCCGCCCAGGCATGCTGATACGCTCGCCCAGGTCTTGCTCATCAATTTGTTGTTGTAAGGCTTCCCGCTGCTCCCCTTCGCCCAGTATGACCAGGTCCCAGGTCGGAAAATGGCGCGCTATCGATGCAAACGCCTGGATCAGGATGTCGAAACCCTTGACCGGGTGCAGCCGTCCTACGGCCAGCAAACGGTAACGCCCCTGGCGTGGGGGCGGTTCAATAACAGGCTCGGCCCACTCCAGTGGCCACTGGACCGCATTGGGAATTACCGTCAGGCGTGAACCCGGCACATTGCTTTCCAGCCATGAGGCGGTTCCAGACGTTAGCGCCACCACCGCCATTGCCTGCGGATAAGCCCAACGACGCAGCCGCAGCCACATGGACGACAGCTTTTGTGCAGGCGGATGTGTGTGCTCTGTAGCGATGACCCGACAGTGCTGACCACGCGCAGCGATAATGGCCAGTATGGACGAGGTCGTCATCATGCCCAACACCACGGTAGGCCGCTGACGTTTCATTAGACGACGCAAAGCCCATACGCGTCGTAAATTGGCCCAGATGCCCAGCAGTGTCTGTTTACTATCGCTGGCCAGGCCCAAGGCGTAACGCTCCACCCTGGGATGCAGGACATATTTATCCGTACTGGCGTCGGCCTGTGTGACCACAGTCACCCGGTAACCACGCTGCACCCAATAGGCGCTGATATCCGCAGTCACTCGCTCTGCCCCACCGCCCTTGAGCGAATGAATAACTATCATCAAATGGGGTTGAAAACCTGTGTAATTCAAGACAATACCTGTGTTTCAAATACTAAACGGTATCCAGTGGCTTGACCACTGGACGCATCGCCACTATTACGTAACAGACATAGGACGACGCATACATAGCGCTGGTCGCCAACATGATGCCAGCTGGCCCCATGATAGGAGCCAGCACCAAATTCATAATGGCTTTAACCGCAAAATTGGCGATCGCAATGGCGGCCATGATGCGATAGCGATTTTGACTGGCCAGTAGCTGTACCAGTATCAGCACGCCAAAATAAAATGGCAGCTGCAGCAAACCCCAACGCAGCACATGGGCTACCGTCACGGTATTCTGAGCGGTAAATTGACCTCGCTCAAACAGCAGGCTAACGCCCCACCCAGCCAGCAACCACCCTATAGCGGTAACCACGGCTCCGGCAAACAACATCAATACCGACCACTTCAAAGCCGTGGCACGCGCATGCGCGGCATCGCCACGGCTTTGGATATCGGCCAGCACAGGTAGCGCCGCCCGCCCTACCGAGGCCGCACCCACCCCCAGCAACAAAGACAACAAGCGGCTGGCATAGCCCAAAGTGGCATTCGCATTCGCACCCAGATTGGCCGCCGTGTACTGATCTATAGGGCCTACGAAGCTCATGGCAACCTGCCCTATCAGCATCACGCCAGCCGCCTTGACCAGGGCAGGCCATTGCTCTGAGGTGGCGCTAAAGCGGGGCCGCCCCCACATGCCATCGGCTCGGGCGGCCAACTTCAACAGCCATATCGACTGCACCAAATAGCCCACCAAAGTCCCCCACAGCAAGGGGCCTATATTATTTACCGAGCCCGCCAGCAACACCCAAGTCAATATGACCACGGCGGGAACGCTGTCCAATAGTGTGTTGATATGCCGTTCATGAGCCCGCAAACGTGCTGCGCTGATGCCCGTCATCAAGGTCAACAAGGCAGCCGGGGCAAAGGCAAACATTAGCTCTGAGCTCATTAGCCGCGCCTGCTGGGGCAAGCCACCACCCGCCCAGGTCAACACCCAGGGCCAGGCCACATACAAGGCAACGGCAAGTATCACCCCTATGGCGATCACCCATGCCTGGAGTTCACCCAGGAAACGAGCACGACTGGCTCTATCCTGCAAACGGGTGCGCACCAGCACCGGTATCAATACCACTGACAAAGCGCCCACTATAGTCAGAGGCAGCCAGTTCGCCATGGTCATGGTGAACTGATAGGCATCCACGGCGTCGCTAATCCCATAGCGGTAGGCCACCGCCATTTCCTTGAATGCACCTACCCCTTTGCCCAGCAGCAAAAAGAAAGCCACCCGCATGGCCCCAACCGCAATGCGGCGATGATCTGGGTGCAGGTGGTTGAGCCGCTGTTTCAGTGTTTTCAAATCAACGTAGGAATTGCGTGTACCACGGCATGGAGACTTCAATTCCCCGGACAATATCGTGCAAGGGCTCGTAGCCCAACAGCTCAGACGCCTTGCTGATATCCGCTTGGGAGTGTCTGACATCCCCGGCCCGGAATTCAGCGTGCACTGGACGCTTGTCGTAGACTATGCCGTTATTAGCCAAGGATTTGGCCAGGTAGTCGAATAGTTCATTCAGGCTGGTACGGGCGTTATACGCAACGTTATATACCTGGTTGACCCCTTCGGGCTGAGCCAGCGAACCCAGAATATTGGCCTGCACGACGTTATCAATAAAGCAGAAGTCACGGCTGGTTTCGCCATCGCCGTTAATTACAACGTCTTCGCCCCGTATCATGGCGGCTATCCATTTAGGAATCACTGCCGCATACGCGCCTTCAGGGTCCTGCCGTTTACCAAACACATTGAAATAACGCAGGCCAACGCTGCCAAAGCCATAGGCCCGGCTGAACACATCGGCATACAGTTCGTTGACGTATTTAGTGACGGCATAAGGTGACAAGGGGCGACCTATGCGATCTTCGAATTTGGGGAGTTCTTCAAGGTCGCCATAGGTAGAACTGGATGCGGCGTACACAAACGACTGCACTTTGGCATCGCGCGCAGCCACCAGCATGTTCAGGAAACCACCGATATTGACGTCATTGCTGGCGATTGGGTTTTGCAATGAGCGCGGGACCGAACCCAGAGCAGCCTGGTGCAATACATGGTCCACGCCCTTGAGTACCTGATGGCAGGTATCCAGATCACGGATATCGCCTTCGTGGAAGGTAAAGCGCTTCCATTGATCTGGCGTCACAGCCCGCTGGACCTCGTCCAGGTTGTAGCTATGGCCTGTCGAGAAGTTATCCAGCCCGACCACCGCCTGATCCATTTGCAGCAAAGCCTCTAGTAAATTAGAGCCGATAAACCCCGCGCAGCCGGTGATCAACCATACTTTGGGTTCGGTCCGTAACTTAGTGACAACTTCCTGATAACGTGAGCTCATGATATACCTTTCGATGTTACAGCCGTAGATCGGATTCGTGCTGTTGCAACACGTACTTCAGGTCGTACAGCACGTGTTCTGGCTTGCCCAGGCTACGTATGCCAGCTGCACCCATCGCTACGAACTGCTGATGGGCAACAGCAACAATGATGGCATCATATGTACCCGGCACAGGAGCGGCTATGGGGTTTATGGCGTATTCGTGAGCAGCCGCTTCCGGATCTACCCACGGATCGTGAACGTCCACATCAATGTTGTACTCGGCCAGTTCCCTGACAATATCAACGATACGCGTGTTGCGTAAATCGGGGCAGTTTTCCTTGAAAGCCAAACCCATCAGCAACACCTTGGAACCCTGGACCTGTATGCGTCGCTTGGTCATGGCTTTGATCAGTTGCGACACCACATAACCGCCCATGGAGTCGTTCAGCCTGCGCCCTGCCAATATGATTTCTGGGTGATAGCCCAGGGATTGTGCTTTATGAGTCAGGTAGTAAGGGTCCACACCTATGCAGTGCCCGCCCACCAAACCTGGCCTGAAAGGCAGGAAGTTCCACTTGGTGCCAGCCGCTTCCAGAACCGCCTGGGTATCTATACCCATCTTATTAAAAATAAGCGCCAATTCATTGATAAGCGCGATATTCACATCACGCTGGGTATTTTCTATGACCTTGGCGGCTTCAGCGACCCGTATAGAAGATGCCATATGTGTGCCGGCAACAATAATTTCAGCATACAGGCTATCGATCAATTGGGCGATTTCTGGCGTAGAGCCAGATGTGACCTTTTTGATGTTGGCTACCCTGTGCGTCTTGTCGCCAGGGTTGATACGCTCGGGGCTATAGCCAGCGTAGAAGTCCTGATTAAAGTGCAGGCCGGAAATACGTTCCAATACAGGCACACACACTTCTTCTGTGGCGCCCGGATACACCGTGGACTCGTAAATCACGATGTCGCCACGTTTTAGCACTTTGCCTATGGTTTCACTGGCACGCACCAAAGGCGTCAGGTCAGGCTGCTTGTATTCATCTATAGGCGTGGGCACAGTGACCACATACACATTAGCCTCGGAGAGTTCTACCGCCTGATGGGTATAACGCAATCCCGAGGCCTGCGTCAGCTCATCCGGCTCCACTTCCAAAGTGCGGTCCACACCGTTTTTCAGTTCGGCAATCCGATCCGCATTGATATCAAATCCCAGCACCGACCGTTTCTTGCCGAACTCAACCGCCAGCGGCAGTCCTACATAACCCAGGCCAACGATGGCAAGCTTCACGTCTTGAATTTGCAACTCGATTCTCCAACTGTTCGTTTGATAGTTCTAGTTTACGGCGAAACCACTTATTTGCGCCGGCTATGGCGGCCCAGCGAAGGCAATAGCAGCCAGGCAGGCCTGCGCCACGACACCAACCTGCGATACAACCAAATATACACAGAGGCAAACACCACCAGGCTGGCGCACAAGGCCCAGGCGTTGTCCCACCAAATCGTGGCAGGCACTAGCCCTATCAACGCCAACACCCACAGATAGGGTGATGTCATGGCGTTGCACAAGGCCGGTACCGCATGACGCCCGTCGCGGCTGAATGTGACCCGCACCAAGCGGCGGAACACTAACTGGTGCAAGTGCAGCGCGTCTGGCTGATCCACAGGCGTGCCACGTTTGAAGCGGCGCCGCCAAATAGAGAACATGGTTTCGAAAACGGGGTAGAACAATACCGCCAATGCGTAAAAAGGCGATACGCTAGGATTACGCACGACCAGCTGCACAGCCAGTTCCGCCAGCATAAAGCCCAGAAAATAAGCGCCGCCATCCCCCAAGAACACCCGTCCGAACGGAAAGTTCCAGACCAGGAACCCCAAGGTGGCCGACGCCAGGGCTGCCGCAATTAAAAAGATGGGAATATCCTGAACCTGCAATGCCACCAGCGCCAGGGACAAGGCCATCAGCGTAGCTATCATGCCCGCCAGGCCATTCATGCCATCGATGATGTTCAGTGCGTGGGTACAGCCGCCCACCGCCACCATGGTGAATAGCAGCGAGATTGGCCAATATGACAGTATCCAGTCCGCCCAGCCCAGCCCAACGCGCGACACTCCACCCAATAACCACCAGGCGATCGCCGCCGACGCGAAGGCAGCCAGCAGACGCTTTCCTGAACCCACATCTTTCGTAATGTCTTCCAGCAAGCCGGCCACAAATACCGGCATCGCCGAAATAAACAGCACCGGCCATAGCCAGGTCAGCGTCATATTACTGGGACCTAACACCAGTAGACCCGCCAGACTGCCGGCCACGACCGCCAAGCCACCCACCCGCGGCGTAGAGCGCGTATGAGAAGCCTGGGGTTTATGTAAGTCGGTATCGCCGGTATAACGGCCATGCCAGCGTTCGGAGACCACAATCAGCCCCCCGACGCCAAAGGCGACTATACAAATATAAACCCAGGTAAAAGATTCCCAAAGGTTAGGCGAGATCACAGCATCCCCATGAATGATGACGTAGTCGGTGGCACATGAAGTACACACATCGACCTTAAAAACAATCCGTATTATCCAATGTATTTGTAACTACGGGCCGTAATCGCACTAAAGAAGTGCAACAAGACATATTCTTGAAGAAAAAAAACCAAAAAAAAACCCGAGATCTTACGATCTCGGGTTAAATCCACCAAAGGAGGAGGGTGGAGGAGACAACCGGGGCAAGTCGGGCTACTAAGGTGGAACCTGAGCCTGCGTGTTGAGGGTTTACCCTTTGCAATCACGCTGCGACATCCAATAACTAAAGTATATAACTGCTTTTTGTGCGATGCAAGATAAAAATGCAATTTTGTGGAAAAAATGTTGTTTTGTTGCTTTTTTAAGACGCCAATAAAACACAAAACAGCCACAACGTCATTAAGTATAAACCCTTGGACCATTTTGCGCCAGCACTATCGATTAAATACGATAGGCTGTGGTGGTCATAACCTTGGACATGGCCTTCATAGCGAACTTAACCAAACCTGGCAAGGCTTCAGCGCCATGCTGTTCGGCTGTCATCCTATGGCTGATTTCATCGTCGCGCATCTGGGTCACTATGGCACGAGAGCGCTGATCTACCAGGGGCAGATCCTGTAAATGACGTTCCAGATGGTCTTCTACCTGGCGTTCTGTTTCGGCCATGAAACCCAGATTCTTCCCTACCCCGCCGCGCCCCGCCAGCAGCCCCAAAGAAAAAGAACTTAAATACCACAATGGGTTAAATACACTGGGCCTGCTGTTGAGTTCGACCAGCCTATCGTTACACCACACCAAATGATCAACCTCTTCGGCAGCTGCCTGCAACAAAACTTTTTGAATTGCTGCGTCGCGGCAAAATACTGCCTGACCACGATATAAAGCCTGAGCGCAGATTTCGCCCACATGATTGACGCGCATCAAACCGGCCGCATGCCGCCGCTGCTCATCGGTAAGCGCATCTGCGGCGGGCGACACAACTGCCGATGCTTGGGGGTCGGACGAGGCCACCGTCGCATGCACGCTAGACACTTGCAGCGCCGGATTAGGCCTGGCCGCATGCATAGTGCCTGCCAAGACTTGCATGGCGCGCCCTAATTCAGATAAAACACCATCCACCACGGTAATGCGGCGTGCAAAACCCGACTTGGCCGGTATATTGTCGATAACCATAAGACGCTTTCCTAGTGACGCAGATAGAACCTGACCCTGTCTCGCTCAAGAAAAAGCCAGACTAAGGGTAAGGCTATAGCCAGTATAACCAGCCCGCGTCCCGTTTGCTCTTGATATAGCAAGCAACATTCCTGGTGTGTCCCGCTAGTTGGCCGCCGTGGGATTGTCATCAAACAAGCGGGGTTTAAGCGTTTGCGCTTTCAGGGCGAATCGGTGATGATTTACACTAGCACTTATTCAGGAAAAATCATGGAATGCACGATAGATTGGGGCGGCCCCCAGGGAATGTTGTTCGTCGCACGAACAGGTAGCGGTCACGTCGCCACTATGGACGGCGCACCCGATGGCGGCGGTAATAACCTAGCACCACGTCCTATGGAAATGATGCTGGCAGGCGCAGGCGGTTGTGCCGCCTACGATGTCGTTTTAATACTGAAGCGCGGTCGCCACGACGTGACCGGCTGCCAAGTAAAGCTGACCGCTGAACGCGCCGACACCGATCCCAAAGTATTTACTCGTATTAACTTCGCGTTTGTGGTCACAGGCAAAAACCTGTCGACGCCCGCTGTCGAGCGAGCCGTGCAGCTTTCACATGACAAATACTGCTCGGCCTCTGCAATGCTGGCCAAAACCGCTGAAATCACGCACACAGTGCACATCCAGGAGCACTGACCATGCAGCAGTACGAAGACCTTATGCGACACGTGTATGAACACGGCCAGCTAAAAACCGACCGCACCGGCACTGGTACGCGTTCGGTATTCGGCCATCAGATGCGCTTTGACCTGTCGCAGGGGTTCCCGCTGGTTACCACCAAAAAGCTGCACACCAAAAGCATCTTCATAGAACTACTATGGTTTCTTAGTGGCAGCTCGAATGTGCGCTGGTTGCAGGAAAATGGCGTCAGCATCTGGAATGAATGGGCAGGCCCCGACGGTGAGCTAGGCCCTGTATACGGCGTGCAGTGGCGCTCTTGGCCTACCCCTGATGGCCGTCATATCGACCAGATCAGTCAAGTTTTGGAACAAATACAGCAAAACCCAGATTCCCGCCGCCTGATCGTATCCGCCTGGAATGTAGGGGAAATACAAAACATGGCCTTGCCACCCTGCCATGCCTTTTTTCAGTTCTACGTGGCCGACGGCAAGCTGTCCTGCCAGTTATATCAGCGCAGTGCAGATATTTTCCTGGGCGTCCCATTCAACATCGCCAGCTATGCACTGCTAACCCATATGGTGGCCCAGCAGTGCAACCTGGACGTTGGTGACTTCATCTGGACGGGCGGCGACTGCCATTTATATAGCAACCACATGGAGCAGGTCGCCCTGCAGTTATCTCGCGAACCCTACCCCTATCCGACTCTAACTATTAAACGCAAGCCTGAATCGCTGTTTGATTATCGCTACGAAGACTTCGAAATATCTAACTACCATCACCACCCCCACATCAAAGCACCTGTGGCGATCTAAGCTGACATGAACACTCCTTTAGTACAACTTGTTGTCGCCTATGCCGACAATCGCGTCATAGGACGCGACAACACACTGCCTTGGCGCCTGCCATCGGATCTTGCCCACTTCAAGCGCACCACCATGGGCTGCCCTATTATTATGGGGCGCAATACCTGGGAATCGCTGGGCCGTCCCCTGCCTGGCCGACCCAACTTAGTGGTTACTCGCAATCCAGACTATATAGCGTCAGGCGCCACCACCTACGCATCACTGGACGCTGCGCTGGCGGCCTGCGCAAGCGCAGCCAGGGTCTGCGTCATAGGCGGCCAGCAGTTGTTTGACCTGGCGCTAACTATTGCCGATGAAGTCGTAGCCACAGAAATACACGCCGATGTAGACGGCGACACCTACTTTCCGCCACTGGACAGCGCGATCTGGCAAGAAACCTCACGTCAGCCCCAAATGCCGGAAAATGGCTTGGCCTTTGATTTCGTGGTTTACGAACGCATAACTTGACGCTGATTAAACTCCCGGGGTAGAATCGGGAGCTTGGCATATTTGGCCAAGATTTTTCATTTAGGAATCCCACATGTACGCGGTCATAAAAACCGGCGGCAAACAGTATCGTGTTGCTGCAGGTCAAAAATTGAAAATAGAACAGATACCGGCAGACATTGGGCAAGAAATCACGCTAGACCAGGTATTATCGGTTGGCGAAGGCGAACAATTAAAAATTGGTACGCCTTTGGTCGACGGTGCCCTGGTCACAGCAACAGTTCTTGCGCAAGGCCGCCACGACAAGGTCATCATCTTTAAAATGCGCCGGCGCAAGCACTACCGGAAAACGCAAGGCCATCGTCAAAACTACACCGAAGTGCGCATCGACGCCATTACGGCCTAACGACACGCTAACGGATATAGACTTCAGGAGCTAAACATGGCACAGAAAAAAGGCGGCGGCTCTACGCGTAACGGTCGCGACTCAGAATCGAAGCGCCTAGGTGTAAAAGCCTACGGCGGTCAGCTGATCTCGGCAGGTTCCATCATAGTTCGCCAGCGCGGCACCCAGTTTCACCCCGGCGTTAACGTCGGTATCGGTAAAGACCACACATTGTTTTCGTTGGTCACAGGCAAAGTTCAATTCGCCATCAAAGGCGCACTGAACAAGCGTACCGTATCGGTTGTTGCAGCAGAGTAAGCCCTGCCGCTATAGCTATAAAAGCCCTGCCGCTAAGGCGGGGCTTTTTGTTTTAGAATATCCAAAAGGCCTGTGGCTTTCCCACGGGACTGCATTGTGGGCGCGGACTCGCCCTATTTTTAGAAGTCACCATCCATGAAATTCGTAGACGAAGCAACCATAGAAGTCATTGCCGGCAAAGGGGGCAATGGCGCTGCCAGCTTTCGCCGCGAAAAATTCATCCCCAAGGGAGGCCCTGATGGCGGCGACGGTGGTCGCGGCGGCAGCGTGTATGCAGTCGCCGATCGCAATATCAATACCCTGATCGACTTCCGTTACGCCAGGTTGCACCGCGGTAAAAATGGCGAAAATGGACGTGGATCCGATCAGTACGGCGCGGCTGCACCCGACATTACCTTGCGCGTGCCGGTAGGCACCACCATCACAGACGCTGAAACCGGCGAGCTGCTGTTTGATCTGGATCACCACAACACCCAGGTAACTCTGGCGGCTGGCGGCGCGGGCGGACTGGGCAACCTGCACTTCAAATCCAGCACCAACCGGGCACCACGCCAATGTACGCCGGGCATGGAAGGCGAACAACGCAAGATAAGAATGGAACTCAAGGTATTGGCCGACGTAGGCCTGCTGGGACTGCCCAATGCCGGCAAGTCCACCCTGATCACCAGAGTCTCCAACGCCAAGCCAAAAATTGCCGACTACCCTTTCACCACCTTGCACCCAAATTTGGGCGTAGTACGCACTTCACCTGCCCACAGCTTTGTGATTGCCGACATTCCCGGCCTGATCAAAGGCGCCTCTGAAGGCGCAGGCCTGGGTCATTTGTTCCTGCGTCACTTATCCCGCACCCGGGTATTGCTGCATATTGTTGATGTTTCCACACCCGACCCTGATTACGACCCCGTTCCACAAGCGGTCGAGGACGCGCGCGCCATCGTCGAAGAACTTCGCCTATATGATGCCGCTCTATACGAAAAACCACGCTGGCTAGTCATCAATAAATTGGATATGGTGGCTAACCCCCAGGAAACGCAGGAACGGCTGTGCAAGGAGCTGGACTACCACGGCCCCGTCTTTGGCATTTCCGCGCTAACTGGCGATGGCACACAGGACCTGCTCTGGCAACTACAAAGCTGGCTGGATGCTGCTCGCCAGGAAGAACAGCTGGCTCAGGACCAGGCCGACGGCACTTATGTTTCCGACGACCCCCGCTTCGACGATACCCGTAGCGACCCCGTATAACGACATCACTCTCGCCACACAAACGCTATGTCTGCTTCTCCTTTATCTGTGCCCTCAGTCGCCACGTCAAAACGCTTGGTCGTTAAGGTTGGTTCCTCGCTAGTCACCAATGAAGGACGTGGCATAGACCTGGACGCTGTGGCCCAATGGGCCAGACAAATTGCCGGGCTACATAGCCAAGGCAGGCAGATGGTGCTGGTGTCCAGCGGCGCCATTGCTGAGGGCATGGCACGACTGGGCTGGCCACGCCGTCCCAACGCCATGCATGAACTCCAGGCCGCCGCCGCCGTCGGTCAGATGGGCTTGATACAAGCCTACGAAGTGGCCTTTGCCCGCCATGGCATACGCACAGCCCAAATTCTGCTGACTCACGAAGACTTGGCTGACCGCAACCGCTATCTGAACGCGCGTAGCACCCTGTATACCTTGCTGGGTCTGGGCGTAGTGCCCATAGTCAATGAAAACGACACTGTCGTCACCGACGAAATTCGGCTGGGCGACAACGACACCCTAGGCGCGCTGGTCACCAATCTGATAGAAGCCGAAACGCTGATCATACTGACCGATCAGTCCGGGTTATATAACGCCGATCCACGCAAAAACCCGGACGCACAGCTTATTGCTGTAGGCCAGGCTGGCGACCCCACCCTGGAAGCCATGGCGGGCGGTTCAGGCAGTGCCATAGGCACGGGTGGTATGTTGACCAAGGTGCTGGCAGCCAAACGTGCCGCCAACAGCGGCGGCCATACTGTGATTGCCTCGGGGCGTGAGCCCGATGTCTTGTTGCGCTTAGGTCAGGGCGAATCCATAGGCACAGAATTACGAGCCAGCATCCCCGTGCGCTCGGCGCGTCAGCGCTGGCTGGCCAACCACCTACGCCTACGCGGACGCCTGACCTTGGACCAAGGCGCGGTCGCCGCCTTGACCCATGACCACAAAAGCCTGCTGGCTATAGGCGTCACCGCGGTCGAAGGTGAATTCGAACGTGGTGATGTTGTTGCCTGCGTTGACGAACACGGGGTCGAGTGCGGGCGCGGGCTAATCAATTACTCGGCAGCCGACACACGGCGTATAAAAGGCCAGGCCAGCAAACGTATTGCAGACATCTTAGGCAGCATGTCCGATCAGGAACTAATGCATAGGGATAACATGGTTTTCATTTCGGCCAGCTCGGCCAAGAAAGCCAAAAAGGACTGACAAGGGCTATCAATTAGTTCACAATGACGGCTCCTGGCGGCGATTTCTGCAGTGACCGCGGGGCCTCACATAAGGTTCGGCTATGAAAATTATCGTTCTGGGCGCTGGTGTCGTTGGTGTTGCTAGCGCTTACTATCTGGCGCAACAAGGTCACCAGGTCACCGTCATCGAGCGTGAGCCCGCCTCTGCTCTGGAAACCAGTTTCGCTAACGCCGGGCAAATCTCGTTCGGCTATTCATCGCCCTGGGCCGCCCCCGGTATTCCCCTGAAAGCCATTAAATGGATGTTCGAAGAACATGCCCCTTTGGCGTTTCGTCCCGATGGCAGCTGGCAACAAATACAGTTCATGCTACGCATGTTGGCCAACTGCACTGCTGCACGCTATGCCGTCAACAAAGAAAGACTATTGCGCATGTCCAACTATAGCCGTCAGTGCCTAGAGGCCTTGCGCGAGGCTACAAACATACAATACGAAGGACGACGCAAAGGCACCTTGCAGCTTTTCCGCACTCAGCAGCAAATGGACGCTGCTGGCGCCGATATAGCCGCGCTAAGCGATGCTGGTGTGCCCTACCAACTGCTACAAGCCTCTGAATTGCATCAGGTAGAGCCTGCCCTGGCCCATACTCGCGATAAGCTGGTGGGTGGTTTACGTACGCCTACTGACGAAACCGGCGATTGCCATATGTTCACAACGGCATTGACAGCCATGGCAGTGAAGCTGGGCGTAGAGTTCCGCTATGACACCACCATACAGGCGGTGCACGTCATGGGCAGTACAGTATCTGGCGTAGAGTGCAACCACGAGCTACTGACGGCAGATGCTTATGTCATGGCTCTGGGATCCTATTCCACGCGCTTGATGAAACACATAGAGGCTTTGCCCGTGTATCCCCTGAAGGGCTATTCCATTACCGTACCCTTGCTGGATGAAACCCGCGCACCGGTATCTACCTTGCTGGACGAAACTTACAAGATAGCCCTGACCCGCTTTGATCAACGCATACGCGTAGGCGGGATGGCAGAAATTGTCGGTTACGACACATCATTGAACGACAAACGCCGACAAACACTGGAAATGGTGCTGAATGATTTATTCCCAGGCAGTTACACCCCAGGCAGCGACGTGTCTTTCTGGACTGGATTACGTCCCAAAACACCAGACAGCACACCCATAATCGGCCCAACCCGCATTGATAAGCTGTACCTCAATACCGGTCATGGCACCCTAGGCTGGACTATGGCCTGCGGCAGCGGTCAATTGATTGCGGATATTGTGTCAGGCAAAGAAACCGCTATACGCGCCGACGACCTAAGCATCAGGCGCTATTACAACTAAGGCCAAGAGCCCCAGCGTCAAAGTTGACCTGAGAACATATACCCCCAGCGGTGCACTGACTTCAAGGGCAAATCAACATCATGCTGATGGCACTTGGTGCGCAAACGACTGACCATGACACTAAGACGGCTTTGGCGGCGATCAGATTCGGGCAAGGCATCATAGGCAAGATTAATTGCCGCTATCAGATCGGCATGCGATGCGCGGTGCTCTGGGGCGTTCAACAATGTGACCAAAAATGCCCGCTCGCCTGTGGTTAGGGAAATACGTTGGCCTTCTGGACTGTTAATCACCCAATCCTGGTCAGATAACGACCAACGGCCAGTCGCTGAAATTTCTGTAGACGGTGGCGTGGGGGCCGGGGGGCGCTGCCCTGCCCGCGCCAGCATGCGAAACAAGATGGTCGTCACCAAGGCAGCAGAGGCGTCACGAGCGCAAGTATTATCTACTCCGCTTTGCAACAGCCGTATCAAACTACTATCGTCAGTCTTTTCCGACATGGCCAGTATGCCTAGGTCAGGGTGCAAGGTACGCAGATAATTTGCCGTAGCGCAATTTTCTGCAGTTTCTGCTGCTAGCACAGCCATCACGTGACGGTCGGGTAGTGTGTGCAAACGCGCCTGCTGCGTTAACTGAGGAAGACTACTGCATCTTATCGTCTGGAAACCATTGGCTTCTAAGGAGGCAAGCGCAACCGGGCTGGCACCATCATCAGGAAGAGAGGGCTGAAAAATTAATGCTATGGGAGAAAGCGTCACGGAGTTCATCCAAAAAATACATGTAAAACCTAAACAAAGTAAGGTAAAAATGTACTTTTACCTTACTTTGGTAATGTTTTAATACATATTACTAAACTAGCACCTACTTTACCTAAAAACACTACATAAGTAATCAGCATTATTACCAATGTATTTGCAATAAGTCGTTCAATCTTAATGTGGATACATTTGCCAAACGCCTTCGTTATGCTCGTGAGCAACGTAAGTTTAGTCAGGCTGCGCTAGCGCGCGCGACTGGACTGTCTCAGGGCGCCATTTCAAGTTATGAAACAGGCAATCGCAAATCCACGAAAATCATCTTCAAGCTGGCACAGATATTGAATGTTAATGCCACTTGGCTTAGCCTAGGCACTGGCCCGATGGACATACACCCGCATCAGCCTATCTCACCAGCGGCATCAGCTCAGAAAGTTAGCGACGCACTGCCTGCCGACTTGCCATTAACAAACAGCTGGCCCTTTCAAGAGCTAAGTGAAACGGATTATTGGTCTTTGAGCGAGCAGCAACGGCGGATGGTAGATAGCATGGCTGCTGCTTTGGTCAAAGTCATGCACGCTGGTTAGAATACTACCCATCAGCCGGATATGCCATAGGGAACCATTAGTCCTAGTGCATTGTTATTTTATTCTTTTTTCAGACTTGATACAAAATTGGGAAGGTAGCGCCTAGCTAGCCTTCCCAATCAGCACTTTTCAGCTTAGGTAGTGAATACTACTGCTGGACTGCATACAAATAAAGTTCTACCCGACGGTTCATTGCACGGCCTTCGGCGGTGCTGTTGTCGGCTACTGGACTGCTGGCGCCACGGCCTTCTGCCGTCAGAACCCCAACAGATACGCCTTGTTGACTTAGGTAATTAGCCACGGCCCGCGCACGGTTCACCGACAGGGTCTGATTGGTCGCATCTGAGCCTGTGCTGTCTGTATGACCTATGGACTTCGCACGCAGTTCGGGGTGTTGGACCAACGCTCGCGCTACGCTATCCAAAACGGGCAGCAGTGCTGGCTTAAGCGCGTACTTGCCGGTGTCAAAAGATACATTGCTGGGGATATTTACGCGCAAGGAACCATCCGGCATTTCCGTGACATCTATACCTAGACTGCTGGCGCCGGATTTCTGCACATCATTTTTTACGCCTGACCAGTTATAGCCGACGATGCCGCCCGCCACTGCGCCTATACCAGCGCCTATCATGGCCGCCTTACTGCTATCACCAAAGATGGCACCTAGCCCGGCCCCTGCAGCCGCGCCTACGCCCGCACCGGTCGCAGTGCGCCCTCCAGTACCCATTTGATCGATAGTGGCGCAGCCCGCCATTAAAGCCACTACAGCAACTGCCGAGGTCAAACGACCTGCACGCATTGATACTTTCATAGAGTTCCCCTGATTGGAAATAACAAATTACTTAGTACACCAATGGTGATGCTATCAAGCTGTAGTAGATTGTAGTGTTACATTTTGGTTCAGCGCACCCAGTCTTGACCATAGTTGACCTTTAGTTAACTAAAACTATCGCGTGTCCGCCCATAAAAAATGCCGCTAGCGTCAGCTAAGCGGCATTCAATGTTTTTAGTTACCAGCGCTTAAAACAATTTAGCGCCAGACACCTCAACAATTTCCTTGTACTTGGCCAAATCATGGCGTACAAGTTCGGCAAATTCAGCAGGTGTTGTACCTTTACTGTCCGAACCCATGGTTAGCAGGCTTTTGCGCACTGCGGGGTCTTCCAGTGCCTTGACGTAGGCAGCATTCAAAGTATTGACCACATCAGCAGGTGTGCCGCCTGTAGTGAATACGCCAAACCAGGTGCCGATATCAAAAGACTCTATGCCGGCTTGCTGCATGGTGACCAATTCAGGAAAAATGCTGGAACGTTCCGCGGTAGTCACAGCCAGGGCCTTCACTTTGTCCTCGGTAATCAAAGTAGCAGCCGATGCCAGATTATCGAACATATAGTGAATTTGCCCAGACAACAACGCCAGCTTGGCGGGCGCTGCGCCTGCATAGGGAATATGCACAGTGTCAGTGCTGGCGCGCACGTTCATTAATTCGCCCGCCAGATGCCCTGCGCTACCATTACCACCTGAACCAAAATTCAGCTTACCCGGATGGGCTTTGGCATAGGCGACCAGATCCTGAACAGATGCGATTTTATTATCTGTTGCAAAGTCGCCATTCAATATCAGCACATTGGGCACAGAGGCCACCAGCGTGACGGGCTCAAAGCTTTTGATGGGATCAAACGGCAGCTCGGAATAGAGCCAGGGATTGATGGCGTTGGTGGCTACAGCTCCCATCACCAAGGTATAACCATCGGGTTTGGCCTTGGCCGCCATCCCTGCGCCGATATTACCGCCTGCGCCAGGACGATTTTCAACCACCACCGTTCCCAGATCGTCTTTGACTTTCTCAGCCAACAAACGCGACACGCTATCCAAAGGACCGCCGGGCGCGTAAGGAACAATAAACTGTAAAGGTTTGACGGGAAACTTATCTGCCGCCACAGCAGGCGCAATCAGCGCAGAACCAGCAGCCAAGCCTATGGCAGCAGTCACGGTAAGTGACCACGATTTAATACCAGACAACATGTTAAATACCCTGTGATAAAACAAATAAATCAGTGCAGAATCTGACTGAGGAATAGTTTGGTGCGCTCATTTTCGGGATGATCGAAAAACGCATCCGGGGTGTTTTCTTCGATGATTTCACCCTGGTCCATGAAAATAACACGGTCCGCCACCTTACGCGCAAAACCCATTTCATGGGTAACACACAACATGGTCATACCGGTTTCTTCTGCCAACCCCACCATAACATCCAACACTTCTTTGACCATTTCCGGATCCAGTGCCGAGGTGGGTTCGTCAAACAACATGATTTTAGGATTCATGCACAATGACCGCGCAATGGCGACACGCTGCTGCTGTCCACCAGAAAGCTGACCCGGATACTTGCTGGCCTGATCGGGTATACGGACGCGCTCAAGGTATTTCATGGCCGAGGCTTCGGCTTCTGCCTTGGATTTCTTCAGCACCCAGACTGGGCCTAAGGTCAGGTTCTCCAGTACTGTCAGGTGCGGAAACAAATTGAAGTGCTGAAACACCATGCCCACATCCTTGCGTATGGCTTCGATGTGCTTAAGGTTGTTGGTCAGCTCCACGTTTTCGACCACGATGCGCCCTTTCTGGTGTTCTTCCAGACGATTTATGCACCGTATCAGGGTGGACTTTCCCGATCCTGATGGACCGCAAATAACAATGCGCTCGCCAGATGCTACGGTAAGGTTAATATCACGCAAGACGTGAAATTGGCCGTACCATTTATTGACGTCTTCCATGCGGATTACGGCCTCAGACATGCCTGTACTCCCATAATTGATTCCCAGCATTGATTTTCATGTTTACCGTCACGATCAGCGTTGATATCCAGTTTCCAGATGCCGCTCCAGGGACTGGCTATAGCGGGAAATAGAAAAGCAGAAAATAAAATAAATAAAAGCAATAAACAGATAGGCCTCGGCGCTAAAGCCCCGCCATGCGGCGTCTGCCACAGCTGTTTTAGCCGCTTGGGTCAAGTCGAAAATACCAATAATGACCACCAGCGATGTGTCTTTGAACAAAGCAATAAAGATACCAACCAGCGGTGGAATAACCACCTTCAAGGCTTGAGGCAAAATGATTTTTCGCATTTGCTGCCAGTAGGTCAAACCCAGCGAATCGGCGCCCTCGTATTGGCCCTTGGGTATCGCCTGTAAGCCACCCCGTACCGTTTCAGCGATATAGGCAGCGGCAAACAAAATGATGGCGATCTGGGCGCGCAACAGCTTGTCTATGCTGAAGCCTTCAGGTAGAAACAGTGGCAGCATGACCGAGGACATGAACAGCAGACTGATCAACGGCACGCCGCGAATAAGTTCGATGTAGACCACGCACACGGCCTTGACCGCAGGCATATCAGAGCGACGCCCCAAAGCCAGTAGCAGCCCGAAAGGAAATGCCACAGCAATGCCGAAGGTAGCTAGTATCAAGGTTAGCGGTAGCCCACCCCAACGGTCATTTTCGACATAACTAAGGCCGAAGATACCGCCCCACATCAGTATGCCCACGATTACCAGCCCGACCACCCAGAGCAGCGCCAAGGAGGGTCGCCAGAACCAGCGCACGCAACTGCAAACGATAACGGCGATAAGCACTATGCTGGCCAGCAACGGCCGCCATTGTTCTGCGTAAGGATAAACGCCGAACAAGATAAGGCGATGCTTTTCAACAATAAATGCCCAGCAGGCGCCACCCGAGGCTCGGCATTCCTGAGCCGTAGTGGCGTTAAAGTTGGCCTTAATGAACAGCCATTCAACCAAGGCTGGTATCACCATTAATAATAACCAGGCGATCAGGACAGTCAGCAAGGTATTTAGCGGCGATGAAAACAAGCGGGTACGGAACCAGCCTATAAACCCTTCGTGCGTGATAGGCGGCGACGACGTGCTGGTAGTTGCAGTATTCGTGACCATATCAGCGCTCCACCAGCGCGATGCGCTTGTTGTACCAGTTCATAAAGATGGAAATTGACAGGCTGACCGTCAGGTAGGCGGCCATGATAATTAATATGCCCTCTATGGCTTGCCCGGTCTGGTTCAAGGTGGTGTTCACCACCGAGACAATATCGGGATAGCCTATGGCGACGGCCAGCGAACTGTTTTTAGTCAAGTTCAAGTACTGACTGGTCATGGGTGGAATAATCACGCGCAGAGCCTGGGGCAAGATAACCAGACGCAACATGCGTCCGCGCGACAGCCCTATGGCCTCGCCAGCTTCCCATTGACCCCGGCCAACCGACTGTATGCCTGACCGCACGACTTCCGCTATAAATGCCGACGTATAGACGATCAAGCCGATTAGCAGGGCGGCAAACTCAGGCGATAAGTTCAGACCGCCCACAAAGTTGAAGCCCTTTAGTTCAGGCAATTCCAAAGACAGCGAACCGCCGCTAAGCAACCAGCCTACGACAGGAAATATAAGCAACAAAACGATGGCGACGCGGCCTAGCGGAAAAATATTGCCAGTTGCATCCTGCCGTTTTTTGGCCCAGTGCCCCAGCACCAATATAGCCACAATAGCCAAACCAACAGCGGCGATTATCCAATCCAGCGCGTCACCCTGTATGGATGGCAGCTTAAGGCCGCGATTGGAAATAAAAACACCCTTCATGGGGTGGTAGGCATCCCGAGGGCCGGGCATGCTTTCGGTAATGATGGCGTACCAGAAAAACAGTTGCAGCAACAAGGGGATGTTGCGCATAACTTCAATGTAAGTGGTGGCGACACGTACCAGCAGCCAGTTCTTCGAGAGCCTGGCGATACCCAGCAAGGTGCCAAAAAAAGTGGCAGCGATAACGCCTATGACTGAGACCTTTAGGGTATTAAGTATCCCTACCCAGATGGCGCGACCATAGGTATCGGCGGGCTGGTAGTCAATGGGGGACTCGCCAATCGCAAAGCCTGCTTCACGATGTAGAAAAGAAAATCCAGTCGTAATGTTACGTACTGCAAGGTTATGCAGCGTATTGCTTACCAGATACCAGACACCCATCCCGACTATGCCCAGTATTAACACCTGATAGATCACTGACCGTATGGCCGGATCATTCCAGGACAAGTGAACTTTGTTGGGTGCAGCGGATTTATTCGTCTTGTTGGCCATAAGTTTCAAGTTGGTTGGAGCGCACAAAGGCTACGCCCCTGATCCATAGCCAGACCGCTTACCAGCGGCCTGGCCATTGACTACAAAAGAACTGGTTGCCTAGCGGATAGGCCAGGCATACATCAGACCACCTTTCTGCCACTGGCCATTCAGGCCGCGTTCCAGCTTCATTGGCGATTCCAAGCCAATGTTGCGCTCGAACGATTCACCATAGTTACCGACCTGTTTGACGATGTTGTAGGCCCATTTGTTATCTAGACCCAGACCCTTGCCCATTTCACCGGTCACACCCAGAATGCGCTGGATGTTAGGGTTGGGGCTTTTCAACATTTCGTCAACGTTTTTGGACGTGATGCCGTACTCTTCGGCTTCTATCATGGCGTTCAATGCCCAGCGCACCACCATGAACCAAGGATCATCACCCTGACGCACCATAGGACCCAATGGTTCCTTGGAGAAGTCTTCGGGCAGTATCTGGTGCTGTTCGGGATCGTTCAACGTAGAACGTATGGTTGCCAGACCGGATTTATCCGTCGTGTAAGCATCACAACGACCCGCTACGTAAGAACGCATGGCTTCGTCTGGGCTATTGATAACTACGGGCTTGAATTCCAGTCCGTTAGAGCGGAACCAGTCTGCCAGGTTCAGCTCTGTCGTCGTGCCAGGCTGTACGCAAATTGCAGCACCGCCCAGTTCTTTGGCGCTTTTGACATTCAGGTTTTTGTTGACCATGATGCCCTGGCTGTCGTAATAGTTAATGCCAGAGCTCATTAGACCCAGTGTGGTGTCACGAGTCAGGGTAGCAGTAGTGTTACGTGTCAAGACATCAATTTCACCCGACTGCAGTGCGGTAAAGCGCTGCTGGGTAGTAACCGGCGTTGCCTTGAACTTCGTGGCATCGCCAAACATCATGGCAGCAACGGCCTTGCACACGTCAACGTCTATGCCAGCCCATTCGCCTTTACTATCAGCCAGTGAAAACCCAGGTAGTCCGGTATGCATGCCACACTGAACAAAACCTTTCTTCTTAACTGAATCGAATGTCTCCCCTGCCTGGACTGCTGTTCCCATAAAAAACAGCGAGACGCCTATGGCGGCTGCTTTAATGAATTTCATAGATTGCCCCTTTGAGTGTGGTCTTGAATTATGAACACGGCATACAATCACGTATACGACCGTTTGGGATGAAATCGTAGCGGTTGCAGCCGGTTTCAAATATGAGGGATATCCCTTGCGAACGCTAAATTCTTCTTATACAGGCCTTAAATCTCAGCCACTATGATCGAATTCCAGCACGTTTTTAAGTCCTATGGACGTAGTCATAACATCCTGGCTGACATTAATTTCAGAATAGAGCCGGGCGAATTTATCTTTGTGTCCGGGCCTTCCGGTGCGGGTAAATCGACCTTGCTTAAACTGATAGGCGGGCTGGAGCCGCCCAGCCGTGGTTCAGTTCAGGTTAATGGTCACCGCATCGACAAAATGCCGCCGCGGGCACGCCCCTATCTACGCCGCGCGGTCGGCGTCATCTTGCAAGACACCCATCTGCTGTATGACCGTAGTGCCATAGACAATGTTTTGCTACCGCTGGCGGTGGCAGGGCTAGGCAGCGCCTTGGCCGCAACACGCGCCCGCGCCGCCATGAAAAAAGTCGGTTTGTCGGGTAAAGAAGATCTGACCCCTATAGAAATGTCTGGCGGCGAACAACAACGCTTGGCCATCGCCCGCGCCATTGTGAATCGACCCGCCATTCTGATCGCCGACGAACCCACCGCCAATCTGGATCAGGAAAGCGCACGCCGTATCATGGAGGTTTTCCGTGATTTTAATCAGGTCGGCGTCACCACACTGATAGCATCACACGACGAGGCGCTAATGGCGCGTTACGCCAATCGCACACTGCGTATAGACGCTGGCCGTTTCTCTGATATTGCTGGAGTCGCTGTATGAACCGTTGGTTGCGTCATCATCGTTACGCCTTGCTGGTCGCCTTGCGCCGCCTGACTTCTCAACCTTTCTCCACTCTGTCAAATATTCTGGTCATCAGCCTGACGTTGTCCATACCCATGATTACTGCCGCGGTGCTGATGTCAGCTCAACCTGTGGTGCGGCAAATCCCGGTGTCTCCAGAAGTCACCCTATTCCTGAAAAGCCAAGCCACTTTGGACCAGGCCAAGCAATTGGCCACGCAATTGCAGCGGAACCACAGTGACGAAGTAGAGGATGTGCGCGTAGTGGCGCGCGATGACGCTTTGAATACGCTAAAAAGCAATCCTTCATGGGCCGAGGCCCTGGCCGTCCTACCCGGCAATCCTTTGCCTCACGCCTTGGTGATTACTTTGCGCGACGCCCCCGAACTAGCAGCCCGCGCAGCCGCTTTGGCCAGCCAATGGCGTAATCACGAACAAGTAGGCGCTGTACAACTGGACAGTGTTTGGGTCAGACGTCTGGAGTCCATTATTAGCTTTCTACGTGCCGGGCTAGGCCTGCTGGCGCTAGGTGTCGCGCTGGTGGTGCTAGCCACCGTCTTCAACACAGTGCGCATGCAGGCCCTGACACAACGCGAGGAAATCGGCGTAGCTCGTCTGGTGGGTGCTACCGAAGCTTTTGTACGTCGCCCCTTTTTGTATCTGGGCGCCCTGACAGGCGTACTGGCCAGCCTGCTAGCCATAGGTCTGACCGCTTTGGCCCTGTACCCACTGAACAGCGCTCTGGCCCGCGTCGCCAGCAGCTATGGCACTCAGATAGCCCTGCAGCTGCCTGACGCCTTGAGCCTGCTATTATCAGTGATTATGGTCGCCATACTGGCTGCATTGTCAGCTCGCTGGTCGGTGACACGCAACACACGATTCTGATGCCACTAAACGCTACACCCGCTTACGATACCTTTGCCACCCGCGTCGTCACCTGGCAAAAGCAGCATGGTCGCCATCAACTGCCTTGGCAACAAACCCGCGACCCTTACCGGATATGGCTGTCGGAAATCATGTTGCAGCAAACCCAGGTCAGCACGGTGCTGGGTTATTACCAACGTTTTCTGGAACGGTTCCCCACGGTGCAGGCGCTGGCCTTGGCCAGCCAGGACGACGTCATGCCCTATTGGGCAGGCCTGGGTTATTACGCCAGGGCACGCAATCTACATCGTTGCGCCCAAGAACTGTGCACCCAATGGGAAGGCCAATTTCCACGACGACCAGAACAGATTGCGACCCTGCCCGGCATAGGCCGGTCCACGGCAGCAGCTATCGCCGCTTTTTCATGGGGCGAGCGCAGCCCCATTATGGATGGGAACGTTAAGCGGGTTTTTACCCGGTATTTTGGGATTTATGGACAGCCGGGCCTGACTGCTACAGAAAAAACCTTGTGGCAAACTGCAGATACCGTATTGCAGCATGCACCAAAGCAGTTAGATATGACGGCCTACACCCAGGGTCTAATGGACCTGGGCTCTATGCTCTGCACGCGCAGCAACCCCAACTGTGCTAGCTGTCCCTTAAGTACATCCTGTTATGCGCAGGCCTTGTCGGTGCAACACGAGTTACCTGTGCGCAAAACCAAGAAAGCCGTACCCGAGCGCCATTGCGCCATGCTGATCTTAAATAATCAGGACAGCATCTTGCTGGAGCAGCAGCCATCACCCGGTATCTGGGGCGGACTATGGAGCCTGCCCCGCTATGATGATGCTGACAGCCTGCGTATAGCCTGCACCCATATGGGGCAACATACCCATGACGCACAAAAAATGGCGCCCATGCTGCATGTCTTTTCACACTTCAAGCTACATATTGAACCTTGGCTAGTGCAGTGCCACACCCCGGTATTGGCCCAAACAGACCCTACACGTTCCTGGGTAAAAATAGATCAATTAACCCAGACTGCCCTGCCCGCTCCTGTAAAGAAGCTGCTTGACGGCCTATATCCAGAACTAGCCAACGCTAGCCTAGCCTAGCCTAGCGACGCGCAGGTCGGTAGCGATGTATGCTCATAAGCATTCCGCAGGCTATGCCTAGGGTCAACAGGGCTGTACCGCCATAACTCATAAAGGGCAAAGGCACGCCCACCACCGGTAGTACCCCGGTCACCATGCCCACATTCACAAAGACGTAGACAAAAAACATCATAGCCATAGAGCCAGCCAACAAACGACCGAATTGCGTCTGTGCGCTGGCGGCGATCGCCAAACCCCGAACTATGATCAAGGCGTACAGCACCAGCAACATGATGCCGCCATACAGGCCGAACTCTTCTGCAAAAACAGCGAAAATAAAATCGGTGGTGCGCTCGGGGATGAAGTCCAAATGCGACTGCGTTCCCAACATATAGCCCTTGCCATAAACACCACCGGAACCCACAGCTATCATGGACTGTATGGTGTGAAAGCCTTTACCCAGTGGGTCTGAGCTGGGGTCCAGCAAGGTGCAGACCCTGTATTTTTGATAGTCATGCAGAACCATCCAATCGACCTCAGGCATACATATCTGATCTTCGTAGTAGATCAGCATGCCCAGTCCCAGCAGCAGAGCGATGGCTAGCGGTGCCAGTAGTCGAAACGACAAGCCGCCAAAATAAATCACGCAAAAACCGGATGCAAACACCAGCAATGCCGTACCCAGGTCGGGCTGCCTGACAATCAGGATAAAAGGCAAAGCCAGCAGCACCCCAGCCACCAGAAAATCCAACACCCGCAGCCGCCCCTGATTGCGGTGAAAATACCAGGCCAACAACAAGGGAACTGCAATCTTCAGCATCTCGGAGGGTTGTATCCGTACCACCCCCAGATCTAGCCAGCGTGTCGCGCCTTTGCTGGTTTCCCCAAAAAACTCTACACCTAGCAGCAAGACCAGCCCTGAGGCATACACATATGGGGCCATCCGCATCAACCACGGTATGGGCACCAGCGCAACAGCCCACATAACCATAAAGGCAATCAGGAAGTTGCGCGACTGGTCGGCAAAACGCCAGTCGGGCTCACCCACTGCCGAGTGCATGACAGTCAACCCCAGCACCGCCATCAACACCAACAGCGCCAGCAATGGCCAATCAAATACCGTCAGCGCTTTAATGCCCCAGGTCAAAAACCGTTTCATGGCAGCTCCGTAACAGTATCTGGGTCGTCAGCCATAGCCTGCGCAGCATCGTCCTGGCTTTGATCAGGAGGCAGTATCCCCTCAAGGCGGTTATCACCTGTTAACCAATAGTCAAATACCTTACGAGCCACCGGTGCGGCAACAGTCGCCCCCCAACCCGCATTTTCCACGATCAGCGCCACCGCAATTTGCGGATCATCTACTGGCGCATAGGCCATGAACAAGGCGTGATCGCGCAGACGTTCGTCCACCGTATTGGCGTTATATTTTGCGCCCTTAAGACTATAGACCTGAGCTGTACCTGTTTTCCCTGCAGCCTGGTAGCTTGCGCCCGCAAAGGCACGGCGCGCCGTGCCGCTACGCATAACATCCACCATGGCTTTACGTATCACATCCAAATTTTCCGGCTTCAAGGGAATGACATAAGACGGTTCAGTAACCGTGCGCACGGCAGTACCTGTTTGTGGGTTTTTTACCAGGCTGACCAGATGCGGCTTCATATAAGCGCCATCATTGGCCAGTACCGCCGTGGCCTGTGCCAACTGCAGCAAGGTGAAGTTGTTATAGCCCTGCCCCACAGTAACCGACACGGTTTCACCGGCGTACCAGCGCTGCTGGGCAGCCGTCTTGTAGTTAAGCCGCTTCCATTCGGTAGATGGTAAAACCCCGCGTTTCTCGCCTTCCAAATCGATACCGGTAATTTGGCCAAAGCCAAACTGCTTGCTGAAGTCGTGTAAAGCATTTACGCCAATTTCCGGTCCCAACGAAAAAAAGTAGGTATCTGAAGACACCACAATGGCACGATGCATATCCGTAGGCCCATAAACGGCCCCGCCCGCATTACGGAAACGCTGTCCGCCAAACTCAAAATAGCCAGGATCAGGGATGCGCTGGGTGGCGGTGCGCTTACCCAATTCCAGCGCGGCCAAGCCAACAAAGGGCTTATAAGTGGACCCTATGGGATACGTGCCATAAAGGGGGCGATTGATTAACGGGTGATCGGGCGATTCGTTCAGCTTGCGCCAATTTTCCACATCAATCCCGTCAATGAATAGATTAGGATCAAATGAAGGCGCCGATACAAAGGCCAGGATATCGCCCGTTTTAGGCTCTATGGCGACCAGGGCGCCACGACGCCCCTCGAACTGGCGCTCAGCTTCTTTTTGCAGACCTATATCTATGGACAACACCAGATTAGAACCCGGCACCGGATCAATGCGACTTAAGGTACGCACTGGGCGTCCCGACGCGGTGACCTCGACCTCTTCGATACCGGTTTTGCCATGCAAGGCGGTTTCCCAGGTTTTTTCCAGGCCCTTTTTACCTATGGTGTTACTCCCCCGGTAATTACCCAGTTGCCCACTGGCCTCTAGGTTAGTCAGATCACCTTCGGATATTCTGCCCACATAACCCATCACATGCGCCGCTGCTGCGCCCTGGGGATATTCACGCACCCAGCGCGCCTTCAGTTCAACACCAGGGAAGCGGTAGGAATTGGCGGCGAACCACGACGCCTCGGTTTCATTCAGGTTATTGCGCAGAATGACCGGGGTATAGCGTCCACCCTGCCCCACGCCCTGTATAAAGCGCCGTCGGTCGGACTGGCTCACATAAACCAGCTCGCTTAGGTTGTCGATGACGTCTTCAAGACTGCCGCCTACGTTGGCTGGAGTCACTTCTAGCGTGTAGTCACGGTAGTTACGCGCCAATACCACGCCACTGCGATCTACGATCTCACCACGTCGCGGCGGTATAGGCACTACGGCCATGCGGTTCTGATCGGCACGTGCAGCCAAACCTTCATAGCGCACCACCTGCAAATACCACAAGCGCCCCACCAGGGTACTGAAACACAACAAGGCAAACACACCCGCCACCCAAACGCGCAGCAGTATCCGGCGTTTCTGATGTTGGTTGGTTTTCTTAAATTCGAACATAGTCCCGTCTTGGTCTGATCAGCCTTATACCGAGCTGGAGTCAGCCTCGTCCAGGCGTCGCTGCGGCATATGCAACAAAATATCGGCCACTGGCCATAAAGCCGCCGTAAACAAGGCCGACCATAGCCACTGCCAGCCTGCCCACTCGCCTGCCAGCCAGGCATGAGTCAGGGTAGAGACCGCCGCCGCGATCACAAAAACCGGCGCCATATGTATGGCCTGGATAACAGCATCAAAACGCTGCAAACGTCGTCTTAGAGTAACCGCCCCATAAGCAACCAGCGTGAAGACCAAGGCGTGCTCGCCCAGTAAAGCGCCATCATGTACATCCAGCAGCAGGCCAAAACAAAACGCCGTCAGCATGCCCACGCGCTGCGGTTCATTCAGACACCAAAAAGCCAATACCAAGAGTAGCAACTCCGGTGCGGGCTGCCACAAGCGCCAGGGCAGCAGAGAGATAAGCCACACGGCAATAATGGTGAACCACAGGAACAACCCCGACGCAGGCCGCCGAAAGGGTGCATCGTCTATGGGCTGCAACCCCTTAAGAGGCGAATGTCGCGCTGCCGATACCAGCGCGCTATTATTCGTCTTGTGAACCATCCAACAGGCCCTCCGGGTTAGATGCTTGCGTAGCCACATCGACACGCAACACCAAAAAATGGCGATAGCGCTCGGGGTGGGACAAGGGGGACGCCACAGCCACCCCAAAGCCCGACGCCGCATCGCGTTCTACGCGTTCAATGCGAGCCACGGGCAAGCCCGCCGGGAACAAACCACCTATACCGCTAGTAACCAGCGTATCGTCGGCTTCTATATCGACATCTGCCGTCAAATAACGTACTTCGACCTTACCCGACACATTGCCGCCGAAGGCGATCAGCCGCAAACCGTTGCGTAACACCTGTACAGGTATAGCCACCTGATCATCCGTCAGCAAGGCGGCCTCGGAGGTAAATGGGGTAACTCGTACTATCTGCCCAACGATACCGCCCTCGTCGATGACAGGCATGCCGGGCAAAATACCGCTGGATGTGCCTTTGTTAAACACCAGGTGATGCGAAAAGGCATTAGGGGGTTCATACAGGACCTGAACTGCAATGGCAGGCTGACTACCCGTGTCCGCTACGTTCAGTAAACGCCGTAACTGCTGATTTTCAGCGGCCAGCTGAGCCGCATGAGTAGAAATCTGGGCCAGTTCTATGCGCTGACGCTGCAAGGCCTCTTTTTCAGTGCGTGCCAAGGCCGCCGCATCCGTCCAGTCATTGATGCGTTCCAACACGTCGCGTGGTGCAAACATCAAACGTTGAAAAGGATAAAGCGCCACCGATACAGCTTGGCGTGCTGGTTCCAGCGAGCGCCAACGAGAATCAACAATCAGCAAACTAAGTGCGATCAGGACCAGAACAACTAACCGGAGTTCAGCCGTAGGACCGCGCTTGAATAATCTGATGGTGCCATTTTCTTGCATAAGATAGCCGCACCAGCACCTTGATATACCTGGCCCGCCACCGGGCGCGCCAGGCGTTTACGGAGCTAGGCTTAGTCGTAAATAAATACCGAACCCAGGCGTTCGAGATGTTCCAGCGCCTCGCCACAACCCCGTACCACACATGTCAGGGGGTCTTCGGCCACAACCACAGGCAAACCGGTTTCTTCCTGGAGCAGGCGATCCAGGTCATGTAGCAAGGCCCCGCCACCCGTCAGGGCAATACCCTTGTCGGTGATATCGGCGCCCAGTTCTGGAGGAGTTTGCTCTAGGGCGGTTTTCACCGCTGACACGATCTGGTTGAGCGGGTCGGTCAGAGATTCCAAAATTTCATTGGAAGATACGGAAAAACTGCGTGGCACGCCTTCAGACAGATTTCGGCCCTTGACCTCGATTTCGCGAATCTCGGAGCCGGGGAAAGCCGAACCTATGCTTTTTTTGATACGTTCGGCGGTAGGTTCACCAATCAACATGCCGTAATTACGACGGATGTAGTTAATGATGGATTCGTCGAATTTATCGCCGCCGACGCGCACTGAACCTTTGTACACCATGCCGCCCAACGATATGACAGCCACTTCGGTGGTGCCGCCACCGATGTCAACCACCATGGAACCACTGGCGTCCGAGACATTCAGGCCCGCGCCTATGGCAGCCGCCATGGGTTCTTCGATAAGATAAACCTGACTGGCGCCCGCGCCCAAGGCTGATTCACGGATGGCGCGGCGCTCGACCTGCGTGGAGCCGCAGGGAACACACACGATAATCCGTGGGCTGGGGGCAAACATGCTGCGTGGATGCACCATGCGTATGAACTGCTTGAGCATTTGCTCGGTTACGGTGAAATCGGCAATCACACCGTCTTTCATGGGGCGTATGGCTTCGATATTGCCGGGAACGCGACCCAGCATTTGCTTGGCCTCGGTACCGACGGCCTGGATAATTTTTTTCCCGTTGGGGCCGCCATCGTGTCGAATTGCGACAACCGAAGGCTCGTCAAGAACAATTCCCTTACCGCGAACGTAAATGAGCGTGTTGGCCGTGCCGAGGTCGATTGCCATATCGCTAGAGAAGTAACTACGAAGGAATCCGAACATGGGGGCTCAGTATGTGTAAAGTGAAAAAGATGAATTCGTGCCGAGGTTTCTAGCGCAGTTGTGGCCGCAAGAAATAGATGGCGAATTAAACCGCTTATGATAACTTATAATTGTGCATCTATAAGGTTGAATTGGCGTCTGTTATGTTCCGTAACCGGTTCATGGCATAGGACCTGTCTGTATGTGCACACGCCACCTTACAACTTCTATTCTGAAAGCAAGAACCTAATGGCAATTACCGAGCAAGATGTGGACCGCATTGCGCGGCTCGCGCGTATTCAACTTACGCCCGAACAAAACGCCCGTTCACAAGAAGAACTGACCGGCATTTTAAACCTGATGCAGCAGCTACAAGCTGTAGATACATCAGGCATAGAACCCTTGGCGCATCCCTTGGCCGACCGGCAAGACGTGATCCTGCGTCTGCGCCCTGATGTCGCCCGCGCCACTGCAACCCAGGACGAGCGCCAGGCCCTGATGGCCAACGCTGCTGGCCAACAAGACGGCCTATTCCTAGTGCCTACGGTTATCGAGTAATCCCATGTCCAGTACACCCCTACACACACAGTTTGCCAGCATAGCTGAGCTAAACCAAGCCTTGCAGACCCGCCAGCTTAGCGCCCGCGAATTGGCGGTCAGCGCCTTGGACGCGATTGCAGCGCACAGTGATCTGAATGCCTTCGCGCAAACCGACGCCGAACTGACCCTGGCACAAGCGGACGCTGCCGACCTGGCGCTGGCCAGTGGCAAAGTATCGCCCTTAACCGGCATACCCATTGCTCACAAAGACCTTTTCGTCACTAAAGGCTGGCGCACTACTGCCGCCAGCAAAATGCTGGCGAATTATGTCAGTCCCTTTGACGCAACCGTGGTCAGCCTGCTACAAAATGCTGGCGCGGTGTCGCTGGGCAAGCTGAACTGCGATGAATTCGCCATGGGCTCCAGTAACGAAAACTCCATTTTCGGCCCTGCCAAAAACCCCTGGGACCCTAGCCGCGTGGCAGGTGGGTCTTCGGGCGGCTCGGCAGCAGCCGTAGCAGCCGGGCTCATCATGGGCGCCACTGGCACCGATACTGGCGGCTCTATACGCCAACCCGCCGCCCTGTGTGGCGTCAGCGGCATCAAGCCCACCTACGGCACGGTATCGCGCTTTGGCATTATTGCTTATGGTTCAAGTCTGGATCAGGCCGGTCCCATTGCGCGCCATGCACAAGACCTGCTGGAATTGCTAGATCCCATCAGCAGCTTCGACACGCGCGACTCCACCAGCCTGGAAAACTGCGACGGTACGCCCAATCAACCCGGACGCATCCGGCGCGACTTCCAGGCGGCCCTGGCAACCCAGGACAGCCATGGCAGTCAGCCCCTGAAAGGCCTGCGCATAGGCATACCCCAGGAATACTTCAGCAAAGACCTGGACCCCGATATTGCCAGTGCCATTGAAGCAGCGCTAACCACCTTCGAATCCTTGGGTGCAGTACGCGTCAGCATTTCGCTACCCCTGACCAAACTCTCCATACCGGCCTATTACGTTATAGGTCCTGCCGAAGCCTCAAGCAATCTGTCACGCTTTGACGGCGTACGCTTCGGGCACCGCACCGCCGACTACAGCGACCTGGCCGACATGACCAGCCGTTCGCGCTCGGAAGGCTTTGGCACCGAAGTGCTGCGTCGCATCATGGTGGGCACTTATGTACTGTCGCATGGCTATTACGACGCCTATTATTTGCAGGCACAACGCGTGCGCCGCTTAATTACACGCGATTTCCAGCAGGCGCTGGACCAGCAATGCGATGTCATCATGGGCCCAGTCACACCCAAAGTCGCAAAGACCATAGGCAGCAAAAACGCTGATCCAGTGACCGACTGGTTGGGTGACATCTACACACTAGGGGTGAATATGGCGGGCCTACCCGGCATGTCCATACCCTGCGGCTTTAGCAACACCACCCAGCCCCTACCCATAGGGCTGCAGATCATAGGTAATTACTTCAGCGAAGGCAGCTTGCTGGCTATCGCTGACCGCTATCAGCAACTAACTGACTGGCATCAACGCAAACCGGGGCAGCAATAATGGAATGGGAAACCGTCATCGGCCTGGAAGTGCATACGCAACTTTCTACCGAATCAAAAATATTCTCTGACAGCAGCACTCGCTTCGGCGCGGCCCCAAATACTCAGGCCAACGAAGTCGATATGGCCTTGCCAGGCACTTTGCCCGTCATGAACAAAGGCGCGGTCGAACGCGCCATACAATTTGGCCTGGCCGTGGGTGCGACTATCGCGCCGCGCTCCATCTTCGCCAGAAAAAACTATTTTTATCCTGATCTGCCCAAAAACTACCAGATCAGCCAGTTTGAAATTCCTGTTGTTCAGGGCGGCACGCTGACCTTTTTTGTAGGCGAGCAGGAAACCACCATCAATCTGACCCGCGCCCACCTCGAAGAGGACGCCGGTAAATCCCTGCACGAAGACTTCACTGGCCCGCACGGCGAATCATCCACCGGCATAGACCTGAACCGCGCGGGCACCCCCCTGCTGGAAATCGTCTCTGAACCGGAACTGAGGTCGGCTGCCGAAGCCGTAGCCTACGCCAAGACCCTGCACGGTTTAGTAGTATGGCTGGGCATATGCGATGGCAATATGCAGGAAGGCTCATTGCGCGTGGACGCCAACGTATCTGTACGCCCCAAGGGCCAGCTAAAGCTGGGCACGCGTTGCGAAATCAAAAACGTGAACTCCTTCCGTTTCCTGGAGCGCGCCATACAGTACGAAATACGTCGTCAAATCGAACTCATCGAAGATGGCGGCACAGTGGTCCAGGAAACCCGTCTATATGACTCCGACCGTGACGAAACCCGTAGCATGCGCAGCAAAGAAGATGCGCACGACTACCGCTACTTTCCTGACCCCGACCTGCCGCCACTGGCGATATCGGCTGAATGGATACAACGCGTCCAAGACGCCATGCCTGAACTTCCCGCCCACAAGCGCCAGCGCTTTGAACAGGAGCTGGGCCTTAGCGGTTACGACGCGGCCCAGTTGACCATGGCGCGCGCTACTTCTGACTATTTTGAAGCGACCGCTGAAAAATTGCCTAAGGATCAAGCCAAACTGGCAGCCAACTGGGTGCTGGGCGAATTGTCAGCCGCCTTGAATCGCGACGACCTCAGCATAGACCTAAGCCCGGTGCGCCCGGATGCCTTGTCTGGCTTGATCATCCGTATTATTGACGGCACGATTTCCAACAAAATGGGTCGGGAAGTGTTTGCTGCGCTATGGGCGGGCGAACACGGTAATGACGCTGACGCCATCATAGAGGCACGCGGTCTGAAACAAATCAGCGACAGCGGCGCCATCGCAGCCATGATAGACGGCGTGCTGGCAGCCAACCCAGCCATCGTCGAGGAATATCACGCAGGCAAGCAAAAGGCGTTTAACTCCCTGATTGGTCAGGTAATGAAAGCAGCCAAAGGCAAAGCCAACCCGCAACAAGTCAACGACTTGCTGAAGGAGAAACTAGGCAGCGCCTAGAACAACTAGGCAAGACCTAGCGTTAGTGTGTTGCTGATCCGGCCTGTATTCCTACAGGCCGGATTCGTATCTGCCGAACCATCGTCAGCTTATACGCCGTATTTAGCCCTATACGCGGCTACTGTCTGACGGTGCTCTGCCAGTTCAGCATTGCCATCCAATTCGGCCATAATGTCGGCCAACGACGCTATGCTGACAACGGGAATGCCGTAGGTGTGAGCTACATCCTGCACCGCAGAGTGCGCCGACAAGGCATCGTCTGCCCCTGCGCGCTCCATGCGATCCAACGCGATTAACACTGCCGCCGGCTCAGCACCCGCCTGGCGTATTATTTCCACAGACTCGCGTACCGATGTACCTGCGGTAATAACGTCATCAATAATCACCACCTTGCCTTGCAAAGGCGCACCTACCAGCGTGCCACCCTCGCCATGGGCTTTGACTTCCTTGCGATTAAAGGCAAACGGCACGTCACGACCATGCAGGCCTTCATGCCCAGCCAGGGCTACCGCCGTTGCCGTAGACAAAGGTATGCCCTTATAGGCAGGGCCAAACAGCATATCGAACGAAATACCTGCATCCACCAGCGCCTGGGCGTAAAACTGCGCCAAACGGCCCACCGACAGACCAGAGTTGAAAAGACCGGCATTAAAAAAGTAAGGGCTGATACGCCCTGACTTGACCTTGAACTGGCCAAAACGCAAAACACCCTGTTGCAGGGCAAAACGCACGAATGCCGCGCGATTAGTAGTATCAGTCATGATGGTGACGCTAGTAGGAAAACCGGTATTATCAATCATATTGGCTACGAACCCAACGACGCGGTCAGAAAGTCGATGAAGGTACGCACTTTAGGCGTTAGGTATTTTCGACTAACGTAGGTGGCATACAAGGTTAGCGGCGCCTGCTGATATTGCGGCATCACACGCAGCAAATTTCCTGTAGCCAAGTCGTCACCCACCAGCCAGTCCGGCAAGAAACCTACGCCCAGGCCCGCACACACAGCATGGTATGAATAGGTAGAGTCATCCGACTTCATGACGGGCTTCAGATGAATCTGAACTTTACCTTTAGGGCCCTCGAATTCAAACCCCTCGACACCCAGGTAATTAGGCACTATGCCACGGTAGCGGACCAAATCGGCAACGCTGGCCGGTTCTCCCATCATCTGAAGATAGCTAGGCGCAGCCACCAAATAAAACTGGATCTCGCAAATTGGCCGTACGATTAAATGCGGCGATGGGTCACGGGTTACCCGTAGCGCCAGATCAAAACCTTCAGCAGCCAAATCCACCTTACGATTCGAGAAGCCCAGGTCCAGCACCACCTCTGGGTATTGTTCCTGGTATGCCGCCAGCACACTGACCGTTCTAGGGTTGGCAAACCACACCGGGGCCGTTATTTTTAACGTGCCCCGTGGATCTTCTACGCTACGGCCTATGGCAACCGCCGCCAACTCCAGGGTGGTCAGCGCCTCGCGGCATTGCTCGTAATACAAGGCACCCGCTTCGGTCAGGCTAATACGACGGCTGGTGCGATTTAACAAACGCGCACCCAACTGTGCCTCCAGGTGAGCCATATGCTTGCTGACCATAGGCGCTGATAGCGACAAGCGTTGAGCCGCAGCCATAAAGCTACCCGCTTGAACGATTTCACTAAACACCCGCAAGCTTAATAAAGTATCCATGGTTTCCTAATAGGAAATGAATTGATAATAATTCTAGGCTATATTTCCTGACGTTATTCATTTAAGATTTCTGCTGTTCGCCCTTATTAATAAACACAGGAGTTGACTATGACTACCGCTTACACGACCTGGACACCACGTCTACTTAGCATCTTGCGCATTGTCAGCGCGTACCTATTATTGGTGCATGGCACAGCAAAATTATTGGGCATACCGCACGTCACCATGTTCGATAGCTTGCAGATCGCCTCTATGTATGGTGTGGCAGGGCTGATTGAACTGATATTTGGCGCACTACTGCTGGTTGGCTTGTTTTCACGAGTCTCCGCCTTTATTGCATCGGGCTTTACCGCAGCAGCCTACTTTATCGGCCACGTAGCCGCTAGTGGCAACCTACTGCTACCCATCCTTAACAGCGGCGAAGCCGCAGTATTGTTCTGCTTCGTCTTTTTATACCTAGCCGTAGCGGGTCCCGGCCCCTGGAGCCTGGACGCTATGCGCAACACATCCAAATAAGTGTAGGACCTCCCCCTGCGCGCATATGCAGGGGGATATAACATCGGGGTAAAACCATGACATTTCCTAGCTATTTCATTTCCCATGGCGGCGGCCCCTGGCCATACATTCCCGATATGCAGGCCAGCAACGCCGCACTGGCAGCTTCTTTAGTGGATATTCCCAAGCAGCTAGGTCGCAAGCCCGCCGCCATACTGATGGTGTCGGCGCACTGGGAGACCAATGGCGTATTCAAGGTCATGGCCAACCCTAAGCCACCCATGATGTACGACTACTCTGGTTTTCCACCACATACCTACACCATCGAATACCCAGCCCCTGGCAGTCCTACGCTGGCGGAACACGTAGCCCAACTGCTAGACCAGGCAGGTTTGCCGGTGCAGCTTGACACACAGCGTGGCTTTGACCACGGTGCCTTCGTGCCTGCCTACGTCATGTATCCACAGGCCGATGTACCCATGGTGCAGTTATCCATAGACAACCACTACGACCCCGAACGCCATCTGGCTCTGGGCCGTGCGCTGGCGCCTTTGCGCAACGAAGACATACTGATCATAGGCAGTGGCCTAAGCTATCACAATTTGCGTCAAATCTATGGCGGTGGCGCGGCTGCATCGGCACAATTCGATGCTTGGCTGCAGCAGGCATTGCTGACAACAACGCCTGAACAGCGCATAGCCAGCCTGTTACAATGGTCTGACGCACCCGCCGCCAGACTGGCGCATCCCCGTGAAGACCACCTGATCCCACTTATGGTGGCTGTGGGTGCAGCCCAAAATGAAACCGCCACTTGCGTGTATCACGAAGCTCACGCGTTTGCCAATATCACCGTATCCAGTTTTAGATTTGGCGCTCTGCCGGACTAAACCTGTACAAAAGAAAACCATATTATGCTACGTGTCATATCTGCCAACCTCAATGGCATACGCTCCGCCGTCAACAAAGGCTATCTGGATTGGGTCGCCAAGCAAAATGCCGACTTCATCTGCATGCAGGAACTCAAAGCCCAAGCCGACAACCTGACGCCAGAAATGGCCAACACCCAGGGCTACCACGGCTATTTCCATTACGCCGATAAAAAAGGCTATAGCGGCGTAGGTGTGTATGCACGCCAAGAGCCCTTGCGCGTTATAGAAGGCTTGGGCGTACCGGAAATTGACGCTGAAGGCCGCTATTTGGAACTGGTGTACGACAAACTGTCGATAATATCCTTGTATCTACCATCCGGTTCCAGTGGCGACCACCGTCAGGCCGCAAAATACGTATTCATGGAACATTTTTTCGGTCACTTGGCCGAACTGGCGAAATGCGGGCGCGAAGTCATACTGTGCGGCGACTGGAATATTGCCCACCATGAAATCGATCTGAAGAACTGGAAAGGCAACCGTAAAAACAGCGGCTTTCTGCCCGAAGAACGCGAATGGCTGAGCAAGGTTCTGGACGAGCAAGGCTGGATGGATGTTTATCGCAGCCTTTACCCTGACACCACAGGCGACGCCTATACATGGTGGAGCAACCGCGGCCAGGCCTGGGCGAATAATGTAGGATGGCGCATAGACTACCAAATCGCCACGCCCGGCATAGGCGCCACGGCCAAACAAGCGTCTATATACAAAGACGAACGTTTCAGCGATCACGCACCGCTAACCATAGACTATGACTGGGGTTCCTAAGCCCTTGCTACTTGAACTTCATGAGCACTGATACCGCTAGCATGGGCTGGCGCGTCAATATTAGAAGCAACGTGCTGGCAGGACTAACTTCTTCGTTTGCCCTGGTTCCCGAATGTATTGCTTTTGCACTGGTTGCCCAGCTTAACCCACTGATGGGTCTGTACGGCGCCTTCATCATTTGCACCCTCACCGCCTTATTCGGCGGCCGCCCCGGCATGATTTCCGGCGCTGCTGGCTCTATGGCCGTAGTGATTGTTGCGCTGGTCGTACAACACGGTGTGGACTATCTATTAGCGACGGTCGTGCTAAGTGGCATCTTGATGCTGCTATTCGGCGCGTTTCGTCTGGGAAAACTAATTCGCATGGTGCCGCACCCAGTGATGCTGGGCTTCGTCAATGGCCTAGCGATCATTATTGCCATGGCCCAACTTGCGCATTTCAAGCAGCTAACCAATCATGGCCAGCAATGGCTATCTGGTCCAGAGCTCTATGTGATGTGTGCACTGGTGGCACTGACCATCTGCGTAGTCTACTTGCTACCAAGATTGACAAAAGCCGTTCCCTCGGCGCTGGTAGCGATCATCGGCATTGGGTTGCTGGCCCAACTATTAGATTTACCGACCCGTACTCTTGGCGACATGGCCCACATAGCTGGCGGCCTGCCCAGCTTCCACATTCCACATGTACCATTGACACTGGAAACCCTACGCATTGTGCTGCCCTATGCAGTACTGATGGCCGTCGTCGGCCTGCTGGAAACTCTGCTCACTTTCAACCTGACTGACGAAATAACCGAGAGCCGGGGCCAACCCAACCGTGAGTGCCTAGTGCTGGGAGCTGCTAATGTGACCTCGGGTCTGTTCGGCGGCATGGCCGGTTGCGCCATGATAGGGCAAACCATGATTAACCTGAGTTCTGGCGGCCGCTCGCGACTGTCCGGCATTACCAGCGGCGTCATGATATTGTTATTCATCCTGTTCCTGTCACCGTTGATAGAACGCATTCCATTGGCGGCGCTTGTGGGCGTGATGTTGGTCGTGGCCCAACAAACCTTTGCGTGGGGCTCTTTGCGCGTCTTAGGAAAGGTCCCCCGCAACGATGCATTGGTGATTGTCGCAGTAACCGTAATTACGGTCTTCTCGGATCTGGCTGTTGCCGTGCTGTGCGGCATAATATTCGCCGCATTGAATTTCGCTTGGCAGCATGCCCGTGAAATACATACCGATATCGAGATCGATCAGGCAGGCTGCAAAACTTACACTCCTCGCGGAACGCTATTTTTTGCGTCAACAACGCGTTTTCTGGGGCTATTTGACCCAATGAAAGACCCGCAGCAAGTAACACTAGACTGTCGCAACCTGCACCTTGCTGATCATTCGGCCATTGCTGCCTTAGAAAGGCTATATGAGCGCTACACCAAGGCGGGCAAGCAATTACAGGTAGATAACCTGTCAGCACGGAATGAAATCTTGCTGCAACAAGCTGGCCTAGCTTACGCGAAGGTGCAATAACCTTGGCTTAAAAAGGGCATCTGGATTGCAAAACACATTAGCGTAGTCAAAAAAATTACTTGCTGAATACTATGCGCATTCGCCCCTACACTTCCGGTGAAGAGAATATTCTTCTGGCCATCTTTCAGTCAGCCGTCCACGGTCTGGCATCCGGTGACTACACGGTACAACAGATCGAGGCCTGGGCACCAAGCGCTGTAAGCGAGGAGTTTCGCACGCAATGGGCCTATCGTATTCAAGCCAACCAGCCTTGGGTGGTCGAGATAGATGGCCAATTAGTGGCCTTTGCCGACTTGCAGCCTTCAGGTTATATCGACCACTTCTTTGTCGCCGCAACGTTTGCCGGCCAGGGCATAGGATCTGCTTTGATGCGTCATTTGCAGGAACATGCCATCTGTCGCGACATCCCCACATTATTCGCCCATGTCAGCCTGACTGCGCAACCACTCTTTCAACGTTTCGGCTTTGTTGTGGAGAAAGAACAGCATCCAGTCATCCGCGGTGTAGGGCTACGAAATGCAGTAATGAGCAAGGCAGTAGATGGAACTACCGTACGCGTCAAAGATTAAGTTAGTCGAAAACAGCAGCCACAAGGAGTCCCAGATTAGGAACTCAAAGTCCTTTTTTAGGACTGTTTTATATGAATTCAAAAGCATATCGACTATGCCAAGAGTGACGCCAAAAATCCTAAATGATAATCATCCGCAATTAGTGGTAAATTCTAGGGCATTCTAAGCTGGCACTACGCTAGCCCAACTACCTGGAGCAACACTGTGCAATCTAAAGCATTTCGGCCGATTACGCGTCAAGCACAAGCTGTCTTAGCAGCAGCCTTGGTATCTGTAACTAGCCTGGCCTGGGCGCAATCCCTCACTACAAAAATTACGCATGTCGCTGGGATAACCGAGGTGGCTATTGAGCCGAAAAAAACCATAATAATAGACCCTGCTGTCCTAGATGTAGCGCACGCGCTGGGAATTCCGGTCGCTGGTGTGCCGCAGGCGCGCTTTCCTGAGCACATGGCCCAATATAAACAAGACACGTATGCCAAGGTAGGTACGCTGTTCGAGCCCAATATAGACGCCATCAATGCGATAGCACCTGATCTAATTATTTTAGGCAGACGGTCAGCCCCAAAATACCCAGAGCTGGCTAAAGTGGCCCCTACTCTGGACTTAACATTTAATCAGCAAGACCTGATCAATAGCATCGCCCAGAACACCCGCACCCTGGCGTCAATTTACAACAAGCAAGAGAAGGCAGAAGCTCTGCTAAGCACGCTGGAATCCTCTGTGGAAAAACTGCATGCCTTGACCAGCAAAGCAGGCAAAGGCTTACTGGTATTTACGACCAATGAAAAGTTGATGGCTGCCGGGCCAAACTCACGCTATGGCGTACTGTACAAAGAGTTCGGTGTCCAAGCTGCCATCAAAGATTTCCCTGTTGACGGCAAGAACTTGCCACTGACAGCGGAGCTGATCGCGCAAACCAACCCTGATTGGATCTATGTTATAGACCGCGATGCGGCCATCGCCAAAGTAGGGACATCGGCACAGCAGCTATTAGCTAACGCACAGGTAGGCGCCACCACAGCAGGCAAGAAAAATCAGATAGTCTATTTAGACCCCACCAATTGGTACATGCTGGATGGTGCGGGACTTGCTTCAGTACAGGCGAATGTTGAACAACTACTGCTAGCCCTTAGCAACCAAAACTAAGAACGGCAGGGACCAGCTTGGGGCAAAGTGTCCACCAAGCTGGTCAGAACCTGTTCGCGGATTACGCCTGACCGCCCGCCTGTCACGCAAACGTCATATTTCCTTCATCGCCCCGTCATATCCAGTTTCTATGATGCTGGTCATGTAAAGCGCCTGGGCGCAGAAATTGACGGAGGTAAATATGGACTCGGTGATACGCGTACACGGTCTTAGCAAAAGTTTCGGCAGTAAACAGGTTTTATTTAATATGGGCCTGTCGGTCAAGGCTGGCGAGATGGTGGCCCTGATAGGCGCATCAGGATCGGGAAAATCTACCTTGCTACGGCATCTGGCAGGGCTTTCGTGCGCCGATCGCCACAACCCAGGCTCCATCTACATGCTGGGCCAGCCCATGCAGACCAACGGCAAACTGAATACGAATGTACGTCGTTTACGCGCCAATGTGGGCTACATTTTCCAGCAGTTCAATCTGGTGAGTCGCCTTAGCGTACTGAACAATGTACTGATGGGGCATCTGGGCCGCATGCCACGCTGGCGCGGTTCCTTGGGTATGTTCAGCGCCGAAGAAAAACAGCGCGCGATGGCGGCACTGGAACGCGTCGGCATGGCTGACTATGCCCATCAGCGCGCCTCTACCTTGTCTGGCGGACAGCAGCAACGCGTTGCCATTGCTCGCGCCCTAAGCCAGCTGGCCGACGTGATACTGGCCGACGAACCCATAGCTTCGCTAGACCCCGAGTCTGCACGCAAGGTGATGGATATCCTGGCCGACATCAATCAGAAAGACGGAAAAACCGTGGTCGTGACCTTGCATCAGGTGGACTATGCGGTGCGTTACTGCCGCCGCGTCGTGGCCTTGAAGTCTGGACGCATCCATTTTGATGGCGCGGTCCAAGCACTGACTGGCCCCTTCCTGAATCAGCTCTACGGTGGCGATCTGGACAGTTCTTTACTGTTTAACGATACCCCACCATCCCTGGCAGTAGATCATCAAATGGCCTTGATTGCCGCCTGACACTTTACAAAATCTGGCCTGACTGGCTATCCACACCCCTATTCTTCAGCAGTTATATCAAGGACATACACATGTTTAAAAAAGCACGTCAGTGGGCTTTAGCATCGGCTGTGGCCAGCGCAACCTTCACTGGTAGCGTACACGCAGCACAAACTGAAGGACTTACAGAGCTGAACTTCGGCATTATTTCGACAGAGTCCTCGCAAAACCTGAAAACCAATTGGGAGCCATTTTTAGCTGCCATGAGCGAACGCACAGGGCTGAAGATCAACCCCTTTTTTGCGCCTGACTATGCCGGCATCATCCAGGGCATGCGCTTCGACAAAGTCGATGTGGCCTGGTATGGCAATAAATCGGCCATGGAAGCGGTGGACCGCGCGGGCGGTGAAGTTATCTTCCAAACGACAGCCGCCGATGGCGCTGCTGGCTATTGGAGTTTGCTGATTGCCCACAAAGACAGCCCCATCAATTCGGTCGCCGATATGCTGGCCAACGCCAAGGACCTGAACTTCGGCAATGGCGACCCTAATTCCACATCTGGCTATCTGGTACCTAGCTATTATGTGTTCTCCCAAAACCAGGCTGACGCCAGCAAAATATTCAAGCGCACTCTAAATGCCAGTCATGAAGTGAACGCCCTAAGCGTAGCCAACAAGCGCGTGGATGTGGCCACCTTCAACACCGAAGCCATGGATCGTTTGACAGCAACCAATCCTGACAAGGCGGCGGACCTGAAAACAATCTGGACGTCGCCCCTGATACCCGCCGACCCCATCGTCTGGCGTAAAAATCTGCCTGACGCTACCAAACAAAAAATTAGTGATTTCATGACCAGCTACGGTGACACCAAGGAAGAACTGACCGTCCTTAACGGCCTGCTGTGGGGCAAATTCAAGGCGTCAAGCAACGACCAGTTGCTGCCCATACGCCAATTGGAATTGTTCAAGCAGCGTAGCCAGATTGATACAGACAGCACCCTAAGCGACGCCGAAAAAACCAAACAGCGTCAAGCAATCGATGCCGCTTTAGCTGTGCTGGATGCCCGCATGGCCGAACTGGACAAGAAAGTAGCCAGCACCCAATAAGCGATGTCAATGACAACTTCTGTTTCAACACCCAGGCCCTATGTCGCCGCCAAGCGGCCCTGGCACCACAGGTTGGGCTGGGTGGTGCTGGCCATCATCCTGGCATGGTCCTGGGAAGGTGCCGAGATGAATCCCGCCATGTTGTGGCGTGATGCCGACAACATGCGGGTCTTTCTAGCCGACTTTTTCCCACCCGACTTTCGCCATTGGCGCAGCTATGTGTCGGAAATGCTGATTACGGTACAAATCGCGGTGTGGGGCACGGCGCTAGCCATTGTCTGCTCCATACCTTTGGGCATTTTATCGTCAGAAAACATTGCACCCTGGTGGCTATGCCAACCCGTACGCCGTCTTATGGACGCCTTTCGATCCATCAATGAAATGGTCTTTGCCATGCTGTTTGTGGTGGCGGTAGGCCTGGGGCCATTCGCTGGCGTGATGGCCTTGTTCATAGGGACTACAGGCGTGCTGGCCAAGCTGTTTGCGGAAGCTGTGGAGGCCATAGAAACCGGCCCCGTTGAAGGAGTCAGAGCGACCGGTTCCAGCGCCTTGCAGGAAGTGATTTACGGCGTCATCCCTCAAGTACTGCCTTTGTGGATTTCTTACGCCCTATACCGCTTTGAATCCAATGTTCGCTCGGCCACGGTGGTAGGCATGGTGGGCGCGGGCGGCATAGGCGTCACCTTGTGGGAAGCCATACGCGGTTTCCAGATGGCGCAGACCTGCGCCATCCTGATCATCATTATCGTCGTCGTCAGCGCCATAGATATTGTGTCGCAGCGACTGCGCAAACTGTTTATCTGATGCCTAACCACCTAAGCGATCACGCTTGAATTTACGTCTTATCTTCGATGGAGCAACAATGAAAACAGCGCAAGAGGCGGCCAATATAACGGTCGCCCAACGCCAACACTGGATGCAGGTACTGGCACGAGCGGGGCGGCAATTACACCCCTTTGGCCAAGTACTGCGCCATCAGTCCTATCAACGCATACGCCCAGCCGAAGTAGGCATGGTGATGGTGCGCGGACGCACAGGCGGCAGCGGCGCGCCTTTTAATTTGGGTGAAATGACGGTAACACGCTGCGTGGTTCAGTTAGACGATGGCCAACATGGTCACAGCTATGTAGCTGGGCGCGACAAAGAGCATGCCGAACTGGCTGCGCTGGCCGATGCGCATTTGCAAAGCCAACAGCATCAACACTGGATGGACACCCTGATTACACCGCTGGCGCATCAGCAGTTAGCCGACCTGGCCAGCCGTGAGGCCGCCAGCGCAGCCACCCAAGTTGAGTTCGTCACCCTGGTGCGAGGAGAAGACTAATGCAAGCCCAGACCCTAAGCCCTGCATTTTCCGATCCAGTCACCGCCACCCAGGAAGTCTTCCGCCTGGCCCTAAGCGCGCTGGCAGAGCCCGGCACCCTGCAGTTGCTTACCCAGGCGCCTGCATTGGCAGGCCTGGCGCCAGCCACTTACGCCTTGTGTTTAAGCCTGCTGGACAGTGACACCCCACTATGGCTGGCACCCGCGCTAGACACACCAACGCTGCGAACCAATCTGGCCTTTCATTGCGGCTGCCCTATCGTAGCCAGCCGCGAGCAGGCCGCCTTTGCTCTGCTGACAGCTACAGAGCTGAACGATCTAAGCGACTTCAACCCGGGCAGCGATAGCGACCCAGACCAATCCTGCACCCTGCTGATCCAGCTAGACACGCTGGATGCCTGCGCACAACAGACCTTGCAAGGTCCAGGCATATTGCATCAGCGTGAAGTCAGGATCCCAGCCGGCGCAGCTTTTTGGACGCAACGGCGCCAGCACCGCTTTCCGCAGGGCCTGGACGTTTTCTTCACCGCCGACAAGCACATCATGGGCTTGCCACGCAGCACCCACGTCATATTTTCTGATGAAAGGACACTATAAATGTACGTAGCCGTTAAGGGTGGTGAACAGGCCATAGATCAAGCGCATGCCTTGCTGGCGCGCAAGCGACGCGGCGACACCTCGATACCGGAATTGACAGTATCGCAGATACAGCAACAAATGCCCCTGGCTGTGGCGCGTGTAATGGCTGAAGGTGCTTTGTTTGATGAAGAGCTGGCCTCGTTGGCACTAAAACAAGCCGCTGGCGACCTGACTGAAGCCATATTCTTGCTGCGCGCCTATCGCACCACATTGCCGCGTTTTATGGCGACCGTCGCCGTGCAAACCGAGACCATGTCTTTGGAACGCAGAATTTCCGCTACCTTCAAAGACCTGCCTGGCGGCCAACGCTTAGGGCCCACCTTCGATTACACCCATAGACTGCTGGATTTCTCTTTGCTGGAGCAAGGTGAGAGCCAAGCGGATGACACTCCTGTTGATACACACCGTACGCCTAAAGCCTGCCCCCGTGTGGTCGATATGCTGGCCCAGGAAGGCTTGTTATCCCAGGATGAAGACTGCAACCAGGCTGTACCCGATATCACGCGCGAGCCCCTGAACTTCCCAAGTAATCGAAGCCAGCGCCTACAAGCCCTAGCCCGTGGCGACGAAGGTTTTCTAATGGCTTTGGCGTATTCCACGCAGCGCGGTTATGGACGCAACCACCCCTTTGCCGGAGAGATCCGGATAGGCAGCGTTGAGGTCTGGCTGGAGCCCGAGGAACTGGATTTCGCCTTACCCGTGGGTGACATCGAACTCACCGAATGCGAAATGATTAACCAGTTCGTCGGCAACGCCCAGCAATTGCCGCAATTTACCCGCGGTTACGGCCTGGCCTTTGGCAACGCCGAACGCAAAGCCATGGCCATGGCTTTGGTAGATCGCGCTCTGCGCGCTGACGAATACCAGGAAGACATCACCTCGCCTGCCCAGCAGGAAGAGTTCGTGCTGATGCATTGCGACAGCGTCGAAGCCTCTGGCTTTGTGTCCCACCTGAAGCTGCCGCACTACGTGGACTTTCAGTCCGAACTGGATTTGATACGTACGCTGCGCCGCGCTCATAGCAGCAACCCAGTCACCCCCCAGGAGCAACTGGCATGACAGAACACGTACAACACCAGGGCACAACAGGCTATAACTTTGCCTACCTGGACGAACAAACCAAGCGCAGCCTGCGCCGCGGCCTGCTAAAAGCCGTCGCCATTCCTGGCTACCAAGTCCCCTTTGGCGGACGTGAAATGCCGCTGCCTTATGGTTGGGGCACTGGCGGCATGCAGGTCACCGCCGCTATTCTGGGTCGTCAGGATGTACTGAAAGTAATAGACCAGGGCGCGGACGACACCACCAACGCTGTGTCCATACGTCGATTTTTTACCCGCACGGCAGGGGTCAAAACCACCTGGCGTACCAACGAAGCCACCATCATACAAACCCGCCACCGTATCCCGGAAACACCGTTACGCGCGGGCCAAATCATGGTTTATCAAGTGCCTATACCCGAGCCGCTGCGTTTTATCGAGCCTTCGGATTCGGAAACCCGCAGCATGCATGCTCTGAACGATTATGGCGTCATGCACGTCAAGCTGTATGAAGACATTGCACGCTATGGCCATATCGCCACCGCTTACGCTTACCCCGTCATGGTGGCCGAGCGCTACGTGATGGACCCCTCGCCTATACCCAAGTTCGACAACCCCAAGCTGGACATGAGCCCTGCCCTGATGCTGTTTGGTGCCGGGCGTGAAAAACGCCTATATGCGGTACCGCCCTATACCCAGGTCAACAGCCTGGATTTCGAAGACCATCCCTTTCAGATACCGACCTGGGAACATAACTGCGTGTTCTGCAACAGCGACAGTTCGTATTTGGACGAACTGATCGTAGACGACCACGGCACACGTCAGTACGTGTGCTCGGACACCGACTATTGCTCCCAGCGCTGCGCACAACAAGAGGCCCACTGATGAATCCACTACTTAGCGTGCGCGACTTAGGGCTGCTTTACGGACCGGAAAAGGGCTGTCAGAACGTGTCTTTCGACTTATATCCTGGCGAAGTGCTGGGTATAGTCGGCGAATCCGGCTCAGGAAAATCGACTCTGCTTAGCACCCTGTCAGGTCGCAACAGACCGGACTGCGGCACAGTTCACTACCGCGACAAACAAGATCAAGTCATTGACATTTACCAGTCCAGCGACGCCTGCAGGCGCACCTTGCTGCGTACAGAATGGGGCTTCGTCGAACAAACCGCCCGCGATGGCTTACGCATGAACGTATCGGCTGGCGCCAACATCGGCGAACGTCTGATGGCACAAGGCGTACGTCATTACGGCCAGTTGCGCCAAGCGGGTATGGAATGGTTAGAGCAGGTAGAAATTGACCCCCAGCGTATAGACGATCTGCCTAGGACCTTTTCCGGCGGCATGCAGCAAAGGCTGCAAATTGCACGCAACCTGGTGTCCCAACCCCGGTTGATCTTCATGGACGAGCCCACCGGCGGGCTGGATGTATCCGTACAGGCCAACTTACTGGATTTACTTAGGGGTCTGGTACGCGAACTGCAACTAGCCGTCGTCATCGTTACCCACGACCTGGCAGTGGCCCGCTTATTGGCCGACCGTTTAATGGTAATGCATCGCTCCAGGGTGGTTGAAACTGGGCTGACCGACCAAGTGTTGGACGACCCCCACCATGCTTATAGCCAACTCTTGGTCTCGTCGGTACTGCAACCTTAAGGTAAGAATCATGAAAGCCATTATGGAAGTTCAAGGCCTGGACAAAACATTTACCCTGCACCAGCAGCAAGGGGTCACTCTGGACGTGCTGCAGGATGTGAGCTTTTCCGTCATGCCCGGCGAATGCCTGATACTGCACGGCCAGTCGGGTGCTGGAAAATCCACACTACTGCGTACCCTGTATGGCAACTACCTGCCTGCCCAGGGCAGCATACGCGTGCGACACCAAGGCACTACCGTGGAAATGGTGGGCGCAGAACCCCGTCAAACACTGGCGGTACGCCGCTGGACACTGGGCTATGTCAGCCAATTTTTGCGTGTTATCCCCCGCGTCAGTTGCCTGAACGTCGTGATGGAACCCGCGCTGGACCGTGGCATCAGCAAAACCATGGCGCAAGACCGCGCCGCCGCCCTGCTGAAACGTCTTAGCATCCCCGAACGTCTGTGGGACTTGGCGCCCGGCACGTTTTCAGGGGGCGAGCAGCAACGGGTCAACATTGCGCGCAGCTTTATCGCGCCTTGGCCCATGCTGTTGTTGGACGAGCCCACAGCCTCGCTGGATGCCGCCAACCGGCAAGTGGTGCTGGAATTGATTGCCGAGGCCAAAACTGCAGGCAGCGGACTAATCGCCATTTCCCACGACAGCCATACACGCGACGCCATCGCCGACCACTACATAGACTTAAGCACCAAGGAGGCTTGCCATGCCTGCTGAACAAATCTTCACCAATGCCCGCGTGGTCACTGCTGACTATGACTTTTTGGGCAGCGTTGTGGTACGTGATGGCCTGATCAGCGACATTAGCAGCAGTCCCAGCCAGTTACCCCAAGCCCAGAACCTGAATGGCGATTATCTGATGCCAGGTTTTGTAGAGCTGCATACCGACAATCTAGAAAAATATATGAATCCACGCCCCGGCGTGGACTGGCCATCGCAATCTGCCGTGCTGGCGCACGATGCGCAAATTATTTCTGCAGGCATTACTACCGTCTTCGATGCCTTGTCCATAGGCGATGTAAATCCCAAGGGTGAACGCTTACGCCAACTGCCCATTATGTTGAGCGCCATCAGCGATGCTGAACAACGGGGTGAAACACGTGCTGAACACCGTTTGCACCTGCGTTGCGAACTAAGCCAGGAAAAAACCCTGGATATGTTCCACGAATTGGTAGAAAACCCGTTGGTGCAACTGGTGTCCGTCATGGACCATTCGCCGGGACAGCGTCAATTTGTGAAGCTGGAAAAATACCGTCAATACCACCAAGGTAAATACCACTTCAACGATCAGGAAATGGCAGAATTCATAGACCGGCATCTGGAAAACTCCAGCAAATACAGCCAGCCCTATCGCATGGCTATAGTGCAAACCTGCCAGGAAAAAGGTCTAGCTATTGCCAGTCATGATGATGCCACCGAAGCCCATGCCCGTGAGTCGGCGGAATTAGGCATGAGCATCGCTGAATTCCCCACCACGGTTGCTGCGGCGGAACTTAGCCATAACCTGGGTTTGAAGATACTTATGGGCGCGCCCAATATCGTGCGTGGTGGTTCCCACTCGGGCAATGTAGCCGCACACGAACTGGCTCAACAAGGTGTGCTGGATATTCTGTCCAGCGACTACTACCCTGCCAGCCTGCTACAAGCCGCGCGTATGCTTAGTGAAAATGACACCGGTCATAGCTTGGCCCAGGCAGTGGCAAAGATTAGTCTGACGCCAGCCCGTGCCGCAGGTCTGGATGATAGGGGTGAAATCCGCGTAGGTCTACGCGCCGATCTGGTGCGTGTACAGCCCAGCGATCAGCAGTTTATGGTCAAGCATGTGTGGCGTGGCGGCGAAAGGGTGTTCTGATGACAGGTAGATTGCTGTATGTCATAGGCCCATCCGGCGCAGGAAAAGACACTGTACTACTAGGGGTACAAGATCAGTTGGGCGGTAAAGTCCATATTGCGCCCCGCGTAATCACACGCCCCTGCGATCCCAGCGAAAACCATGCCATAGGCGTAAGCCACGCCCAGTTCCTGGCCCTGGAAGACCAAGGGCACTTCGCCCTGGCCTGGCGTGCCAACAACTTAGCCTATGGCATCAGCCAGGACATTAAACTGTGGCTGTCCAGCGGCCTGGACGTATTGGTGAATGGCTCACGCGCCTACCTGCCCCATGCACGCCTACTATTTCCAGACTTGCTACCGGTCTTATTGCAAGTGCAGGCGGACGAATTACGCATGCGACTACAGCGGCGCGGCAGGGAGGACAGCGAGCAAATTGATGCACGCATGCAGCGCAACGCCAGACTCCAAACCCTGCCCTATCCCCACCAGGGCAATCCCGTCGTCATAATTGATAACTCCGGCCCGGTAGAGCACGCCATCACCGCCTTATGCCAGTTGCTGGAACCCCCACCCTGGGCAGCCCAGTCGGCTGAATTACAACAGGCGCGGGCATGAAGCTGCGCTTATTGGGTACGGGCAACGCTGCCCAGGTGCCAGTCTATAACTGCGACTGCGGCGCCTGCCAACGTGCCAGAGCAGTCTTCACCTATAGGCGCGGGCCTTGCTCGGCCTTGATCGAATGCGGCACACAACGCTGGCTAATAGATTCGGGACTGACAGACCTGGCCGAGCGCTTTCCAGCCGGCAGCTTAAACGGTATTTTTCAAACCCACTACCACGCCGATCATGTCCAGGGCTTGTTGCACCTGCGCTGGGGCAAGGGCCCCAGCCTGCCCGTACTAGGGCCACAAGATCCCGAAGGCTTTGCCGATCTATATCGACATCCAGGTATCCTGGATTTTTCCCAGCAACTAGCGCCAGACGACGTGGTTAGCCTGGGGGAGTTGCGTGTCGTAGCGCTGCCGCTGGTGCACTCCAAGCCCACGCTAGGGTATTTATTCTGCGCTCAAGGAAAATACATAGCCTACTTAACCGATACGGTAGGCCTGCCCGAAAGCACTACTGCCAGACTGAAACAACAGCGTCTGGACCTAGTGGTGCTGGACTGCTCGTTCCCACCTAGCCCAGAAACGCCGCGCAACCATAACGACTTAAGCCGCGCCCTGGAAACCCTGGACGACTTGCAGCCTCGACGTTCTGTGCTTACGCATATAGGGCATGACTTTGACGCCTGG
>JAGOAJ010000036.1 GCA_017983955.1 Burkholderiaceae bacterium
ACCCTTAGCCTGGAGCCGTCAAACCGACTGGCGCTTCATCAGCGCATAGAGCAGCGTTATCGTGCCATGATAGATTTGGGTTTGGTGCGTGAAGTCGCGTAACTGCATCAGCGGGCCGATCTTCATCCTGGCCTGCCGTCGGTACGCTGCGTGGGGTATCGCCAAATATGGGACTACCTGGACGGCAAGGCCGACCTGGACGACGCCGTAGAGCGGGCCATAGCCGCCACACGCCAACTGGCTAAACGGCAGTTAACCTGGTTGCGCTCGCAACCTGACAGATTAATCGTGGATTGTTTGTCGCCTGATGCCGCTGATCAGGCGGTAGACTACGCTGCGCATTACTGGCCGTCCTGACGTTGTAGGACGGCCCCCCCCATGGATCATGGCGATACACCGCAATCAGGAAATAATTGCCCTGGGCGCATCTTCGCCCTGCTGCTCGGCAATCACACCCAAACGGCTGACCTGTTCGCCACCCGCTGTCAGAGTCGCGGTGACGGCGTCGGCCTGATCAGCTGGCACCACGATAATCATGCCTATGCCGCAATTGAACACGCGGTACATTTCGTTGTCGGCCACACCACCATTTTGCTGCAGCCAGGTAAATAATTCAGGCATTTCCCAGGCATCACGATGCAGATGTGCCGCCAGGCCAGGCTGCAAAATGCGTGGCACATTATCCAACAAGCCACCGCCAGTGATATGCGCCAGCCCTTTGATGGCGGCGCCATGCTTGGCCAGTGCTGCCAATACAGACTTGACATAGATACGCGTGGGTTCCATGACAACGTCCTCTAGGGGTCGTCCACCCAGGTCCTGGCTACGCCGAGCATTGGCATGGGTCAGGATTTTACGCAGCAAGGAAAACCCGTTGGAATGGGCGCCGCTGGATGCCAGACCCAGTACTATGTCGCCCGGCACTATGGATTTACCATCGATAATCAGGGATTTTTCTACCGCGCCCACGGCAAACCCGGCCAAATCATATTCGCCATCAGGGTACATGCCTGGCATTTCAGCCGTTTCACCGCCAATTAAGGCGCAACCGGACAATTCGCAACCTTTGGCTATGCCGCCCACCACGCTGGCGGCAGTATCCACAGACAGCTTGCCGCATGCAAAATAATCCAAAAAGAACAAGGGTTCCGCCCCTTGAACCAAAATATCGTTTACGCTCATGGCGACTAGGTCTATACCTACCGTATCATGGCGCTGCCAGTCGAAGGCCAAACGCAGTTTGGTGCCTACGCCATCAGTGCCTGACACCAATACGGGTTCCTTCAGGTGTTTGGGCACTTCGAATAAAGCGCCAAAGCCACCTATCCCGGCCATGACTCCCGCCCTGGCAGTTTTGGCGGCCAATGGCTTGATGCGATCAACCAAAGCCTCTCCGGCGTCGATGTCAACGCCAGCGTCGCGATAGGTCAGGGAAGCAGAATGTTTGTTTGTCATGAGAAATGCCGTGGGATGTGTAAGAATTACGTGTTAGTGGAATAGCAGGCTTGATTTTACGATGATTAAAGAACAATGACACAACAACTGATACTGGACCTGCTTCCAGCCCCTTCTCCCACCCTGGAAAACTTCGTGGCCGGCCCCAATCAAGAGGCTCTGGATGCCCTGCGCCACTGCCAGCCCGGACGGGCGGTTTACCTATGGGGCGCGCCCGGCGCTGGCCGCAGCCATTTGCTGCAAGCCATTGCGGCGGGCGAGCACGCCTGTTATGTCAGTGCCCAGCGCGCGCCGCACGCCTTGCAGGACATTGCCACAGCCGACGCCCTGCCTTGGCGGCTGGTGGCTGTAGATAACGTCGAACTACTGGACCAGCATGGCCAAGCGGCTCTGTTTGCCTTGTACAATCGTTGGCGCGAAGTTGCAACCACCCCTGACGCCTTCGCATTGGTGTTGGCGGGTGACCGTGCGCCACTGTCTATGCCGCTACGCGAAGATCTGCGTACTCGCCTGGGTTGGGACTTGGTATTTCGCTTGCAGTTGCTATCCGATGAGGACCGCGTCCAGGCGCTGACCACACGGGCGGGGGAACGTGGCCTGTCACTGTCGCTCGATGTTATTAACTGGGTGCTTACCCATTATTCGCGCGATATACGACAGCTTAGCGCGCTGGTGGACGCACTGGATCGCTATTCTCTGGCCAAGCACCGTGCCATTACGGTGCCCTTATTAAAAGACCTTCTGGCTTCCCGCCAGGATACAAATCCAACAACGAATTCATAATGTCTGCCAAACGCCTTGCTTTATTTGATCTAGACCACACCTTGCTGCCCCTGGACAGCGACTACCAATGGGCCGACTTCCTGGCCCGTACTGGTCGCGCTGGCGACCCTGAAGCTGCGATACGCCTGAACGACGAACTGATGGATCGCTATAACGCGGGCAATCTGACCGCACAGGAATCCGCCGAATTCATGCTGGGCCTGCTGGCCCGCGCTGACAACATGGCCACCCTGCATGATTGGCATAGTGTGTTCATGACCGAAATCGTCGAGCCGGCCATACTGCCGATTGCACAGGACCTGGTCAATAAACACTTGGCCAATGGCGACTTATGCGCAATAGTTACGGCCACCAACCACTTTGTCACCGAGCCCATTGCGGCGGCATTTGGCATACCTCACCTGATCGCTACCATTCCCGAAAGCGCAAATGGCCGCTACACAGGTCGCATCCAAGGCGTGGCCAGCTTCCAAGAGGGTAAAATCACCCGTGTCAATGAATGGCTGGCAACCATGGGGCTGGTGCTACAGGACTTCGAGTCCAGCTTTTTCTACAGCGACTCGATAAATGACCTACCCTTGCTTGATATTGTCACCGATCCTATCGCCACTAACCCCAGTCCCGCCTTGCGCACCATTGCTCAACAGCGCAACTGGCCAATACTGGACCTGTTTCAGGACATGCAGGACGCAAAGTCCTAAAATACCCTTATGCTAAAAGAAACAATAAAAAACTTTGTTGGCCGTTTGTTTGCACCACAGCAACGCGGGCCCCAGCGCCTGGCGCGCGACAAACACGGTATTGATCGTCGCAATGTGTCGCGCCACGCCATCAAAGTATGCGAAGTTCTGCAGCACGAAGGCTTTCAGGCATATATCGTGGGCGGCGCAGTACGCGACCTTATCGTCGGTCTGGAGCCCAAGGACTTTGACGTGGCCACCAATGCCACGCCGGGCGAAATTCGTTCGCTGTTCCGGCGTGCCCGCATCATAGGAAAACGCTTCCAACTGGTACATGTGGTCTTTGGTCAGGAAATTATCGAAACCTCTACCTTTCGTGCGCCGGCATCGGTCGAACAGGACACTGACGAGCACGGTCGCATATTGCGCGACAACGAATTCGGTACCCACGAAGAAGACGCCGCACGCCGCGACTTTACGCTCAATGCACTGTATTACGACCCCGTCGCCGAACAGGTCATAGACTTCCACCGTGGTTTTAACGACCTGCAAAACCGGGTCGTGCGCATGATAGGGGATCCAGAACTACGCTATCGTGAAGATCCTGTACGTATGCTTAGGGCCTTGCGTTTCGCAGCTAAGCTTAACGCCACTATAGACCCTGCCTCGCGCGAGCCCATAGCCCCCCTGGCAGGTCTGATAGAAAACGTACCCGCCTCGCGGCTGTTTGACGAAATCCTGAAGCTGCTTAGCTGTGGCCACGCCATGGACTGCCTGCGCCAATTGCGTGCAGTAGGTCTGCACCAGGGTTTGCTACCCCTGATGGATTTAATTTTTGCCGAAGCCGGCGGAGAACAATTCGTTGAGCTAGCGTTGGCGCGCACCGATGTACGCGTACGTGCCGGCAAAACCATCAGCCCCAGCTTTTTATTTGCGGCTCTGCTGTGGACCATGGTGAACAAGCGCTGGCAAGCCCTGTGCGCCAGCGGCGAACACCCTGCCCAGGCACTGATACTAGCCGCCGATTCCGTGGTTGAAGAACAAACCCGTAAGTTGGCCATACAGCGTCGCTACCAAGCCGATATGCGGGAAATCTGGTTTATGCAGGCGCGCTTTGAACGCCCTAACGTTAAAGCCATTTGGCGCATGCTGGAACAACCCCGCTTCAGGGCAGCGGTCGATTTCCTGCAACTGCGTGCTGAAGCCAAAGAAGTCGATAGCGTGCAAGCGCAGTGGTGGATGGATCTGGCCAATGCCGATGACGCCGCCCGTACCGAAATGCTGGACGCTTTTCAAACAAAAAGTCGCGGCACAACAGCGGCACCACGACGTAAACGCAGCACGCGCCGCCGTCCGCCAGCACAAGCCAGCGCCAGCTAGCCCCATGAATACACTGGCCTATATAGGTCTAGGGGCTAACCTGGGGGATGCTGCTGCTAGTCTGCAACAAGCAGCTAAGGAATTGGCCAGCGCCCGCGGCATACTGCAACTAACCTTGTCACCGCTATACCGCAGTGCACCTGTGGAATCCAGCGGCCCTGACTACGTCAATGCTGTCGCGGCCATACACACCACCTTAAGCGCCAGGCAATTACTAACACTTCTGCAATCCATAGAGCAGCAGCATGGACGCGAGCGCCCCTGGCACAACGCGCCACGGACCTTGGATCTGGATTTGCTGTTATTTGGTACGGCTACCATCGCCGAGCCTGACTTGATAGTGCCCCATCCGCGCATGCATCAGCGGGCTTTTGTGCTGCAGCCATTAGCTGATTTAGCACCTGGCTTGCAACTGGCACAAGGCAATCTGCAAACCTTGTTGGCCGCCTGTGCGGATCAGGCGCTAAGTCTACTACCTAGCGCCTGATTTTCGCTTTTACACCGCCACCAGGGAAATTTCAGTAGCGCGAGCGCGCCACTGACTGGGGCCCGTGTTGTGGACCGACGTACCGGTGGAATCTACCGCCACCGTCACTGGCATATCGATCACGTCAAACTCATAGATTGCTTCCATGCCCAGGTCCTGGAAACCAACGACTTTGGCGCCGCGTATGGCCTTAGAGACCAAATAAGCCGCGCCGCCCACTGCCATCAAATAAGCTGAACCATTGCGTTTTATGGATTCTATCGCGGTAGGACCACGTTCGGCCTTGCCTATCATGGAAATCAAACCGGTTTGCGTCAGCATCATGTCCGTGAATTTGTCCATGCGCGTGGCAGTTGTAGGACCTGCAGGGCCAACCACTTCGGCACCTACCGGATCTACGGGGCCCACGTAATAAATCACGCGATTGGTGAAGTCTACGGGCAAAGGTTCACCGCGCTCTAGCATTTCCTGGATGCGTTTATGGGCAGCATCACGGCCAGTCAACATTTTGCCGGACAGCAGTAAGGTTTGCCCTGGCTTCCAACTGGCTACCTGTTCCTTGGTCAAGGTATTCAAATCCACTTGCAAGGACTTGTTGTAGTCAGGCGCCCAATTCACATCTGGCCAGCTAGACAGGGCCGGCGGTGTAAGTTCGGCAGGTCCAGAACCATCCAATGTAAAGTGAATATGACGCGTCGCAGCGCAGTTGGGGATCATGGCCACGGGCTTGGAGGCTGCGTGGGTGGGGAAGGTATTGATTTTTACATCCAGCACCGTAGTCAGGCCACCCAGGCCTTGAGCGCCTATGCCCAGTGCATTGACCTTTTGATACAGGTCTATGCGCAGTTCTTCGAGCTTGTTTTGCGGACCACGCAGCAACAGCTCGTACATGTCTATGTCTTCCATCAGGGCTTCTTTGGCCATCAGCATGGCTTTTTCTGCCGTGCCACCTACGCCTATCCCCAACATACCCGGAGGACACCAACCCGCGCCCATTTCAGGTACTGTTTTCATCACCCAATCGATCAGGGAGTCACTGGGGTTAAGCATGGCGAACTTGGCTTTATTTTCAGAGCCACCACCCTTGGCAGCCACCTGAATATCCACGGTATTGCCTGGAACCAATTCCACATTGACGATACAGGGTGTGTTGTCACGGGTATTTTTACGCGTGAACAAGGGGTCGGTCAGTATCGACGCCCGTAATGGGTTGTCTGGATTCAAATAACCCTGACGCACGCCCTCGTCACACAGGTCCTGCAGGCTGCTCTGGGTATTGAAACGTACCCCCATGCCCACCTTCAGGAACACATTGATCACGCCGGTATCCTGGCAAATAGGACGGTGGCCTTCGGCGCATAGACGCGAATTGGTCAGGATTTGCGCAATGGCATCCTTGGCGGCTGGACTTTCCTCGCGCTCGTAGGCGCGGGCCAAGTGCTGGATAAAGTCGGCGGGATGGTAATAGCTGATGAACTGAACCGCATCAGCTATAGACTGGATCAGGTCGCTTTCCTGGATAGTGGTGGTCATAAAGATCAAATACCGTAAGAGTTAATCGAAGAGCTACTGGGCTTACTTGCCCTGCCACACTGGCTCGCGTTTCTCGGCAAAAGCAGTTGCACCTTCTTTGGCGTCGGCAGACGTGAAGATATGCGCAACCCTGGGGCGTTGCAGGTCAAACATATCGGCCTGGCTCCAGTCGCGTGATGCCGTAATGATCTGCTTGGCGGTTTGTACTGCCAAAGGCCCGTTCTGAGCAATGCTGGCGGCCAGTTTCAGGGCAACTTCCAAGGCCTGACCAGGCTCAACCAAACGGTTTACCAGACCAAACTGAAAGGCACGTTCGGCTGGCAACATATCGCCAGTCAACACCACTTCCATGGCAATATGATAGGGAATGCGGCTGGGCAAACGCAACATGCCGCCGGCTCCGGGCACAATACCGCGCTTGACTTCAGGCAAACCAAAGTTAGCGTTATTGGCGGCAATAATCAAATCACAGGCCAAGGCCATTTCACAGCCACCAGCCAGGGCGTAGCCCTCGACGGCGGCTATCATGGGCTTACGAGGAGGCCTTTCGCACAGGCCTGCGAAACCGCGTCCCTCGACCAGTGGGCGCTGACCATTGTGAGCAAAGGCTTTCAAGTCCATGCCTGATGAAAAAGTATTCCCGGCCCCCGTCAGTACACCGATGACCACATCGTCATTGGCATCCAATTGGTCGAAAGCCGCCGCCAACTCATGGGCGGTTTCGTAATTAATGGCGTTACGCGCCTGTGGGCGGTTTACCGTAATAACCTGAATACGATCAATGATTTCTATTTTTACCAGATCAGACATAAGGTATTCCTAAGGACAAGGGGCGCGGCGCGCCTGTTAAAAACGCTAGTAAGCTAATATCATACGACCAATTGCACGGCGCCCCGCGGCAGGGCCTGCCTGCTACCGGCGTAAACCAGCTAAAATCGAATACTTTGCTGGCTTCGCTTTATTGGTCTTTTCTTTTATGCTTACCTTTCAGCACATTATTTTAACGCTCCAGCAATACTGGGACGCCCAGGGTTGCGCACTGCTGCAACCTTACGATATGGAGGTCGGTGCAGGCACTTCGCACACCGCCACCTTCCTTCGAGCCATAGGCCCGGAACCATGGCGCGCCGCCTATGTGCAACCATCGCGACGTCCCAAAGACGGACGTTATGGCGAAAACCCCAATCGTCTGCAGCATTACTACCAATTCCAGGTGGTGCTTAAACCTGCGCCGCCTAACATTATTGATCTATATATAGGCTCGCTTAAAGCGCTGGGCATCAATCCCCAGGAACACGATATCCGCTTCGTCGAAGACGACTGGGAAAACCCCACGTTGGGCGCCTGGGGTCTGGGCTGGGAAATCTGGCTCAACGGCATGGAAGTCACCCAATTCACCTACTTCCAACAAGTGGGCGGTTTGGACTGCGTGCCCGCTACTGGCGAAATCACTTACGGCCTAGAACGCCTGGCCATGTATTTGCAAGGCGTAGAAAGCGTCTATGACTTGGTCTGGACGGTGAACCCAGATGGCGGCAAGGTGTATTACCGCGATGTATTTCATCAGAACGAGGTCGAGCAATCCACCTACAACTTCGAATACGCGTCCACCACCATGCTGTTTGCCCACTTCAGCGATTATGAAGCCGAGGCCAGCCGCCTGATAGAGGTGCCGCTGGCTCTGCCTGCCTACGAGGCCACGCTGAAAGCCGCGCACACCTTCAATATGCTGGATGCCCGTAATGCCATCAGCGTTACCGAGCGCGCCGCCTATATAGGCCGCATACGCAATCTGTCCCGTGCCGTGGCGCAGGCTTACTTTGATTCACGCGAAAAACTAGGATTTCCCATGCTAGGCAAACGCACCGATGCCAAGGCTGACCTATGACAGCCACACATGCATCGCCCCAGCCCCTGCTGATAGAACTGCTAACTGAAGAATTGCCGCCCAAGGCCCTAAATAAACTAGGTCTGGCCTTTGCCGAAGGCTTGCGCAAAATTCTGGATGAAAACCACTTGCTGGCTGAAGGCTGCGTAGTCACTGACTTTGCCACGCCACGCCGCCTGGCGGTTACGTTCAGCGCCGTCCTGAATCAGGCCCCTGACTTGGCCTACACCGAAAAGCTGATGCCGGCCAAAATTGGCCTGACAGAAAGCGGCGAATTCACGCCCGCGCTGACTCGTAAGCTGGACTCCAAGGGTCTGGGCCACTTAGGCGCAGCTGACCTAGTGCGCGAATCCGATGGCAAGCAAGACTATTTGTACGCCCATGGCACTGCTGCAGGCGCGCTACTGGCAGTTGGCCTGCAACAGGCCCTGGACTATGCCCTGACCCATCTACCTATCCCCAAGGTCATGCGCTATCAGTTGGGTGACGGAGTCACCAGCGTGCGCTTTGTCCGTCCAGCCCATGGGCTTATCGCCCTCTGGGGCGAGCAAGTAGTGCCTGTGCAGGCTCTGGGTCTACAGTCAGGCAGCAGCACCCAGGGACACCGCTTTATGTCCACAGGCGCGATTCAAATCCATAGCGCCAACAGCTACGAACAGCAATTACGCGAGGCCCAGGTGATTGCTTCGTTTACCGCCAGGCGTGAATTGATCGCCCAACAACTGCAACAGCAGGCTCAGGCTCTGGGCGCCACCATAGGCGATGACGCTGAAGTAACTGCCTTGCTAGATGAGGTCACAGCGCTGGTAGAACACCCCACGGTCTATTTGGGCGAGTTCGAAGAGGCTTTCCTACAGGTACCGCCTGAATGCCTGATTCTGACCATGCGTCTGAATCAAAAGTATTTCCCACTGTTCCAGCCGGAAACCGGTGCGCTGACCCACAGATTTCTTATCGTCAGCAATATGCAGGCTGACGACCCTGTACACATCATAGAAGGCAACCAACGCGTGGTACGCCCACGTCTGGCCGATGCCCAGTTCTTCTATGAAACCGATCGCAAAATGCCGTTGGCCGACCGAGTTGCCAGCCTGGCCAACAGCGTGTATCACAACAAGCTGGGTTCACAGTTGGAACGCGCTGACCGAGTGCGTCATACCGCCCGCTACCTGGCAAATCAGTTGGGTGCCAATGCCGACCACGCTGACCGGGCCGCCTTGTTGGCTAAAGCCGACTTGGGCTCGAATATGGTGGGTGAATTTCCCGAGCTACAAGGTGTTATAGGCGCTTACTACGCCCAGGCAGATGGCGAAGCCGACGACGTGGTCCTGGCGCTAAAAAATCAGTACCGCATACGCCTGGATACGCCAGTCAACGATGCCACCCTGACTGCCGCCCTGTTATTCATTGCCGATCGCGCCGAAACCTTGGTGGGCATCTGGGGCATAGGCCTGATACCCACCGGCGAACGCGATCCCTTTGGCTTGCGCCGTGCCGCCCTGGGCATCATCAGTGCGCTGGAACAGCTTGCCGCTGGCGGCTATCTGGCCGTAACCGACAGCAACACCTTGACACTGCCCGGCTTGCTGAGCACCGCCGCCAGTCAGTTCCCTGCCGGCAGCCTAAGCGACGACACCTTGTCAGGCTTAACCGACTTCATTTACGAACGCCTGCGCAACCAGTTGCAAGGCGAGTTTGATCGCAGCGTGGTTGATGCCGTACTGGCACTGCAACCTGCCGTGCACCAGGTGCATAGCCGTATTCAGGCCTGCGTGCGTTTTTCGCAAATGCCAGAAGCTGCTAGCCTGGCTGCTGCCAACAAACGCATCAGCAACCTACTGAAAAAGGCTGACGCTATCCCTGGCCAGGTCAATACACAACTGCTTAGCGAACCCGCCGAACAGCATTTGGCTACGGTGATTGCAGGACTGAAACCCCAGGCCATGCAACAGTTGGCCAGTGGCGACTTTACGGCCAGTCTGGCCACGCTGGCACAGGCCAAAGACGCCGTAGACGGCTTTTTCAACGATGTCATGATCATGGCAGACGATGCCGCTGTGCGTAATAATCGTCTGGCCTTGCTGAACGATTTACATCACGTCATGAATCAGGTGGCAGACATTTCCAGGTTAGCCCAGTGAAACTCGTTATTCTTGACCGCGATGGCGTCATCAACCACGATAGCGATGCCTTCATCAAAAGCCCGGACGAATGGCATGCGCTGCCTGGTAGTGCCGAAGCCATTGCCCGCTTGTCACGCAATGGCTGGCGGGTGGTGATCGCCACGAATCAGTCTGGCGTGGGGCGTGGTCTGTTCAGCATGGACACCTTAAACAGCATACATGCCAAGCTACGCCGCGAAGTGGCGGCAGCAGGCGGTCTGATCGACGCCGTTTTTCTGTGCCCTCACGGTCCAGACGATGGTTGCGGCTGCCGCAAGCCACTACCCGGCCTGTTCCATGACATCGCCAGACGCTATGAAATTAACCTGGCTGGCGTACCAGCCATAGGCGATTCTTTACGCGATCTGCAAGCGGCTGCCGAAACAGGCTGCGCACCATGGTTGGTACTGACCGGCAAAGGTCAACACACGCTTAGTCAGGGCAACCTGCCCGCAGGCACCCAGGTCAGGGATGACCTGGCCGCCGTCGTTGACGCTCTGCTTTCCGAGGACTAGGAATGGCCATAATACGCGCTGTACTGTATCAATTATTCCTGCTGATCACGGTCATTCCCTATGCCCTGGTATCGGTGCTGATGGCGATCATGCCCCTACGCTGGCGCTATAAATTCATCACCGGCTGGCCCTGGCTGGGTATCTGGGGCGCCAAAGTTATTTTGGGCCTGCGGTGGGAAATCAAGGGTGCAGAAAACCTGCCCGATGGACCCGCCGTGATCTTATCCAAGCACCAGTCCGCTTGGGAAACCATGTTTTTCGCCGCTTACCTGCCCCGCGAAGTGTGCTTTGTGTACAAGCGCGAGCTGCACCGCGTGCCTTTTTTTGGTTGGGGCCTGGCGCTGCTGAATATGATACCCATAGACCGTTCCAAAGGCCGGGACGCCTTCGAGCAGGTCGTAAAAATTGGTCAGCTACGTCTGAACGAAGGACGCTGGCCCTTGCTGTTTCCAGAAGGCACGCGTATTCCCGCAGGCAAAGCCGGGCGCTATAAACTAGGCGGCTCCCTGCTGGCGACGCGCACTGGCGTGCCTGTCATTCCTATTGCCCATAATGCCGGGGAACTGTGGCCGCGCAAGGCCTTCCTTAAAAAACCAGGATTGATTACCGTTTCCATAGGCCCCTTGATTCCCACCCAGGGACGCAAGGCCGAAGACGTTAATCAACAGGTCCAAGACTGGATAGAAGGCGAAATGCGGGTGCTGAATCCAGAACGCTATGGGTCGCGTTGAACAACTTGATTTGTTTGGTGGCGGCGACTGTCCTGCCGCCAAACCTACACCGCAGGCTAATCCTGTCAGCTCGGCGATAGCAAACCACCCCCAGCCTCTGGTCATAACACCGCCGCCAGCACTGCCCAGCGGCGCGCGCTGGCGGGAAGTACATACACCTCAACAAACCATAGGTTTTGTCGTGATACGCTCACGGCGCAAAAGCATAGGCTTGGTCGTTAACGACGATGGCTTGCAAATTCGCGCCCCCAGTTGGGTTACCTTGTCCCAAATAGATGCCGCCGTCACCGAACGTGCCACCTGGATACTGGATAAGCTAAAAACGCGCCAACAGCGGCAGGCGCAACTGGCTACCGCAACCACACAGTGGGAAACCGGCGGCATCATGCCCTATATGGGCGCCCGTATCCACCTGCAATTGGACGCCAGCATCCAAGAACATGTGTTTCATGGTCAGCCCTTAGCGCCCGCCCACGGCGACATTCTGACCCTATCATTACCCGGCGACGCCAGTCGCGAACGCGTGCGCGACAGCGTGCACGCCTGGCTGCAACAGCAAGCTCGCCTTTGGTTCGAGCAACGCCTGCAGCACTTTCTGGATAAAGGCCAGCTAAGCATGCAGCGCTGGCGGCTATCGTCGGCCACCACCCGCTGGGGTTCCTGCGGCAGCAACGGCAACATCATGCTGAACTGGCGCCTGATACACTTCAACCATTCCGTGATTGATTATGTGATTGCCCATGAAGTCGCGCACCTGCGTGAAATGAACCATGGCAAAAACTTCTGGCGTGAAGTCGAACGGCTAATGCCTGACTTCGAACCAGCGCGCAACGCCTTGCGCCAACACAATCCCGGCTCGTTACCACTGCTCTAGGAGAAACCTTACATGCGTTTACTACACACCATGCTGCGCGTCGGCGATCTTGATCGTTCATTGGCGTTTTACACCGATGTTCTGGGCATGCGTTTGTTGCGTCGCAGCGATTACCCCGATGGCAAATTCACCCTGGCCTTTGTCGGCTATCAGGATGAAAGCGAAGGTGCCGTCCTTGAACTGACCCACAACTGGGACACCAGCACCTACGACCTGGGCAATGCCTACGGTCACATCGCCCTGGAAGTCGAAGACGCTTACGACGCCTGTGCCCGCATCAAGGAAAAAGGCGGCAAAGTGGTTCGCGAAGCTGGCCCCATGATGCACGGCCAAACCGTGATTGCCTTTGTTGAAGATCCTGATGGCTACAAAATCGAGCTGATACAGCGCAAAGGCAGGCAAGACTAACCGCACCCGCCTGACGTCAAGACGCCATGCTCAATACCCTCTGGTTGGCATTTTTTGTTATCGCCTCTTTATCGGGGCTGTACCAATGGCTGATGCTGGACGACCCGGCGGTATTTGCTCGCATCGTTGCCAGCCTGTTCGATATGGCAGACCTGTCCGTCAGGCTAATGCTGCTGTTATTTGGCACGCTAACCCTGTGGATGGGTTTTTTGCGTATTGCCGAAGGCGCGGGCCTGATCAATCTGCTGGGACGCGCCTTGGCGCCCTTGTTTCGTCGTCTGATGCCCGGGGTGCCGGCAGGCCATCCGGCGCTGGGCCTGATCACCCTGAACTTTGCCGCCAACGGCTTAGGGCTGGATAACGCCGCTACCCCCATAGGCCTGCGGGCCATGCGTGAACTGCAAACCCTGAACACCAGCCCGGAAACGGCCACCAATGCGCAAATCTTGTTTTTGGTACTTAATGCATCGTCCTTGACCTTGCTGCCGGTCAGCATTTTCATGTACCGTGCCCAGCAAGGCGCGCCCGACCCCACGCTAGTTTTCTTGCCTATATTATTGGCTACCACCGCCTCATCGCTGGCCGGTCTGCTGTCGGTCGCCCTGATGCAACGGATAAGACTGCACGATCCAGTGGTATTGGCCTGGTTGGGCACTATGGTGCTGGGCCTGGGGCTCTTTATGGCGACCCTGGCCACGCTTAGCAGCGCCGCCATTGCCGCCGTATCATCGCTGCTGGGCAACCTGACCCTGTTTGTCATCATCATGATTTTTTTGCTGGCAGGGGCCTGGAAAAAGGTGCCGCTCTATGAGTCCTTTGTGGAAGGCGCCAAAGAAGGCTACGACATCTCCAAGAACCTGTTGCCCTACCTGGTGGCTATGCTATGCGCCATCGGCGTTCTAAGGGCCTCAGGGGCACTAGACGCTGCGCTGGATGGGATACGGTGGATGGTCAACGCAGGCGGCCTGGATGCCCGCTTTGTGGACGCCTTGCCCACTGCCTTGGTCAAGCCCTTCTCTGGCAGCGCCGCACGCGCCATGCTGATAGAAACCATGCAGCACTTTGGGGTAGATAGTTTCCCGGCGTTATTGGCCGCTACCGTACAGGGCAGCACCGAAACCACGTTTTACGTGCTGGCGGTGTACTTTGGCGCCGTCGGCATACAACGAGCCAGACACGCCGTGGGTTGCGCACTGGTGGCCGACCTGGCCGGGGTACTGGCGTCTATCGGGGTCTGTTACTGGTTTTTTGGCTAATACTGGCCAGACTTACTTAAGCACACCCGCCGCCAGCAGATGATCAGACAAGCCAATAAACTGCGCCACCGATAGTTCTTCGGCCCGCGACGTGGGGGCTATCCCCAATCCTTCCCAATCTATCAGTGCCGTCCACTCACCCAGGCCACGGCGCAACATCTTGCGACGCTGAGCAAAGGCGCGAGCCACCACGGACGCGAAAGCGCCCTGGCTTTTCGGGGTCAAACGGTTAGCAGGCAAAGGCACCATACGTACCACCGCCGACACCACACGCGGTGGTGGATCGAAAGCTTCAGGCGGTACATCAAACAACTTTTCCATGCTGTAACGAGACTGCAGCATGACCGACAAGCGGCTGTAATCGCTCGTAGAAGGCTGAGCCACCATGCGGTCTATGACCTCCCTTTGCAGCATAAAATGCTGATCCAGCACCTGATCAGCGTAGTTCAGCAGGTGAAACAACAAAGGACTGGAGATGTTGTAAGGCAGATTACCAACAACGCGTAAGCCAGTACCCAGGTCAGAAAAATCCACCTGCAAGGCGTCGGCCTGGACTACGGTTAGTTGAGTCTCCGGATACTGATGGCGCAGTCGCCCCGCCAGGTCACGGTCAATTTCCACCACGGTCAAATGATCCAGCTTATCCAGCAGGGGCGCGGTCAAGGCGGATAGGCCAGGGCCTATCTCTACCACCGTGTCATCGCGTTGGGGAGCAATCGCCCGAACGATGGCGTCAGTGACGCCTTCATCGGTTAGAAAATGCTGGCCGAAACGCTTACGTGCTTGATGATTCATAGGAATTAACGACGTCCGCTGCTAAGAGCTGGATCCAGCCTATTGTCGATATACGCCTGACCACGCAACTGGCCTAGCCAATCTTCGAGGGCAGGCTCGACCCGACGCTGGAACAACAATTGACGCGCCTGCATGCGGCGGAATTCATTTTCCATGTTCTTAGTACGGCGCTCCAGCACCTGTATCAGATGCCAGCCAAACTGCGACTGCACAGGCTCACTGATCTGACCCGGTTCCAGGGCATTCATGGCTTGCTCGAAGGCGGGCACAGTTTCACCTGGAGTCAACCAACCCAGATCCCCGCCCTGAGGCGCCGAGGAGTCATCCGAATTACGTTTAGCTAAATCTTCAAACTTCTCGCCATTCACTAAACGTTGACGCAACTGCCTAAGCCGTGTCTCAGCCTGTTGCTCGGTGACGACCTTGGAGGTTTTGATTAGGATATGACGCGCATGCGTCTGGGTGACCATCATGGGGCCTTGTTCGGGCATGGCTGACTGCTCGGGCTGGAAGGACGGCGCAGTAGGCGCTGTAGTCGCCTGGGGCCGCCCCTGGCCAGCCTGACCACGAACCAGTACCTTCAAGATATGAAAGCCATTTCCGCTTTGAACAATACCGCTGACCTGGCCTTGCTGCACATTTTCCGTGGCCTGCAAAAACAAGTCGGGCCAGCCCTCTGCTGGACGCACGCCCAGCTCGCCGCCCTGCAAAGCTTCAGTACCATCTGACGACGATGCGGCTACCCCGGCAAAATCCGCACCGCCACGCACACGCGCCAACAGTGATTCGGCCTTTTGGCGCAGTTCCTTGATCCGACCAGGCGATGCGCCTTCAGGCACAGCCACTAAAATTTGCGCCAGCCCCAGAACCACAGGGCCGCTTTGTTGCACAGGTGCCGATGCTGCCGGCTGTTGAGCCTGCTGTGGCGGTGGCGTATTTATCGCCTGACCTTCGTTGCGTAAAAACGCATCCACTTCAGCATCAGAAATGGTAATTGTGTTGTCCACCATGCGCTGCCTAAGCATGTCTGTGCGCACCTCTTGGCGAAGAGACTCACGATATTCCGCCCACGGCGTGCCGGACCTTTCAACTTCCTGGCGCAACTTGTCCAGGCTGATACGATTGCGTTCAGCAATGGACAGCACAGCCTGATCCAACTGGGCGTCACTGACCTTAATTCCTAGACGATCGGCTTCCTGGCTTTCTAGTTCCTCGGCGATCATGCGTTGCAAAACTTGCTTCTGCAACGTAGCGTGATCAGGCACGGGGATGTTCTGCGCCCTGAGCTGGGCCGTCGCACTACCCAGCGCGGTCTCGACCTGACGCAGTGTAATGACGTTCTTGTTCACAACAGCGGCTATACCATCAACAAACTGCGGCGATGCAGCGCTGGTCTGTTGCACGGGTTTGGTTGCAGCCTTGCTTGTTGCATCGGCGGCCCACGCCCCACAAGGCAAAGCCACGCTTAGTACTGGTATCAGGACGGACGCAAGGCGGCGCTTTGCATGCAAACTACGCATTATTCATACCTCTCGAAGGTGGTTTGTTCGGGTACAGGTGGATTGATGGACTGGTAGCCAGAGATGCGATCTCGCAGCAAGCCCATGGGGTCGGTTCCTATAGAACCTAAGCCAGACAATTCCAGCTGGAAAAATATCGCGCTATTGGCGTCCCCTTGGGAGACGGCATAACGCTGCATGACGACACGTCCTGTCCAGCAGCAATCGCCCTTATATTCCAGGCCGACTATGGACTGGGTAGAGCGCTTTTCTTGCAAGGAATAGTCAACTCGACCCATAGCGTACAGCTTACGGGTTAATGGCCATTGTCCAGATAAGGACACTTGTTCGCGGGTTCTTTTAGGATCGGTCAAGGCATTACGGTCACTAATAGCATTGGGATCACGCTCGTAGCGATAGCTGGCAGATAAGTTAGCCAAACGCTTAGGTTCCCAACGAAAGCCCGCCGTCATGCGGTTACGATCATTATTTTCAGGGTTGAATTGAGCATCGAAACGTACACTCAGCTTATCAGTCAGGGCAGCGGTGGCGCCCATCAAATAATCTGATTTAGTATCGGTTCTAAGCTTTTCCTGGCCAAGGGCGACCTTCTGATCTTCAAAATACAGACGCTGGGCTGCCGACAAGGAAAGCCGTTCGAAACCAGTGTCTTCATCCAACCACCGGGTCGTCAACCCCACAGTGAGCTGATCAGCGTTAGAAATCCTGTCCCAGCCACCGCTGAAGATGTTTTCATCAAACGCCTGGGCAAAGTTAAATGTGGCAATACTGGTGTCGTATAGCGGAATCTGGGACTGATCTTTGTAAGGAACCTTCAGGTAGTACACCCGTGGTTCCAAGGTTTGTATAGAGTCGTTGCCAAACAGGGTAGTAGGACGCTCGAAGGTCATGCCCGAGTCCACCGACATTATGGGCAGAACTCTGGATTGTGTTTTAGGCCTACCAGCAAATTGAGTAAGCTGGTCTTCATACCAATCTGTATTGTATTGGCTAAGGTGCACACCCACTTTAGGCGTCACATACCAACCTGGTCGCACTATGGGGTAAGACACCGCATTGTAGGAAGAAAACCGCGTCCCATTCGGGGCAATGCGTGTATCCCTAAAGGCATCAAACTCTGAAAACCGCCCTGAATAGAATGGCATACGGAAACGCGTGGCGTAATTTTCCGAGGTGACATCAAAACCGCCCCAGTCATAATGCGCGCCCCGCACATAAAGCTCAGGTAACTTATTGTATTGTGGACGCAAATAGTTTGCGGTCTGATCCTGCAAGGTCTGGTAGGTACGGGCGTATACAGACGCGCTGAAATACTTGTTGCCACCCCAGTTCAGGCCTACGCTGCTGGGCAGATAGGTGTTGGTCGCTTCGTTCAGACCAAAACTGGAAAAATCGCGAAAATAATCATCGTCCGATACACGCCGGATATCCACGTTAGCGCTGAAGCCGCCACCCAGAGCATGGCGATGCTGCCAGGCGTAATACCATCGGTCGTCATTTACCACCCGGTCATTATGCAAATACGTGCCATACAGCTGTCCGCTATAACGTTTGCCCAGATAGCGAAACTCAGTACCTAGCTGTACGCCGCGCTTGCTCATGATGCGCGGGGTAATCGTGGCGTCGTAATTAGGCGCCAAATTCAAATAATAAGGCAAGGAAAAATCAAAACCGCCCTTGCTGGTGGTGCCATAGGTAGGCAGCAAGAAGCCTGACTTACGTTCCTTGCGTATCGGAAAGCTAAGGTAAGGCGAATACATCAGGGGCACACCCTTGAAAAACAGCGTGCCATGACGGGCTATGCCCTCGTTTTCGTCAAAATGCAGGTCTACCTGCGGCGAACGTATATACCAAGCGGGATCAGGGCAAGGACAGCCGGAATAGGTGACGTCGTTCAAACGCATGTGCTGCTTGTTGAACATTGTGGCATTAGAGGCTTTACCAGAGCCTGCGTTGGCACCTAACCAAAAATCAGGTGTCGTTACCTTACCTGATTCGCTGTTGATGTTGTAGTCCAGTTCAGGACCTACGACGATGCTGCCGTCTTGCATCATGCGGCCATTGCCGCGCACATGCACATCGCCCGTGCTGCGCTGGTATTCTATGCGGTCGCCCTTGACTACCGAATCAATGCGGCGAACTTCGGCATTACCCTTCAGTATGGCCTTGCCATCACTGTCGGTTTCCATGCTGTCGGCAGTCATGAACGAAGCGATTTCATCGTCACCGACATTGCTATGCAGCCCCAGCTTGGAGCTAACTTTAAGGCCAGGCGAGGCAGCAGACACCACAGTAGCCGGTGAGGCCTGCTGTGCCTGTACCGACGTGGCGGCGCATAACGCCAATGGAATTGCCCACCAAACCCAACGCACGAGTATTTCGTCTCCGGAAAAATCAGACTCTATTTTGGCACAAAGCCAGACGATAACACTGGCAACCCGGTATTATAGAGAAGCTGACGCCAGCATAGTTGCACCAGCCTGTTTTTTTCCGTTTCACTTTACCCTGACACTATGACCGCCACTGCACAATCTAGTAACGAAATTCGCCTACATGTACTAAAAAACTGGCTTGCCACCGTAGCCAGCGCGCATAGCCTGGACGTAGATACACTGCGCACCGCGTCCAGCGACGCCAGTTTCCGGCACTATTACCGCATAGACGCGGGCGCCGGAACGGCCATCGTCATGGACGCACCACCGCCTCATGAAGACTGCGGCCCCTTTCTGCACGTCACCGGCTTGCTACAGCAAGGTGGCCTAAACGTCCCCCAGATACTGGCACAAGACACAGAGCAGGGCTTTTTGCTGCTGTCGGATCTGGGCGAGCAGACCTACTATCAGGCGATACAGGCTGGCCTGTCCGACCATCAGTTGCAAGCCTTGTACCGAAATGCGATCACGGCGCTGGTACACATGCAGCAAGCCCCAACCACTGGGTTGCCCGCTTACGACAGCGACCGCCTGCTCCAAGAACTTAGTGTTTTTCCCGAATGGTACGCAGCGCAACACTGCCAAAGCCCCCTGAATGATCAGGACATGGCCACAGTGCAGCAAGCCTTCACCCTGCTTATCAACGATGCCGCCCAACAACCCAGAGTGCTGGTGCACCGTGATTTCCACTCACCTAATCTGATGGTTTTCGGGCAACTTGATGATGCTCAGGCTGATCGTTCACAAGCGGCTAGCCCTGGCATCATTGATTATCAGGATGCGCTGGCCGGCCCTATCAGTTACGACATCGCTTCGCTGGTGATGGACGCCCGCACGACGTGGGAAGAACCCCAGCAACTGGACTGGGCCATACGCTACTGGGAAGCCGCCCGTGCTGCCAAACTGCCTGTAGACAACGACTTCGCCGAATTCCACCGCGCCTACGAATGGATGAGTTTGCAACGTAATTTACGGATACTGGGCGTATTTTCCAGGCTTTCCCACCGCGATGGCAAACACCACTATCTGGATCACATCCCACGCGTCAATGCCTATGCCAGACAGGTCGCCAGCCGTTATGGCGTATTCGCGCCATTGCGACGCGTGTTGGACAAGCTGAACAACGTCCAAGTTACAACAGGCTACACCTTTTAATGCGCGCCATGATACTGGCCGCCGGTCGCGGAGAACGCATGCGTCCGCTGACTGACACCACCCCCAAGCCTTTACTCAAGGTTGGCGGTAAGCCTTTAATTGTCTGGCATATAGAAAAACTGGTGGATGCAGGTGTTACTAACATCGTCATCAACCACGCCTGGCTGGGCCAGAAAATAGAACAGGCCCTGGGGAATGGCAGCCAGTTTGGCGCCAACATCAGCTACTCGCCGGAAGCCCCACCGCTGGAAACCGCAGGCGGCATCGCCCAGGCGTTACCCTTTTTCCAGGACCAGCCATTTCTAGTCATTAACGGGGACATTTGGTGCGACTGGAACGTACATGATGCCATCCAACAAGCCACTGCCGTGCAAGCCCGTGGACTATTGGCGTGGTTGCTGTTAGCGGATAACCCCGAGCACCACCCTAAAGGTGACTTTACCCTGGGCGCTGACAATCTGGTCTGCGACCAACCACAGTCCCTTACGACGACAAGCCTGACCTTTACCGGCGTAGGGATATATCAACCATCCTTATTCCAGAACCTTAAACGCGGCCAGCCTGCCCCATTGGCACCCTTGCTGCGCCAGGCCATGCACCTGGGGCTGGTCAGCGGTCAACACCATATAGGCCGTTGGACCGACGTAGGCACGCCGTCCAGACTGCAGCAGTTAAATCAGGATTTAAATACACCATAGTGACACTACACCTGCCCGTGATCATCAAGCTACACTGATTCCCAGCCGCACTTGCCAGTCTGTATCTAAATCTAGCAAGGGGCAACCAAGGGCAGCAAAACACCTCACACAGCGTAATATCCGTTTATGCTTTAATGTTTTCGACAGTAAGATGGCCGCATCTACTGTCCCGCAACACAGGAATTTTCATGGCTGCTTCATACAAACGAAACGCCTTTAAACCCACCGCCTATGGCAACTCCCGCCGCTCGCGCCGCGTACCTAGATGGCTAGTGCTGATGCTGACAGGCATAATTCTGGGTTCAGGTGGATTATTGTTTCTGCAAAAAAGCTACGGCCCCACTCGCCTGACCGTAGAACAGTCCGAGCAATTGCACTATGACCTGAATAGCGCAAACATGGACAAGCAACGCCTGCAGGCGCAATTGAACCAGCAGACTCACGAGTTGACCGAATTACGCGCTAATCATGAAGTCATCACCACAAGCCTGGAGCAGGAAAAAGAAAAGTCGACCCGTCTGACTCAGGATATACAGTTGCTGGCGGATGCCATGCCTGCAGATCCTCGCGGCACTTCGCCTGGTATACGTGCAGCTACGTTCAAGAATGTTGAAGGGCAATTGGCTTACGAGATTCTGCTGATGCAGGACAAGGACAAGTCTGATCGGTTCAACGGTCAAATTGAACTGGTGGTTAATGGACGCTATCCGAACGGCAATGTGGTGAATATCGATTTGCCTAGGTTTGATATGGCGCTAGAGCAGTTCACTCAGGTGCATGGCCAGGTGCCGTTGCCCAATGGTTTGGTGGCACGCCAGGTGACGATTAAGGTGTTCAAGGAAGGTGCTACTAAGCTTAGTGCTACACGGACTATTATTGTCAGTAAGTAAGTAGCGTTGTTGGTCTTGTAGGTACGTTCTCGTACTTACGTGTGACATTGCTGGTCTTGTAGGTACGTTCGTATTTACGTGTGACATTGCCGGTCTTGTAGGTACGTTCGCCCGCTGTGCCGGGCACCTTGCTCTGTGGCGCGCTACGCGAAGCCACTCCCGCAAGGTCCCGCCACTACGGGCTAATTGCAAGATTAGAACAGGACCTTTAGGGGCGGCTAGGTTAGCTCGTGACGCTACTTCGGTGACTTCTTCTGTCTTGCCCACTAGGCAGGCAAACGTTGCGATCACGGCAGCACCCTTTGCGAAGCGGGGGTGCAGAGTGATTGCGACGGTTGACGGCCGATAATGCTTAAGAAACTACTCCGGACTAGGCGCGAATTCAGGGCAGGTCTTTTAAGACGGCCAGTCTGGCCTCTCGCATAGCCTGCTTAATCCCTTGCGGATTACCAACATACTGACTGGCAATTGCCCCAGCATCTATGCCTCGGATGGCTGCGACTCTACGCTGCCAGACCTCTAGTTCTGACAGACCACCCGCAGCGCTTTCCCTATCACCAGACTCTATGCAAGTCGTGGCTGCTATCAGCTCTAGAAACCTAGTTGGCTTACGCAGGGCATCGCAGCGCTCCATCAGATCCAGCCACTGCAATGGTGACTGACTAGGGTTCTGTACAACAGGCTCGTTGTTAACCTGCCCAAACCCCAACCCCTTCAACACTATAGGCAATAGCCGCGCATAATCCTGGCAGTCGCTGGGGGCACGTATATGTGCGCCTATGGTTTCTGGCTGTGAAGAGTGTCGGCACAATAAGGCAAAACATACCGGTAGGCTAAGGCCTGATGCCACTGCGCAGGCTAGTTCAGAACTGATCTGATCGGTATAGACCAGACTGGGCATGACACGCGCTAAGGCGCCGGTGCTGTGCAACACCTGAAACATGCGGCCAGGCTGGCCTGCCCTTAAGCCCTTCGCCACTTCCTGCCATACTCTTTCTGGCACCAGGGTATCCACTTCACCGTCGTCCACTAGCTGGCGAGCCAGATGTAAGGTGTCCTCGGCGATGGAGAAGTCGTGGAAACGGGCGGCGAATCGGGCCAGGCGTAACAAGCGTACGGGATCTTCGCTAAAGGCCTGGCCGACATGGCGCAAGACTTTATCGCGTATATCGTCCTGGCCGCGCAAGGGATCTATTAGATGCCCATCTGGCGCTTGTGCAATGGCATTAACCGTCAGGTCACGCCGTTGCAAGTCGTCCTCTAGAGTGACGTCGGTGCCGGTATAAAAGGTAAATCCTTTATAGCCTCGTCCGGATTTTCTTTCGGTGCGCGCCAACGCATACTCTTCGCGGGTGACGGGATGCAAGAAAACGGGGAAGTCGCCGCCCACCGGTAAAAAACCACGTGCTGCCATGGTTTCGGGGCTAGCACCGACCACCACCCAGTCACGGTCGCCTGCGGGCAGACCCAGCAGTTGGTCCCGAACGGCCCCACCCACCACGTATACCTGCAAGCCTTGCGTAGCGGCATCAGCCTGACGTTCTTTACTCATAAAAATACATTACGGTAAGGCGACTTGCTTACTGGGTGCGGGAGAGATTGTCCCCAAGCGCTGTTTCAACGAATGCGGCTGCCCACTGAACATGGCGGCGTAATAAGTGGCATTCGACAACACGTTCTTTACATACATACGAGTTTCGGTGAAGGGTATGGTTTCAGCAAAGATAGCGCCTTCGACAGGCCCCAGCAATTTAGAGCGCCACTGAACAGGGCGACCCGGTCCAGCGTTATAACCGGCAGAGGCCAGAACCTCGGAACCACCCAAATTCCCCAAGACCATGCTTAGATAGCTGGTGCCCAGTATCGTATTGGTATCAAAATCATTAACCGATGATGGAGTGAAGCCTTGCATGCCAATTTTTTTAGCTACCCACTTGGCTGTCGCCGGCATCAACTGCATTAGGCCCGACGCACCAACGTGGGAGCGCGCATCGGTAATGAAGCGCGACTCCTGCCTGATCAGGCCATAGACCCACGCAGGGTCCAAATTCACCAAGCGCGCTTTTTCTGTGACCTTGCCTTCAAAGGGGGCAATAAAACGCTGGCTGAAGTCGATATCGCTTTGGGTGCGCAACGAGGTGTTCACCACCCTGTCGTAGATATGCTCTTGGCGCGCCAGTTCTGCGGCGGCCAATAGTTGCCGATCCGTCATGCCGCGCAAGGCAAAGTTCCATTCTGGCACGGCCTCTGGACGCCAGCCCAGATCAAACAAGGCTATCGCCCGCTGCAAGCCTGTGTTGCTACGAGCCGCAAGGAGTTCGGTCGCCGTTACCGGCGCGGGAGCGGATGGCACCGCCTGCAATACACCCAGCTCTTCGCTGGCCAGTTGCCCATAAAAACTAAGCTCTGTCGAGATAGAGGCGTAATGCTGCGAGGCGGCCTTCTGATTACCACTGGCCTGTAAAGCGCGGGCATACCAATACACCCAAACGGGTTCAGCAGCCTGCTTTGCCGACATGCGGCGTATGGATTTGGCAACCATATCCCAGTCTATGGTGCGTTGCCGTAATTCGGAACGCACCTGCCATGCATGGTTGTAATCGGTCAGCCTGGCATTACCCGAGCGCCTGTACCAATTCGCCGCCTGTGGCTCTACATTCAGAGCTGACACTAGCCCGAACTGGCTCCAGACCCACTCCAGGTTGGCCTTGGGGACAGCATGCGCCCACTGGCTTTCGACATAAGCGGCATTGGCATCGCGTTCCGAACCACGCGCCAGACGCGATAGCGCCAAGGTCACCAGTTCAGTTTCCGCCCTGCCTTTGGGAGCCGCACGTCCAGCCAGCCATTTTTTGGGGTTTTTCATCAAGGCGGCGTACTGCACCATTTCCGCCCCATTAAACATAACGGCTGCCAAGCGCTGTGAAGTCGCTGGCTTGTTTTCCTCTAGGCTAGCCCGTAAGACAGGTTCCAGATGTTTCCAAGCAACAATTTTGCTGCTGGCAAACTGATCCAACATAGACCAGCAGGAGCGATTAGGCTGGAAGGCGCCCATGGCTTGTTCGGCATTCACAGGCTTTTTGGTTTGCTGACGCGCCAGCAATAGCGAACAGTCAATATGCGAGTTACTGCTAACCACCGGTGCCAGATTCAGCCCCAAGGAATAATTGCCGGAACGCACAGCCGCCACTATCCAGTCACCCTTGATTTTGTCCGCCAGATAGTCGTCCTGATTGACCTGCATAAACTGCTGGATTTGCGCATCGGGTACAGGCTGGGCACTGTCCAGGATTTGCTGGCGCAATAGCCAATAGTTGGCGTAGGTTCCCAGAACCGTGTCATCTTGTGCAACTGGCACCAAGGTTTTTAAAGATGGCCATTGCTTTTTCTGCATGGCAGCACGTGCATCAACCACGGCCTGCCGCGCGGCAGCTGGTACCACCACAGGCGCTAACGGTGGCACGACAGCCGCTGAACTAGCCGTCGCCAGCAACTGGTTACTATTCTGAACCTGAGCCGCCACATTGGGGCTAAGCACGCCAGTCGTCTGATCCGCTGAAACTGCAGGCTTTTCCGCACCAGCGCAGGCCGTCAGCCCGATAGACAAGGCCAGCCATACGCCCAACTTATGGCGACGTGCAGCACGTGCCCCAGAAAAGTTCTGGTTTTTCTGATACCGTTGACTGTTAACCACCATATCGCCTCAATCTCCTGACATTGCCCATGAATACCACACAGAATAACGCAGTCCCCTTACGAGCGCGACTCAAACAGCGACGCGACGCGCAAAGTCCTACGGATACCAGCCGTGGCGCCCTGCTGATACGCGGACGGCTGTTTACTTGGTTGGCGTCTAACCGCACTCGCCTGCTGGA
>JAGOAJ010000037.1 GCA_017983955.1 Burkholderiaceae bacterium
AGGAAAGTGAAACGCCTTCGCGCCGATGATAGTGGACGGACGTCTGTGAAAGTAGGTCATCGTCAGGCACTTATACCCAAACCCCCATCCGAAGCAATTCGGGTGGGGTTTTGCTATTGGGACAACGGAAAAGACGCCGCCAAAAAACCGCGATTTACGCGGCTCGTACTAATACAACACAATAAAAAGAGCTATCCTCATATCGGTTAAAATACAAACTGATGGTGGTCGCAGCTGGCCGCCCGTTTAATCTGTTATTTCGGAGGTTTTGTATGACCCAGGTGTATCCGCCCGAAGACGGCAAAGGCCTTAGTCTGCGCAATTTGACTCACCTTATTTACGGTTTGTTCGCGCTGGGGCTGCTAAGTGCCGGGTTTCTTGGCGTGGCTACCATAGCAGCTGTCATTCTGGCTTATATCAAGCGCTCTGACGCCATAGGCACAGTGTACGCAGCCCATTTTGACTGGATACTCAAGACCTTCTGGTGGGGCTTGCTGTGGTTTGTCCTGGCGCTGATCACCTTGTTTATTTTTATAGGCTGGATCATAGGTCTGGCGACTGTAGTGTGGCTGGTGTACCGCGTCATCAAGGGCTGGTTAGCTTTGCTTAACGGCCAAACGCCCACCGCTGAATTCTAAACTTAACGGTATAAAAAAAGCCGCCTGACACGCATCAGGCGGCTTTTGTATTCAACACGCATAGGACAGAATCGCTAGCAGGGGTTTGCTTGGCGCTGCCCTAGACTGCTTTACTTCAGGTGAACACTAACCAGTTTGGTAAGTTCGAACATAGAGACCTGTTCTTTACCAAACAGCGGACGAAGTTTGTCATCAGCATTAATATTGCGGCGGTTGGCTGGATCCTGGAGGTCGTGTTTTTTGATGTATTCCCAGATTTTTTTGGTGACCTCAGTACGGGGAATAGCCTCTGGCCCGATGATGGCTGCTAAGGTAGCGCTAGGTGTAAGTGGCTTCATGAACGCCGCATTAGGTTTACGGGCGGGTTTCTCGGTTGTTGCCATAAAATAGGGCTCCTGACTGATGGTTGAAAAAGAATTCCCTTGCAGCATAACGTGAGATTCCCTGAAAGGCCAAGAAATTTATGCAGATTGAATTGACGGATAGTGAATTGTCTCCCAAGACGGGGGGCGATACCTTGACGATTGTCCGGCCAGATGACTGGCATTTGCACCTGCGCGATGGCGCAGTCCTGGAGTCGGTGGTGGGTGATACTGCACGTCAGTTTGCCCGGGCCATCATCATGCCTAACCTGAAGACACCTGTGGTGTCAGTGGATCTGGCTATGGCCTACCACGACAGAATTCGTCTGGCGCTGGCAGCTACGGACCAGCATAAGACACCGTTCAAGCCCTTGATGACCTTGTATCTGACGGACAACACGCCAGCTGCAGAAGTCATCAAAGCCAAAGAGTCTGGCCTGGTGCATGGGATCAAGCTTTATCCTGCAGGCGCGACCACTAACTCGGATGCCGGTGTGACTGATTTACTGGGCCACTGCGGCAGCGCCCTGGAAGCCATGCAGAAAGTGGGTATGCCTTTATTGGTGCACGGCGAGGTAACCGACCCGGATATTGATCTGTTCGACCGTGAAGCCGTATTTATTGATCGCATCATGATTCCCTTGCGCCGCGCCTTCCCGGGCTTAAAGGTAGTGTTTGAACACCTGACTACTCGCGAAGGCGTGGATTATGTCCGCGAGGCGGATGGTCCAGTCGCTGCCACCATCACGGCCCACCATCTGTTGTACAACCGCAATGCCTTATTTCAGGGTGGAATACGCCCGCATTGGTATTGTTTACCTATCTTGAAGCGCGAGCAGCATCGCCAGGCACTACTAGAGGCGGCTACAAGCGGGCTAGGGCGGTTTTTCCTGGGTACGGATAGTGCTCCCCACCCCAAGGGTTTGAAAGAGCACGCGTGCGGTTGTGCTGGGTGCTATACGGCCTTGCATGCCATGGAGCTGTACGCCACCGCCTTCCAGTCAGTTGGCAAGCTGGATCAGCTTGAAGCGTTTGCCAGCCTGAATGGTCCAGCCTTTTATGGTTTGCCTATCAATCAGGACACATTGACCTTACAGCGTCAACGTTATGTGATTCCTGCCGAACTGCCCATGGCCGATACCTCTGTGGTGCCTTTGGCGGCAGGCGAGGTATTGGAATGGGCAGTGCGTGATTAAGCGCGTTGCATCAAGATGTGCCGCGCTTTTCCTCCAGAGCTTCCCAACGGACAAATAACTCGGTCAGTTGGGCTTCTATATCAAGCAGCTGCTGGTTGATGGCGTCAACTTGGTCTGGGGCTTCCCGGTACAAGCTGCCATCAGCCAGGCGTGCGGCCAACTGAGTTTGTTCGGCTTCTAGTTTAGCGATGGCGTCGGGTATGCCATCCAGCTCGCGTTGTTCCCATGACGTGATACGGCTAGCGCGTGCTGCGGCTGTCACGGGGGCGGGGGATGGTGTAGCAGCGGGTGTCGGGGCACTGCCAGTAGTGCTTAGCTTGGTCGAGGGACGCTGTGCCAGCCATTCATCGTACCCACCCACATATTCATGCCAGTTGCCGTCGCCTTCCGTGGCTAGGGTTTGGGTGATGACGTTGTTCAGGAATTCGCGGTCATGACTGACCAACAGGACGGTGCCGGGATAGTCTTGCAATAACTCTTCCAGCAGCTCCAGGGTTTCTATGTCCAGATCGTTGGTGGGTTCGTCCAACACCAGGATGTTGGTTGGGCGAGCAAACATCCTGGCCAAGGCTAGGCGTGCGCGTTCGCCGCCCGACAAGGTCTTGACAGGTGAGTGGGCGCGGGCGGCCGGGAACAGGAAGTCTTCCAGGTAGCTCATGACGTGCTTGCGCTGGTCGCCAATTTCTATCCATTCGCTGCCCGGGTTAATGGTTTCAGCCAGAGTGGCATTTTCGTCTAGTTGGGATCTCATTTGGTCGAAATAGCCTACGGACAGGTTGGTGCCCAGCCTGACCTCGCCGCTATTGGGTTTTAGTTTGCCCAGCAGAATTTTCAACAGTGTGGTTTTCCCCGTACCGTTGGCGCCAATAAATCCGATACGGTCCTTGCGCATAATAGTGGTGGAAAAATCCCGTATTAGTACGCGGTCGCCATAGCCATGGGTGATATGTTCCAGTTCGGCTACCAGCTTTCCGGATCGTCGGCCTTCGGCTACCGCCAAGCTGACATTACCCTGGCGTTCGCGTCGTTCAGCGCGCTCGCGGCGTAATTGTTCAAGTCGCCGTACGCGTCCTTCGTCCCGTGTGCGCCGGGCTTGAACGCCTTTGCGTATCCATACCTCTTCCTGGGCCAGCACCTTGTCAAAGCGGGCGTTTTGTTGTTTTTCGGCGGCCAGCCATTCGACTTTGCGCTGTTGCCATGATGTAAAGTTGCCGGGAAAGCTAAATAGCGCGCCCCGGTCCAGTTCGACGATGCGGGTGGTGACGGCATCAAGAAAGCGCCGGTCGTGCGTGATGATGATGACGCTGCAACGTGCGTTAAGCAGCATGTTTTCCAGCCACGCTATGCCTATGAAATCCAGGTGGTTGGTGGGTTCGTCCAGCAACAATAGATCCGGTTCGTTGGTCAAGGCCTGTGCCAAAGCCACGCGTTTTCGGGTTCCGCCCGAAAGCCCCGCCACAGGGGCATCGGCGCTAAGGCCTAACTGTTCGATCAACATGGTGACCCGTGAGGGCCGTTGCCAGTCTTCGGCTTCCAGATAGTCGCCGCAAAGAAGATCGTAGACGGACATGGTCTCGTCGAGCTCGGGTTCTTGCTCTACGGTGGCTATTTTCAGGCCGCCGGTACGGACGACCTCGCCATCATCCAGATTGGTTCGACCATCCAGTACCTTTAAAAGGGACGATTTTCCAGAACCGTTACGGCCAATAAGTCCGATGCGCTCGCCGGTTTGCACGGTGAACTCCGTGTGATCCAGTAAAGCATGGTGACCAAAGGCCAGTTGAGCATTGGTCAGGGTGATTAAATTCGTAGCCATAAAACAAAGAACCAGTAAGTCGCGTAAAACATCTATTGTCGCAGGTTACAATGCATAAGTGAGGCAGGCTGGGCAATCGCGATATTTAAATAGTATCGAGGAAGGTCCGGACTCCATAGAGCGGGGTAGCGGCTAACAGCCGTCCAGTGGCGTGGCGCGTAAGCGTTACGTCATTGAGGAATAGGGCCACAGAGACGAGACTGCGGCGCGGGCAGGCTGTAAAGCCTGCACTGGCACGGCCACTCCGTGCTGCGTACATGGGTAACTGTGTACGGCGCAGCAGGGTGAAACGCGGTAACCTCTGCCCGGAGCAACATCAAATAGGCATACGTGTGGCTTAGGCCACGAAGGGCGGCTCGCTCTAGTATGCGGGTAGATGGCCAGAGCGCGTCAGTAATGACGCGCCTAGAGGAATGATTGCCCGTCAGGTTCGCCTGGCGTACAAAATCCGGCCTATAGGCCTGTCTCACACACTACTTATATATGGATAAAAACCGATCTGTATTGTTTGTGAACATCGCGAAATGGGGGCTCCCTCTGCTGGGGCTTCTGATGTTTTCGGTTGCCTCCTATTTTGTTTTTCATTTTTTGCGAGGTCATAGCTACACAGAGCTACTCGCAAGCTTCCAAACAATTCCCACAACTCATCTTGTTTTAGCGCTTGCCTTAACGGTTGCCGCTTACTTTGTGCTGAGCCTTTATGATCTTTTGGCATTCACTTATGCTGGCGAAAGGCTGCCCAAGCTAAAAATCATGTTCGGCTCGTTCATGGCGTTCGCCTTCAGCAACTCCATTGGCCTTGCGAATTTGGCGGGAAGTTCTATTCGGTTTCGGTTTTATTCTTCCCTGGGGGTGGCTCCCCTAAAAGTTGCACGTGTTATTGCATTTGTCACGGTAAGTTTTTGGTTGGGTTTTTTTTCACTGGCCGGAGTCATTTTTGTTGCGGTAGGGGTGGGGATACCAGATTCGGTTAACGTTGCTCCAGTCGTGTTTCGTTGGATCGGAGCGGGATTTTTGGCGGTGGTTTTTGCCTATCTGTTTTATTCTGCCTATACGAAGACCAACTTACGTATTGGGCGCTTCAACCTTGAGGTTCCCAAAATACGGATAGCAGCCGCACAAATAGCTATTTCCGCTATGGATTGGGCTTTGGCCGGAACGGTTCTTTATGTTCTGCTTCCGCCAAGTGTCTCTTTATCGTTTCCTGTTTTTCTCTCTATTTTTCTGTCAGCGCAAGTCATAGCTTTGCTTACTCATGTTCCTGGTGGCATCGGGATACTTGAGTCTATCGTTATTTACTTTGTTGTTCCTGATCATCATGCTGCACCGGCTGTAGTAGCGTCTCTTGTTATTTATAGGGTGCTGTACTATTTCCTTCCATTAGCTATTGCTAGTGTCTCATTCGCGGGATACGAGAGTTACCTTCGTCGAAACCAATTAACGGCCGCCTCAAAATGGGCTGTTCGGTTTTTTCGCCCCCTGGCTCCCACGATCTTTTCAGTGATGGCGCTAATTGCGGGTGCCGTGCTTCTTCTTTCAAGCAGCACGCCCAACCTTTCAGATCGATCACAGCTGTTACGACGAATAATTTCTTTGCCTTTTGTAGAGCTTTCACACTTTTTAAGCTCGTGCGTCGGGGTTGTATTGATTGTGGTTGCGGCGGGACTTGCAAATAGAAGCAAGGGCGCCTGGCTAACGGCAAATATTGCCCTGGCCGTCGGTGTTCTAGTGTCTCTTGTCAAGGGCCTGGATTTCGAAGAGGCCGCTACTCTGTTAGTGATACTGGCGTTACTTTACAGCGCTAAAGCGGAATTTTATCGACCCGCCCGAGTCTTCAGCGACCGCTGGACGCCTGGCTGGATGATGGTGATTGTGGCAGTGATTTCTAGCGCATCGTGGGTGGGATTTTTTGCTTATCATCATGTCGAATACTCGGACAGTCTGTGGTGGACGTTTAGTTTCTCGGGCGATGCGCCTCGCTTTCTACGAAGTCTTGTCGGTGCTGGCTTAACCGTATTGACGGTGGGGATTTATCATTTATTGAGTCCCCCAAAAGAAGTCATGCCTTCAGCCAACATGGATTTTGACTCCATTGCTACTGCGGTTAGTAAATCCAAAGATACCTTGGCGAATTTGGCCTTGCTTGGAGATAAGCGAATTTTTCAGAGCAAAAGCCAAGAGTCGTTCTTGATGTACGCCGTACAAGGAAAAACCTGGATAGTCCTGGGCGATGCCGTAGGTCTGGAAGATGAATTCGAAGACTTGATTTTTGAGTTCCTGAAAAAGGTTGATCATTTCGGCGGGCAGGTTGCGTTTTACCAAGTGCGAGCTCAATACCTGCCTCTTTATATTGACTGTGGGTTAATGTTCTTAACGTTGGGTGAAGAGGCAAGGATTCCGCTCCAGACATTTTCTTTGGATGCGAAATCAAGCAAGGGACTGAGGCAAGCCTTTAACCGTATGGCAAAGCAGGGTTTTGTATTCAGGGTTGTACCCGCTATCGAATGGCCCAACATTGCAGAAGAGGTAAAAAGCGTCTCGGACGCCTGGCTTCTGGGCAAGCACGTTGAAGAGAAAGGATTTTCTTTGGGGTTTTTTAACCCGGAATATTTAAGCCGGTTTCCTATCGCCGTCCTTGAGCTAGACGGGAAAATTCTTGCCTTTGCCAATGTCTGGATGGGAAGTGACAAGGACGAGTTGTCCATAGACTTGATGCGATATCTTCCCGACGGACCACCAGGCTTGATGGAACACCTGATTGTCCAGCTGTTGCTTTGGGGGAAGGCGCAAGGTTTTAAACATTTCAACCTTGGAATGGCCCCTCTATCGGGCCTTGAGGGCCATAAAGTGGGTTCACGCTGGAATCGTGTTGGCAACCTTGTCTACGAGCATGGGGAACGACTCTACAACTTTCAAGGTTTACGACAGTACAAGGATAAATTCCATCCTATTTGGGAACCCAGATTCCTTGCCTATCAAAGTAAATTTTCGCTGCCTCTGGTCCTCAAGGATCTGACTGTTTTAATCGCAGGCAGTGTGAAAGGCTTGGTGTTGAAATGAATCGGCTCCCGACGGGCTTGCGAGGGCGTGATCCCCATTTGTCGGGTGAACGCCTTGCTGAATGCGGCCTCGGACTGGTACCCCACTTGATTGGCGATCGTATGAATTGACGAGGTTGTCGTTCGTAAGGTCTTGAGGGCGTGCAGGCAACGGACGGCCAACAAAACCTCGGCGGGGCCTTTCCCCGCCAGTGTGGAATAGCGCCTAGATAATGTTGAACGTGACATATTTGAAAGGGCTGCCAACGATGCCACGCTCCAGTTTTCAGCCGGTCTTGTGTACATGGCAAGCAAAGACGCCGCTGTAGATTTGTCAGACAAGAGGGCGAGCATACTTTGATTAACCGAAGGAGTATCGAAGTACTGGCGCAGAGAAATCACGAAAAGCGCAGTGGTTAGAGCCGTGACGACTTCAAGGGCGCCCATCTTGTGTTCTTCGGCTTCGGTCCTGATCATGCGCGTCAGAAAAGTCAATTGTGTGCTTTTTGTTTTTTGCGTCACATGCATTGCATGTGGAAGAGAGTCAAAAAGAAAGGCTGCGGCGGTTGTATCGTAATGAAATCGACCGCAGAGCAAGTCTAGTTCAACCACGGCACCGGGATTAGGGAGATCGGCGGCGAACAGCCCAGCGCTACGTGTTTCCCAACCGCGCTGCCCCTTATGGTCAGAGGCATGGCTCAGACGATGGGCGGCCCCTTTGGGGAAGATGACAAGTTCACCAGCCTTCGCAACAAATGGGTTCCCATCATATGGGGCAACAACGCAGCTGCCCTCAAGGACCATATGAAACAGGGCTTCCCCAGAGGCTGACTCTGCATGCTCGACGGAATAATCGCCTGACGCCTGGCAACGAATGTTGAGCGAGCCTCGGACAGCACAGAGGTTAATCAGTTCACCGACTACATCCATGAAATCAATACGCAATATTAGGGTAAGGTTGGATATGGCTTAGAACAACCAGTACTCCGCTATTTTGGCGTACTGGTTGTATCAAGTGCTATTTTCTACTTTGAATTAGTGATTTTTTGAAACTCTGCCTCGGGAATGAACCCGTCATGATTGGGCATTGTGATCTTCACTAAGGTCTCTTTGTTGAGCTGACCATCTTCAGGTAACAGTCCGTTCAAGCCCAGAATATAGGCAGTAACTGCATAGGTATCGTCAACATTCAGCGATCCTGGGGTCTGGTAAGGCATGGCCCTGCGGATGTAATCGAAGAGTGTTGTCGCGTAGGGCCAATAACTGCCCACCGTTTTGATTGGCTTTTCCGAAGCTAGGGTACCCTGACCACCGGCAAGCCTATCCTTGATGCCATCTTTGCCGTTGGCTCCATGACAGGCCAGGCAGTTTTGTTCGTACACAGTCTTCCCGTGCGTTACCGTACCGCTGCCTTCGGGCAGCCCTTTGCCGTCCGGCCTGACATCGATGTCCCACAACTTGATTTCCTGGGGGGTGGGGGCGCGCCCGAAGTCATAGGCAAATGCAGGAGATGTAAGCGAACCTACTGCAATCGTGGCCACGATAATGTTTTTAAGCAAGAACATTGCGAACCCTCCCTTCTGCATCTATGCTCCAGGTCTGTTGTGCGTTGTAGTGAAATAACGCATTCGTTCCCATTTGATCTATCAGTGATTTGCGATCAGGCTGAACGTTATTTTTTTCATCAGTCGCCCGGCTTAAGATTTTTACCGGTTTTCCATCCCATTCCCAATCCATCTGAAAGCGGGCCTGAGCCTTGGGCAGTACGGGGAGATTTAACTGCGCATCTTGCCAGGTTTCGCCTGCATCAGTGCTGATTTCAACACGTTCGATTTTGCCGTGTCCGCTCCAGGCTAGGCCTGTAATGCGGTTATACCCGGGCTTGATCTCCATCATCCCGGAAGGCGAGGTAATAACCGAGTTGATTTCCTGGCGTAGCTGGAACTGCCTGGCTTTTCCATTGGGCATCAAGCTGGTGTAGCGTGCTGTTTCCCAACGGGTCATGAACGGCTGGTCGCCGAATTTCAGGCGGCGTAGCCACTTCACGCTTAGATTGCCTTCCCATCCTGGAATGAGTAACCGAAGGGGGAAGCCATGAGCTGGCCGGAGTGACTCGCCATTCTGTGCATAGGCAACCATTGCCTCGCTCATGATCTCGTCGGTAAGCGGGATGCTACGTGCCATTCCGGCCGCATCGCCTCCTTCGGCAAGCATCCATGTGGACTCGCGCTCCTTTCCTACAAGGTCGATCAGGAAACTGAGCGGGACCCCAGTCCATTCATGTGTGCTGATCAGGCCGTGAGTGTGCTGTACGGTCAGGTTTTCATCGGCTTTTTTCCAGTTTTCCCATCCGTTTCCTGAGCATTCGATAAACGCTATGCGCGAGATTGATGGCATGGCCTTGAGCTCGTCCACAGTCAGAACCAACGGTTTTTTTGCCAAACCATGGATCATGAGCCTGTGTTTGGCGGGATCCAGATCAGGCACGCCAGAGTGGCTACGCTCGTAGTGCAGATCCGATGGCGTGATTACGCCCACGAGTTTATCCAGTGGGGTCTTTGAGTTGATGGCATTGCTTGGATCAACATTGCGCATTCCTGGTCCCGCCTCTGGAATGCGACTAATTTGAACGTACTCGGACCGTTTGCTGTGCCCGCCTAACGGCGCCCCCACTTGGCGATTAGGCACATTGGCCACCGTATCGGCCAGTGCACTGCCCGCAACAACGGTTCCAGCCACGCCGGCAGACGCGGCGGTAAGGAATTTTCTACGAGAAACATGGCCACTTGGTATAACTGATCTGTTGTCGGTTTTCGATTTCATTCAATCTCCTCCATTGATAAAACCGGTCCCGGTAAGGGAGTGGTGTTACGCCCTTACCGGATTACCCTTCTGGCGAAAGGCCTACTCAGATTCTTTCATAGACAAATAGCATTGTCGCCCTGCAAAAGGAGCATTTTTGAGCGCGTTCGTATCAACGTCATGGAGGCTTAAGACGTTTTGATGGAGCTCCACTGCTTACTTGGAAAGGCTAAGCGCACCCGCTTTGGCAATCTGGGAATCTTGATCTGCTTTAACGCCTGACACGCCAACTGCGCCCACCACCTGATCATCGACCACTATTGGAACACCGCCTTCAAGCGAGCATAACGATGGGGCGCTTAGGAAAGCGGTGCGTCCACCGTTGACCATGTCTTCGTACTGTTTGGATTCGCGACGGCCAAGCGCCGACGAACGTGCTTTTTCCTGGGCAATATAAGAAGCGACTGCAGCGGTGTCATCAAGCCGCAGTAAGGCCAGAGGGTGGCCACCATCATCAACCACTGCGATTGCTACATTCCATTGGTTTTTTTCTGCTTCCTGGCGTGCTGCGTTCAAAATGGTGTTGACTTCATTAACGCCTAATATTGCCTTGCTCTTCATGATTTTATTTCCATTTTAAAAAGTTTAGGTTAAAGCATCTTGGAGTAGTCTACTGCACCACTATGGTTTATTATCCGTCGCGGCTCCAGCTAAGGCCTTATTGGCATCCCACATTTTACTAATTGATCTTAAGATTCAATTGTGAAACATCAGATTGCAAGACGTATTCGTTCTGTGGGCGCATGTCTTTACAAGTGACTTTCACTTGCGCTGCCAATTTCTTGATTTCACTACATATTTTGCTTCCTGCTGATTGTAACGGTCATCGCTAAGTACTTGACGCAATTGATAAAAGTCGTCATGTGGGCTTGACCTGCCGCACGCCTTGCCGTAGAGTGGGGAAAAGTAGGATTTTGTGCAAATAAGTGGGGGAAAATTAGTGTTCCAGGGAAGTAGCGCGCTCACGTTGGATGCTAAAGGTCGAATTTCGATTCCGACTCGGCATCGTGACGCCTTCACGTCCCCCGATCAAGGTCGTATTACGCTGACTCGTCACCCCGATGGCTGTCTGCTTTTGTATCCACGCTCGACGTGGGAACTTAAGCGCGACGAGATTGCTCGTTTCCCTATGCGGGCTCGGGCTTTGCAGCGGCTGTTGTTAGGTAATGCCCAGGACGTCGAGATGGATGGCGCTGGGCGGATTTTGATCGCTCCCGAGCTGCGTTCCGCAGCCAATATGGCACGTGAGGTCATGTTGTTGGGTATGGGTAACTACTTCGAGTTGTGGGATAGCGCAGAATATGCGCGCCGCGAGGCCGAGGATCTTGCTATGTGCATGTCATCCGACGTCATGGAGTCTTTTTCTTTCTGAGCTTGTTTTTATGGATTATCTGCACCGGTCCGTGCTGTTGGAGCCTGCGGTCAATGCTCTAGTTGATCCCGACTTTAGCGCAAAGCGTAAACCTGAACTGACTTCAGAGCATACCTCTGCACTGAAGTCAGGTGTGTTTGTGGACGGTACTTTTGGCCGTGGCGGTCACAGTCGTTTGTTGCTAAGCAGGCTGGCGCCTGATGCGACGCTGGTGGTTTTTGATAAAGACCCCGAAGCGATTGCGGCAGCCGATGCCTTGCGGGCAGAAGACCCGCGCGTTGTGGTGGTGCATCAGGGATTCGCCACCATGGAGCAACAGCTGGCCGAACTGGGTATAGAACACGTTGATGGCGTCATGCTGGACTTGGGGATTTCGTCTCCGCAAATAGATGACGCTGGTAGAGGGTTTTCGTTCATGCGCGAAGGTCCTCTTGATATGCGCATGGATACAAGTCGCGGCCTGACGGCAGCGGAATGGCTGGCGCAAGTCAGTGTTGAAGAGTTAAAGGAGGTTATAGCTAATTATGGCGAAGAACGGTTTGCTTTCCAGATTGCAAAGGCGGTTGTTGGTCGCCGCGAATCCCAGCCGCTGCGTACAACGCTCGACCTCGCCGAGCTCATCGCCAGTGTCGTCCGTACGCGCGAGAAGGGTCAACACCCGGCAACTCGTAGCTTTCAGGCTATACGGATTCACATCAATGAAGAGCTCGAAGAACTCGCGCTCGCCCTCGCGTCAATCCTGAAGGTTCTGGCTCCTGGCGGTCGCTTGTCAATTATTAGTTTCCACTCCTTGGAAGACCGCATGGTCAAGCAGTGCATAGCCGCTGCTGCGAAGCCCGGGGCTATGCACGCTCGTATGCCTATTCTGGAAAAGGATATGCCTCAGCCCATACTCAAGTCCTTGGGCCGAGTGTTGCCAGATGCTGCTGAAGTTGCCGGCAACGTCAGGGCGCGTTCCGCGGTGTTGCGTGTCGCCGAGCGCACCACGACACCGCTGCCCGCCGATCAGGGCGCGTCTTTTGTTAAAGCCATGGGTTTAGTTTCTGCCCGGCTGACTAAGGCGGGCCGCTAATGGGACGCCTGAGCATTTTCTTCGCACTTGCGCTGATGGCCTCTGCACTTTCGTTGGTGACTGCGCGTTTTCAGTCACGTCAGCTGTTTGTGCAGGCAGGTCAGTTAGAAGATAAGGCTCAGCAATTGGATACCGATTGGCGACGCTTGCAGTTAGAGCGAGCCGAGGTCAGCCGTAACGCCCGTATTGACTCAGCAGCTCGCGGCGAGCTGGATATGCAGCCCGCTAGTTTGGGCCGTACGATATATTTGAAAGGTAGCGCGCCGGCGACGGTGCCTGGTCCCGGAGCGCAGCCATGAAACGCGTGCGCTTTTTCGATAACCCAGTCCTTAGTGTGTCTATGCCAGCTTGGCGCTCCAAGCTGGTATTGATTTTCTTGATGTTGGGGTTTGGCGCACTGGCCGTGAAGGCCTTGTATTTGCAGGGGCTATCTACCGAATTCTTGCAGCGACAAGGCGAGCGCCGCTACGAGCGCACCTTGGTGTTGCCTGCGACACGCGGTAAGATTTTTGATCGTACTGGTTCCGTGGTCTTAGCGTCCAGCGTGCCTGTGCGCGCCATTTGGGCGATTCCTGAAGATACGCGTCAGGCCACAGATGCCCAGTTGCAGGAATTGGCGCGTTTGCTGGATATGTCGATCAAGGACGTTAAAAGCCGTTTGGTCGATGACACCAAGACCTTTGTGTATGTGAAGCGCCAGGTTGCTGTTGAGCTTGCCGACAAAATACGGGAAATGAAAGTCCCTGGTTTTCATCAGCAGATGGAAGTGCGGCGCTTTTACCCTGAGAGCGATACCGCTGCCCACATCATAGGGTTCACCAACATTGAGGACAAGGGTATAGAGGGCATAGAGCTGGCCTTCAATGATGCCTTGTCGGGTCGCGCGGGTTCGCGCCGTGTCATCAAGGACAGGCTGGGGCGCGTGATCGAAGACGTGCAGGCCGTGGTGCCGCCCGTCAATGGTCAGGATTTGAGGCTGTCGCTGGATACCGGGCTGCAGTTTGATACCTATACGGCGTTGAAAAAAGCCATGGCCGAGCACAAGGCTGGCGCGGCGGCAGGCATAGTGCTGGATGTGCGTACTGGCGAAGTATTGGCGATGGTGAATTTGCCGGCCTACGATCCTAACGATAGGGACGACCGCAAGGGTCCGGCCCTGCGCAACCGCGTCATGACGGATACCTTTGAACCGGGGTCCATTATGAAGCCGTTTGTCGCCGCTTTGGCGCTGGATATCAAGCGCATTACGCCATCGACCTTGTTTGAAACGGGTAATGGTCAGTATCGCTATCAGGGTTCTACCATTTCTGATGTCAGCCGCAATGGCACCCTGAACGTGGCGGGCATATTGCGTCGTTCCAGCAATATCGGCATGACCATGATTTCCGAGCGCCTTACGTCTCAGGAAATGTGGAACAAATTTACCGAGCTGGGTTTTGGCCGGCCGCCTCAGACCAATTTCCCGGGCGCGGCTTCAGGCCGCTTGCGTCCCTGGGAGCGTTGGCGTCCTATCGAACGCGCCACCATGGCTTATGGCTATGGTCTGTCAGTGTCCTTATTGCAGATGGCGCATGCCTTTACGGCCTTTGCCCGTAATGGCGACATGGTTTCGCTAACCCTGCTTAAGCGTGAAGCCAAGCCCACTACCTTGCAGGTATACACCCCCGAAACCGCTGCGCGCATACGCGCCATGCTAGAGGCCGCTGCAGGCCCCGATGGCGCTAAGTTGGCTCAAGTGCAGGGCTATCGCGTAGCAGGGAAAAGCGGCACGGCCAGAAAAATTGTGAACGGCAAATACAGTATGTCGCAGTACCGCAGCTCATTTGTGGGTTTTGCGCCGGTCTCTGATCCACGCGTGGTGGTGGCGGTGATGATAGACGAACCGCGTGGTGGTGCATATTACGGCGGACGCGTGGCTGCGCCTGTGTTCGCCAGTGTGGTTGCCAGCAGCTTGCGGCGTCTGGGGGTGCAACCCGACGAGCCGTTGGAGTCGTTGGTGGCAATAGGATCCAATAGGGAATTGCAGGAATGACGATACCAAAAATTATTTCCTGGCTGGAACAGCACGCAGCGCCTGGTGCGCATTTATGTCTTGATACCCGTCATTTGCAGGCGGGTGACGTGTTTTTTGCGGTGACTGGACGTAGTCGCGATGGCCGGGCCTATATCGACCAGGCTATTGCGTTGGGCGCCGCCGCCGTGGTGGCGCACGCCGAGGCGGGTGTTGACCTGGACGATACCTTAAGCGTACCGGTGCTGGACGTTGATGGGCTGGAAGAAAAGCTGGGTGCAATTGCCAACCAGTGGTATGGCGAGCCATCCAAGGCAGTTGCCGTAGTGGCGGTCACTGGCACCAATGGCAAGACCACGTGTGTGCAATGGCTGGCGGCTGCGTTAAATGCCGATGGCGTGCCATGTGGCACTATAGGTACTCTGGGTGTCAGTCTGCCCGACGGTAGTAATTTGGGTGGCGCTTTGACGACGCCCGATGTTCTGACCATGCATCGTAGTCTGGCTGCGATACGGGATGCGGGCGCCGCGGTGGTTGCCCTGGAAGCATCCTCAATCGGCATAGAGCAGGGCCGCCTGGACCATGTGCATATCGATGTGGCGGCATTTACCAACTTGACGCACGACCATCTGGATTACCACCACACCCTGGACAATTACAAGCAGGCCAAGTTTGCACTGTTTGCTTGGCCGCAGTTGCGTACTATGGTGGTAAATAGCGATGACCCTGCTGGCAAGGAGCTGGCCACGCTTCCCACCTCGGCCGAAGTGCTGACCTATTCGTTGGCAGCAGATTCCGATGCCACAATACGTGCGCAGGACGTGCAGACGGCCAGTTATGGCTTGGTCTTTACATTAGTGACCCCCAAGGGCGCGGCGCAATTGCTGACGCGTTTGGTCGGCGAGCACAATGCAGCGAATTTGTTGTTGGTGGCCGGCGTCTTACAAGCCTTGAACTGGACCTTGTCGCGAATTGCCAGGGTATTGGCAACCTTGCGCTCCGTCGAGGGGCGACTTCAGCTTATTGAGCCGCTAGAGTGCGGTAATACCAGCGTGGCCCTGCCTATGGTGCTGGTGGATTACGCTCACACCCCTGATGCCTTGGAACATGCTTTATTGACCTTGCGCGAAGTGGCGCAGGCGCGTGGCGGCAAGCTGTTGTGTGTGTTTGGCTGTGGTGGAGCCCGCGACCGTAGCAAGCGGCCAATAATGGGTCGTATTGCCGCAGAACTTGCTGATGGCGTGGTCCTGACCGACGACAATCCGCGCGACGAAGACCCGCAAGCAATTATTGACCAAATTGTTGAAGGCATGAAAATAGTGCCTTTGGTGCAGCGTGATCGAGCGCTAGCCATTATGTCGACCATCTGGAATGCCGGGGTTCGGGACGTGGTGTTGTTGGCAGGTAAGGGCCACGAGACCTGGCAGGAATATAAAGATTATCACTTGGCTTTTGATGACCGTGAGTGGGCCAGGTTCGCACTGGGTTGGTTGCGTGGTCCCAGCATATCCACGGATTCCAGGACTATCTCTGCTGGTCAGCTATTCGTGGCGTTGAAGGGTGAAAACTTTGATGGTCACGCTTGGCTAGAGCAGGTGCGTGTGGCTGGCGCTAGCGCCGCCGTGGTCGAGCAGCGCGATGCCAGTGTCGATCTACCTCAAGTGGTCTTAGGCGATACCCGTTCGGCCTTGACCCGCATCAGCACGGCCTGGCGCCGCCAGTTTGCACTGCCTGTGATAGGCGTGACTGGCAGCAATGGGAAAACCACCACCAAAGAAATGATCGCCTCCATACTGGCGGTCTGGCACGGTGAGTCCGGTCGTTTGGCCACGCAAGGGAACTTGAATAATGACCTGGGCGTGCCGCTGACGGTATTGCGCTTGTCCAGCCAACACCGGGCTGGCGTCATTGAACTGGGCATGAATCATCCTGGGGAAATCGCCCAATTGGCGACGATTGCATTGCCTACTGTGGGTCTGGTGAATAACGCCCAGCGCGAACATCAGGAATTCATGCATACGGTCGAAGCGGTCGCCCGCGAAAATGGCGCCGTCATAAGCAGCTTGCCTGACGATGGCGTGGCGGTGTTTCCTGGTGATGATGTGTATACCGATTTATGGCGCGAATTGGCTGCAGATAGACGCGTCTTATGTTTCGGTTTTGATGCTCGCAGCGATGTGTATGCCGATCAAATTCATGTGGAACCCACGCGTACTGCTTGTCAGTTACATACGCCTTCGGGCAGTGCGGCCTTGTCGCTAAGCGTGGCGGGTGTGCACAACTTGCGCAATGCCTTGGCAGCAGCGTGCTGCGCTCATGCCGCAGGCGCGCCCTTAAGTGCCATAGTCACTGGGCTGCAGGCGTTTAATCCTGTGGCTGGCCGCATGCAGTCTAGTCTTTTAGCCGGTGGCTATCAGCTGATAGACGATACCTATAACGCTAATCCGGATTCGGTACGTGCAGCCATAGATGTTCTGGCGGGCATGGATGGCAAGAAAATACTGGTGCTGGGCGATATGGGCGAAGTCGGTGATAACGGCAACGCCATGCACGCCGAAGTGGGTGCATATGCCCGCGAGCGTGGCATAGATGTGCTTCTGACCTTGGGAATGGCCTCGCGTCTTGCCGCAGAGGCGCACGGTTCGCAGGCTCAGTCCTTCGATCAAATCGATGCGCTGATTGCGTCATTGCAGGCGGCGTTGCCTGCGCATGTATTGGTTAAAGGGTCGCGCAGTGCGCGTATGGAAAGGGTAGTTGCCGCCTTAGGGGCGTATCTGGCCGTTAAGGAAGAGGGGGTTCGCGATGCTACTTGAACTGGCGCGCTGGTTGGCTGATTCACATTTCCGCGCGTTTAGCGTGGTTGAGTACATTACATTTCGCGCCGTACTGGCTTGTGCGACCGCCTTGCTGATTGGGCTGGTGGCGGGCCCGGCGGTCATACGAAAGCTGACCGAATTGAAGATCGGTCAAGCTGTGCGTTCGTATGGACCGGAATCACATTTGCAGAAAACCGGTACGCCGACTATGGGCGGCGTGCTGATCCTGATCTCGATTGCAGTCAGCACACTGTTGTGGGCTGACTGGACCAACCGTTTCGTCTGGGTGGTGTTGCTGGTGACGTTTGGCTTTGGCTGGATAGGCTGGGCTGATGACTATAAAAAAGTCGTGAATCGCGATCCAGAGGGGATGCCATCACGTCAGAAGTTTTTCTGGCAGGCTCTGATAGGCATAGTCGCCGCCATATACCTAAGCTTTGCGGTGTCCGCGCCGGATACGGCAGAGTTATGGCCATTGTTCCGGGACTGGGTACTTAGCGGCTTCACCATGCCTTTGCCCACTCGCGCCGACTTGATCGTGCCTTTCTTCAAAACAGTCAGCTACCCCCTGGGGGTGTTTGGTTTTGTGGCGCTGACCTGGCTGGTAATCGTTGGTTCCAGCAATGCTGTCAACTTGACTGATGGTCTGGACGGCCTGGCGATTATGCCTACCGTCATGGTGGGTAGCGCATTGGGTATTTTTGCCTATGTCGTGGGGCGGGTGGATTACTCCAAGTACTTGTTGTTTCCCTATATACCAGGGGCCTCGGAGCTAATGGTAATATGCGCCGCGATTGCGGGCGCAGGGCTTGCTTTTCTGTGGTTCAACACCTACCCAGCGCAGGTCTTTATGGGCGATGTCGGAGCCTTGGCGCTAGGTGGCGCTTTGGGCACCATTGCTGTGATCGTCCGTCAGGAAATTGTTCTGTTCATCATGGGGGGCGTCTTTGTGGCGGAAACCCTGTCGGTGATGTTGCAAGTGGTGTGGTTCAAGTACACCAAAAAACGTTATGGGCAAGGGCGGCGCATCTTTCGAATGGCGCCCTTGCATCACCATTTTGAGGTGTCGGGCTGGAAAGAGACACAGGTGGTGGTGCGGTTTTGGATTATCAGCATGATGCTGGTGTTAATTGGCCTGGCAAGTTTGAAATTACGATGACTGTATATAGCTTCCCTTCGTTGCGTACCGACGGCCAGACCCTGATACTGGGTCTGGGCGAGACCGGCCTTGCGTCGGCGCTGTGGTGTGCGCAACATGGTGCTGCCTTGCGGGTTGTGGATACCCGTACAGCACCTGGGGGGCTGGCTGCGTTGCAGGCGGCGCTGGACCCGGCCAAGGTGGATTATCGTCTGGGGCCAGATGCCTTGACGTCCGACGCCTTGCAAGACGTACACACCATAGTGATCAGTCCTGGTCTGTCTCCAGAGCAGCAGCCAGTGCAAGGATTCCTGAAGTTGGCTGAAGTAGCCGGTATTCAGGTGATAGGCGAAATTGAGCTTTTCGCTCGCGCCCTGGCCGATATGGCCAACGCCGGTTATAGGCCACAACTGGCCGCAATTACCGGTACGAATGGCAAAACCACGGTGACGGCAATGCTGCGCCAACTGGTGCAGGGGTCTGGCCGCACGGCAATCGCTGCGGGCAATATCAGTCCGGCCGCGCTGGCGGCGTTGCGGCAAGCTCTGCTGGATCAGCAATTGCCCGATGTCTGGGTGTTAGAACTGTCTAGTTTTCAGTTGGTGACCACATCCAGTCTGAAGCCGGATGCTGCCGTCGTGCTGAATTTGACCCAAGACCATCTGGATTGGCACGGTACTTTTGAGGCTTACGGTGCAGCCAAGGCGCGTTTGCTGCACATGGCCAACATTGCAATAGTCAATCGTGATGATGCCGCTGTGCTTGCCATGGTAGATGGTCTGGATAACACTCAAGTACGTAGTTTTGGTCAGGATCAGCCCTGCTTTCAGGGTGATTTGGGCTTGGATAATAGCCACGATATGGTGTGGTTGCTGGCGGCGGAAGCCGTTGATTTCGACGTGCCGGAGCCGCCGCGCAAACGTGTCAGGCCCCTCGCGCCTGCGCGTCGCGATGCTGGGCGGCTCAGTCGTTTGATGCCAGCAGATGTGCTGCGCGTACGTGGCAGACACAATGTATTGAACGCTTTGGCTGCTTTGACATTGGGACGCGCGTTGGATCTGGGTTGGGCGACCATGCTGCCCGCTTTACGTGATTACGCGGGTGAGCCGCATCGTACCGAGTTCGTGCGCAGTATTGCAGGCGTTGATTTCGTCAACGACAGCAAGGGCACAAATGTAGGCGCCACTGTGGCTGCCCTACAGGGTGCAGAACAGCCCGTGGTGTTGATCGCCGGCGGCTTGGCCAAAGGTCAGGACTTCAGCCCCTTGGCGATGGCAGTGCAAGCCCATGCGCGTGCTGTGGTGTTGATTGGCCAAGACGCCGCTGTGTTGGCTGAGGCCATAAAGGATAGCGGCGTGCCGGTACTGCAGGCGGCAACGCTGGGCGCTGCGGTCGAGCAGGCGTTTACTCAGGCAAAACCTGGCGATATGGTTTTGCTGTCGCCTGCCTGCGCCAGTATGGACATGTTTGATAGCTACGTGCATCGCGGCGTTTGCTATGTGGACGAAGTACAGGAACTGGCTTTGAGTCGTGGGGAGGTCGCATGAGCCGGATTGCAGAACTGACCTCAGGAGTCAACGCCGTGCGTCCAGGTCGCACCACTATGCCCAGCATTGATATTTATCTGCTGGTGGCTGTGGCCTTTTTGGTGCTGTTTGGCTTGCTGATGGTGTATTCGGCCTCTATCGCCTTGGCAGATGGCCCGCGCTACGAAAGCTATGGCCGATATTATTTTGTTATCCGCCACGGGATATTTATTGTGGTGGGTGTGCTGGTCGCTTTATTTGCAGGCAGCATTCCCATGAAGGTTTGGCAAAAGGCGGCTATACCGTTGTTCTTGCTGTGTCTGCTGTTGCTGTTGGTGGTGTTGGTGCCAGGTATAGGGCGCGAAGTGAATGGCGCACGTCGGTGGCTGCCTTTAGGGCCAGTCAATTTCCAGCCGTCTGAATTGATGAAGATAGGCGTGTTGTTGTATGCGGCTGACTACACGGTACGCAAACAGCAATACATGCAGAGTTTCCTGCGTGGCTTTTTGCCCATGGCTTTTATGTTGGCCTTTGTCGGCCTGGTATTGCTGATGGAGCCGGATCTGGGCGCATTCATGGTGATTGTGGCCATCGCCGTGGGCATACTGTTTATTGGCGGCATCAATGGCAAGTTGTTCTCTGTGCTGTTGTCCATACTGGTGGGGGCCTTTCTGTTGCTGATCTGGCTGTCGCCTTGGCGTCGCGAGCGGCTATTTGTGTACCTAGACCCCTGGAATCCAGACAATACCTATGGCAGCGCTTATCAGTTGTCGCACTCATTGATCGCCTTGGGGCGGGGTGAGTGGTTTGGGGTAGGCCTGGGTGCCAGCATAGAAAAGCTCCATTACCTACCTGAAGCGCATACCGACTTCATCGTCGCCGTGATCGGCGAGGAATTGGGTTTTGTCGGATTGATGGGCCTGCTGGGCTTATTTACATTCATCGTCTGGCGCGGTTTTGAAACCGGACGTCAGGCGATTGCCATGGAACGTATCTTTAACGGCCTGGTCGCTCAGGGCGTGGCCTTGTGGTTTGGCGTTCAGGTATTCATCAACATCGGTGTATGCATAGGCTTGCTGCCTACCAAGGGTTTGACCTTGCCTATGGTCAGCTATGGCGGTACCGGCATAGTGATGAATCTGGTAGCGGTCGCTTTACTGTTACGGGTCGATTTTGAAAATCGCAATTTAATGCGGGGTAAGCGCACATGAGCAATTACGCACCCACATTATTGGTTATGGCTGGCGGCACGGGTGGGCACATCATGCCCGGTCTGGCGGTAGCGCGTGAAATGCAGTCGCGTGGTTGGAATGTCGTATGGCTAGGCGACCCTGAACGCATGGAAGGCCGCTTGGTTCCGTCGCAGGGTATACAGCTGCTGCCTTTGCACTTTTCCGGCTTGCGTGGCAAGGGCGCGTTGGCGTTGCTGAAACTCCCCTTCACCCTAAGCCGCGCTTTATGGCAGGCACGCAAGGTTTTGCGTGCCCAGGCGCCAGATGTGGTGTTGGGCATGGGTGGTTATGTGGCTTTCCCCGGAGGGGTGATGGCCAAGCTGGCAGGCATCCCGCTAGTGATACATGAACAAAATGCGGTTGCCGGAACGGCGAACCGTTGGTTGGCTCGTCTGGCATCTAAAGTATTGGTCGGTTTTCCTGGGGCGCTGCCTGGTGCGGTGATGGTAGGGAATCCTGTGCGCCAAGAAATGCTGCAACTGGCTCCCGTCGCTGAACGCTATGAGCAACGTCAAGGGCCTTTGCGTGTCTTGGTGGTGGGCGGCAGTTTAGGGGCATCGGTATTAAACCGTGTGGTGCCCAAGGCTTTGGGGCTGTTGCCCCTTGAGCAACGCCCTCTGGTACGCCATCAAGCTGGGGAACAGCACTTGGCTGGCTTGCAATCCGCTTACGCTGAAGCAGGCGTAACAGCACAATGCCATGCCTTTATTGATGACATGGCCGAGGCGCTGGGTTGGGCTGACGTGCTGGTTTGTCGGGCGGGCGCCATGACGGTCGCTGAAGTGGCGGCTGTGGGTGTCGCTGCCTTGTTTGTGCCCCTGCCGCATGCCATAGACGACCATCAAACCGCCAATGCCCGCTACCTCAGTGATTGCCACGGCGCGTGGTTGTGTAAACAAAACGACCTGACTGCAGAGTGGCTGGCGCGCTGGCTGGGTGAATTGAATCGCAGTCAATTAGGCGCTGCCGCCAGCCATGCGCGCGAGCATGCTGCCTTGCACGCGACCCAACATATTGCTGATGCTTGTGAGCAGTCAGCCAGGAGAGTGCCATGAAGCACCGCATACAAAGCATACATTTCGTCGGTATCGGCGGTTCTGGCATGAGCGGCATTGCCGAGGTTCTGCTGAACCTGGGATATTCCATCAGCGGATCGGACTTGCAAGAATCCGCAGTTACGCGTCGCCTAGAAGAGCTGGGCGCACGCATAACCATTGGTCATCACGCCGACAATATCAAGGGCGTAGGCGCTATCGTTACTTCCACCGCTGTGTCGGCGGACAACCCCGAAGTCCTGGCGGCTCGTGCTGCTCGTGTGCCTGTGGTGCCGCGAGCCTTGATGCTGGCTGAGCTGATGCGTTTAAAGCGCGGCATTGCCGTGGCCGGTACCCACGGGAAAACCACCACCACCAGTCTGGTGGCCAGCATACTGGCTGCAGGCGACCTGGACCCTACCTTTGTTATTGGTGGGCGGTTGAATTCAGCGGGCGCGAATGCCCGGCTGGGACAGGGCGATTTTATTGTGGTTGAGGCCGATGAGTCTGACGCCTCATTTCTGAATTTGCTGCCCGTGATGGCCATTATTACCAACATCGACGTAGATCATATGGAGACCTACGGACATGATGTGGCCCGCCTGAAAAGCGCATTTATTGAATTTACCCAGCGCCTGCCTTTCTATGGCAGCGCCGTGCTGTGTAATGACGACGCCAATGTGCGCGAGATCATTCCCTTTGTGTCGCGTCCCGTTACCACCTATGGCATAGAAACCGAGGCTCAAGTACGGGCGGTCAATGTGCGCGCGATAGGTACGGACATGCATTTTGACGTACAGCGTCAGGGCGCCACAGGCAGTTTGCCAGCGTTGTCGATTACCTTGAACTTGCCCGGTAATCACAATGTGCTTAATGCTCTGGCCGCTATTGCCGTCGCCACCGAGCTGGGCGTGTCCGATCAAAATATTGCAACGGCATTGGCTAATTTTCGTGGCGTGGGCAGACGCTTTACCCAGGTGGGCGATTTCCAGGTTCAGGCCCGCAATGGCGGTGGCGAGTTTACCCTGGTAGATGATTACGGCCATCACCCGGTGGAAATGGCAGCAACCCTGGCGGCGGCGCGTGGCGCTTGGCCCGATAGGCGCATCGTTCTGGCGTTTCAGCCACACAGGTACACACGTACGCGGGACTGCTTCGAAGACTTTGTGCGCGTACTGGGCATGGCGGACGCCGTGCTATTGACCGATGTGTATCCCGCGGGCGAACAGCCCTTGGTGGCGGCTGACGGTCGTGCTTTGGCGCGCGCTTTGCGCGTGGCTGGCCGTGTTGAGCCGGTATTTACCGAAAACGTCGCTGATTTACCGCAGGCAATACATGATTTTGTGCGCAATGGTGACGTCGTGATTGTGATGGGGGCAGGGTCTATTAGCAAAGTGCCCGCCCAACTAGGAGAAATGGCATGAGCAAAAACTTCGGACGGGTAGGCGTGTTGTACGGTGGTATTTCCGCTGAACGCGAGGTCTCATTGATGTCGGGCCAAGGGGTATATGATGCCTTGCGCAGCCAGGGTGTGGACGCTCATTTGTTCGATACGGGAACCCACACGTTGGCCGAGTTGGCCCAGCAAGGCTTTGATCGCGTGTTTATTGCCTTGCATGGTCGCTATGGCGAGGACGGCACTCTGCAAGGTGCGCTAGAGCTATTGCAGATCCCCTACACCGGTAGCGGCACAATGGCGTCCAGCTTGGCGATGGACAAGATCATGACCAAGCAGCTGTGGTTGCATAAACAGTTGCCCACGCCTGCTTATGCGGTGCTGACACCGGACTCTGACTTGCAGGCGGTGGCTGCTGAATTAGGACTGCCACTGATTGTTAAGCCACCACACGAAGGTTCTACCCTGGGGGTGACCAAGGTAGAGCAGATAGCGGATTTCGCCGCGGCGTATACGCTGGCCGCGCAGTACGACACCGATGTTCTGGCCGAGCAGTTTATTGATGGCCGCGAGCTGACCGTGCCGGTGTTGGGCAAGGGCAAGACGGCGCGCGCGCTGCCAGTGATAGAAATTATCGCGCCCGACGGCAATTACGACTACGAACATAAATACATTTCAGATGCGACACAGTATGTTTGCCCCGCTGAGCTGGACCCCACGCTTAGCGCCCGGTTGCAGCAATTGGCCGAACAGTCTTATGTCGCCTTGGGCTGCGAGGGCTGGGGTCGGGCTGATTTCATGCTGGATGGCGCTGGCCAGCCGTGGTTGTTGGAAATGAACACCTCACCAGGTATGACTAGCCATTCCTTGGTACCCATGAGCGCCGCTGCTGTCGGCATGAGCTACGCCCAGCTGTGCGTGGCGATACTGTCTGATGCATCGTGCAAGGTTCAGACGCCACCTAAGCGTTCCGGAGCCTGATGATGTTTACAGACGCCCGTCTCACCAACCTGATTGTGAACTGGCTGGCTTTGCTGGCGGTGTTTGCTCTGTTGGCGG
>JAGOAJ010000038.1 GCA_017983955.1 Burkholderiaceae bacterium
CTCGTTCCCACCTAGCCCAGAAACGCCGCGCAACCATAACGACTTAAGCCGCGCCCTGGAAACCCTGGACGACTTGCAGCCTCGACGTTCTGTGCTTACGCATATAGGGCATGACTTTGACGCCTGGCTGATGCAACCAACCAACACACTGCCCGCCAACGTTGAAATTGGATGGGACAACAGCCTCTACGACATGGACTAGCCTGTCGATTTCACGTTACTGTAGCAAGCTAACCGCTACGGACAACCATGTCGCTTACGTCACTATTGTTGGTCATACTGGCTGCTTTCTTCCATGCGCTATGGAACCTGCTGGCCAAGCAAGCTGCCGATGCAGGACCACCCTTCGTGTTCGCCTACACGCTGCTAAGCAGCCTGCTGTACCTACCGTGGATAGCGTGGATCATCATCAGCGACGGCATGGCCTGGAGCCTGCCCATCTTAGGCTGCATAGTGGTTAGCGGCGCCATACACCTGGCCTACAGCCTATGCCTGCAAAAAGGTTATAGAGTCGCTGACTTGTCGGTAGTCTACCCAGTGGCGCGCGGCTCTGCCCCTTTGCTGTCCACGCTCGGGGCTTTTCTGATTCTGGCTGAAGTGCCCTCTACCAAGGGTGTCCTAGGGGCAATCGCCGTAGTCGTGGGTATAGGATTCATAGCCACCCAGGGTCAATGGGCGCTATTTCGCCAGGCATCAGCGCAACAAGGAATACGCTGGGGGCTGGGTACCGGGCTATTAATCGCCGCGTATACCGTCGTCGATGCCTATGGCGTCAAGATGCTGCTGATTGCGCCCGTGGTTCTGGATTGGTGCGCCAACACGGTACGCGTGGGCATGTTGCTGCCCTGGATGATCCCGCAGCGAGCCCGGGCACTGCAAGTCATGCGGGGCCGCTGGCACTTGGCACTAGCCATCGCCTTGCTATCGCCTTTGTCTTACATCCTGGTGCTAAGTGCGCTTAGTTCTGGTGCGCCATTAAGCTTGGTCGCGCCCGCGCGGGAAATGTCCATGATGCTGGGTTTACTACTTGCTATGTTATTGCTACATGAGCGACTGGGCCGCTGGCGTTTCGCCGGCTGCCTATGCGTGATGCTGGGCGTAATCCTGCTGGGCATGTCCTGAGGTCATACTCCAATAGGCAGTAAGCGGCCATTACCCGGCATAGGCACATAAAAAATACGTCCTACCCGTGTTATATAATGTTTCATGTACACACGTTTGGGTTCATACTTAAGCGTTCCGTACATATATGCCACAGGAGAGCCAGGTCACGGACCTCAAAAATACCTATGCTCGCCAGCAGTTATAACAACCTTCTTGTACTTCTATCCATCGCCGTGGCAATACTTGCCTCGTATACGGCACTGGATATGGCTGGCCGGATTAATTCATCCCAAGGACGCGCAGCCAACTATTGGTTGATAGGTGGGGCCTGCGCCATGGGCATGGGCATCTGGTCCATGCACTTCATTGGCATGTTGGCCTTTAGCCTACCCATAGCGCTAGGCTACGACCCCATCACCACGCTGATTTCTTTGCTCATCGCCATAATTTCATCGGCATTTGCGCTATGGATGGTTTGCCAAAAAACCCTGCCCAGGAATCGTCTGGTTGGCGGTGCCATTTTGTTAGGCGCAGGCATAGCCAGCATGCACTACACCGGTATGGCTGCCATGCAAATGGTGCCGGGCATACATTACATACCTTCTCTATTTGCTCTTTCGATATTGATCGCTATCCTGGCGTCAGGCGCAGCTCTGTGGACGGCATTTCACCTGCGTCGTCACTCATCCAGAGTGCGATCATTACGCGCTGCAGCCGCTGTCGTTATGGGCTTCAGCATAGTCGGCATGCATTACACCGGCATGGCCGCCGCGGAATTCCCACTAGGCAGCGTTTGTGGGGCAGCCAGCAACGGCGTAACCGCTGGCTGGCTAGCGCTGATCGTTGTCATTATTACCCTGGCCGTACTAGCCATGGCGCTGATTATTTCAGTACTGGATCTTCGACTGCGTGCTGATGCCGCAACGGTGACATCACTAGCCGCTGAAAACCAGGAACTTACCTACCTGGCCTTACACGATAATCTGACTCGTCTGCCCAACCGACTGCTGCTGGAAGACCGCCTGAACATAGCCATACAAATCGCCAAACGTGATCACCGCAGCTTCGCTGTAATGTTTCTTGATCTGGACGAATTCAAAGTTATCAACGACAGTTATGGCCACTCGATAGGTGACCAGTTTTTGGTTGCCGTGGCCCAACGCCTGGCGAGTAGTGTACGTGGTCAGGACACCCTGGCACGCCTGGGTGGGGACGAATTTGTATTGGTGGCCAATATTACGAATCCCGCAGATGCGGCAACGCTAGCCGAAAAAACGCTGACCACTATGCAATCGGTATTTGAGATCGCGGACCACAAGCTGAGCGTATCAACCAGCATAGGCATAGCCCTGTACCCAGAGGATGGCGAACTTCCCCACGAACTACTACAGAGTGCCGACACTGCCATGTATCACGCCAAAGCCATGGGACGCAACACCTATAGCTACTTCGCTGCCTCGGCCAACCCCGATGCCCAGGAACAGCTGCAGCTTATACAGGACCTGCGGGCTGCCGTGGATAGCCAGCAACTGGTGCTGCACTATCAACCTAAATTCACCGCACACCATGGCCCGCTAATCGGCGTAGAAGCACTATTGCGCTGGGAGCACCCCACCCGTGGGGTGCTGGCTCCCGATGACTTCATTCCCCTGGCTGAAAAAACCGGCCTGATTACCCCTATAGGCCTATGGGTACTGGACCAGGCCTGTCAGCAAATCAGCCAGTGGCAGCGCGATGGCTATAACATTCCTACCGTATCCGTAAACTTGTCAGCACTGCAGTTCAATCACGCTGATCTGATGGCGACCGTCAAAGATACTTTGAATCGCCATGCGCTGACCGCCGACTGCCTGACTCTGGAAATCAGCGAGCCAACTGTGATGGCCGATAGGGATACCAGCATGCGCATACTTCAGCCACTTCATGGCATAGGCATCAGTATTTCTATCGACGACTTTGGGACAGGCTATTCCAACCTGATGCACCTTAAACAACTGCCCATCCACGAGCTGAAAATTGATCGTGGACTGATACGCGGCCTAGGTCACGATACCGAAAACTCCGCTGTAGTTACCGCCATAATCGCCTTGGGCAAGGCGTTAGACCTACGTATCGTTGCTGAAGGCGTAGAAACCGCAGCGCAATTGGACCTGTTGACCCAACTGGGTTGCGATGCGCTGCAAGGCTTTCTGCTGGGTCATCCCATGTTGCCTATTCCGTTGATAGACAGCCTGACCAAAAAAACCGCCAACACGCAGCCAGCGGTTTAATCGTCTAACCCCGTCAAGCGGTATCAGGCTCGACGCGACACCACACTTTCCGTATAAGTGATTTGTGCATATGATGGTGATAGCTTATCCATCTTAAGGACCTCCATGACCGACCTTTCCGCATTCCCCATCACTAAAAAATGGCCTGCTCAGCACCCTGACCGTATTCAGCTGTATTCGCTGCCCACGCCCAATGGGGTCAAAGCATCCATCATGCTAGAAGAAACCGGCCTGCCATACGAACCGCACCTGGTCAGCTTTGACACCCAAGACCAGATGACACCGGAATTCCTATCGCTTAACCCGAATAATAAGATACCAGCCATCCTGGACCCTAACGGTCCCGGCGGCAAACCGCTAGGACTATTCGAGTCGGGCGCTATTCTGATCTATCTGGCCGAAAAAACCGGCCAATTTCTACCCCAAGACCCGGCCTTGCGCTACGAAACCATACAGTGGCTGATGTTCCAAATGGGCGGCATAGGCCCCATGTTTGGCCAGGTCGGTTTCTTTCATAAGTTCGCCGGCAAAGAATTTGAAGACAAGCGCCCGCGTGACCGCTATATTGCCGAATCGCGCCGTTTGCTGGGCGTGCTGGATAAACACTTGGCCAAGCGGCAATGGGTGATGGGTTACGAATACACCATCGCCGACATAGCCATACTGCCATGGGTACGTAACCTGGTAGGCTTCTACGAAGCCGGTGATCTGGTAGGCTATTCAGACTTTCATAACGTGGCCCGCGTACTGGCCACCTTTGTCGCCCGCCCTGCCGTTATCAAAGGTTTAACTATCCCCGACCGCGACTAAAACCAGTATGCGCCGCCACTTGGCGGCGCGCCACACTCGAAAAGGCAAGCTGCCATGACGATACTTATACTAGGTCTGATCATTTTTCTGGGTATACATTCCACCCGCATCGTGGCCGAAGCTTGGCGCACCAAACAACTGGCCCGCCTGGGAACTAGCCCCTGGAAGGGAATTTATTCGCTGGTATCCGTCGTAGGACTGGGGCTAATTATTTGGGGCTTTGGGCTGGCCCGTCTAAGCCCTGTCCTGATCTGGACACCGCCCATCGCCATGCGGCATATTGCCTCGCTACTGACACTATTTGCCTTTGTGTTGATTACCGCGGCCTACCTGCCGCGCAACAGCATCAAAGCCAAGCTGCACCACCCTATGATGCTGGGCGTCATGGCCTGGGCCATAGGCCATTTGCTGGCTAACGGTACACTGGCCGATATTATCCTGTTCGCCAGTTTTCTGGTGTGGTCCTTCCTGGCTCATAACGCAGCGCGCCAACGCGATCGCATTACCCATACTACCTATCCTGCAGGCACGGCAGCCAGCACCATCCTAACGGTATTGATTGGTTTGATTGCCTGGGCCGTATTTGCCTTTTTGCTGCACGGACCGTTGATAGGCGTGCGCCCTTTCTGACAAACCCGGCTACCAGTCCCACACTACATGCCCTCTAATAATGGAGGGCATTTTCTTTGGTTATTAGTCTGTGTATTCAATCATGCCATAACAATTACTCGAATATGCAACGCACCAACGGAGTGTAATGTTTTTGACAGACTTGCCTAAACGTCCAACTTAAGATTGGTACAAACAACAAACCACGGAGGCAAACCAATGGACAATATTAAATTAATCCCGGCATCCGGCTACGTTGACGCCCTAAAGCGCAACGGCGTCGATTACTTCGTAACAGTTCCAGACTGGATGCAGTTAGGGCTACATGCACGCATTGAAACTGGGGTAGATGGTATCCACCAGGTTTCATGTTGCAATGAAGACCAAGCTGTCTCCGTAGCTGCTGGGTTACGCATTGGGGGTAAAAACCCGATCGTAGTGGTACAAAACCAAGGGATATATGCGTGTGTAAACTCACTTCGCGCTGTCTGTTTAGATGCAAGCATCCCAACCGTATTTCTGGTAGGTCAATTTGGACGCGAATTTTCAAACTTCGGAAAGAGTACCTCTCTTTCCCGCAGAAATACGGTTCGTTATTTAGAACCCGTTCTTGATGCCATGACCATCCCCTACTGGCGCATTGAAGAAGAAGAAGACCTCAAATATTTTGACAATGCATTCGAGACTGTCCGCAACGAAAAACGCTCGGTAGCTCTGGTGATTGGCATTCCCACCGGATGGAATTAAGGAGACCACTCATGAACATCATAGATGCTTGTCGTGTCATTGCACTGTCCCGTAACGATGCCGTTCTTGTATCCACAATGCGTGCAATGTATGCATTCGATAAACTGGATCAAGGTCAGCCACGCCTGAATGCCGTGCCCCTTATGGGTGGCGCACCCAGCATGGGGCTGGGTATCGCCCTGGCACAGCCTGAAAGAAAAGTCATCATTGTTGATGGTGATGCCAGTCTATTAATGCAGCTTGGCGGTTTAGTCACCGTCGCAAACCAACAGCCCAAAAATTTCTATCATTTCGTTATTTTTAATGGCACTCAGTTCACTGGTATCAGCAACCTTCCCATACCAGGTGTCAATCAGTTTGATTTCGCAGGGCTAGCCAAGGCAGCAGGATATAAAGCAGTCTATTCATACTCGACACTGGATGAGCTCCAGGATGGTATGAGTGAAATATTAGGTCAACAAGGTCCTGTTTTCGTCGTCCTTCATGTTGAGCCCGACCCACCAGCCTACCCAGCAAAGCCGCTAAAGGATTTTGCTGACCATCATTTCACACGCATGGGTGAAGAAGCCCAAATGCTTCAAGATCTGTTGACCTCAAGGCCCATCCCATGAAGGGCCGCCCAGACTACATAGTCGTGGGGGCTGGCTCCGCGGGAGCTCCCCTGGCCACCCGCCTTAGTCAACAAGGACATCGTGTCTTACTGCTAGAGGCAGGCCCCTCATTGGAACATGATTTTTGGGTTAAGGTGCCTATTGGAATAGCACGAATTGTTGGAAATGCCAAGTATGTATGGCCATTTTATACAGAGCCACAACATACCCTTGCTGGTCAGCGTGTCTATTGGCCGCGTGGACGCTTGCCAGGAGGCTCCAGCTCGGTCAATGGTGCTCTTTTCGTCCGCGGCGATCCAACTGAATTCGACTTCTGGAGTTCACAAGGCAACACAGGCTGGAGCTATGAAGAGCTGCTGCCCTATTTCAAACGACTTGAACACACCAAAGTAGGCGACGATGCGTACCGGGGCCGTAGTGGCCCCATATCCATAACCTCTTTGGCCAACAACCCGGACGAGCTATCAGACGCTTTCCTTGCTGCCTGTGATCAAGGTGGGGTACCACGTAACGCAGACTACAACGGTGCCAACTATGAGGGAGCCAGCTACCTGCAGCTATCTACCCTACGCGGCCAGCGCAGCAGCACAGCAATGGGCTATCTGCATGGGATCAAAAGCCCAAGCCTGACGCTGGAAACGGAAGCCGTCGCCACCCGCATATTATTCGACGGCTTGCGTGCTGTAGGGGTCGAGTATATACAGCGTGGTGAACGGCATCAGGTTTACGTTAATCACGAAATCATACTCTCGGCGGGGCCGATTAAATCCCCACAATTGCTTGAGCTTTCGGGCATTGGGGACACAGCAACGCTAGCCCAGAATGGTGTATCCACAGTTTTCCATTTACCCGGTGTCGGAGAAAATCTTATTGATCATCTTCAGTCTCGTATAACCCTCGCGTGCACTCGGTCAATTACGCTCAATGAAATTGTTGGACGCCCCTTACGCCAAGCCTGGATGGGTGCTAAGTATCTCGTCCGAAAAAACGGCATCATGACCACGCCTGGATGCACAGTTCACGCATTAGCAAAAACATCTGAAGATCAATCCAGACCAACGGTAAAAATCCAACTTCATCACTTAAGCGGTAAAGATCGTTTCGAAGCAGGAGGGGATAAAGGAGCGGGGACGGGTTTGGATGATTTCCCCGGATTTTCTGTTGGATTCTTTCAACTAAGACCAACGTCACGAGGATCTGTCCACATAAAAAACAGCGATCCGTTTGCCGATCCGGAAATTCAGCCCCGTTATCTCGCAAAGGAGGAGGATCGTGCAGAAATGATTCGCGCCCTGAAGCTGGTACGTAAAGTATTAAGTCAGTCACCGATACAAAAATACATAAAGGCTGAAACCAGACCAGGGCCAAATATCAACGCTGATGACGATTTGCTTGACTACATCAAAACATCAGGGCAAACCTCTTTTCACCCCGTTGGCACCTGCAAAATGGGTACAGACCCCATGAGCGTCGTTGGCGCAGATCTGAAAGTCCACGGAATAAAAGCCCTGAGAATTGCAGACTCGTCCATTATGCCCACCATGGCCTCTGCCAACACCAATGCAGCATCCATCATGATAGGAGAAAAAGCCGCAGATCTTATTACTTCTGATACCTACACTCATAATAATTAAGGTATTCAGTACCCGTTGGGGCTCAAAAACTAATTCATGGACAAGGAGACAAGAATGGATAGTTATTTAAATACAGCCGCAAACAGTATTTCCTTTAAATCAGGTAGGACAGCAAATAAAAATAGCGATATAAAAATTGCGTTTAAAGATGTCAGCAAGGCCTACCGCAGTGGCCCACGTGATCAAAGCACACTGGCCCTGGATAGTTTGAATCTGAACATCCACGATACTGAGATTATCGCCGTGCTCGGCCCTACAGGCTGTGGAAAATCTTCGACTCTTAACCTTATTGCTGGTTTCGAGTCTCCCTGCACTGGAGCGGTAACGCTTGATGATAAAACCATTCTAGACCCCGGTCCAGAACGCGCAGTGGTGTTCCAGCAACCCACACTTTTCCCATGGTTGAACGTTTTAGACAATGTCACCTTTGGGGTCAAAAACCGTGGGGTACCCAAAGATATTTACGAGCCTAAGGCACTACACCTTCTACGCGAAGTGGGCCTGGCCGACTTCACAAAACACTATCCATACCAGCTATCTGGTGGCATGCAGCAACGCGTTCAAATTGCCCGTGCCTTGGTCAGCGAGCCCAAAGTGTTGCTAATGGACGAGCCATTTGGTGCTCTTGATGCTCAAACTCGAATCCTGATGCAGGAACTGCTATTGCAACTATGGTCCGAGTACAAACCAACCATACTTTTCATCACACACGATGTCTCAGAAGCAATTTTTATTGCAGATCGGGTGCTGGTAATGACATCAAGGCCTGGCCGGGTAAAGCTGGACATTCCCATTAACGAGGAAAAACCACGCAATACTGGTTTTCTAAGCACCAGACGGTTTATGGAGTTGCAGAGCACTCTCTTGAACGCCGTCCGGGAAGAAATTAACGGCGCCCAAGCTCAGAGTTACCTAACCGCTGCAGCATAAACCACTACTAGCTAACCATGGAGACACTTATGACCCAATCATTTGTGCGCAACGCTAAACTTTTACTGGCTCTTGCAGCCATCATCCTTCACGCTCCAGGACAGGCCTCAAGTCAGTCCAAAGAGTTGATTGAGTTTAATTACGGTACTCCACTGGGAACGTACCATGCCACACTGGTAGCAAAAGAGGCGGGTCTTTACGAGCAGGAAGGATTAGCACCGAAATTCTTCAATTTTCAGTCCGGTGCTCCTATGCTTGCTGCCTTGAAAAGCAAAAGCCTGGATGTCATCACAACCGGCCTTGGTACCGTATTTGCACTGGGTCAAGGGATTCCCCTGAAAATCATGTATTGGGAAATTGATAATGGCGCAGCAGAAGCCCTTATCGTTAGTCCCGATAGTGAAATCAAAACTCTGGAAGACTTACCCAAAGCAAAGGCAATTGGTGCCATGTCCGGTACCTGCGGACAAGTATCCCTGGTGCTTATCGCCAAAAAGCTTGGTATCCCCTATAGGTCACTTAATCTTGTCAATATCGCTCCGCCAATGTATGGCAATGCATTTACCAGCAAATCAATTGATGCGGGAATTGCCTGGTCGCCTTTTTCCATACAGCTTGAACAACAGGGTTATAGAGTCGTTGAGTGGGCACCCCAATACACCCCTGATGGCGGCATCTGCCCCGCTATGACCAGTGTTCGACCCGAATTCCTGGAGAAGCATCCCGACATAGGCGTCAAGATGCTTAAAGTTCGTGACAAAGCACTGAAAATGATGGCAGACGACCCTGAACTAGTGATCCAGGCGCTTATGAAGCGATTCTCAATAAGTCGTGAGGTTGCTAAAGCGACCTATGAAAAAGAATCTCCAAAAACGCCATCCTTTCAGGAGCAACTAGATCCGAACTCAAGCGTATCGCTCACCGCTGGATCTGGCAAAGGGCTATCCAACAAGCTTCGTGTTGCTAGCGAGGCCTTAGCCGAGGCTGGATCTATTCCCGCACCGCTGTCCATGGCAGCCATAGACGACGCCATAGACCCCAGCCACCTACAACGCTTCATGAAAGGAGAGTCTCAGTGAGCCAGCTGACCAAGCAGAGAAGCCATACCGGCTACCAGATTGAGCAATTAGCCTGGTCGGGCGGAACCATTGCACTAGTCTTGGCTATGTGGGCCGGCCTGTCTGCATTAGGCGTCATAGACCCAGCGTACTTACCTACTCCCAGCGCACTCTTTAACGAGCTCATCGTGCTTTTGCGTGAGGGTTATCAGGGCCATTCACTCTGGGTGCACCTCAAAGCCAGCTTATTCCGAACCCTTTCGGGATTCCTTATTGGCGTTTTGCTAGGCGTACCCCTGGGTCTAGTTAGTGGATATAGCAATGCAGTGGGCGCAGCGCTCTCTCCAATAATGTCGTTTATCCGCCCCATCCCCCCCATTGCCTTCATCCCTCTTTCTGTTTTGTATTTTGGGCTAGGTGAAACGGGAAAAATTGTCCTCATCACATTTACCGCGTTCAACTACACCTTCATTAACGCTCATGCTGGGGCAAAGCAGGTGCCTTCCACCTACTATCGCGCGTCAGCATCACTTGGTTTAACTAAACGGCAAGTGCTACTAAAAGTCGTTTCTATTGCAGCCATACCACAAATTTTCACTGGTATGAAAATAGCAATGGCCTTGAGTTGGGCGGTTGTTGTAGCCGCAGAGCTAGTTGGCGCACAAACCGGACTGGGTTTCATGATCTCAGATGCAGCCCAATTATTTAGGATTCCAACAGTATTTATTGGCGTCGCCCTGATAGGGCTGATAGGACTCCTTCTGAATGCCGCCCTAACGGGAATGGAAAACAAACTCGTTCATTGGAAGGGGCATTAACCATGAAAGATTAAACATCTAATACTTAGCCGTAATAGATAAACGGTAGCAAATCACAGTTTTTATGAAATTGATATTTTTCTTATCGTTATTAAATGGAGAATCAAACGATGACCTATCAAACTCGTAACGAAGATCAAAATAAGCAGCCTGAAACCAAAGCCAACTTCCGGGGCTATAAACGAAGAGAAGTCCCTGACTTTGATGCAGAGTTGACTGCCACCGATGGTGGTACAGTCATGGGTGAACAGATGCGTCTTTTTTGGCAGCCAGTGTGCTTGTCTGAAGAACTGAAAGACGTACCGAAAGCCATTCGTATTCTTGGGGAAGATCTTGTAGCATTCCGGGACTTGAGCGGTAACATTGGAGTAATGCACCGCCATTGCGCTCACCGTGGTGCATCGCTGGAATACGGCATTATTGCAAAAAATGGCATACGTTGCTGTTACCACGGATGGCATTATGACCTGGATGGGACGCTGTTGTCGGCACCATGTGAACCCGATAAGGGCCAACGCCTGAAGCAAACCGTTTGTCAGGGTGCTTATCCGGCATTCGAGCGCGACGGCCTTGTATTTGCATATATGGGTCCACCCGAAAAGCAGCCCCCCTTCCCTGTGTTTGATTCTTACCACTTACCTGCCGGAACGAAGTTGGCGCCTTTCTCCAACATCTACCCATGTAACTGGCTTCAGGTCTACGAAAACATTATGGATCACCTGCACACCTCCATACTGCACAACAGAATGGTGGCGGAGGGTATTTCCGACGACATTGCCGATGAGATGTCTCTTGATACCTTCAGTGGCGAATTACCCTTGATGCAATGGGAACCCACTCGAAACGGAAATGGCATGGTTTTCATTGCGTGTCGCCGGAAGTCAAACGACCGCGTCTGGATACGCATTACCGAGATGCTTTTTCCAAACTATCTTCAAATCGGTTCTACCGTAACCACAGCAGAAAGTGTACGACACTCGACCACCGGATTGACGCGATGGCACGTCCCCGTTGATGACACCAATATGATTATTTTTGGCTGGCGTCACTTTAACGATGAAGTTGATCCCGATAATCTGGGCAACCCAGCAGAGTGCGGCGTCGACAAAGTCGATTTTCTTGGTGGTCAATCAGGCGGCCGGAGCTACGAAGAAGCCCAGCGTGCTCCTGGAGATTGGGAAGCGCTGTGTAGTCAACGAGCTATTGCAGTACATGCCCTGGAAAACCCTGCCACGTCGGACGTCGGTGTCTACATGTGCCGCAAACTGCTCAGGGATATGGTCCGAGGCAAAACAGATGCTGATCCACTGCACCAGAATCTGCAGGAGTCGGAAAAAAGCATGCCTCTTTATGCGCAAGATTCTGTGCTACGCATAAAGCGCCTTGATAGTCCCGAAGAGGACAACAAGCTCGTCAAGCAGCTTGGCAAACAAGTCCTGAATATTATGCGCTCTGCCGATCCACTTCCCGCTAACGAGCGCGACGCCCATATCCGCTCTGAACTGGACAAGCTGGATGGCGACTACTACCAAGAAACTGACGTGCAAGATGCGTTCGAAATAGAGACTTGAATACTATGCTTAAGCTATTAGTCCGTTCTATTCGTTTAGAGGCACGTAATATCCACTCGTTTGAGCTAGTGGACCCAGACGGACGTGAGCTTCCCCCCTTCGAGGCAGGTGCACACATAGATGTGTGCCTGCCTAATGGCCTGATACGCCAATATTCGCTATACAACCCCCCCTGGGACCGCAGCGGCTACCGAATTGCTGTCCTGGAGGTTGAAAATAGCCGGGGGGGGTCGCTTGCCATGCACCATGAAATTCGGGTAGGTGACATGCTTCAGATTGATGGGCCCCGTAATCTGTTTCCACTACACCAGGATTCAGACCACTCAATACTGATTGCCGCAGGTATAGGTATTACGCCACTATTAGCCATGCTCAACCAACTGGAGAAAGACAACCGCAGTTACGAACTGCACTACTGTACCAAAACGCCTGTTCATACCGCATTTCTTGAACAACTGGAGAAATCCATTCGTTCTGGCCGTACCCGGATTTATCACGATAATGGCGACCCATCCAAGGGTCTACAACTTAGTAAGCTATTAAGCACCAGAAGTGAAGATACTCACCTATATTACTGCGGACCTCCCGGCTTTATGGAGGCAGTAAAAAACGCTACAACGGACTGGCCCAGCCACACTGTCCATTCGGAGTACTTCGCTGCCCCGAAAGCAGTAACACAATCAGACGTTGAGCCTGTCCAAGAGTTTGAGGTTTTACTTGACCGCTCGCAGGTGGCAGTGCGGGTTATGGCCGACGAGTCCATTCTCAATGCAGTCAGAAAAGCAGGAATTGAATGTACCTCTTCGTGTGAAACCGGGGTGTGTGGTGCATGCCGTGTCCGCTATCTTCAAGGAACCCCCGAGCACCATGACTATATTCTTAGTGACGAAGAAAAAGAGGAGTACGTACTAATTTGTTGCGCCCGCTCAAGTTCTAAATATCTTGTACTAGACCTGTAAAACTAACAACGCGAACCGTCCAGCTTCCCAGTCAACCCTGGACGACTCATGCTACTCTTCTTGAACACCTTAGTTTGACCTTCCCTTAGCTGAATAGCCCATACTTATGAAAACACCTTCGGACTGGCACGCGAAGACCGGTGCCATCCTGCGCAAGAATGAATGGTCCTCGCAATTTAAACAGGCAACACTGGATAGCCTAGTCTACGGGTCCAGACTGCTGAAACTAAGCCCGGGCGAAGAATTCATAAGAAGCGGAGACCTGGTAAAATCATTGGGTGTAGTGCTTGAAGGGACACTACATGCCAGTCGGACAAATGCCGCCGGCAAAAGACACATAGTTGGTTACTTCGGCCCCGTTCAAATCGTTAATTTGATACCAGTTCTTGATGATCAGCGTTCTGTTCACGATATTACCGCGCACGATGAAACCACGCTGCTGAATATCCCCAAAGAAGTATTTCTGAGCGCGCTTGATTCAGAACCCATGATGGTGCGCTCTGTCTTGCGTCTGCTGTGCCTAAGGTCGCGCGCGCTGTATGACAACACATCTGACAACGCACTACGATCGCTGCGCGCTCGGTGCGCACGCATGCTGATTTTACTTATGGCCTCTCACGGAGAGGTCGGTAGCAGCCAGGTGAATATCATGCTAAAAATTTCACAAGATGAGTTTGCCGATATGATAGGCCGCACACGCCAAAGCGTTAATCCTGAACTCAAACAACTTGAGCGGGACGGCATAATTGACATGAAATACTCACGTTTCATTATTCGAGACCCTGCTGCATTGCGAGAAATTGTAGAGCATGACGGCGATATCTAGAGGATAGTAAGAAACGTTAGGTAGTGCTTGCCAAAGGAACGTCCGCCGCTTTCTGATCTTTCACCTTTTTGCGATTTTTAAATAAGCGCATATCAAACACCCCTTCCATAGTGCGTGGGTCGATTCCTTGTGAAAAAATCTGATGCTTTTGTACTTTTTGCGTAGCCGTGACAGGTATGGTTTCAGGGCACCAAATCCATCCGGGCGCTTTGAAATACGCAAGGCCTGCCATGCAATACTCAAAAAGAATACGCGCAGCATCAAACTCGGTTATTGACCCAGCCACGCCATCAATCACCGTTGACCGGTTCAAGACAATACAGGCAAAGACCTCCTCCTCTCGTACCTCGTCAGGAACCGCCACAACGGCGACCTGATGAACCAAAGGGTGAACTTGCAAGTAAGCCTCGATTTCAGCTGCAGCAATATTTTCTCCGGAACGACGAATAATATTCTTTTGACGATCCAAAAAATAAATCATTCCATCAGCAGCTCGCTTAACAATATCACCGGTATGAAACCAGCCACCTCGCCATGCTTCGGCTGTTGCTTCCTCGTCATCCAGATACCCACTAAAAAAGTCCTGCCTAGGATCTTCTTCAGAGCTCCTAAGCAGCATTTCACCGGCACTGCCATCAGGGACATCGTTTCCTACTGAATCAACCACACGGACTTCCAACCCTAGCTGGGAGCGACCTATCGCTCGCGTCCCAACCTGCCTGGGTGATTCGTTATCAGTAAGGATGCGAACAATTTCCGTCATTCCCCACAACTCCACCAATGGTATTCCGAAGCGTTTTTCAAAAGCGGCATGCAACGTGGGTTCGACCCCAGCACCTGCACCAAACCTGACGCAATGATTGGTTTCCTGGCTATCAATGGGTTGATTCATTAACATGGCCACAATCACACCCAGATAGTGGACTATCGTTGCCTTAGATTGTCGTATATCGCCCCACCAGCGTGTGGGCTGAAATCGCTCAGCCTGTATATAACAGCCGCCCGTAAGCATCATGCAATAAAATGAAAGTACAGAGGCATTCACATGAAAAAGTGGAAGCGGGTTGTATAGACGTTCTTGCCCAGTTCGTATCTTCATCTCGCCGCCACGAGTGGCATACCACGCTCCGGCAGCTAACTCATATCGATGTGATAGCAAGCAACCTTTAGGCCGCCCAGTAGTACCTGATGTGTATAAAATACTTGCTATCGTTTCAGAAGAGGGTGTCGTTGTTTTTGCCTGTCGATACGGACTAGGAAGATGGCTACAGAAACGCTCTAGAGTAATAACTGGCGGTTGCGCTTTCGCCTCATGGATACCATTCATAAGTTGCTGTAAGCGCGTATCTAAAACAAGAAATAAATCTACATTTGCATGGTCTATCACGTAAGCTAATTCATGTGGCCCATAATCTGGATTAATCGGAACACAACATGCCCCCAAACTGTTAATAGCAAGCTTATGCAGTAGTGCGTCTAGACGGTTCTCCAGAAAAACACCTATGCGATGCCCCATGCCAAACCCTGCCTCTTCATAGCGGATCTTCAACTCTTCCACTTGATGAAGAACTTGCCGGTATGTGAGTTGAAGGCTGTTAGGAAGGTGAGTCAGTATGCTGGGGGTAGCCAGGAAACAATTATCAGGATAAGCATGTACGGCTCTGTTCAAGGCTTCATAGATAGTGGTTGATCTGTCGATGGAAATCACAACAAGACTCCTTTTGACAAGCATGCACGACCTGAATCCGAAAGTGTCTTCGCATTAGCTCGTATGCTTTATAAGCGTAGGCCACATACGGAGATAGCTCCGTATAAAAGCTATGATCATCCAATCTGAAGAAAAAATCTGTCTGAATCTTGACAGTCAATCCTGACCGTCAAAACAAATCAGTTATTCCTTGATGATTCATTAACCCACAGCCTAGCGCCATTCGTCCCGATAAACGAATTTCGGCATCTGCCAGTTAAAGCGCAGCGCCAATAGCCTGAAGGCCAGGCCCACGCCCATGGCGACAAACATGGACAGGTTTTCCCCGACTTCCATGTGGCGTGCGCCTATGAACAGCGCGCCAGTTACCACAGATACGCTGGCGTACAGTTCCTTGCGCAATAGCAAAGGGATATCGTTGCACAGTATGTCGCGCAGCATACCGCCAGCACAGCCAGTAATCATGCCACTGATCAACACCACCGTTAAGGATAGCTCCATAGCCAAAGCGATCTGACAACCTATAACAGTGAACACCACCAAACCCAAGGCGTCCAGCAACAGAAACAAGCTATGCAGGCGGCGCATGACCGGCGCGACCAGCGCGGTAAACAGCGCAGCGGCGGCAGTAATCCACAAGTATTCCGGGTTGGCGACCCAGGTCAACGGATAGTGGCCTAGCAACACATCACGCACCGAACCGCCGCCCAAGGCGGTCACGCAGGCAATAATGCAGACACCCACCCAGTCCATATCACGCCGCCCGGCCGCCAACGCAGCCGTCATGGCTTCCGCCGTAATAGCGATCAAATACAAGGCCAGCAGAACGGTCACGACCGAATCTCGTCTAATTGCTGAATATCACGACGACGCCACCACAGCAGTACCAAGCCAGGCAACGCAATACATACGGTGATAACAAAGAAACCCGGCCACCCCAAGGATTCGACCAAGGGCGGGGTGAACGGCCCAGCCAGGTAAGTTCGGCCTACCGCTGATAAGGCGGATAGCAAAGCGAACTGCGTCGCGGAAAATTCCTGCTTGCACAGCGCCATCAACAAGGCCACGAAAGCAGCGGTACCCAAGCCGCCACATAGGTTTTCCACGCCCACCACCAAGGCCATGGAATACAAATGAGCGGGGGTAACCGCCAGCACCCAGTAGCCAAAATTGGATACGGCCTGCAGCAGGCCAAACAACATCAAGGACCGGTACAAGCCGATGCGTGCCATAAAGGCCCCGCCCGCCAACGCCCCCACTATGGTGGCAGCCAGGCCGAACACCTTGTTGACCGTACCGACTTCGGTGGCGCTAAAGCCCGCGCCACGCAATAAAAAGGTGGTCGATAAGGCGCCAGCAAAGGCATCGCCCAGTTTGTATAAAACGATAAGCAGCAGTATGGACCAAGCCCCTGGCCGTTTGAAGAATTCCAGTAAGGGTTCAACCACAGCGATCGCTAGTGTGCGTGGCGGTCGGCTGATGACTTCAGGTTCGGGGGCCAGTACCGTGGCCACCGCACACAGCAACATGAAACCACCCATAAGAAAATAGGTATTGTGCCAACCCAGCCATTGGTCGGCCAGCACCAGGGCCAAGCCGCCGGACACTATCATGGCCAAGCGGTAGCCCAGCACCTTGACCGCCGCCCCTGCTGCCCTTTCGTTCTGACGCAACACGTCAGTGCTATAGGCATCAAACGCAATGTCTTGAGTTGCTGACAGAAAAGCCACCAAGACGGCCAGCGCTGCCAATATGACCAGGCTATTTTCAGGAGAATATAAACCCATAGCGGCAATCGAGGCAGCTAATAGCACTTGGGTAAAAAATATCCAGCTGCGCCTGCGCCCCAAGAAAGGCGGCGCGTATCTGTCCACCAGCGGCGCCCACAAAAACTTCAGCGTGTAGGCCGTGCCCACCAGGGTCAGAAAACCAATATTTTGCAGCGACACCCCCGACATGGTTGCCCAAGCCTGCAGGGTGCCACCCGTCAAAGCCAGCGGTAAGCCACTGGCAAAACCCAGCACCAGCAATGGTATGACGCGTGGGCTGGCATAAACACGGCTGTATGAGGTGATAGCTGGCCTTTTCTATAAATTAATAAGGAGACTTAAAGCGATACACCGCCAGCGTACTACGCCAATTGGGTAACAACTTCACTTCTTTGCGATCATTAAAAGTCGCCAAGTCAGTGATATGCAAGCCCAAGGTGGCAGCCAGACTCTGGAAGTCTTTCAGTGTGCATAAATGGATATTAGGCGTGTCATACCACTGAAACGGCATCTCGCCAGTGACCGGCATACGACCAGCCAGAATAGACCAGCCATGCGGCCAGTAGCCAAAATTCGGAAAGGACACTATGCCAAAGTTGGCCACCCTAGCCATTTCGCGCAGTATATGTTCGGTATTATGCATGGACTGCAAGGTACGCGACAACACTACGGTATCGAACTGCTGGTCATCAAACAGGGCCAGGCCTTCTTCCAAGTTTTGCTGTATGACTTGGACCCCTCGGCTGGCACAGGTAATCACCTGCTGATCGCTAAGCTCGACCCCTGCACCCACCACATTTTTATGGTCGCGCAAGTACGCCAACAAGGTGCCATCACCGCAACCCAGGTCCAGCACGCGGCTGCCTGGCTTGATCCAGCTGGCTATACGTATCAAGTCTGGCCTGACGGCCTCGACCGGCACGGTGGCGTTGGTAGTTTTCACGCCAGTACTCCTGTTGTTTGGCGACGTTCGCCCAGACCTAGCTTGGCCGCTATCTGGTCGTAATATCCTTGTACCACCGCGTGATAACGCTGATCACCCAAAAGAAAGGCATCGTGCCCATGAGGCGCGTCGATTTCGGCGTAAGTGACGGGTAGTTGATTCTTCAGCAAGGCCTTGACGATTTCACGCGACCGGGCAGGTGGAAAGCGCCAGTCGGTGGCGAAGGACACCAGTAAAAATCCGGCCGCCACGTCCTTGAGCGAACGCGCCAGGTCCCCGCCATGATTACGCGAAGGATCAAAATAGTCCAAGGCCCGGGTAGTCAGCAAATACGTATTGGCGTCGAAATAGGTAGAGAATTTTTCGCCCTGATAACGCAGATAGGACTCGACCTCAAATTCGACGTCATAGCCATAATGAAATTCGCCATTGTCAGCAGGCGCGCGCTGAGTGCGCCCAAACTTAGCGGCCATGTCGTCGTCTGATAGGTAAGTAATGTGCCCGACCATACGTGCCACTGACAGGCCATGCTTGGGCACCGTATTGTGGGCATAGTAGTTGCCGCCATGAAAGTCGGGGTCGGAAATAATCGACCGGCGCGCCACTTCGTTAAAGCCTATATTCTGCGCCGACAAACGCGGCGTACTGGCAATAACGATGCAATGCGCCACCCGCTTGGGGCAAGTAATGGCCCAGCTTAAGGCCTGCATACCGCCCAGCGAACCGCCCATAACCGCGGCAAAGGTGTCTATGCCCATATGGTCGGCCAATCTGGCCTGAGCCTGTACCCAGTCCTCGACCGTCAACATGGGGAAGGCAGCCCCCCAGGGTTCGCCGGTATCAGGATTGATGCTGGCCGGTCCGGTGGAACCAAAGCACGATCCAATATTGTTGACGCCGATCACAAAGAATCGATCAGTATCCACCGCCTTGCCCGGCCCCACCATATTGTCCCACCAGCCGACATCTTTGGGATCGGTCACCGATATGCCAGCCACATGATGCGAGGCATTCAAGGCATGGCAAATAAGAACGGCATTATTGCGCTGGGCATTAAGCTGACCATAGGTTTCTACTGCCAGCGTATAGCTGGATAAAACCTGCCCGCTAAGTAATTTCAAGGGCTGGGTGAACTCTATGAATTGAGGTTCGACCACTCCTACCGAACCGGTAGGTACCACAAAACTATTGGAATTGGAGATATCGCCCATAAGGACCCCTTTAGCTGAATTTGTGAGGCGCCCGCAAGCAGATCAAGCAAATCGGCGCGATGAAGCAGTCATTTTATCATTGTCTGCAGCAGGCTTAGTTGGTCGTCACCTTCAGGCTACGAAAGAACTCATCTGTCTGATCCGATGGAAAGTCTGACTTGCTTGCGCTGACCAGCCCTTCGACCAAAGCGTCCTGGGTCAACCAGACCGTGGCGCGCAAGCGCACCGGACCGCTGGGCACCTGACCATCTACCTGAAAATGCTCACCTGATATCGGCAGATCATCGGGCGCTGCCTGCCCCATGTTTTGATACAGGGAACGTATAGCCGCTGCCATCAAGGCCTGTCGCGCCACCGCATCGTCACGCAAGGCCGGTGGCAACGTCGCGTAACCTACGGCAAACACGGCATCCGCCACCGTGGCCGAGGTCAAGCTAAACACCAGCTTCTGATCGGCAAAATCCAGGCTACGCTGTTGCGCCAGGGGCTTGTCTGGAAAATATGCGCTGACCTCGCCTGACCCCAATGTCACGGTGCGCCAGTTATAGTCTGGTGAGCAGCCCAACAACATGGCTGATAAAAACAACACAGTAAAAATACGCACGAAACACTCCTAAGCTGCCGCCTATGCGGCTCAGGTAAAATCAAACCCGATAATGACTTTCAAAAAGATGCCTTGCAATGACGCCTAGTGAACAACGCCTTACTTTATTAAGCCAACAACCCTCTGCGCTTAGGGGCATATTGCGGGGCATAGAAAAAGAAGGTTTGCGGGTCAACCTGCAAGGCAAGCTAGCCACCACGCCCCACCCCGCCGTACTGGGTTCAGCCTTGACCAACTCTCGCATCACTACGGACTATTCCGAGGCGCTGCTGGAGCTCATTACCGGCACCCACGCCAGCACCGACAGCCTGCTGCAGGAACTGCAAAACACCCATCAATTCGTCGCACAACACCTGCCAGACGAACTGATATGGAATCAGTCCATGCCTGCCACGCTGCCGCCCGAAGCCGACATTCCCATTGCCTGGTACGGTCATTCTAATACGGGCATGCTCAAGCATGTCTACCGTCGCGGCCTAGCCGAACGTTATGGCAAAGCCATGCAGTGTATCGCAGGCGTGCACTATAACTTTTCCATGCCCGATCAGTTATGGGATGCCCTGGGCGCCGAAGGAATATCCTTGGAAGACCAGCGTTCCAAAGGTTATATGGCCCTGATACGCAACTTCATGCGCTACTCCTGGCTGCTGATGTATTTGTTTGGCGCCTCGCCAGCAGTATCCAAGGATTTTGTGCGTGATCTGCCGCACTCTCTGGATACGCTTAGCGAAAACACCATGTATCTGCCTTGGGCGACTAGCCTGCGCATGAGCGACATTGGCTACCAGAATAAGGCCCAGTCCGAACTACAGCTGTGCTACAACGACCTTGAAACCTTTCTAACGCGCATGTACAAGGCCGTGACTACGCCCTGGCCCGATTACGCTGCCATAGGCACCCATCGCAACGGCGAATGGATACAGCTCAATGCCAACGTCCTGCAAATTGAAAACGAGTACTACTCCAACATACGCCCCAAGCGCACCACAGGCCGCTGCCAGCGTCCAGCCACGGCGCTAGCCGAACTGGGCATACAGTATGTGGAAGTGCGCTGTCTTGACATAGATCCCTTTTCGCCAGTTGGCATATCAGCAGATACCAGCCGTTTTCTGGATGCATTCCTGCTGTTTTGCGCCGCCGACCCCAGCCGCTTGTTTCCCAACGATGGCTTCTGCAAAGACAGCCGCGATAACTTTGACCTGGTAGTTAGCCAGGGCCGCAAGCCCGACCTGACCCTGATCAACGCCAACCAGCCCGTAAAGCTGCAGGACTGGGCCGCTGAACTAGTAGAACGCATCGCGCCTTACGCCAATTTGCTGGATCAGGCCTATGGCGGTTCGGGCTACGCCCAAGCCCTGGACGTACAACAGGCCAAGGTCGCCGATAGTAATCTGACCCCTGCAGCGCGCCTACTACGCGAACTGCGCGAGCAGAAAATAGAGCTGCACGACTACACCTTGCAGCAAAGCGCGCAGCACCGTGATACCTTGCGCGATCAGCCATTAAGTCCTGCACAAACACAGGAATACCAAGAGATCGTCAAAACATCATTTTTGGCACAGAAGGAACTTGAAGATAGCGACACCATGGATTTTTCCAGCTATGTAGCTAAGTATCATGCTGCGTTGAAGCCGTTATAAGCTATTGCCTTCATTACTCACGAGTCAAATTAAATACCAACACCTCGGCGCCCTGACCTTGTTCCAAGGTCAGCTCCGTTTCCCCATCTAGCAAGGCACCGTCACCGCCAGAAAGCTGGTGGCCATTGACGGTCAACTCGCCACGAGCAAGGTGTACGTAAGCTAGGCGTGCAGTATCAAGCGGCTTGACAAAGGTTTCATCGGCGTCGAACAGCCCTGCTTCGATAGACGCATCAGCGTTCATGCTGACCGAACCATACTCGCCAGTGCTCGAAGCCACCAAGACCAGGCGTCCCCGGCGCTGTTCGGGTGAATAGTGCTTTTGTTCGTAGCCGGGACGAATACCTTTGAACTTGGGCTGAATCCAGATCTGCAAAAAGTGCGTGCTGCGATCATGCAGATTGTTGAACTCGCTATGCACCACGCCGGTACCCGCGCTCATGCGCTGCACGTCACCGGGGCGGATAATGCCGCTGTTGGCGGCGCCCGTTTCCCCGTTGCCCATGCTGTCTTTATGCGCCAACTCGCCATCAAGCACGTAGCTGATGATCTCCATGTCGCGATGACCATGGGAACCAAAGCCGTGCCCAGGCGCCACGGTGTCATCATTGATCACAAGAAGGTTGCCGTGGCCCTGATGGCGCATGTCGAAATAATCCCCAAACGAGAACGTATGGGCACTTTGTAGCCAGCCGCCATGGGCGGACCGGCCGCGCTCTTCCGATTTGCGTAGTGTGATCACGCTAACTCCTTAGGCTTCGATATGAGCGGGTATCAAGCCCATGTTAATCGCTTCAGCCAGTTCGGTCTTGACTTGTTCGCGGGTAACGCTGGACGTAGCCTGTTGCACAGAATAGAGTTGGGGGAACTTCTCGTTCAACCGTGCACTGCTTTCGCCAGTTACGATATTGCCGGCGCTGATTGCTTGGGTAAGTTCGGCCTTGACCTGCTCGCGAGTCACGCTGGACGTAGCCTGTTGTGCCGAATAGCGCTGGGGAAACATTTCGTTCAACCGTGCGCTGCTTTCGCCAGTAACGATGTTGCCGCTGCTGATTGCCTGGGCCAGTTCGGCCTTGACTTGGTCACGGGTTACTGTTGTATCGGCGTTGGCGGCCATGGCTTGACCCGCAAACAGGGCAGCAACAGTAAGGGCAATAGTAGAAACATGAGTGCGTGTCATAGTGTTAAATCCTTTAATTCAATAGTTGGTTAATACCGCCAGCTGTAAGGAGATTTAGCGGTTTCGGTAAGCTTTTTAGGTGAGCAGCTTGTCGATGTGTTAACTTTAATACTTCCAACAATAGAAATAAATAGGACAATACAACATACACTATTCCTTAAACAGGAATAATAATCCTAGGCACATCAAAAGAGAAAAATTTAATGGACCGTTTACTTGCGATGCAAGTGTTCAAGCGCGTAGCAGATGAAGGCGGCTTTGCGGTGGCAGGGCGCACTCTGGACATGTCCGCGCCAGTCGTAACCCGCCTGATCGCCGAACTTGAGGCACATCTTGGCACCCGTTTATTCCAGCGAACGACACGACGCGTGTCGCTAACCGAGGCTGGCGAGGCCTATCTGAAACGAGTGCGCCACATCCTGCAAGACGTCCAGGAAGCCGATGCCATCGCCAGCGCCCATACCAATGATCTGGCTGGTCGCCTGCGTGTGCACACGCCGCCTGTACTCGCTACGTACGTGATTGCTCCGCTGCTTTCGGAATTTCGCCGGCGCTACCCGGATATCTTGATCGATATCGAAGTCCAGGCACACGGGATATTGCCTATCGAGAACTTTGACATCACCTTGCTAGGTACCGATGCAAACTTCGATGCTGACATCGTGGCGCGCAAGGTGATCGAATCCGACGTTATTCTGGTTGCATCGCCAGCTTACGTGCAGCGACGCGGGCAACTTCAGGAACCACAAGATCTGCTACAGCATGACTGTCTGCGCCTGAAGCGCCCTGATGGTCCACTACCGCCTTGGCGCCTATGGTGCAATCCACATCCCGACAAAACCATTGAAGTGGACGTTGAACCGGTAGTCATGGCCAATCATACCGATACCCTGCTGCGTGCAGCACTGGATGGCGCCGGCATTACGTCGGTGGCCATGGATATCGTGGCTCCGTACTTGATGCGTGGCGAATTGGTACGTGTATTGAGTCCGTGGATCGCGGGGCGCCTGGGGATGTATGCAGCGCTTCCAAGTCGCAAGTTCATTCCGCGACGGACCCATGTGTTTCTAGACTATCTGATCGAGCATACTCGCGAGCAGAACAGTAAAGCCCTGGAGGCCTGCACTGTGTGTTAGCAATAAAAGCTAAACACACTACTCTTTAATTCTGGTGCGCCCGACAGGAATCGAACCTGTATCGAGAGCTTCGGAGACTCTTATTCTATCCATTGAACTACGGGCGCAAGGGTCATAATTGTAGCGCGTTTATTTAAAGAGTTTTTTTCGCTATAAATATACCCATCCTAAGCAAGCTTAAACTGTTTAAGTACCAAGCATCATGCAATGAAGCTGTAGTCCCGCTATAATCAGCCATTGCGAAAGGCTCACAGCATGCGCATTGCGGCCTTGTGCTCTTTATTGTTAGCGCAAACCTATATAAAAAACTGGCTTTGGCGCCCTCTGACCAGGAAAACGCAGGATTCGATCATGAATAATACTGAAAACAACGTCCCAGAGACCTCCGG
>JAGOAJ010000039.1 GCA_017983955.1 Burkholderiaceae bacterium
ACCTGACCGCCATTGGATGTAACAACAGCCTGGTAGCGCTCGATCATGGCGGGCACTTGCTCGCTTTGATCGGGATGCACAATAAACACTACTTCGTAGTGACGCATAAGGTGAACTCCTTGTGGATATCTTTGGACACTATGCTAACGTCCAAAGGGATAGCCCGCCCTTAATTGAGGGTGCCAAAACGGCAAAATCAATAACGAGTCGAGCAAGAAACCAGTAATAATAACATTTTTACCGGCACCGCTACAAATTAAGTTGGTGTTTCAGTGACTTGAGGGCCTGGATTGCAGGTCGATGGTCTTTTAGGTTCATCTGCCCTACTTGGTAGGTTGCTGGTCTTCTAGGTTCGTCCGCCCTTTCGCGGTGGGCTCCTTACTCGGTGCCCCGCTGCGCGAAGGCACTGCCGTAAGGACCCACCGCTACGGGCTCGTCGCTAGTTCAGAACATGTTGCTAATACCCGCTGAATAATAATGACGCATCGCCCGTGACATCTTTCTATGGCCCATCAGGCGGGCAAACGTTGGGTTCACGGTAGCCCCTTTGCGAAGCGGGGGGCAGAGTGAAGCCCGACGGTTGACGGCCGATGCTGCTTAAGAAAACAAGCAACGTTCGGCGCAGCAGTATTAGCCCTCAAGTAACCTAAGCGCTTAAGTGTAGCGACGCCAGTACATTAAGCACCACCACGCAAACCTTAACCGTGGACTACCGCGTACGCCGAGTGATTATGTATAGACTCGAAGTTTTCAGCCTGGATGGTGTAACGCAACATACCGGGCAGATTTTTTACTTTGACGGCCACATCGCGCACCAAGTCTTCGACAAACTTGGGGTTTTCATAAGCGCGTTCAGTGACGAATTTTTCGTCGGCGCGCTTAAGCAGACCCCATAATTCGCACGAAGCCTGGGCTTCTATGTCGCGGATCAGTCCTTCGACATCAACGTCAGGAGTATTGAAGGCGACCTGAGCGGTAACGTGGGAACGCTGGTTATGCGCCCCGTAGTTGGAGATAGCCTTGGAACATGGGCACAAGCTGGTGACCGGGACCATTACTGACAGTTCAAATTCTACTGCAGCATCTGAGTTGGTATCAGGGCGTTTGGCACGCGCTGTCCAGGTCAGCTCGTAATCCATTAGGCTGGCGACCCCAGAAACGGGCGCAAGCTTATTGATGAAGTACGGGAAAACTGCGGTCATATCGCCTTGGGTGGCGTCCAGCAGTGGCAGCATCTGAGCCGCCATCTGACAAAACAGCGCTGGGGTCATGGGTGTGCTTTTGTGCTGCTCAAGTAAGGCAACAAAACGCGACATATGCGTACCCTTTTCCTGGGCAGGCAAAGCCACTGTCAGCTCCCACTGGGCGACCGTAGGCATTGCTGCGCCATCGGGGGTAGCAATCAACATGGGATGACGCACACCCCGCACCCCCACCCTTTGAATAGCAATATGACGGGTGTCGACGCTGCTTTGCACGTCTGGCATGGCAACAGCAGAATCAATCAGTATATTCATGATAAAAGCCCATATGAGGCGACCAAATGCGCCCCGGTTCTATAACAAGGTTTTATTATGCGACCCGCATAGTACAGATAACCCTATAACCCTATCGGGTTTAGGTGTTTACTGGACTAGCATAGCGCTTGCTCACAGACGCTGCAATACCAGCGGCATCCAGTCCCAGCTCTACCCATATTGCTGCCTGATCACCGTGATCAATAAATTCATCCGGCAAACCCAATTGCAACAGAGGCACAGCCAAGCCCTGGCGGCTGAAAAACTCTAGGACCGCACTGCCTGCCCCGCCCATAATGGCAGCATCTTCTACAGTGACAAAGCCCTGGTGGCTAGCCGCCAAATCCAGCAACAGGTTTTCGTCCAAGGGCTTGACGAAGCGCATATCGACCAGCGTCGCATCCAGTTGCTCGGCCGCCTGCAAGGCGGCGGGCAGCAGACTGCCAAACACCAATATGGCTATGGCTTTGCCCTGACGGCGTACCCGAGCACGACCTATATCGACCACGTCCAACCCAGGCTGCACCGTTGCGCCACAACCGGAACCGCGCGGATAGCGTACCGACGCGGGACCGGGATATTGATAACAGGTGCTTAACAGCAGCCTGGTTTCATTTTCGTCTGACGGCGTAGCAATGACCATATTGGGCACGCAACGTAGAAAGGCAATATCGTAGTTGCCTGCATGGGTGGCCCCATCGGCGCCAACGATGCCGGCCCTATCCAAGGCAAAGGTGACATCCAGGTTTTGCAAGGCCACATCGTGAATTAACTGATCGTAGCCACGCTGCAGAAATGTCGAATAAATAGCCACTACCGGCTTGGCGCCATCGCAGGCCAAACCACCAGCGAAAGTGACGGCATGCTGTTCGGCTATGCCGACATCAAAATAGCGATCAGGAAAGCGCTGTTCAAATTCCACCATACCACTGCCCTCGCGCATGGCGGGGGTAATACCCACCAGCCTATGGTCAGACTGCGCCATATCGCATAGCCACGTCCCAAACACCTGCGTAAATGTCAAACGAGTGGGGGTATCTGTGCGTACTACGCCTATGCTGGGATCAAACTTACCCGGCCCGTGATACAGCACGGGATCGGCTTCAGCCAACTTATAGCCCTGCCCCTTGGTGGTAACCACATGCAGAAACTGCAAACCGCCCAAGGCACGCAGGTTTTCCAGAGTTGGTATCAGGGCATCCAGATCGTGACCGTCTATGGGGCCCACGTAATTAAAACCCAGTTCCTCGAACATGGTGGCAGGTGACACCATGCCTTTGGCATGTCCTTCGAAACGGCGTGCCAATTCCAGTACTGGTGGCACATGCTGCAATACCGCCTTGCCTACTGTTTTGGCGGTAGCGTAAAAGCCGCCGGACATCAACCTGGCCAGATAACGATTCAACGCACCTACAGGCGGCGAAATCGACATATCGTTGTCGTTCAGCACTACCAGCAAGTTAACGCCTGGCGTCACGCCTGCGTTGTTCAGCGCTTCAAAAGCCATCCCGGCTGTCATGGCCCCGTCGCCTATTACCGCGATATGCTGTTTATGCAGTCCGGCGTTACGCGAGGCCACAGCCATGCCCAGCGCGGCCGAGATCGATGTCGATGAATGCGCTGTGCCAAACGCGTCATACTCGGATTCAGAGCGACGCGGGAAGCCCGAAATACCGCCTTTTTGGCGCAACCCGACCATGCCTGCACGGCGTCCTGTCAGGATTTTATGGGGGTAAGACTGGTGGCCCACATCCCAGACCAAGCGATCCGATGGCGTGTTGAATACATGATGCAAGGCAATAGTCAGTTCGACCGTGCCCAGGTTGGACGATAGATGACCACCCGTTCTGGATACCGACTGCACAATGAACTGACGCAGCTGCGCAGCGATTTGCTTAAGTTCGCTGCGGCTTAGCTTGCGCAAGTCAGCCGGGGAAGAAATTTGCTCTAGAGTAAGGTTAGTCATACATAATATAAAGTCAGATCCTGGCTGCATTTTAGACTGATGGGGCTAGCCGTGCCCCTGGCCCGCAAAACTTAGCGGTCGCGACCCACAATGTAGTCGGCAATATCGGCCAGTCGTCCGGCAGACGGCCCCAAAGGGAGCAAGGCGGTGCGGGCCTGCTCGTGCAGAGATGCCAGCAACGCACGTGACGCATCCAGTCCCAATACCGTCACATACGTCGGTTTATCGCCAGCGGCATCTTTGCCCGCTGTTTTACCCAGCGTTGCGGTATCGGACGTTACATCAAGGATGTCGTCCACTACCTGAAAGGCCAGGCCTATCGCTTGGGCATAGCGCTCAAGAGATTCTCGGGTGGATGAGCCTGCTCCGGTCACTATACCGCCCAACAAGACACTGGCTTGCAACAATGCGCCAGTTTTCATGCTGTGCATTTGGCGTAACTGGTCGGCCGTGAGGCTTAGACCTACGCTGTCGCAATCTATCGCCTGACCGCCCACCATGCCCAGGCTGCCAGCTGCCTGAGCCAGCGACTGTACCGCCTGCACTGTTAGCGCGGGCGCCACAGGCATGCTGGCCAAGGCCTGGAAGGCCAGCGGCTGCAGGGCATCGCCTGCCAACATGGCGGTGGCTTCGTTGAATTGCACATGCACCGTAGCGCGCCCACGCCTAAGGGTGTCATCATCCATGCACGGCAAATCATCGTGTATCAGGGAGTACGCATGAATCAATTCGACAGCAGCGGCCGCGGCATCCAGCGCCATATTCTGAGCAGCGGCAGGTGACCCTGATGGCAGGCTAGCTAAGCCTGCCGCATAAACCAGGGCAGCGCGCACCCGCTTACCGCCACCCAGCACCGCATAACGCATGGCTTGATGCAGGGAGATAGGCTGAGCGGAGTCTGGCAAAAATTCAGCCAACACGCTTTCCGTATGCTGCACCCGCTCGGTCAGCCAGCTTGTAAAATCAACGGCAACAACCACTGCTATGAGTCTCCGGAGTTATCGGTATTATCTGCGAATGGCTTAAGCAGATTATCTTGCAATACTTTGACTTGCTGCTCGGCCTGATCCAGGCGCTGCTGACAAACACGAGCCAGTCGCACGCCCTGTTCGTAGGCGGCCAATGACTGATCCAAGGGCAAATTGCCATTTTCCATTTGTGCCACCAGCGCTTCCAGTTGGCTTAGCGCCGTTTCGAAGTCTTGGGCTGGGGCCTGCGCTGCAAGGCCGTCATCAGCCATTGCTGGCGTCAGGCCAGCTTTGTTTTCTGCCATCACACTATTCCAGAATAAAAGCGCAGACATCCATTTGCGTCACGCGCCAAGGTCAAATTGTACGGGATGCTGACCCAGAGCCGGTACTAGTCCGATCCCAGTGCCACAGGCCGAGTTGGATCACTGCACCATTCGCTCCAGGAGCCAGGGTATAGCGATGATCCATTAAGACCTGCAAGTTCCATGGCAAACAGATTATGGCAGGCCGTAATTCCGGACCCACACTGATGCACAATACTTTCAGGCGACTTGCCTTGCAGCAAGGCGGTAAATTCCTGATGCAGCAACGCTGCAGGTTTGAAATGACCATCGGCCTGCATGTTCAAGCCTATAGGCCGATTTATGGCGCCCGGAATGTGACCCGCCACCGGGTCCATGGGTTCAACCTCGCCCCGGAAACGCGCCGCATCGCGGGCATCCAATACCGTAAACCTTGGTTTTTCCAAATTGGCCAATACAGCCCTGGCATCCACTGATGGCATGGCGGGCTGCACAGCCTGTGGTATTGATGCGGCAAGCTGGGCCATGTCGGGGCCTGCACCCACCTGTACATCTCCACTCGCCGCCAACCAAGCTTGCCAGCCACCATCCAACACCTGGACATGCCGATAGCCGGCCCAGCGCAACATCCACCACAGGTGGGCAGCAAAGGCCCCGTTACCCGCGTCATAAACCACCACGCGAGATTGCGGGGTCAACCCTAAGGCCCGCAGCAAACCCGCAAAAGCCGTAATATCCGGCAAGGGGTGACGACCATTAAGTCCGGTTTTAGGCGCGGCCAGCTGGGTCTCATGATCCAGGAACAGTGCCCCTGGTATATGGCCCTGCTGATACGCCACGCGGCCTGCGGCATGGTCAGAAAGTTCGTGCCTGACATCAAACACAAACAGATCGGGGGTGTCAATAACGCCGGATAGTTCGGCGACGGAAATCAATAATTCAGACATATCATCCCTTGGTGGTGACGGAGGCCGATTCAATCTCAGTATCTGTCTGGCCTCGCATAATGCGGTCTTCACTATAGGTGCGCCAGACAGACATCAAGCCCGAAGCGATAATAAGCAACATGCCGCCCCAAGCAATCACATCTGGAATATCGCCCCAGAATACTATGCCCAGCAAAGCAGCGAAAATAATCGTGGTGTACTGCAGAGCTGCCGTCAACAAGGCGGACCCCAACCCAAACGCACGCGTCATGGCCAACTGCCCCACCAGACCGAACACGCCCACACCGATCAAAGCCAGCCAAGCTGGCAAATTAATGGCCTGCCATCCAGTACTGGCCAGCACCACCACGCTGCTTACGCATACACAGCAAGAAAAAATAAATACGGTACGCCATTCAGGTTCGCCTACCCTACCCAACTGCCGTATCTGCATCATGGCCACTGCACTCATGGCGCCGGCCAACAAACCCAGGGACGCCGCCAGCAACTGGTCGTGGCCAATACTGGGACGCAAGACCGCCACCACGCCAATAAAGCCAGCCAATACAGCCAATATGCGCACAGGGTCCCGCTGGGTCCCGCCCCAGCCCAACATCCAGCAGCCGATAAACAAGGGCGCGGTGTAGTTAAGACTAATGGCTGTAGATAGCGGCAGGTTAGCAATGGCATAAAACCCCAGCCACATGGAGGTAACCCCGGACAAGTTACGCCATATATGCAGGCGCCAGCTGGTAGGCTTAAGCGAGCGGCGCGTAAATCGGGTCCAGAAAAGGATAAGCAGGATTGACGGTATGCCGCGAAACAGCACTACGTGAGGTAGTGTCGCGTCAAAGTCAGAGGCGACCTTGACACAGGCGCCCATGGCCGCAAACGTAACACTCGCCAGCAACATCCATAGAGACTGCATGAAAATCAACCGAATTCGGAATACACATGAGAAGCCGATACTATACTCTGCTAGTGCGTGAATAATCCTGAACGCTGCTTTAAATTATTCCTGAACGCCCCCATAGTATTTGCCAGTCACTTTCCTCGATCCGCTTAGGAACTGCACCATGAAACGCATTTTTTTATTCCTCTTGACCAACATCGCCGTTATGGTGGTGCTAACCGCCTCTATGAACATATTGGGCGTGGGGCGCTACCTGACAGCCAATGGCCTGGATATGTCGGCCTTACTGGTGTTTTCCGCACTGGTTGGTTTCACCGGCGCCATCATTTCGCTGCTTATCAGCAAATGGATGGCCAAGCAAAGCACAGGCGCACGGGTCATTGACCCCCATGCCCCCGCCAACCATCGCGAAGCCTGGCTGGTGGATACCGTCCATCAACTGGCTGACCGTGCCGGCATAGGCCACCCCGAGGTCGCCATCTATGAAGGCGCCCCTAACGCCTTCGCCACCGGCGCCTTCAAAAACAATGCTCTGGTGGCCGTATCCACCGGTCTACTGGACAGCATGACCGAAGAAGAAGTGGCTGCTGTGTTGGGCCATGAAGTGGCTCACGTCGCCAATGGCGATATGGTGACCCTGACCCTGATCCAAGGCGTGGTCAACACCTTTGTGATTTTTATGGCCCGCGTGGTTGGTTACTTCATTGACCGTGTCGTATTCAAAAACGACAAGGGCATAGGCATGGGCTATTACATTACCGTCATAGTCTGTGAGATTGTGTTTGGCATCCTGGCATCCATCATCGTTGCCTGGTTTTCACGCCATCGCGAATATCGCGCCGACGCTGGTGCCGCGACCTTAATGGGTTCGCGCGAACCCATGATACGGGCCTTGGCCAGGCTGGGCGGCGTAGAAGCCGGTGAATTACCCAAGGCCTTCCAGGCATCTGGCATTTCTGGTGGCGGCGGCATCAGTGCAATGTTCGCCTCTCATCCCCCGATAGAAGCCCGCATACGCGCCTTGCAGAACTCGGACCAGGCGTGAAAGAGCTTTTCGCTCTGCTGAATTTTGGTGGCTATACCGCGCTGCTGCTGTGGGGCGTCCACATGGTCCAAAGTGGCGTGCAACGTGCCTTCGGCGCCAAGCTGGGCGTCTGGATGGGCCATGCTCTAGGGACCCGCAGCAGGGCCTTCACCACCGGCCTAAGCATCACTGCCGCCATCCAAAGCAGTACCGCCACGGGCCTGATGATCACCAGTTTTGCGGCAGGTGGCCTGGTGGCACTAGCACCAGGGCTTGCCGCCATGCTGGGCGCCAATGTGGGCACCACCCTTATCGTCCAGTTACTGTCCTTTAATCTGACCGCACTGGCGCCCGCCATGATACTGGTAGGGGTTTGGCTGTTTCGCCGCCATCAACCCAGCCGGCGGCGTGATTTAGGCCGGGTCTTTATCGGTTTTGGCTTGCTGTTGCTGGCTTTGCACGAACTGGTGCAATTACTGGCTCCCATACAAAACGCCCACCTGCTGGAAGTGTTGCTGGAAGCCTTGACCACCCAACCCGTGCTGGCCATGTTATTGGCCGCAGCACTGACCTGGGCGGCGCACTCCAGCGTCGCGGTTGTGGTGCTAATCATGTCTATGGCCAGCCATGGGCTGGTCTCGCCCATCCTGGCCTGCGCCTTGGTGCTAGGCGCCAATTTAGGCACGGCCATCAACCCAGTCCTGGAAGGGTCACGCGACAATAACGACCCGGCCACACGACGCCTACCCATAGGCAACCTGGGCACCCGTGTCATAGGCTGCTTGCTGGCGTTGCTAGCCCTACCCTGGCTACCGGCCATCATGAACCTGCTTAGCGCCGACCCAGCACGTGCCGTCGCCAACTTCCACACCTTGTTCAACATCGTGGTCGCACTGATGTTCCTGCCTCTGCTGACGCCTTACTCTGCGCTGGTAGCCCGCTTGCTGCCCAAACGCAGCGACCCCAACGACCCGACCAAACCCTTGTATCTGGACGAGTCCGCCCACGAAGTACCCGCCATCGCATTGGGCAATGCTGCACGCGAAGCGCTACGATTGGCTGATATGCAACAGGCTCTATTGGGCATGACTCGCGCCGGTTTTCTGCGTGATAACCGGCACCGTATCAGCCATGCACGTTATATCAATAATGCTGTCAACCGACTGGATGGGCTGATCACCACCTACTTGGCCACTCTGGACCAAGACAGCATGAACAAGGAAGATCACAGACGCCTAAACGAAATCCTGACATTTTCCAGCAATATGGCGCATGCCGCTCGGGTCACCACGCATGACCTGCTGGGCCATACAGAAACCTTACGCAAACGCGGCTGGACGCTAAGCGACCAACAACGCGACGAAGTAATGACGGTTCTAGATCGCCTGCTGCGTAATCAGCGCCAAACAGCAGCGTTGTTCGTCGCCGAAGACCTGAAAAGCGCCCGTTACCTAGCTTACGAAAAAGACTATTTTCGTGAGTTGGAACAGCATGCGGCTGAGCAGCATCTACTGCTAATTCGCGATGGCCAGCGTCAGGAAGCGGAAATCGGGTCTTTTTATCTGGATATTCTGCGCGACACTAAAACCGTGAATTCCTACATGGTAGAAGCCGCGGCCTACCCCATACTGGCCCGCCACGACGAACTGCTGCCCAATCGCTTACGGGATCATAGCGACGATCGCGAGTAAGCCACAGGCTATTTCCCGTCCAGATCAAGCGTGAACGCGTAGGCGAAGCGCAGACATTACTCGCGTAAGGCAAGCGAAGCCGACAAAGCGCAGCTTTGAATTACAAAGCGCAGCTTTGAATTACAAAGTGCACGTTTGATCTAGGCACGGAATTAGTGGGCCTGCTCCCAGTTTTGTCCCATACCCACTTCGGCCACCAGCGGCACGCCCAGGGTGGCCACCTTGCACATCAGATCAGGTAAATTCTGCGCCAGAATTTCCACTTCGGATTCGGGTACGTCAAACACCAGTTCATCATGCACCTGCATGACCATCAAGGTTTCCATCTGCTGTGCCACCAACCATTCCTGTGCGGCCACCATGGCCATCTTGATCAGGTCGGCCGCGGTGCCTTGGACTGGCGCGTTAATTGCCGCCCTTTCCGCTGCCTTCTGACGTGGTCCTTTGGCGCCGCGTAATTCAGGCAACCAGATCCGTCTGCCGAATACGGTTTCCACATAGCCTAATTCATGGGCTTGCTGACGCGTTTTTTCCATATAAGTGGCCACACCCGGATAGCGCGTGAAATAACGGTCTATATAGGCGCGTGCCGCATCGCGTGTGATGCCCAGATTTGCAGCCAAACCAAATTCGCCCATGCCATAGATAAGACCAAAGTTAATGGCCTTGGCCGCACGGCGCTGGTCGCTGCTGACTTCAGGCAAGGCCACACCAAATACCTCGGAGGCGGTCGCCCTATGGATGTCTTCGCCCTGCTCGAAAGCCTGCCGCAGGTTGGCGTCGCCCGACATATGCGCCATCACACGCAGTTCTATCTGAGAATAGTCAGCGGACACGATTTTTCCACGGGTCGCTACAAAAGCAGCACGCACCCGTCGTCCTTCGGCGGTACGCACGGGAATATTCTGTAAATTGGGGTCTGAAGAAGCCAGGCGTCCAGTGACCACGGCGGCCTGGGCATAACGGGTATGTATGCGTCCAGTGCGCGCATCCACCATTTTCGGCAACTTGTCGGTGTAGGTGGATTTAAGCTTAGCCAGTCCACGGTATTCCAGCAGCAGCTTGGGCAAGGGGTAGTCGCGCGCCAGTCGGCTTAAGACCTCTTCATCAGTAGAGGGCGCGCCACTGGCCGTTTTACGCACTATGGGCAATTGCATGCGCTGGAACAGGATTTCACCCAACTGTTTAGGTGAATTCAGATTAAACGGCTGACCCGCCAATTCGTACGCCTGTGTTTCCAGGCTAAGCAACTGTTGGCCTATTTCGTGGCTTTGCATGGCCAGCACATGAGTGTCTATGCCCACACCGTTACGCTCTATGGTGGCCAGTACCGCAGACGCCTTGATTTCCAGTTGGTATATGGTTTCCAAGCCAGCAGCCTGGGCCACCTGGGGCCGCAAGACCTGATGCAACTGCAAGGTAAAGTCAGCGTCTTCGCAAGCGTAATGGGCCGCGATATCGACCGCGACTTCGTCAAAACAAATTTGCTTGGCACCCTTGCCGCAAAGGTCTTCAAAGGTAGTGCCAGTACGGCCCAGCCAGCGCTCGCCCAGGTCTTGCAGGCTTACCCGCCTATGGGCTTCAAGCACATAGGCTTGCAACATGGTGTCTTCACTGACCCCGGCCAGCACCACCCCTTCGTTACTTAAGACATGTGTATCGTATTTGGCGTTATGCAATAACTTATGGGCCTTGGGGTTGGCTAACCAATCACGCAGGCGATCCAGCACCTGTTGCTTGGGTAACTGCTCGACATGGTCTGGCCCTCGGTGGGCCAAGGGTATATAACACGCCACGCCCGGCTGTATTGACAAGGACAAGCCCACCAGCTTGGCCTGCATCGGGTCCAGGCTGGTGGTTTCAGTGTCCATGGCCACCAGCTCGGCGGCCTCTATCTGGGTCAACCAACGCTCGAAATCAGCCCAGTCCAGAACGGTTTCATAAGCTATCTGCACAGGTGGCGGTGGTACATGCTCGGTCACCACGCGGCTGTCCTGTTCTGGCACTTTGTTGCTATCGCCAGACAATTCACGCAACCATGTCCTGAAACCATACTCGTTATACAGTTCAATCAGGGTCGCTGTGTCTTGGGGTTTAGGCACAAAACCAGATAAGTCATCAGTCACGGACGGAATGTCGCAATCCAGCTTTACTGTGACCAGTTGCCGGGTCATGTCAAAATGGGGAATAGTATCGCGCAGGTTCTGCCCCGCCACGCCCTTGATGGCATCCGCATTAGCCACAAGTTCATCCAGGGTCTGATACTGCCCCAGCCACTTGGCGGCTGTCTTGGGGCCTACTTTGGGGACGCCAGGTATGTTGTCGGCAGTGTCGCCCGTCAACATCAGGAAATCAATGATCTGGTCGGGCCTGACCCCAAATTTGTTGATTACGCCCTCTACGTCCTGACGCTCGTCTGTCATGGTATTGACCAGTTCGACGTCATCATTGACCAATTGCGCCAGGTCTTTGTCGCCCGTGGAAATGATGGTGTGTACCCCGGCGGCACTGGCCCTGACAGCCAAAGTACCTATGATATCGTCGGCCTCGACCCCAGGCACGCTTAGCACCGCCCAGCCTAAAGCTGTGACAGCGCGGTGTATGGGATCGATTTGTGCTGCAAGCTCGTCGGGCATGGACGGACGATGACCCTTGTAGTCAGGATAGATTTCGTCGCGGAAAGTTTTACCGCGCGCATCAAAGACACAAACGGCGTAATCTGCCTTGTAATCTTGCAATAGTCTCCGTAACATGGACAAAACGCCATACAAGGCGCCAGTCGGCTCCCCTTTCGCATTGCGCAAATCAGGCATCGCATGAAAAGCGCGATACAAATAACTGGAACCATCAACTAGCAACAAGGTTTTTTTCATGTCAAACAATAAAGTAGTTCGTATGTCGGCAACCCAACAAATTCCCGGGATTATGGCAGAACTGAAAGCTGCTGCCGAAACCCTTAAAGAAATCAACTGGGGCGTCAGTGTTTTTGGAAGCGCCCGTATCAAACCCGGAACGCCGTACTACGCACTTAGTGAAGCCATGGGTGCGCGACTGGCCAAAGGTGGCTTTACCGTTATCGCAGGTGGCGGCCCCGGCATTATGGAAGCCGCCAACAAAGGCGCCTACCAGGCAGGCGGTAACAGCGTAGGCCTGAATATACAGCTGCCAAATGAAAGCACAAACAATCAATATCAAACCCACAGCCTGACCTTTGATTACTTTTACTCGCGCAAAGCCACATTCTTCATGCATAGCGCCGCCTACATTGCCCTGCCCGGGGGCTTTGGCACCCTGGACGAGGTATTCGAAGTTCTTACGCTGGTACAAACCAACAAGCTGCCACCAGCGCCCATTGTACTGATGGGGGCCACACATTGGGCAGGTTTACTGGATTGGATGCAGGATCACTTGGTAACCCAAGGGCTAATAGGTCCACATGACCTGGATTTACTGACCGTGACCGACGATCCCGACGAAGTCATGGCGCACATCGAAGAGTTTCGCAACAGTTATGCGCAATATCTGGATTATGAACCCGCGCTACCCGAATAAGCCCCGCGGTATCCACCCTCGCTTAATCAGCGTTGGCGTCAGCCAGGACCGGATAGTCGATGTACCCGGCCGCACCACCGCCGTAGAGCGTAGCCTTGTCTAGCGTCGCCAGCGGCGCGTCGGCCTTCAATCGCTCCACCAGGTCGGGGTTGGCGATGTAGGTGTGTCCGAAAGCAAACAGGTCGGCCTTGCCCTGGTTCAGCCGCGACGTGGCCAGGTTCAGGTTGTAGCCGTTGTTGGCGATATAGGTGTTCTTGAACCGTTGGCGCAACGCGTCGAAATCGAACGGGGCCACGTCACGCGGACCGCCGGTCGCGCCTTCGATGACATGCAGGTAAACAATGCCCAGGGCATCAAGCTTTTCGACCAGATAGTTGAACTGCGACTGCGGATCGCTACTGAAAACGCCGTTGGCTGGCGATACTGGCGAGATGCGGATGCCGGTGCGCTCGGCGCCAATTTCCTTGACGATGGCCTGCGTCACCTCTAGCGTCAGGCGAGCACGGTTCTCGACCGAGCCGCCGTAGGCATCGGTCCGTACGTTGGCGCCGTCCTTAAGAAACTGGTCCAGCAAATAACCATTAGCGCCATGGATTTCAACACCGTCAAAGCCAGCGGCGATGGCGTTGGCCGCGGCCTGACGGAAATCATCGACAATGCGCGGCAGTTCGCCTAGCTCCAGTGCGCGCGGTTCGGAAACGTCGGTGAAGCTGTTGTTGACAAAGGTCTTCGCCGCAGCGCGAATCGCCGAGGGCGCCACCGGTGCGGCGCCGCCTGGCTGCACGGCAACATGGGCGACACGTCCAACGTGCCACATTTGCAGAAAAATCTTGCCACCCCTGGAATGGACGGCGTCGGTAGCCTTGCGCCAGCCGTCGATCTGCTCCTGGGTGTAGACGCCGGGGGTGTCTTGATAGCCCTGGGCCTGCGGCGAGATCTGGGTGGCTTCGGCGATGATCAGGCCGGCCGACGCACGCTGGCTGTAGTAGGTAGCCGCCAACTCGCTGGGGACCAGGCCAGCGCCAGCGCGATTGCGCGTCAGCGGAGCCATAACAATACGGTTGGCAAGGGTCAGCGAGCCCAGGGTGTAGGGTTCAAACAGAGTTTTTTCAGTCATGTCTTTCTATTCTTCCGGGTTAAAGGATGGTCGGGTCGAGTAATGCGCAACAGGCGCTACTCCTCCAGGAACTGGATGGCGTGCTTAAGGAAGCGTTCGGGGCATTGGAACTGCGCGCCGTGCCCAGCATCGGGATAGATCAGCAACTGCGCGTTCGGAATGTTCTGCGCCAGATGCCAGGAATTGATTGAGGGGACCATGATGTCGTCCACGCCGTTAAGCACCAATGTTGGCTGCTTGATGGCGTTCAGATGCGCAAAAGGGTTGTCGCCCGGCAATGCCGCGGCATAAGCGACCAGCGCTTCAACTTGAGCCAGGGCGAACTCGGCAGAGCTGGGTGGATCAAGATCCGGGCGTTGGTGGCGTCGCTCCCAGAATGCCAGCCCTGCTTTTTTCGCGGCCTCCGAGCGGCCGAAGAACAGGAACAGAAAATCTTCCACGGTGGGTACCGGATTCCTGGCAACTTCAACCACCTTGGGATTCCTCATTGCGTCACCGCCCCTAGGGCCGGTGCCAAGCAGCAACAGCTTGCGAACCAGCTCGGGATGGCGCAGTGCAACCTCCTGCACCTGCATGCCGCCAATCGAGAAACCAAGCAAATCGACTTGGGGCAGGCCCAGCGCCTGGATCACCAAGGCGATGTCATCGGCCATGTCCTCCATTCGATTGCGGGGTGTCCCAGTCGAGGAGGCGACGCCTCGGCCATTGAACAAGATAACTTCGCGTCCTTGGGCCAGGCCATCGGTCAGCAGCGGATCCCAGTGATCTAGCCCGGCACGGAAGTGCGCCACGAAAAACAACGGAACGCCCGAGGGCTTACCCCAGCGGCGATAGGCGAATTGGTCGCCGTCGACGTCGATGAAACGGTTTGGTGCGGTCAGGTGGGTGTAGGTCATGGTCTGATACTCAAATTGGTGATGGATTAATCGTCTTTAGCGGATGAAATGCTGGACTCAGCGTAAGACTAGAAAAACAAGGAAGGACAGCGTCAGGTTGGCTGTCAAGATGATGCCAAGCGATGTATAAGCGGGGAAATGGAGCGCTGCAGCGATGCTTATAGAAAGCGCCGCGCACCCCATCTGGAAAAAGCCGAGTAATGCCGAGGCGGCCCCTGCATTTCGCCCGAAGGGCTGCAACGCGATGGCCGTTCCAAGAGGATTGACAAGCCCCATGCCCAGCAAAAATACAGTCAAGAAAGCAGAGAATAAGAAAATATCTTCCTTGGCCGTCAATAATGCGACGCTACCCGCCAGCGCAATAATGATCCCGGCCCGTGCCACGGGCACTGGCCCCCATCGTTGGGCCAGCCGGGGCGCTAAGAAACCTGCGCCAAACACCACAAAAACGGTTGATGCAAAAAACAGTCCTAGCTCAAACGGCGAGAAATCGAATCCGTTCATCAAAATTGCCGGCGCCATGGCAAAAAATGCGTACAACGCACCGATGACCAGACTCACTGAAAGCGCAGGCGCAATAAATCGTCGATCGATCAGGAGCTGCTGGTAAATTTTCAGGATTGCTAAGACAGAGAGGGCCGAGCGCTTGTCAGCCCTATGTGTTTCTCCCAACGTGGCGATGTAGTGAACAGCCAGTAAAACAGCCAGCACACCCACAAATCCGAACATTGCCCGCCAGCCCAGCCAACTGTTGAACGCGCCACCCAGAAGTGGTGAAAAGCCTGGAGCTGCGGCCATGGCGACCATAGTCAGCGATAACGCACGCGCAAGCTCCTGACCGTCGAATAAGTCGCGGGCGATGGCCCGGGACAGAACCGACGTAGCGCAAACGCCCAGCGCCTGGATGACCCGGCCGCCGATCAACTGCGGCAGTGTGCTAGCCACCGCGCAGACCAGGCAGCCAATGATGAAGATGACCAGTCCGATAAGCACCAGACGCTGGCGCCCGAAGCGATCCGACAGCGGGCCAACGAACAACTGGCCCAGCGCGAAGGCCAGGAAGAAACTGGTCAGCGTCGCGCTCAGCTCCCGGACCGAGACGCCAAGATCTTCGCCCATCGCGGGAAACGCGGGGAGGATGATGTTGGTGGCCAGTGCTCCCAGGGCGGCCAGCGCGGCCAGTAGGAACAGCACGTTTGCCGTGAGCCTTTGCTCGGCAAGTGAACGGCGATCACTCACTCGGCTGCCTGCTAGGATTGCTATCAAGGTATTCGATACATGCATCAAGCAGATCGTGCAACTCGGCAACCCGCTCCACGCCCAACCGCTCGTTAAGTGCTGTTTGTGCCGTTTTCCACGCACGCTGTCCTTCGGCTTGTTTCGTACGCCCCGCCTCGGTCGCATCGACCAGGCGACTACGCGCATCCTTGCCTGCGCCGATCTCCAATAACCCCTGTGCAGCCAGCGGCTGCAGGTTGCGCGTCAACGTCGAAGCATCCATCTGCATGCGCCTAGCCAGATCCCCTGGCTGGATGGGGCCGAGCCTAACCACATACGACAGCAATGCGTACTGCGTGTTCTTGAGCCCCGTCTGGGCGACATAGTGATCGTAGTGTCGCGTCACCATGCGAGTAAGCTGGCGAAGCTTCAGATTAGTGCAGCCCTGTGGCTTGATTGAGTTCTTCATATGATATATTGTACCTGCAATTATTGCATATACAATTATTTTTAAATAAGAGGCGGCTAATGGGGCAGAGCATGAAATACACAGCTTTTGGCAAGACCGGCCTACTGGTGTCGCAGGTGGCGCTCGGGACAGGCAATTTCGGCACAGGTTGGGGCCATGGCGCCGATCCCGATACTGGAAAGGTAATCTTTAATACCTATGCCGAGTCCGGCGGCAACCTTATCGACACTGCCGATGTCTACCAGTTCGGCCAGTCCGAAGAGTTGCTCGGTACCTTGCTAGAGGGGCGGCGCGAGAATTTCATCCTTACCACCAAGTTCACCAGAGGCGCGACGCCCGACGCTAACCGGCTAGTCACCGGCAATAGCCGAAAGGCCCTGGTGGCTTCGCTGGAGGCTAGCCTGAAGCGACTTAAGACGGACCGGATCGACATCTACTGGGTGCACTGGCCCGATCACGTTACGCCCACCGAGGAAATCGTCCGGGGCTTTGAAGACCTGGCGCGCTCGGGAAAAATCCTCTATGCCGGCGTATCGAACTTCCCGGCTTGGCGGCTGGCCCGTGCGGTCACTCTGGCCGAACTTACACACTCAGTACCGATTGCAGCCGCGCAGTTCGAGCATAGCCTGGTCCATCGCGAGCCCGAGGCCGACCTATTTCCGGCATCGCATGCGCTGGGGCTCGGCATCATGACGTGGTCGCCACTAGGCGGTGGCATGCTGACCGGAAAATACAGAAAGGGCGAAAAAGGACGTGCCGAAGGCTTTGGCGGGCGGGTGTTCCAGCCCGAGAATTCGACGCAACGCACACATATCCTCGACACCGTGCTCGCCATTGCGGACGAGCACGGTGTCAGTGCGGCCCAAGTCGCCATCGCTTGGGCCGGCACGCATGGCGCGGTGCCCATCATCGGCCCACGCTCGCTTGCCCAGCTCAACGACAACCTCGGTGCCCTGTCGGTCGAGCTGTCGATCGAGCAGATTGATCGGCTCGACAGCGTCAGCAAGCTGGCGCCCTCAGCACCAGCGAGAACACCGATTCCTTGGGCAGACGCCGCGTCCCGCATCGTGGCCTGAACCTGGCCAGAGGAAGCTAAAGGGGTTAGAAAATTTCGCTGCTAGCATCATGATGAAATGAAATAACGCCAGTTGCTACTAGCAAACTGGCGTTATTTACACGGTACTAAGCGTTATTAAGACTTAGTTAGAGTCACGCGACATACGGCGGCGGTCGCTCTCTAGCAGATAGCGTTTACGCAGACGTATGGACTTGGGCGTTACTTCGACCAGTTCATCGTCAGCAATGAACTCCACTGCGTATTCAAGCGACATCTGAATTGGCGTCACCAAATCGATATGCTCGTCTTTGCCCGAAGAGCGAACGTTAGTCAGCTTCTTTTCCTTGGTGGGATTAACCACCAAATCGTTATCGCGGCTATGTATCCCAATAATCATCCCTTCATACAAAGGATCTTGGGGCGACACAAACATGCGGCCACGCTCTTGCAGCTTCCACAAGGCATAGGCCACCGCCTCGCCATCATCTTGGCTGATAAGCACCCCATTGCGACGCTCACCCACGCCACCTTCACGCACAGGAGCATAGTCGTCGAAAATGTGGCTCATCAGGCCGGTGCCGCGTGTCAGGGTCATGAATTCACCCTGGAAGCCGATCAAGCCACGCGCAGGAATACGGTATTCCAGACGTGTACGGCCACGGCCGTCAGCAACCATGTCCTGCAGATCGCCCTTGCGGCGGCCCAGCTCTTCCATGACGCCGCCTTGATGGCCGTCTTCGATATCGACCGTCAAAAGCTCGAAAGGCTCGCAACGCACGCCATCGATTTCTTTGTACACAACGCGAGGACGCGATACAGCAAGCTCATAGCCTTCACGACGCATGTTTTCCAACAAAATCGTCAAGTGCAATTCACCACGGCCGCAGACTTCAAAAACAGTGTCGTCATCTGTAGGGTTAACGCGCAAGGCCACGTTGGCCTTCAACTCGCGATCAAGACGCTCGCGCAGCTGGCGGCTGGTCACGAATTTGCCTTCGCGGCCTGCCAAAGGCGAGGTATTGACCATGAAATTCATAGTCAGGGTAGGTTCGTCGATACGCAGCAAGGGTAAGGCATCTTGCACGCTAGGATCAGTCAGGGTGCAGCCTATGCCGATTTCGTCGATACCGTTGATCAGGACGATATCGCCTGCTTCGGCTTGGTCAACCAACACACGCTCCAGGCCTTGAAACTTAAGTACCTGGTTGACTCGAGCCTTGATGGGTTTGCCTTCGGGGCCAAACTTGACCACGACATCCTGGGCAGCCTTGATGCGACCGCGGTTAACACGGCCCACGCCTATCTTGCCCACGTAGGAGCTATAGTCCAGTGAAATGATCTGCATTTGCAGCGGGCCGTCAGCATCGTCTTCGCGCTGGGGTACATATTTCAATATGGCGTCAAACAAAGGACGCATATCGCCTTCGCGCACTTCATCAGTCAGACCAGCGTAACCGGACAAGCCCGATGCGTAGATAACCGGGAAGTCCAGTTGTTCTTCAGTAGCGCCCAGTTTGTCGAACAGGTCGAAGGTTGCGTTGATGGCAAAGTCCGGCCGTGCGCCATGACGATCAATCTTGTTGACCACCACGATGGGTCTTAATCCCAAAGCCAATGCCTTGCGCGTCACAAAACGTGTTTGTGGCATAGGACCTTCGACGGCGTCCACCAGCAGCAATACACCATCAACCATGGACAGCACCCGCTCGACTTCACCGCCGAAGTCGGCGTGTCCGGGGGTGTCTATGATATTGATGTGTGTGCCTTCGTATTCGACAGCACAGTTTTTCGCCAATATGGTGATACCACGTTCTTTTTCGATATCGCCGGAATCCATGACACGTTCCGAGATATGCTGGTTATCACGGAAAGTTCCTGCCTGATGCAGCAGTTGGTCAACCAACGTGGTTTTCCCGTGATCGACGTGAGCGATGATCGCCACATTGCGCAAGGCGCGATTCATAATTGTTCCTTTTGTGTCAGGGTCACAGGCAACAAGCCTGCGGGTAAAGCATTCAGATTAAGTAAGACCGACTGTGGTTCCGGCATAGTCTGCAAGGTTTCCAGCGCGATGGCATCGTCCAGAGAAAACGGCCCTACGCTGGTACGGCGCAAGGCAATAAGATGCGCGCCACAGCCCAGACTACGACCTATGTCCTCGGCCAAGGTACGAATATAAGTCCCTTTGCTGCATTCCACTGAAACCACGGCCTCTAGGCCGGAACATTCCAGTAGTTCCAGGCGGTGTATGGTGACTGGGCGTGGTGGACGCTCCAGCTCTATGCCCTGCCTGGCATATTCATATAAAGGCTTACCATCGCGCTTCAAGGCCGAATACATAGGCGGAATCTGCATGAGATCGCCACGAAAGTCCTTGAGCACGGTTTCCAGCGCTTCAGACTGCACACCGCTGAAATCATCAGGCGCAGTAAACACCACATTGCCCGTCAAATCACCTGAGTCAGTTTGCTGCCCAAAACGTATCGTGGCAACATAACCTTTGTCCGCATTCAACATGCTAGAAGAGATTTTTGTCGCACGTCCCAGACAGCAAACCAGCAAGCCAGTTGCGAATGGATCTAGTGTACCTGTATGACCGGCCTTGCGCGCATCCAGCGCACGCTTGGCGCGTTGTAGCGCATGGTTACTAGACAGGCCTACAGGCTTGTCCAGCAACAGAACGCCGTCGAGCATCTGCCCGCGTCGGGTAGCCATCGTCTATTTTATCCGTGCAATAACGACAGCTTCAGAGCTGTTCGTCGGGGTCGTCAGGTTCTACGGTATCAGGCGTATCTTTGTAAGGTAGATTCGCCTGATCAATAAGCCGTGACATTTCTATGCCACGTACCACCTGATCATCATGTATGAAACGCAAGGTAGGCACAGTGTGTATGTGCAGCAGTTTGAACAACAGTGAATGCAGCCACCCTGCTTTTTCGGCCAGCGCCGCTGTAGCAACTTCGGGCTCGGCGCCCAGAACGGTAAAGTAGACCTTGGCATGCGCATAGTCAGCCGACAGGTCTACCCCAGTCAACGTAATTAACCCGGCTCGCGAAATATCTAATTCGCGTTGGATCAGCTGAGCCAAATCCTTTTGGATTTGGTCAGCCAACCGGACATTACGTCCCGGGTTAGATTTGGATTTATGACGACCCATAATTACAGTGTCCGGGCGATTTCTTTGATTTCAAAGATTTCAAGCTGATCACCGACTTCGATATCGTTATAGCCCTTAAGGGTGATACCGCAATCAAAACCTTGCTTGACTTCCTTGGCATCGTCCTTGAAGCGACGCAGGGAATCCAGCCAGCCGGTCCACTGCACCACGTTGCCACGCAGCAAGCGTACTTGCGAGTCGCGGCGCACCAGGCCTTCGGTAACCATACATCCAGCAATATTGCCAATACGCGATACCGAGTAGATTTCGCGGATTTCGACCATGCCTATGATTTCTTCGCGCTTTTCAGGAGCCAGCATGCCGGACATGGCATTACGGACTTCGTCTATGGCGTCGTAAATGATGTTGTAGTAGCGTACATCGACATCGTTATTTTCAGCCAATTTCCTGGTGCTGGCTTCGGCCCTGACGTTAAACGCAATAATGACAGCGTTGGACGCAATTGCCAGGTTGACGTCGGTTTCCGAAATACCACCCACGCCGGCGTGCACCACTTGTACTCGCACTTCGTCTGTGGACAGCTTAAGCAGCGATCCCACCAAAGCTTCCTGTGAACCCTGCACGTCGGTTTTGACGATAAGGTTAAGCGTTTGTACGCCGTCACCAATGTTGTCAAACATGGATTCGAGCTTGGCGGCCTGCTGGCGAGCCAGCTTGACGTCACGGAACTTGCCTTGACGGAACAAAGCGATTTCACGTGCCTTGCGTTCGTCGCCCATAGCCAACAGTTCGTCGCCAGCGGCGGGAACTTCAGTCAGGCCCTGGATTTCCACAGGCATGGACGGGCCAGCGGAATTCACCGGCTTACCATTTTCATTGAGCATGGCGCGTACGCGACCAAAGCTTGCGCCGACCAGGACAGCATCGCCCCGTTTCAAGGTGCCGCTTTGTACCAGAATAGTGGCCACTGGACCACGACCCTTGTCCAAACGCGCCTCGATGACCAGACCCTTGGCAGGCGCATCCACCGGAGCTTTCAGTTCCAGCATTTCAGCCTGCAACAGCACGTTTTCCAGCAATTCGTCTATGCCGGTTCCCATTTTTGCCGATACTGGCACAAAGGGAACATCGCCACCGTATTCTTCGGGTACGACCTGCTCGGCCACCAGTTCTTGCTTGACGCGTTCTGGGTTGGCATCGGGCTTGTCGACTTTGTTGATCGCAACCACTAGCGGCACATTACCAGCGCGAGCGTGGTGTATGGCTTCACGGGTTTGCGGCATAACGCCGTCATCCGCAGCCACGACCAGAATCACGATGTCGGTAGCTTGAGTACCACGGGCACGCATAGCGGTAAAGGCTTCGTGTCCCGGAGTATCCAGGAAAGTCACCATGCCGCGTTCGGTCTTAACGTTATAGGCACCAATGTGCTGGGTAATACCACCGGCTTCACCCGAGGCGATTTTAGCGCGACGGATATAGTCCAGCAATGAGGTCTTACCATGGTCAACGTGACCCATAACAGTTACCACTGGTGCTCGCGGCAGGGCCTCGCCCTCGGGAACATCAGAGGAGGTATCCACCAGGAAGGCTTCTGGGTCATCCAGCTTGGCAGCTATTGCAATATGGCCCAGTTCCTCGACCATGATCATGGCCGTTTCCTGATCCAGAACCTGGTTAATGGTGACCATTTGACCCAGTTTCATCAAGTGCTTGATGACTTCTGCAGCCTTGACAGACATTTTGTGCGCCAAGTCAGCAACAGAAATGGTTTCTGGCACATGAACTTCGCGAGCGATGAATTCAACCACTTGCGGTTCTTTGCGCTCGACCTGGGCATTGCGACCGCGTCCACCGCGACCACCACCCTTACCACCTGGCTTGCCACCGGCACGCCAGCCGTCACGGCTGGGGCTGGATGGAGGTGCATCGACGCGTGCTGCTGGCTTTTTACGACCGCTGTCATCTGTCCAGGACGTTGACACTTCAGATGTCTTGATGGTTTTCTTGACATCGGTAGCTTTAACGTCTTTTTTGCCGCCTTTGGCCGCTGGCTTATGCAGGGTGCCAGGCGCGACGGGCTCTGGTTCAGGGGCTTTAAGCACTTTGCGTGGACGACTTAGCATGGCGCGTAATGCTGCCGCCTCGTCTTCAGCGGCCTTACGGGCGCGTTCACGGGCTTCGTCAACCACGGGTACTTCACGGGCAGGCGCAGCGCGCTTGGCTGCTGTCTTGGTGGGATGCACAGGTGTAGCCTTGGGTTTCTCTGTTTTTTCCGTTTTGGTGGGTGCTTCTGCCTGAGAGGCAGGAGCCGCAACGGCAGCTTGCGGAGCGGCCGGCACTTCTGGTGCTTTTGTAGCAGTAGCGTCTGCTGCTGCAGCGGGTTGAACCGCCGCAACAGGCGCGGGTTCGGAAGCGACAGGCGCTTCCTTGGCCACGACCGGCTGAGCTTCAACCGACGGTGCTGGCGCTACTGGTTCTGCAGGTGCGGCCTGGGGAGCGCTAGCTGCCTCAGGCGCATCAGTTGTAGCTGCAACAGGAGCCTGAGAAGGCACAGCAGCGACTTCCGCAGGCGCTGCCTGTGGAGCTTCAACGACAGGCGCTGTAGTTTGCGGTGCAGCGGCTTGGCTAATCACTGGCGCAGCTGCGTCAGCGGCCTGAGCCACCGATGCAGGCGCGTCAGGGCTGACAACAGCCGCATCCGCAATCAATTCCGCCGGATCACGCTTGACGAAGACACGTTTTTTACGCACCTCGACCTGTATGGTGCGTGAGCGGCCAGAACTATCGGCCTGGCGAATTTCGGAGGTCTCGCGTCGGGTAAGGGTAATTTTCTTGCCCTCGGTTCCGCCGTGAGAACGGCGCAACGATTCGAGCAGTTTCGCCTTATCCGCGTCCGTGACGGAATCGTCAACCGACTTGAGTTCAACGCCAGCAGAACGCAACTGATCCAGCAGTACGTTCGCAGGCATTTTCAGTTCAACAGCGAACTGGGCGACGGTGTTACTCGACATTCGACTCTCTCTTGCTTACTACAACTATTTTCAATAAACACACCCTGACTTATGAAACCCAGACATCAGGCTTCGTCGTC
>JAGOAJ010000040.1 GCA_017983955.1 Burkholderiaceae bacterium
ATCATGGTGCCCATGGCGCCATCCAACACCACAATACGCTCGGCCAGCAGCGTGGCAAAGCCAGCCCCGCGAGTGTACGAAGAAATAGGATAAGGCAAAGACGGATAAGACACGGGCAGCACCTGGGGCAGTCATGATAAAGGGGGAAGCTGCCATTGTACCGCTGTCTGTTTAAGTTTAAAGATCAATAACCTGCAGCTGTCCCCAAGCGGGACTTAATCGCCGCTCTGTGGCCCATCGTGCCACCCCAGCCGCATCCGTTCTATGCTGGCTGGCCAGCAGCAACCGTATGCTGCCCGCATGACAAACCACAATGCTGTCCCGCCCTATGGCCAGGATATCAGCACGAAAGTCCAATACACGTTGTGCCATCTGGGTCAGGCTTTCGCCACCACCCGGGCAGTAGTTAGGCGTGTCCGCCGCCCAGGCATCTACTTCGGCATAAGGGATATCGCTCCAGCGACGCATTTCCCAGGCTCCAAAATGCAGTTCCTGCAGGCGTTTATCACCTATAGGCGCCGGGCAATTCAAGTGCATCGCCAACTGGCCAGCCAGACCGGCGCAGCGCCTCAAAGGGCTGGTATACATGGGCAGCCCCTGCGGCAACACAGCCACCAAACGTTCAGTCACGCTGGCCAACGATGCAGCCACCACGTCCACATCGCTGCTGCCGTAGCAAACATCAGCATCCACCAAAGGCTGGGGGTGGCGTATCAGGTAAAGCTGCACAGCACGCCCAAATAAAAACAGACCTCGCTTGCCTGTTGTACCGCCCCTAGGCAATCCCCGGTAAACCCACCTATGGCACGCACAAACAAACGGCTTAACCATACCGTCGCAATTAAGGCCGCTGCTATCCCCACCAACATGCCCGACCAAGACACCAACCCCAACAGCCCCACCACCAGCAACGGCAAGCAGGCTGTGGCTGCGGCAATCGCAAATTCCCGACTGGCCATATGCTGGGCCAGCGGCTTGGCTTTGCCCTCTTCCTTGGCATAGTCCAGCTTCCAGATTAAGGCAGCCGACAGCAAACGCGACACGCTATGACCTACCCACAAAGCCCCCACCACTGTCGCCGCATCCATATAGAACAAGGCCATCGCCTTTACCGCCAGAAGCAAGCCCAGCCCTACTGTCCCATAAGTACCTATGCGGGAATCCTTCATGATCTGGAAAATGCGCTCTGGGGTATAGCCACCACCTATGCCATCGCACACATCGGCAAAGCCATCCTCGTGGAAAGCGCCTGTTAAATAGACCCCCGCGCTGATGGACAACAACACCGCCACGCCCTGAGGCAATACCCAGGCTGCCACTAGGTATACCAGGCTAGTCGTCAGCCCCACGACTAGGCCCACTAATGGGTAATAGCGCGCCGACTGCTGCAGCCACTCGGGCTGAAACCCTACCCAAGAAGGTACGGGTAAACGGGTGAAAAACTGCAGGGCGATAAAAAACAGTCTTAGTTGCCCTAGCGCTGCCGCTTTCAGCGCTGATCCGGATTGAAGATAGCGATCCATCATGTGGTTGAACTCTGGCTAACTTGCGCTGACGCAAAGGTGGACATCTCACGCAAAAAACCGCTAGCGGCCTGCAGCAGTGGCCAGGCCAGCGCGCAGCCCGTACCTTCGCCCAGCCGCAAACCCAGTTGCAATAAAGGCGCCGCGCCCAGTTCATCCAGCATCAGTTGATGGCCGCTTTCGTCAGAGCAATGACAAAACACGCAGTAGTCCAAAATGGCAGGCTGTAAACGCCATGCCACCAATAAGGCACTGGTGGCGATAAAACCGTCTATCAGTAATACCCGGCGCTGCGATGCAGCCTGCAACATGGCCCCCGCCATCATGGCAATTTCAAACCCACCAAACGTGGCCAGAACCGCCAACGAATCAGTGGCATTAACACGACTGGCGTGATGAGCTACGGCTGCCTGTATCACCTGCGCCTTGTGGCTAACCCCCGCCGACGACAAGCCCGTGCCCGCCCCCACGCACTGCGAAATTGGTTGGCCGGTCAGCACATGCATAATCGCTGCCGCTGACGTGGTATTGCCTATGCCCATCTCCCCAAACCCCAGAACATTGCCAGGGCATAGCGCCACCAGCTCCATGCCGTGCCGCATAGCCAGTTCGCAGTCTTGCAAGGACATGGCGGCTTGGCGCAAAAAGTTATGAGTGCCATGTCCAACCTTGCGGTCCAACAACCCTGCACGTTGGCCAAAGTCGTGATTCACCCCGGCGTCAACAATATGCAGCGCCATCTGATGTTGACGGGCAAACACATTAATGGCCGCCCCCTGACCCAGAAAATTTTCCACCATCTGCCAGGTAACGTCCTGAGGGTAGGCCGACACCCCTTCAGCCGTAATGCCGTGATCGCTCGCAAATACCAAAATAGATGGTTGCTCCAGTTCTGGCTGAACCGTCTGCAAAACCAGCCCAATCTGCTTGGCCACAGTTTCCAGCAAACCCAGGCTGCCCACGGGTTTGGTCTTGTTATTAATGGCCAGTTCCAAGGCCTGTGCCAAGTCCTGATTAGCGGTGGAGCAGACGTGTGGAATATGCATGGGAGCCTTAGTTGCGTGTGATACAGCCATGCATTATAGGGTTGTCGACTTGTTCTTATTTGCTTGACCGACAAAAATCAATTCTGTATAGTGAATCTAAATAAACATAGTTTCATCATAGTGAAATATACAACTAACCAATAAAGTGCTTATGTAATGGAAAACAACAAGGACATCGTCGTTACCGATCCGGGTGACGGAAGTATTTCACTGACGATCAATCGTGCGCACAAACACAATGCGCTGTCACGCCCTGTGCTAAAGGAACTGTCTGAAACGGTGACGCAGTACGGCAAGCTTGCGACGACACGCCTGATCATTATTCAAGGAGCCGGGGACCGTTACTTTGCCGCTGGCGGGGATCTTGTCGATCTGTCATCGGTACGCAGCTGCGAAGCCACACGCGCTATGGGTACCGAGGCGCGCAATGCACTGGACGCAATACGTCATTGCAAAGTGCCTGTGGTTGCCTATCTGAATGGCGATGCCATAGGCGGGGGCGCCGAGCTGGCCTTGGCGTGCGACATGCGTCTACTGTCTGCAAACGCCCGCATAGGATTTATCCAAGCCAAACTGGCCATTACGCCGGCTTGGGGTGGTGGCGTCGATTTATGCGCGTTGGTAGGTGCTTCACGCGCACTACGCATGATGTCCAGATGCGAAATGATTCCCGCAGAACTTGCACTGAACTGGGGGTTGGCCGATGCGATCATCACGGATGGCCCAGATGGCAGTGACATACAACGCTTTGTTCAACCCATGCTGCAGCGCTCCAACCTGATCATGCGCGCCCTGAAGGAACAAACCAGTGCTTGGCGTACTGGCCATTCGTACGAAGAGCGACGCAGTACAGAACAACAGCACCTGGTTGCCACCTGGACACATGACGACCATTGGGAAATAGCCGACCACATCCTTTCCAAGGACAAAAAATGACGCAAGCAGCACGTTCAACAACCGCTCCACTGATCGCGCCTAGCGTGGGTACTGTCAGCGCGGCGGGTATCGAAGTACCCACACAGGTGGATGCCAGCGCAGTTAACCCCGAAAACATCGGCAATCCTGGCGAATTTCCATTTACCCGTGGGATATTCTCGGATGGTTATCAAGGCAGGCTATGGACCATACGCCAATACTCGGGGTTTGGTACGGCAGAAGAATCCAATGAACGCTATAAGTTTCTATTGGACCAAGGCCAAACGGGATTGTCTGTAGCTCTGGATTTACCCACACAGTGTGGATTTGATCCCACCCATCCCATGGCCAAACCCGAAATCGGCAAGGTGGGCGTGTCGCTATCTAACCTAAGCGAAGCAGAAATCCTTTTTCAGGGCATCGACCTGTCGCGTATTTCCACGTCCTTCACCATCAATGGCACCGCAGCCATTATCTACGCCATGTATTTGGCGGTGGCAGACAAGCAAGGCGTACCGCGCGAAAAACTGACTGGCACCATACAGAATGACATCCTGAAAGAATATGTCGCCCGTGGCACCTGGATTTTCCCTGTGCGCCCATCCATGCGCCTGATTGCAGACTCCATCCTGTATTCCAATGACGTGTCGCCGCGCTTTAACGCCATCAGTATCGCTGGGGCTCACGTCCGCGATGCAGGCGCTACTGCCGTCGAAGAAATGGCCTATACCTTGGCTAACGGCCTGGCCTATGTGGACGAACTACAAAGCCGTGGTGGCGACGTCGAAAAGTTCGCCAAGCGTCTATCGTTTTTCTTCTATGTGCACATGGACTTCTTTGATGAAGTCGCGAAGTTTCGTGCGGGCCGACGTCTTTGGGCCAAGCTCATGAAAGAACGCTATGACGTCAAAGATCCTAAAGCACAACATCTGCGCTTTGGCGTGGTTTGTGGCGGCTCATCGTTGGTCGCGCCACAACCCTATAACAACGTGGTGCGTGTTGCCGTTGAAACCATGGCTGCCGTCATGGGGGGCGCACAGTCCATATTCACCTGCGCCTTTGACGAAGCCTTCCAGATTCCCACTGAGTTTTCCGCTGAAATTGCAGTACGCACCCAACAAATGATTGCGTATGAGTCCGGTATTGCCCGTACTGTCGACCCACTGGGCGGCAGCTATTTTGTTGAACAGCATACCGACAAAATGGAAGCCGAGATCGTCAAGGTAATGAACGAAATCGAAGCTTATGGCGGCGTAATCCCTGCTATAGAAGACGGTTGGCTACAACTTAGGTTGGCGCAGCGCGGCTTGGAACGCAAACAAAAAGGCGACTCGGGTGAAACCGTTATCGTCGGTCAGAACCACTTCCGCCGCGAAGGCGAGCAAGCAGGTATCAACGAAATTTTCCGCCTGGATGACACCGTGGCGCAACGTGCCCTGGAAAAATTCCAAAAGGTACTGGACACACGTAGCCAAGCGGCTGTCGACGCCAGCCTGGCCAAACTAGCCACAGCAGCGGCAAACGATAGGGAGAACATCATGCCCTATCTGGTTGACTGCTGCCATGCTTACGCCACCGTCGGCGAAATGGTCAATACCCTGAAAAACCAATGGGGCGAATTCAAGGAGCCAGTAAATCTATGAATGCCGTTGAAACCAAGCGCCCCTTATTGGGCAAACGTATCCTGGTCGGCAAGCCCGGCCTGGATGGTCATGATATAGGCGCCAAAATCATTGCGCTAACTTTACGCGACGCTGGCGCCGAAGTCATTTATACCGGCCTGCGACGTAGTCCCGAGATGATAGCGCGCGTCGCTGTTGACGAAGGCGTCGACGCCGTCGGACTCAGCATACTGTCGGGTAGCCACAAGGAGCTTGTCGAAGACGTTTTCGCCCAACTCCGGGAACTGAATGCTGCCGACATCAAGGTTTTTGTGGGCGGCACTATCCCCAAGGATGACCAAATACAATTACAGGCAATGGGCGTAACCGGGGTATACACCAGCGATATGCCGCTGGACGACGTGGTCGCTTCTTTGGTCCAAGCACTATCATGAGCCGGCCACTGGAGGGTATACGCATCATAGAGGTGGGCCATATGCTGGCAGGCCCCTACTGCGGTCTTCTGCTGGCAGACATGGGGGCCGAAGTCATCAAAGTAGAACCCGCCGATGGCGATATTGCCCGACGTATCAGCCCACACTACATTGGGGCTCATAATGCCTACTTCGCCAGCCTGAATCGGAACAAAAAAAGCATAGTCCTGGATTTGGCCAGCCCTGCGGGGCAAGAGGCCTTGAGCCATCTTGTCACCAATGCCCACGCCCTGATCACCAATCTGCGCCCCAGCGCCATTAAAAAGCTAGGGCTCACCTATGACGCCCTAAGCCGCTGGAACGCTAAGCTGGTCTGTGTTGCCGTGACCGGTTACGGCCTGGAAGGCCCTTACGCCGACAGGCCAGCATACGACTATGTCGTGCAAGCCATGACTGGCGTCATGACGCTTACTGGCGAACCCGACGCGGCCCCCACCAAGGCAGGCTACTCGGTGGTGGATAACTCGGCAGGTATTATGGCCGCATTAGGTTTGCTGGCAAAAATCATCCACGGCCAGGGCGGACAGGTGGATGTCGCCATGTACGACGTCATGCTATCGCAGCTGAATTATCTGGCCGGCGCCACCTTAAACGCCGGCGAACGCCAGGAACGCCTGGCCAATTCGGCCCACCCTTATATTGTGCCTGCCCAGATTTTTCGCGTTGCCGACAAATGGATCACCCTATTCATCACTCACGACAAATTCTGGGAAAAATTCTGCGTCGAACTGGACCGCCCCAGCTGGCTGACTGACCCTCGCTTCGCCACCATGCGTGCTCGCCGGGAAAATCGCGAGCTGGTCATTTCCAGCATCAGTAATATCTTGCTGACCCGATCGGCCCACGAGTGGGTACAGCGCCTGGCTCCCTTGGGTGTTGTCATTGCAGAAATCGGCACACTAAGCGAAGCCTTGGAAAACGACCTGACGCGATCTCGTGGACTGGTGGTAGACCTGGATCCAGAAGGCGAATCCCTGCGGGCTATAGGCAGTCCCATCAAATTCAGCGATTCCGAACCGCAATACGGCATGCCCCCCTTGCTGGATGAACACCGCGCCACCCTTTTCTCCGAGGATCTACATTGACCACCAATCGCCTGGACCGGCGCGCCCTAGGCCAGACACTGACCCGGCTGGCCAACGCAACGGTCTCTGAGGCCCTTGCGGTAGACAGTCAAACCCATACCCACTCGGTGGCTCGTCGCATCGGCATGACAGGCCCGCCCGGAGCCGGTAAAAGCAGCCTGGTGGGACGTCTGGCCCAAATACGATCCAAAGGAATACGACTGGGTATATTGGCTATTGACCCTACCAGTCCAAAGTCAGGCGGCGCCATTCTGGGCGACCGTATACGTATGGACGAACTAGCAAACATCAACGATCTTTATATCCGGTCCTTTGGGTCTCGATCAGCGACCGACGGCCTGACTGACAATCTGCCCGAACTGATCGCCGCCATGGATGCCTACGGATTCGACGAACTGTTGATAGAGACAGTAGGGGTGGGTCAAGCCGAATATGCCATCCGACGACAAGTCGACACCCTGGTTTTGGTACTGCTGCCAGATAGCGGGGATGCCATACAAGCCATGAAAGCTGGCATCATGGAAATGGCAGACATCTTCGTGGTCAACAAGTCAGATCTTCCCGGCGCCCCAAAAATGGCGTCAGATGTCAAACGTACCGTGCTAATGAGCCAGCCCACATCCAATGGCTGGACACCTCCGGTGCTACTTACGGCAAGCGATGACCCCGCCAGCATAGAGCGCCTGTCACTGGAAATAGACCGACATCGGCAACACCTTGAGCAGAGCGGCACACACGAAACACTGCACCGCGAGCGAATCAAGTATAGAATCCGACGACTCATAGAACGCGAAACTGCAAGAGTCGTTAATCAGCTGGACTCTTCGGTATTAGACGCGACTCTACTAGAGCAATACCAGGCAGTGCTTGATGAACTACAACAAACGCTTAAAGAAGGCACACCAGTCCAAGGCTAGCCTGGCCCCATATAAGCCGACAAAAAATAGGCTCTAGGCAATGAATATCAACCTTAAGCTTTTACACTCGTTTTTACTGGTCGCCGAACACAGCAGTTTTCGATCTGCAGCTGAACAAGCCAACCGATCGCTACCCGCCATCAGCATGCAAATCAAACAGCTGGAAGAACAGCTGGGCGTGACGCTGTTTCATAGAACAACGCGCCGGGTAGAACTGACCACAGAGGGTGAACACCTGTTAATTTCCGCCAGACGCGCCTTGGCGGAAATTGAAACCGGCTTGCTTGAGCTAAAAAGCGTTGTCGATATCCAGACTGGCCACATTACCCTGGCTTGCGTGCCTACGGTGGCCAGCACCCGTCTACCAGCCATCTTGTCTGCCTTCTCGAATGCCTATCCAGGCATCGTCATTTCGGTACGCGAATTGGCCGCCAAAGATCTGATCGAGGCAGTCAGACGCCGCGAGGTAGACTTCGGCGTCGGCCCAAAAATTGAAAAAACCCAAGGGGTTGCCTTCAAGACCATCATGAAGGACGATTACTACGCGCTGGTACCTACTCGCTACCCAACCCCGCGTAAGACACGTATTACCCTGGAAGAGCTAAGCAAGCTACCGTTATTACGGCTGGCAAGCGGATCAGCGCTGCGTGACCACATAGATGCCGCTATGCAGGCCCGCATGCTTAATTTGGACTCAACCTTTGAAATGATGTCGGTCACGACCTTGATTGCCATGGCCAAGGCCGGACTGGGCGTAGCCCTATTGCCCAAACTGTCCATTCCCAAAAAAACATCGCTTAAAGCCTTACGCATCATTGAGCCAGAAATCAGTCGGGAAGTTTGCATTATTTCGATCAGCGCAATGACGCTGTCACCCGCGGCGTCGCGCCTGGCCTCATTCATTGAGCGCCTACTGCCTCTGGAAGAGACTCTGGAGATCGATTAGTACGGCTACCCCCTGCACTTAGGATAAAGCCAGTGTAGTTATCGGCAGCTACCTGGTCGCACTTATCCGTATAGACCCCAAAGCTGCCCACATACAGCGGGAACACTAACGGCTCGCCAGCAACTGGCCTGTTGACATACCAAGAGCTAGATAATGGCAGCAGGGTTTTTGCGGCCTGCTCGTTCAGGTGCTGCGCCCAGTCGTTCTGGTAAGCCGCATCAACATCGATACAATTAAAGCCGTGAGTACGCAGGTGCTGCAGGCAATGGCCTATCCAGTCCACATGCTGTTCTATGGCCGGCAACATATTGGTCAAAATGCTGGGGCTGCCTGGCCCCGTCACCAAGAAAAAATTGGGAAACCCGGCTGTCATCAGACCCAGATAGGCTTTGGGACCTGCAACCCAGGCTTCAGCCAGCGTCTTGTCGTGGTCTACCGAGATCGCAATATTTTTCAAAGCACCGGTAATGGCATCAAAGCCCGTTGCCAAAACGATAACATCCACGTCATATTGACCCTGCTCGGTCTGAATGCCGTTAGCCACTATCTGTGTAATGGGATCGCTCCTGACGTTCACCAAGGTCACATTATTACGATTATAGGTTTCGTAGTAATTTGTACCCGTGCATGGTCGCTTGGAACCTAGGTAATGATCCCTGGGGATCAATGCATCGGCGGTGACACTGTCGTCAACCGTATTTTGTATTTTTGCCGCAATAAAGTCTTGAGCCGTTTTGTTCGCGTCTTTATCAGTGACCAAATCCGTATAAGCACGTAAAAAATTCAACCCTCCCGCAGACCAGCGCTCTTCATAGAGCGCCAGCCTTTCGTCAGCATGTACTGATAACGCGGGTTTCTGCGGTATGTTGTACAAGGCATTGCCCGAGGCGCTGTTTCTGGCGGTGGCGCGCAAAGTTGGGTAATTAGCCTTGATATTAGCCAGGTATTCGGGTTCCAAGACACGATTGCGTGCCGGAAAACAGTAGTTGGGACTACGCTGGAACACATACAGTTGTTCAGCCTGTTCGGCCAGCAATGGAATTGCCTGTATGCCAGAGGATCCTGTACCAATGACGCCGACCCGTTTGCCGCTTAAATCAAGGTTATTGGAAGGCCATAGTCCAGTGTGATAGATATCGCCGGAAAATGATTCCAGGCCCTTAATGTTCGCAGGTTTTGGCACGGATAAATTACCTGTCGCCATTACACAGAAGGTAGCGCTGACAACATCCCCCTGATCGGTAGTTGCTGCCCAGCGATTGCCCTCGTGGGTATAAACCAAGGATGTTATTCGCGTATTTAACTGAATATCGGGGCTTAAGTCGTAACGATCCACGACATGGTTGATATAGCGCAAAATTTCGGGCTGACCAGCGTAACGCTCGGTCCAGTTCCATTCTTGCTCTAGTTCTTTAGAGAAGGAATATGAGTATTCCGTACTTTCCACATCACAACGGGCACCAGGGTATTTGTTCCAAAACCACGTGCCCCCTACCCCACTAGCAGCTTCATAAACCCTGACCTTGAAACCCAGCTTTCTAAGTCGATAAAGCGCATACACACCAGCAAATCCGGCTCCAATAACAACAACATCTAAAACATTATTCTGATTAGATAATTTATTATCAGGCATGTCGTTCCAATTACTATATTTATTGATTACTTATAAGCCACATATCAAATAAATCACCATACATGAAGCCAGAACCCCGGCCCCATATATGGTGAGTAATTATAAAACTGCTGTAAATTAATCTTTAGCTTAGTTCGCCTTCGACTTCTTTCATGAATTCAGGGTCGTTGTAATGGTAAAGATCATCTAAGTAAGGAATAAAGAAGTCATAGAATGACCTGGAGTCATATTTTGCTTTTTCACCAGGCTTGATACACCCAGGTACAGGACCTACGTTTGCATCATCGTCCGGGTAAAAGAAAAACGTAATGGCATAACGTTTTTGAGCTGGATTCACTACCCTATGTGGGGTAGCGATAAACCTGTCATTGGACAAGCGATTAAGTACCTGGCCGGTATTAACAATTAGCGCATCCTTAACGTATTTAACTTTAAGCCAGTCTTTTGACGGCGTCATAACCTCTAGGCCAAGCACTGGCGTCATAGGTAACAAAGTCAAGAAGCTACCGTCAGAGTGAGGCGCCAATGAGAACTGGCCTTCTTCCATTTTCTCTTCGGGATGATAGTAAGCACAGCGCTGATAATACTCAGGGGCTTTGAACATATCATCAAAGTAGTCTTTGGGCAGTTCCAAAGCACGGGCGTAGACTGGTACCAGCTTGACTGACAGCGCTTCCATGGCCAACTGATACTGGTACAGGGTTTCACGGAATTTTGGCAGGCTGTCAGGCCATTGGTTCAAGCCACGGTGCCTGACGTTTTCCACCACTTTGGGATCGTCTGCTGTGCGGTTACGCATAAACAACCAGGCTGCGTTAGTGTCCTTTTTGGTGTTCTCTGCAATTTTATCCCTGATCGCATCAGATTTTAGTATCGATGACTTGGGCGGTAGATAGCCCTGATGGTGGTAACCCACCCTGTGCCTAAGCTTTTCCTCCATGGGAACTTCGAACAGCGCTGCTGTTTGCTTAAAGGACTCGTCGATCAGCTCCTGTGGTATGCCATGGTTAATGATGGCAAAAAACCCCAGATTTTCCTGTATAGCCCGCACATCAACAGCCAACTGTTCTAGTGCGCCTTCGTCACCGGCAAGATAAGGGCCTACATCCAGAAGAGGTAGGTCTTGGCCTAATTTGATGGCTTCAGCCACGGCTGCGGATACAGGCACGCTCGACTTGACGGGTGCATACGTTGTGGTATTCATGTTATGTCTCCATAATTCAAAAGTTACTATCAATTTAATTACAGATAAAATCGTTAGTTCTTATTGTTATTGATACGATTTTATATAGTGGCTACTTCCAATAACTACATTGCGATTCCTCCTTAGATACCACGGCATCTTCGCCGGGTATAACCTGTATTAGCTTGTAGTAGTCCCAAGGGTACTTTGAGTCTGCTGTCGACTTAACTTCCATTAGGCTCAAGTCGTGAACCATGCGTCCATCACCCCGTATGTAGCCATTTTGTGTGTACATATCGTTGATCTTCGCCTGCTTCAGATAGTCCAGGACTTTTTCAGTGTCGTCTGTGCCTATAGCTTGCACTGCCTTGAGGTATTGCAGCGCACTTGAATAGCTAGCTGCCTGCATGCTGGTAGGCATTTTGTTCATTTTCTCGTTGAACCGCTGGGCCCAGGCACGCGACTCAGGATTTTGATCCCAATACCACGCCTCGGTCAAGTTAATGCCTTGTGTCAGATCCAGGCCCAAAGCATGTACATCGGACAGGAACAACATCAAGCCGGCTATCTTCATGGACTTGGTAACACCAAACTCACTGCTGGCCTTGATGGCATTGATAGTATCGCCGCCGCCATTGGCCAGGCCCAGAACCTGCGCGCCAGAAGCCTGCGCCTGCATGATGAACGAGGAAAAATCCAGGTTCGCCAATGGATGTTTGACACCACCCACTACCGTCCCACCATTGGCCTTAACAATTTGAGTGGTTTCTTTTTCCAACGATGCGCCAAAGGCATAATCCACCGTGACGAAGTACCAGGATTTGCCACCCTGCTTAGTCATGGCGCCGCCGGTTCCTCTGGCCAGGGCAACGGTATCGTACAAATAGTGCACGGTGTAAGGCGAACATTCTTCGTTGGTCAGCTGCGCCGCCACCCCTCCGGTAACCATTACCAGCTTTTTCTTTTCAGCAGCAACTTTGGCGATTGCCAAACTAGTCCCCGAGCTGGGACCGCTGATGATCATGTCCACGCCGTCCCTATCAAACCATTCCCGGGACTTGGCAGATGCCTGTTCGGCTTTCGCCAAGTGGTCGCTATAGATGATCTCGATTTTTTTGCCGTCGATGGTGCCGCCTACATCATGAATAGCCATCTTGACGGCCTCTACGATCCCGGCACCACCCATGTCAGCATAGAGGCCGGACATGTCCGCCAGCACCCCTATTTTGACTGTATCGCCACTTACTTGCGCAACCGCTGGCGCGCCAATGAAGAGCGCATTCGCAACAGCTATGGTCAACACCTTCTGTACTGTGTTCATATCACTCCTTTTGGGGGCATGCCCCCTGAACGGTTTTGTCTCTGATTTTTTTATTACTAACTATTTTTTATTATCAACTGCTTAAATCGCCCGCCCACCGTCAACTGGCATATCCAGACCAGTCAAGAAGCCAGACGCGTCAGTAGCTAAAAACACAGCCACATTCGCCACATCGGTTGGATCGCACATGCGGCCTAAAGGTATGGTGCCTACAAAACGGGCACGGTTTTCTGGCGTGTCAGGCACACCCATGAAGTCGCCCAGCAAGGCCGTGGCAGCCATCACCGGCGAAAGCTGATTGACCCGTATGCCGTCTGGTGCCAGTTCCACCGCCATAGACTTGGTCATAACGCTGACTGCACCTTTTGAGCTGTTGTACCAAGTCAGGCCTGGACGTGGACGGAATCCACCCACAGAACCTATGTTCAGTATGACCCCCGACTTGCGCTCCCTCATTAAAGGCACAACAGCTTGGGCCATAAGATAAACAGACTTCACGTTAACGGCAAAAACACGGTCAAAGGTTTTTTCATCCACATCCATCATGGATTGATTCTTGTGTGTGGTACCGGCGTTATTCACCACAATATCTGGTGCGCCAAAGGTGTTGACGCAATGATCAACCGCCGCTTGCACATCGGCGCGTTTAGACACGTCGCATGCAACAGCGCTAGCCTGCGACCCTAACTCGGTTGCCAAAGCCTGGGCCGCCTGCAGATTCAAATCCACAAGCACAACGTTTGCCCCTGCTTGCACATACGCCTTGGCAATCGCCGCCCCAAAACCACTGGCTGCACCGGTGACAATCGCTACTTTCTTGTTTAACTGTGACATTACGTATTCCGCTTAGAGATAGTGTTGAACAATGGTTTTTGTGGTGCTCATTTCCTCGAGCGCCGACATGCCCTTCTCGCGCCCGTAGCCGCTTTTCTTCACGCCGCCAAATGGCAGTTCCACACCGCCGCCAGCGCCATAACAATTCAAAAACACCTGGCCGCTTTGGATACCATTCGCCATGCGCATCTGCCGGCCGCCGTTTTCCGTCCACACGCCCGCCACCAGGCCATAATCCGTTGCGTTGGCCAACGCGATAGCGTCCGCTTCGTCAGTAAATGGCATGGCCGACAACACAGGACCAAACACCTCGCGGTGGGCCAGAAAATGCTCACGTGGCACAGGCCCAAAAAAAGCAGGCACGGCAAAATAACCGCCCGTTGGCAAACCAGGTGCCAGGCTACCTTCAGCGATCAGGGGCACGCCAGCGTCAATGGCTTCTGTGACGCAAGAGGTCACTTTTTTATGCTGAGTGGCGTTGATCAAAGGGCCGCAATCACGGTCCATCTCGGGGGTGCCGACAACCACCGTTTTAAAAATATCTGCGACGCGTGCAACCACTTCGTCGTAAATCGTTTCCTGCACCAACAGCCTACTGCCGGCAGAGCATGTTTGCCCGGCGTTCTGCACTATCGCTTTCACGATGGCAGGCACGGCCTTATCCAGATCGGCATCATCAAACACAATTTGCGGTGACTTCCCACCTAATTCCAAGGTGCAGGGGACATTATTTTCAGCAGCAGCACGCTGCACCATAGCGCCAGTGGCCGCTGATCCAGTGAAGGTAATAAAATTGACGTCTGGATGCGCCGTCAGCGCCGCGCCAGCTTCTGCCCCATATCCGGTTACGATATTCAGGGCACCTGGCGGCAAACCAGCCTCTAGTGCCAGCTCACCTAATCGTAGGGTAGTCAGGCAAGCATCCTCGGCTGGCTTGACCACAGCCGCATTACCCATCGCCAGCGCCGGCGCCAGCGTGCGCCCCAACATCTGGGCAGGGTAGTTCCAGGGAATGATGTGTGCGGTCACACCATGCGGAACCCTCACCACATTAACGTTATAGCCTTCAAGGTAAGGGATAGTCTCGCCATGTACCTTGTCAGCTGCACCGCCATAAAACTCAAAGTACCGCGCCACTGCCGTCACATCATTACGGGCCACGCTCATGGGCTTACCCGTGTCTTGGGCTTCCAATTGGGCAAATTCCTCGCCATGGTCCAGCAACAATATCCCCAGGCGCTGCAGTATGCGACCGCGCTCAGTGGCTGTCATGGCACCCCAGGGCCCATTCAGGGCTTTCCTTGCAGCCTTGACCGCTAGGTCTATATCAGCGCTGCCACCCCTGGCAATTTGGGTAAAGGCTAGGCCGTTACAGGGGTTGATCACATCTATCATGTCTCCGGACTGAGGAGCAACCCACTGACCATCAATTAGTAACTTAGTCATAACTACCTTTTTAAGAATACTTTTAAGCTTCGACCGCTGTTCCTATCTATGTGTCTAGAATAGGTAACCCGCACCTAAAGCTCAATTTAAATTAACTTAACGATTCTTCAGTTAAATTGAACAATCGACCTTATGGAACACGGTGTGTCATAGTGGGTGTGTAAGTTTGTCCGCTGACGCTCAACCCGTCTTGGCGACGTGGAGCCCAAAAAACTTATGATATAGTCCGCATCGAATAAGGTGCTATCCACGCCAGTTTCAGCAAATTTAGACTTACGCTGTTCTGACCTTGTGGTAGTTAAACGGGAAACAGAAGACGCGCCCTTCAGCCATATTGGACGCCCTAAACTGTGCTGCCCCCGCAACGGTAAGCATGCATTTGCATGCCAGCCCGACACCGGCCTGTATTCACGCCATTCAGTTCATCTTGATGTGTTTCTTCTGTCTGCCCCATCGCGCGGGCCACCTCAAGATGTCACGTTAACAATGTGCGGGGACGCACGTTTATCAGGCCCATCATGCAAAAGCATTTAAAACGGCACTCGCTTGCCATTCTTACCTGTTTCCTTCCCTTTGCCGCCGCGGCGCAATCCACACCTCCGGTATCGCAACTAGACAGCGTCGTTGTCACGGCCAGCCGTACCCCACAGCCATTGAAAGACGTGGTTGGCGATGTCAGTGTTATCAGTTCAGAAGAACTGCAAAAAGCAGGACAAAGCAGTCTGGTTGATGTTCTAAGTAAGCAGCCTGGAGTGCGGCTCACCAATTCTGGCGGACCACAAACGCTGACCAGCGTGTTTTTACGCGGCGCCAATTCTAACCACACCTTAGTTCTGATCGACGGCATCCGTGTCAACGGCGCCGTTTCCGGTGGCGTTCAGTGGCCGGCGATAGACCCCGCCACCATAGAGCGGGTAGAAATACTACGCGGTGCCGCCAGCAGTTTGTATGGATCGGATGCCATAGGCGGTGTAATCAACATAATCACCAAAAAATCTGGCGAAGACCGGCCTTTTGCTGCTTGGGGCAATGTGGGCATAGGCAGTTACGACACCTTCAAATCCAGTGTAGGTTTTTCAGGCGCTGCCGATGACTGGGACTACAGCCTGGCCAGCAGCATGGCTGAAAGCAGCGGCTTTAATGCCACCAACCCAGACGCAGGGTTCCTATATGACCCAGACACAGATGGCTACAGCCAGCACGCTCTATCTGGTTCATTAGGCTATCGCTGGCGTCCAGGTCAACACATAAGGCTAACCGCTTATAACGGCTATATCGACGGCGATTATGATAGCGGCCCATCTATGACGCCTGTTCACGGTATTTCACGCCAGCAAGCCTACACGCTGACCAGCACGAACGAAATTACCGATACCTGGGAAAGCGTCCTACGCTTGGGCTTTAGCAAAGAAAGCTACGACAATCGTGGCAGTTATGGTGACAGCCTGAGCCAGACGATACAACGCTCTTACCTATGGCAAAACAATATACAGCTTGCAGAAAACCATAAGGTCTCTGCCTTACTTGAGCGTATCGAAGAAAGACTGCATAGCACCAATGAATTTGCAGAAGATCAGCGCAATACGAATGCTGTCGGTCTGATTTACCGCGGTGACTTTGGCCCAGCACACCTGCAGGCCAGCGCACGCAACGACAATATATCGGGTTATGGCAACAAAAAAACCGGCAGCTTGGCGCTGGATTTTGACTTGACATCCAATTGGCAAATTGGTGTTGCAGGTAGCACAGGCTTCAAGGCACCAACATTTGAAAGCCTATACACTCCGGACGGCTGGGGAACGCCTAACCCAAACCTAAGGCCCGAGCAGTCGCGTAATATTGAAGCCAGCCTGAAATACCACGACGACACCACCTTGGCTGGCATTACGGTCTACCAAAACAAGATCAAAGATCTTATCGTCTATGACTTTGCTGGTTCATATAACGAGGATAAAGCCACTATACGTGGCGTAACGCTAACGGCTAGCCAGGAATACGGCAATACCACGCTACGTGCCAGTGCTGACTTTATGAATCCACGTAACGACACCAACGGTAAACAGTTGGCTCGCCGTGCCCGCCAAGTTTATAACGTAGGCGTAGACCACCGAGTGGGTTTCTGGACCTTGGGCGCCGAATACCAATTCACAGGAAAACGCTACGACGACTCCAACAACACTGAATCCAGAAAGCTAGGTGGTCACAGTCTGCTTAACCTGACTGCAGGCTATGAACTTACCAAAAACGTCGGAGTGCAGGTACGCTGGAACAACGTGCTGGACAAAGACTATAGCAATACATATGGCTATAACACCCAAGGCTCCAACGTGTTTGTAAACTTGTCCTGGCGCATGTGATCATCGCATCACGCGACCACATCCCAACCTAAGGATACCCTAAATGCCAGCATCCCTGATACGGCTATTAACTGCCCTGTGGATGCTGGCGACCTGGGCAACGGCGGCGGGGGCTACGGCTCCCGCCAGCCGTGTGATTTCACTAACGCCACACATTACTGAATTAATCTACGCCGCAGGCGGGGGCGATAAGCTGGTCGCCACGGTCAGCAGCAGCGACTACCCCCCTGAAGCCAGAAAGCTGCCGCGCATAGGCGACGGCCTTAGTGTCAATATTGAAAGCTTGCTGGCGATGCATCCTGACCTGGTCATCGCTTGGCATTCCAAAGGCGTAGCCCAGGCGCTGGCGCCTACGCTGCAACGCCTGTCCATACCTCTGCACTATATAGAGCCGCGACGGCTGATCGACATTCCACAGGCCATCAGCCACCTAGGAGTACTGATGGGCACCCAGACCGTTGCCAAGGCGAAGGCTCAGGCGCTGAATAACGAACTGGATATGCTGCGCCAGCGTTACGCTGGAAAAGCACCGATCACGGTATTTATTGAAGTCGGCACGGCCCCCCTGTACACCATAGGCAATGACCCTTTAATAAACGACATGCTCCATACGTGTGGCGGCGTCAATGTCTATACACACTCGACACTCACCGCGCCGCTGATCAGCACAGAAGACGTGTTGGCACGTCAGCCCGAGGTGGTCATCATAGGTAGTGTAGATTCGGGGCAATTGGCTACACGCCGACTGGCATGGAGCCACTTAAATCTGAAGGCTGCAATTGCAGGCCACGTTTACGCCCTGGATCCGGATGCACTATTCCGCCCCGGACCCAGACTGTTTGATGCCGCCCAAGCCCTGTGTGCCTACCTGGATACAGTACGACAACAAGGGCAATAGCGGCACAAGGGCGATAAATGGATTATTCTTTTATATTGTTGCCATCACGGCCAGCCTAGTACCCTTTATCACCCACATCATGAATCACTCTGACACCTTCACCCTTGCAGGTCGTAGTTACTCGTCCCGTCTGCTGGTAGGCACCGGCAAATACAAAGATTTCGATGAAACTCGCCTGGCCATACAAGCCAGTGGCGCCGAAATCATCACTGTTGCCATACGGCGTACCAATATCGGTCAAAATGCCGACGAGCCCAGCCTGCTGGACTACCTGCCACCATCCCAATACACCATACTGCCCAATACTGCCGGCTGCTATACCGCCGAAGACGCCGTGCGCACCCTGCGTCTGGCTCGCGAATTACTAGATGGTCACACCCTGGTCAAGCTAGAAGTTCTGGGTGATAAAGACAATCTTTTCCCCAATATGCCCGCCACCCTAGAGGCCGCCAAAACGCTGGTTAACGATGGCTTTCAGGTCATGGTTTACTGCACCGACGACCCCATACAGTGCCGCATGCTGGAAGACATAGGCTGTGTAGCTATTATGCCGTTGGCCTCGTTAATCGGTTCGGGCATGGGCATACTCAACCCCTGGAACTTGCGTCTGATTATTGATCAGGCCAGCGTACCGGTACTGGTAGATGCTGGCGTAGGCACAGCCTCGGATGCCGCCGTTGCCATGGAATTGGGCTGTGACGCCATCTTGATGAACACTGCCATCGCTGGTGCTAAAAACCCCATACTGATGGCTAGCGCCATGAAACAGGCGGTCATGGCAGGTCGCTCGGCATTTTTGGCCGGACGGGTACCTCGCAAATTCTACAGCGCCGATCCCAGCTCACCTACAGAAGGTTTGCTACAGCCTAAAGGCTAATTACAGGTAATGCTTCTATGATTCCAAACACGCTGACTATTGCTGGCGTCGACCCTTCTGGCGGCGCTGGCGTCTTGGCCGATATCAAAACCATGAGCGCCCTGGGCGCTTATGGTACTGCCGTGATTGCTGCCCTGACAGCCCAGAACACTCTAGGAGTCACGGGCATTTCACCCGTGCCCCCAGAGTTCGTGGCGCAGCAGATAGACACGCTGTTTGCCGATGTCCGTATTGATGCCGTGAAAATCGGCATGTTGGGTCAACAGGCCGTGACCCGCGTGGTTGCGGAACGTCTGGCGCACTGGAAGCCAGCTCATTTAGTGCTGGATCCCGTCATGGTGGCCAAAAGCGGCGACCATCTGCTGGAGCGATCCGCCATCAGCGAGCTGCGCGAAAGCCTGCTGCCCCTGGCCACCATGCTGACCCCCAACCTGCCTGAAGCAGGCGTACTGCTAGGCTCCAGTCCTGTAGAGTCGCTAAAAGAAATGCGGCGTGTCGCCGAGAAACTACGCCGTTTACTGGCCGACGACGGTGACCGCTGGGTCTTCCTGAAGGGCGGTCACCTGCCTGGCAACGACACCGTGGACGTACTATATAACGGCGATGTATTAATAGAGCTGCCTGGCACCCGGATTGCCACCCGCAACACCCACGGCACAGGCTGCACCTTGTCGGCCGCCCTGGCTGCCTTGTTGCCACGGTACAAGGACGTACCCGAGGCATCGCGACGGGCCAAGCATTATCTGGTCAGCGCCATCGCCCGAGCCGACGAATTAACAATAGGCACAGGCCACGGTCCAGTCCAACATTTTCATGCGTGGTGGCCCGCGCCCCAGACATCAGGCTGATCGCCCCCAACAGGACAAATACGCTATAGTGGCTGCCACAGGCGACGCATCGTCTTGCGGCAGCCCTCACGGTACAATAACCTTATCTTGTCATTTTGTAAGAAGCTATGAACGCTACTGTGCTTTCAGAAACCGAACTCGCCCGATTCAACATGATCGAGCAGCAAATTCGCCCTTGGTCTGTCTTTGACTCCAAGGTTCTACAGGCATTGCTAACTGTTCAACGCGAACGCTATGTGCCGCCAGCCATGCAAGGCCTGGCATTTTCCGACGTCGAACTGCCTTTGATCGTCAATGCCATAGACACTCGCGAGACCATGCTTACGCCCAAAGTAGAGGCGCGCCTGGCTCAGGAACTGCTTTTGCAGCCTAAAGACTGTGTACTTGAAATTGGCACGGGATCTGGCTATCAAGCCGCTTTGTTGGCCAGCCTGGCGCAGCAGGTGACCAGCATAGAACTGGATGGTCGCCTGGCTGCCTTTGCCCAAAAGAACTTGCAACGCAACCAGGTCCACAACGTCACTGTCGAAACCGGTGATGCGCATGCCGGCTGGGGCACTACGGAATATGATGCAATTCTGGTGACCGGCTCTGTGCCTGTGGTGCCAGACGCGCTGAAGTATCAGTTAAGCATAGGCGGCAGGCTAGTTGTCGTTGTCGGACAAAGCCCCGTTATGGTGGCATGTCGCATTACACGCACCAGCGCGGCCAGTTTCGAGACCGTCAGCCTGTTTGACACCGTCATCAAGCCTTTACGTGGCACGGCCGTTTCACAGTTCAAATTCTAAATGGGAATAGCTTCATGGTCGGCCAAGCTAGGCGGGGCCGTCGTTCTGGCCCTGGCTACCACGCCGCTATATGCCCAGGACCTACTCGACATCTGGCAATTGGCACTGCAACGCGACCCAATTTACGCCGCCAGCCAAGCCAACCGGAACGCTGAACAAGAGGCCGTACCCCAGGCTCGCGCCCAGTTACTGCCTTACATTAGCGCCAGCGCGACTGGCGAAGTTAACGACACCCGGCGACGCAGCACCCTGAACCAGAGCAGCACCCAACAGCGCGGACTATGGGCGCTTAGCCTGTCGCAACCCATCATAGACATAGGCGCCTGGGGCCAGTTGCAACAAGCCGACTCTATCGCCAAACGTGCGGACGTTACACAGTCTCAGGCTTATCAGGATTTGATACTACGGGTGTCGCTAGCCTATTTCAATGTGCTGGCCGCCCAAGACACCTTGCGCGCCTTGGAAGCCCAGAAGTCCGCGGTACAAACACAGTTGCAGGCCGCCAAACTAGGCTTTGAATTAGGCAGTACCACAATTACGGATACCCACGAGGCGCAAGCCCGTCTGGATCTGCTGCTGGCCACTGAACTGCAGGCTGAAAACGACTTACAGCTTAGCCGTGACCAGTTAGCTAAAATCATTAACCAGCGCCCCGCCGACCTGGCCCAGCTAGACCCTGCCACGCCCCTACCTGCGCCCCAGCCCAATCGCCTGGATGACTGGACTGACCAGGCATCCAACGCCAGCCTGGACGTACTGTTAGCCAGGTTGAACGAACACATCGCTGAACAGCAAATTAAAATTGCCAAAAGCCAGCACTATCCGCGCCTATCCTTGCAGGCCCAGACAGGTAGCGCGTCGGACCGCGGCTTATACGGCCCTAGCTCTGGACCTCGATCGGTAGATAGTTCAGTAGGCCTGATGCTGTCCATACCGGTGTTTACTGGTGGCGAAATATCATCCGTGGTGCGCGAGCAAAGCTCGCGTCTGCAACAAGCACGCTATAACCTGGAAGACGCCAAGCGTCTGACCGTACAAAACACCCGCCGCTACTTTTCCGGGGTGACATCAGGCCTAGCGCAAATTCACGCCCTACAGGCCGCCGAACGCTCTAGTCTGGCAGCCCTGAAGGCCAATGAACTGGCCTATCAAATTGGCGTACGCATTAATATTGATGTACTGAACGCCCAGCAACAGTTGTATGAAACCCAGCGGCGCCTGCTACTGACTCGCTACGAAACATTGCTGGATAGCCTACGCTTGAAGGCCGTTAGCGGCATTCTAAGCGACACCGATATTACCGCCCTAAATCAGCTACTGACTGTTAAGCCTTAATCGGCATCGCGAATTTTGCTGACCAGCGACGTGGTCGAGCGCTGGTAGGCTATCGGTATGGCAATCGCCTTGCCTCCCCAGCTTTTGACGCTGGCAGTTTCAGGCAAGGTTTCCATATCGTAATCACCACCTTTGACAATAATGTCTGGCCTAAGCTGTTCTATTAGCGCCTGCGGGGTGTCTTCATCAAACAAGGTAACTGCCGTGACACTGGCCAAGGCGGCCAGTAGTGCGGCGCGATCGGCCCAGGTGTTAATAGGCCTATCATCGCCCTTGCCCAAACGTCTGACCGAGTCATCGGTATTCAAGGCCACAACCAGTGTGGCCCCCAACTGGGCGGCCGCATCCAGGTAGCTGACATGACCACGATGCAGGATATCGAACACGCCATTGGTGAACACCAATGGCCGCGCCAACGTGCCCTGCTGGACCGCCGCAATGCACTGTTGGCGTGTTAATACCTTGGCTTCAAAACGTGGCCTATTGTCCATATCAGGCAATAATCAAACCTGATTCTGGGACATTCTTAATGATTTCTTTGCGGTAGCGGTTTAAATCCTGCACCGTGTTGAATGTACTGCCCATCAATAGCGACATATTGTGCAGTATGCGCGTGCTGACCCGGCCTTCCCATTCTTTGTCAAAACAAATTTGGTTATCCAGCCAGTTTTCCAGCCAGCCTGGTGATGGCAGCTGGGACTGCACCGTATCCTGCGGATAAAGTTCTTTGTTGACATGCAGATTGGTGGGGTGCAGTGCCTGAGGCGTGCGATGCGCCGAAGCCATAAGCACGCCTATCTTAGAGAATGCAATCCGTGCGCTATGGCCAAAACCCTGGTCTTTATTTGCCAAGGCACGCTTCATGTAGCGCAAGTACGCACCCGCATGACGTGCTTCGTCCTGACCGATAATGGTATACAGCGCCTTGATGACGGGCTCTGTGTGCCAGTCGGCGGCACGGCGGTACCAATGGTTCAAGCGCACTTCACCGCAAAAATGCAACATCAGTGTTTCCATGGCAGGCGCTGGGTCGAATTCAAAGCGCACCTTGTGCAGCTCTTCTTCGGTGGGCATCAGCTCAGGACGGAAGCGACGCAAGTACTCAATTAAGGCCAATGAGTGCTTCTGCTCTTCAAAAAACCAGATGGACATAAAAGCGCAAAAATCGCTGTCATCACGATTGTCCCTAAGGAACATTTCGGTCGCGGGCAATGCTGCCCACTCTGTGATGGCGTTCATTTTAATGGTGTAGGCCTGTTCGTCGGTCAGCTTGCTGCCGTCGAAGTCATCCCAGGGAATGTCAGTGCCCATATTCCATCGCACTGCTTCCATTGATTTAAATAAGTCGTTGTAAAGCATAGAAGTCTCTTTGTCGAGCGAGATTACTGCCTTGCCGCGCCTAGTGGCGCGTCAGTGCCCAAACTGCCACACCCAGCGCTATTGCCAGTATGGCGGCCAATGTAGTCAGCAGACGATTGGTCTGCTCTTGTAGGCGGCGTATCCGCTCAAGCTCGAAAGCCTGTTTAGGGCCCGGATCGGGCCGGTTAAGGTTGGCATGGACCAACCGGGGAATCTGCGGCAATAACTGTGACCACTGCATTGCCTCTTGGTCCAA
>JAGOAJ010000041.1 GCA_017983955.1 Burkholderiaceae bacterium
AGGAAAGTGAAACGCCTTCGCGCCGATGATAGTGGACGGACGTCTGTGAAAGTAGGTCATCGTCAGGCACTTATACCCAAACCCCCATCCGAAGCAATTCGGGTGGGGTTTTGCTATTGGGACAACGAAAAAGAAAACACAATAAAACGCAAGAAAGATTCGACCTCAAATTGCGAGCAGTGCATGCTGCTAAACAGAATAGCAAGCAATAAAGAACCGCGATTTACGCGGTTAAAGGCTAAGGCTTAAAGTGCTTTAGTGTGATGCCTGTACTATTTTCAGTAGCTGGCATGTTTCAAATGCAGGTAAGCCCATGACACCTGTATAACTTCCCGAAATAGACTCTATAAATGCCGCCGCCCGGCCTTGTATGCCATAGGCACCGGCTTTGCCCATGGGTTCCCCACTGCGGCAATAGGCGTTGATATCGTCGTCAGATAAAACACTAAACTTCACTTCCGTAATAGACACTTGCTCTAGTAAGCGGCCTTGGTGGGCCAGGACGATAGCGGTATGCACATGATGGGTCTGGCCTGATAGTTGCCTAAGCATTGAGGCAGCCTGCGCCTGATCCTGTGGTTTTCCCATTATCTGTCCGGCTAACACCACGGTGGTGTCTGCAGCCAGTACCAGGTCGTTGTGGTGTGCTGCTGGACCATCGGCATCCATAGGAATCTGGGACAGCCACTGGGTGGCTCGTATGGCTTTCTCGCGTGCGGTACGTTGTACGTAGTCGGCAGGGGTTTCGTTTTCTAATTGCGGTTCGTCTTCGCCATCGGGAGCAGGGACGTCTAATACTTGATGCGATATGCCTAACTGCTGCAGTATTTCGTGTCGCCTGGGGCTGGCCGAGGCTAGGTACAGTGTTGATTCGGTCATGCTTTTTATGGTTAGTTGCGGAATAGGCGCATTGCCGGTTGATTAGATAACAGACAATCACGTAGAAATAGTAATAAGGAGTTCAATCCACGCATAATATTGTCATGGCATTGGTGCCGCCGCTGTCGGCATGCAGGCCGCCTTGGGTCAATATCACCCAATCACCTTTAACTAATAAGGCGGTTTCTTGCAGTACTGCAATGGCTGCCTTGCCGATATCGGTCAGATCGTGATCTGTAGCGTCAAATAATAAAGGATAAACACCACGGAATAGGGCCGCGCGGCGTCGGGTATCAGCATGGCGGGTATAGCAGTAAATAGGTACGCCAGAACGTATGCGCGACATGATTAGCGGGGTTAACCCGCTTTCGCTTAGGCTGATTATCGCCTTGACGCCAGGGAAATGATTGGCGGCATACATGGCGGCCAGGGCGATGGTTTCGTCGCAGCGTGTAAATGTTTCGCCTAGACGATGCTGGGACTTGGTACTGATGGGTTCTTGCTCGGCGCCCAGGCATATACGTGCCATCGCGCTGACTGCCTGGACAGGGTAATCACCCGAGGCACTTTCACCGGACAACATGACGGCATCGGTGTAATCCAGTACAGCGTTAGCCACATCGGATACCTCTGCACGCGTTGGTATAGGACTGCTGATCATGGATTCCATCATTTGGGTCGCAGTGATCACCAGTTTATTGTGGTTACGTGCGTGTCGTATGATGCGCTTTTGTATTCCGGCTAGCCTGGCGTCGCCTATTTCCACCCCTAAGTCGCCCCGTGCGACCATGACGCCATCACTGACCTTGATAATATCGTCCAGGGCTGCGTCATCGGCAACGGCTTCGGCGCGTTCGATTTTGGCGATGATCCACGCATTGCTACCCGCTGCTTGCACCAATTGCCTGGCGGCGACGATATCGCTGCCATAACGCGGAAACGATACGGCGACGTAATCCAGTTCAAGTTCAGCGCACACTAGGATATCGGCGCGGTCTTTGTCAGTCAGGCTTTCCGCCGATATCCCCCCGCCACGGCGATTTATGCCTTTGTTGTTGGAAAGCTTTCCACCAACCAGGACTTTGGTATGTACGGCGGCTTCGCTGACGCTGACTACCTGCAGCACAATGCGGCCATCGTCCAGCAGCAGCTCGTCGCCTGGGTGGCAGTCTGATACCAGGCTGGGATAGTCTATGCCGACAATGTGTTCATCGCCTAGTTCGGCGGGGTGTTGATTGGATAAGATAAATTCTTGTCCAATGTTCAGCGTGACTTCTTGCTGACGAAAGCGGGAAATCCGTATTTTTGGACCTTGAAGGTCGCCCATGATAGCGATGGGTTTACCGTGTTTTTGAGCCAGTATGCGTATTAAATGCGCTTTTTCACGATGGCTGTCTGCAGTACCATGGGAAAAGTTAAGTCTGGCCACATCCATGCCGGCCAGTATCAGTTCTTCGATTTTTTCTAAGGTGGCCGTAGCAGGCCCTAAGGTAGCAACAATTTTGGTACGGCGTAGCGTCATGGTGATGGTGCCTTTTAAGGGATGGCGCCCGGCATTCATGTCCTAAGCGCGATGGTAGGGATGATTCGTCATAATAGCCCAGGCGCGATACAGCTGTTCAGCCAGCAGCACCCGCACCATAGGGTGGGGCAGGGTCAGTGACGACAGGCGCAGCAAGCCATGGCAGCTTTGTTTCAGTTCACTGTCCAGACCATCGGGGCCACCCACGATTAGCGCTACATCCTGTCCCCCAGCACGCCAGCCTTCCAACTGGCGTGACAGATCTACAGTCGTCAGGTCTTTGCCGCGCTCATCCAGGGCGATACGTAAGGCGCCGGCCGGTATGGCCGCTTCTATGCGTCGCGCCTCGGAGTGCATCATCTGGGCTGTGGTTTTTCCAGAGCTGCGCGGTTCAGGCTTGATCTCTTTAAGATCCAGGGCGCAGTCGGCGGGTAGGCGTTTGGCGTAATCCTGCCAGGCAGTTTGCACCCAGGCAGGCATGCGTTGACCCACGGCAACAACAATAAGTTTCATTGCAGCGGGCTCCGGCCAGGATTAGCGAGTGGTAATACCAGCATAGACTTGCAAGTTTTTAAGCTTGGTCGTCGTTATCGTCGTCCAGATCGTCGTACGCAAAGGTCGAGGTGGGTTGGGTGGACTCTGGCAGCAGTTTGACGTGCACGGGCTTGTCGCCCCAAAGTTCTTCCAGGTTGTAATACTGTCGTATTGACGGCTGCATGCAATGGATAACGATGTCGCCCAAGTCCAGCAATACCCACTCGCCGGTTTCTTCGCCTTCGTAGGCCACAATAGGGATTTTATGTTCGCGTGCCGCGTCGGCAACACTGGATGCCAGGGCGCGAGTTTGACGGTTAGAGGCACCGCTGGCAATAACGACGCGGTCAAATAGACCGGTAATATGCGTGGTGTTGAAAATTTTGATGTCTTGAGCTTTGACGTCTTCTAGAGCGTCAATGACAAGACGTTGCAGTTTTTGAATATCCATAACCTGAACTATACAGCGAGACATCAGGCTACAGGGGCCTGATAAAGCGCATTTTGTTGAATATATTGTGCAACAGCAACATCCAACAGGCCATCGGTGGATTTACCTAGTGCCAGTTGCTGTCTGATGGCGGTTGCGGAGATGCCGCTCGGAGTAAATGGCAGTGTAATTAGGGATCTGCCTTGGCGGCTAAGAAGTTCTTGCAGTGCCTGGGGGGCGAGTATCGCCGAGCCGGGTCTTAGGGCGACTGCCAGGCAAACCCGTCGGGCGATTTCTTCCCAGCGATGCCAGGAACAAAAATTCTGTAATTGGTCGGATCCGAGTATCCAGTAATACTCGTGGCCGGGCGGCAACTGCCGTATCGTGTCTATGGTGTAAGTGGCGCCACCACGTTGAACTTCGATAGGATTAACCTGCAACCAAGCGCGATCGCCTATGGCCAAGTCCAACATGGCCAGCCGGTGCTTGCCGCTGGCCGCTAGGGCGTGGCGTTGCCAGGGGCTGGCCGCAGGTATCAACTGGACTTGCGACAGCCCCAGGGTACGCCAGGCGGCTTCAGCCAGGGCGATATGGGTCAGATGCACTGGATCGAAGCTACCACCCAGCAAACCAATTTTTTCTACACCCATGCACGAGGCTTCAGGTACTGGGCCAGCGCGCTTTCGGGGCTACCGGGTTCGGGGCTCCATTGGTAGCGCCAATTGGCAGTGGGGGGCATGGATAGCAAGATGGATTCAGTGCGACCGCCGGATTGCAGGCCAAACAAGGTGCCGCGGTCGTAGACCAGGTTGAATTCCACATAGCGTCCACGTCGGTAGGCCTGGAAGTCGCGCTCGCGTTCGGTGTAGGCCATGTGGCGGCGCTTTTCCACGATAGGCATATAGGCGTCAAGAAAGCAGTCGCCTACCGAGCGTGTCATGGTGAAGCTGTGATGGAAGCCGGGTTCGTTGTAGTCGTCGAAAAATAATCCACCGACCCCACGATTTTCATCGCGGTGCTTAAGGTAGAAGTATTCATCGCACCACTGTTTATACGCAGGGTACTTGTCGGCACCGTGGGGTTCCAAGGCATCGCGGCACGTGGCGTGGAAGTGAACGGCATCCTCTTCGGCCAGGTAATACGGTGTCAGGTCCAGGCCGCCACCAAACCAGAATACGTCTTTATCGCCGCTGCCAGGATCGGCATGGGCTACAAACAGGCGCACATTCATGTGGCTGGTGGGTATATAAGGATTGCGTGGGTGCAGCACTAAAGATACGCCCATGGCTTCCCAGCTGCGACCTGCCAGTTCACTGCGCTGAGCGCTGGCTGACGGGGGCAGGGCTTTGCCTTTAACGTGGCTAAACAGCACGGCGCCGCGCTCGAATAGGGGGCCGCCTTCCAGATAGCGTGAGACCCCGCCACCGCCTTCGTCGCGGGTCCAGCGGTCGGTTTCGAAACGGCTGCCATCGGCTGCTTCCAGGGCGCTTACTATGCGCGCCTGCAGGTCGAGAAAGTATTCATAGGCAGTAGAAATGGGTACTGTCATGGTTTTCCTAAGGGGCCTGCGAAAGCAGGCTTATTCGGCGGCGGCACCAGGTAAGGCGCGCCAACCGATATCACGGCGGTATTGTTGGCCGTCGAAATGGGTTTGCGAGATGGCGTTGTAGGCGGCGACCTGAGCGCGTCGCACAGAGTCAGCCAGCACGGTGACGCACAGTACGCGACCCCCGGAGGTTTTCAGGACCTTGTCCTGTAATGTGGTGCCAGCATGGAAGACTACGCAGTCTTCGGTATCGCTAGGCAGACGGCTGATGACATCGCCAGTACGTGGCGTGCCAGGGTAATTATGGGCTGCCATGACTACGCCTAGGGCGGTACGCCTGTCCCAATCAATGTTTGCTTGGTCTAGCTTACCGGCGACGGCAAGCTCGAACACATCGGCCAGATCGCTTTTAATGCGCATGACGATGGGTTGGGTTTCTGGGTCGCCCATGCGGCAGTTGTATTCCAGAACTTTGATGGTGCGTGTGGCATCGGGGCCCTCGCCTATCATCAGGCCGGCGTACAGAAAACCGGTGAAGGTAATGCCGTCCTGGTTCATGCCGGCCATGGTGGGGTCTATGACCTCGCGCATGATGCGGTTGTGCAGGGCAGGCGTGACTACCGGGGCAGGGGAGTACGCGCCCATGCCGCCCGTGTTGGGGCCTTGATCCTGGTCCAGCAGCCGTTTATGGTCCTGGCTGGTGGCCAGTGCCAGTACGCTGTGGCCGTCGCACATCACAATGAAGCTGGCTTCTTCGCCCAGCAGGCATTCCTCGATGACGACGCGTGCGCCTGCAGCGCCCAAAGAACCGTCGCCCAGCATCTGGTCTATGGCTTCCAGCGCCTGGTCGGTCGTTTCGGCGACGATAACCCCTTTGCCTGCTGCCAGGCCATCGGCCTTGACGACAATGGGCGCACCCTGCTCTAGAATATAGGCTTTGGCTAGGGCGGGATCGGTAAAGGTTTGGTAGGCCGCAGTGGGTATGTGGTGGCGCACCATGAAGGCTTTGGCGTAGTCTTTAGAACTTTCCAATTGCGCCGCAGCTTGCGTAGGACCGAAGATTTTCAGGCCAGCAGCCTGGAAAGCATCGACTATGCCAGCGGCCAGCGGGGCTTCAGGGCCGACGATGGTGTAGGCAATTTTTTCGGTTAGTGCATAGCTGATTAACTGATCGATATCGGTCAGTGGCACATTGCGCATATTGGGATGGCTGGCTGTGCCGCCATTACCCGGGGCCACGTCAACGGTTTGCACGCGGGGCGATTGCGCCAGCTTCCAGGCCAGCGCGTGTTCGCGTCCGCCGCTGCCGATTACTAAGATTCTCATTCAGATTCGTCCAATACTGCGGTGGTGTAGACCTCTTGGACATCATCTAGTCCTTCGAGGACGTCCAGCATTTTCTGCATGGTCGCGGCATCGTCGCCAGTCAGCTCGGTTTCCGACAGGGCTTTCATGATGATGCCATGCACTTCAGGCACCAGACCGGCGTTTTCAAATGCGGCTTTGACCGCAGCGTAGTCGGCGGGTGGGCAGACGACTTCGATCAGGCCTTCTTCGTCGGTTTCTATGTCTTCGGCGCCAGCTTCCAGAGCGGCTTCCATGACGGCTTCTTCCGATGTGCCAGGCGCGAACAGGAATTGTCCACAGTGCTTGAACATGAAGGAGACCGAGCCGTCTTGGCCCAGGTTGCCGCCGTGTTTACTAAGGGCATGGCGTACTTCTGACACCGTACGCTGGCGATTGTCGGTCATGCAGTCGACGATGACCGCCGCGCCGCCTATGCCGTAGCCTTCGTAGCGTATTTCTTCGTAGTTGGCACCGTCTGCGCCTCCGGCGCCACGCAGAATAGCGCGCTGGATGTTGTCTTTGGGCATGTTGGCGGCAAAGGCCTTGTCTGACGCCAGGCGCAAGGCCGGGTTGCTGTCAGGATCAGGGCCGCCAGCGCGCGCAGCGACGGTGATTTCACGTATGATTTTTGTCCAGAGCTTGCCTCGTTTGGCATCTTGGCGACCTTTGCGGTGCTGGATATTCGCCCACTTACTATGACCGGCCATATAGCATCAATATATTCAAGAGAAAGAACACCATTTTAACCTGTGCAGCAAACAGGGTATGGAACTACACTTAAGCCGCTACTTATTCTTTGGGAAAGGTGAAATGGTTGACCCTATTGTCATTGCAAAAAATACAAACATAGAATCCGTGTTGTTGCCCCAATTGGCTAACCGACATGGTTGCATTACCGGCGCAACCGGTACAGGGAAGACCGTCACATTGCAGGTGATGGCTGAAGCTTTTTCACGCATAGGCACGCCAGTCTTCATGGCGGATGTGAAAGGCGATTTAAGCGGCGTGTCCCAGGCGGGTGTCTCCACGCCAAAACTGCAAGAAAGACTGAATAACCTGGGCTTGCCTGAACCGGTGTGGGGCGCTAGCCCTGTGGTGATGTGGGATATCTTTGGCGAGCAGGGCCATCCTATACGTGCCACGGTATCGGATATGGGGCCATTGCTGTTGGCTCGCATGCTAGAACTTAACGATACCCAGGAAGGCGTGCTGTCGCTGGTGTTCAAGGTGGCCGACGACGAGGGCCATTTGCTGTTGGACATGAAAGACTTGCGTGCCATGCTGCAAGATGTAGGCAACCGTGCCGCTGAACTGCGCACCAACTATGGGAATGTGTCTTCAGCCAGCATAGGCGCCATACAGCGCAGTTTGCTGCGTCTGGAGTCTCAGGGTGCCAATCAGTTTTTTGGCGAACCCATGCTTGATATTTTTGACCTGATACGCACCAATGAAAAAGGTCAGGGCGTTATCAACATATTGGCCGCCGACAAGCTCATGCAGGCACCTCGTCTGTATGCCGTGTTTCTGCTGTGGATGCTGGCCGATCTTTATCAGGATCTGCCGGAAATCGGCGACCCGGAAAAGCCCAAGCTGGTGTTTTTCTTTGATGAAGCCCACTTGTTGTTTAACAACGCACCTCCTGCCTTACTCGAGAAAATCGAACAAGTTGTGCGACTGGTTCGCTCCAAAGGTGTAGGTATTTATTTTGTCACGCAAAACCCTCTGGATATTCCGGATACCGTGCTGGGTCAGTTAGGCAACCGGGTGCAACATGCTTTGCGCGCTTTTACGCCGCGCGATCAGAAGGCGGTGCGTACGGCGGCCCAAACTATGCGCCCCAATCCTGATTTGAATATCGAAAAAGCCATTACTGAGCTTGGGGTGGGCGAGGCGCTGGTGTCCATGCTGGATGCCAAGGGTCGTCCTTCCGTGACCGAACGGGTCTGGATGATGGCGCCGGGTAGCCGTATAGGCCCGGCTACAGATGACGAGTTACGTGCCTTGCGTGCCGCTTCAATGTTTACCGGTAAGTATGATCAGATACTGGATAGGGAGTCGGCCTACGAAGTACTGACCAAACGCACGGAAACCCAGGCTGCTAGCGCCGCTGAAGCTAAGGCGCCAGGCGTCTTGCCCACTGACGGAGCCTTGGGCGCTGTTAGTGATTTTCTATTTGGATCTACCGGGCCACGCGGCGGGCGTCGTGATGGCGTGGTGCAGTCTGTCGCTAAAAGCATGGTCAGGCGCACCGCCACGCAGTTGGTGCGCGGTGTGCTGGGCTCATTGACCGGGCGTAAGTGGTAACGGGTCGGTACGGCGCAGGCCTGACCAGACGATAGCGCTTATCATCAGGGCGCCGCCCAGCAGCGCCCTGATGGATGGATACTGTGCAAATAAAATAGCGGCAAAAATAATTGCGTATACAGGTTCCAGGGCGATCACTATCCCGGCGCTGCGCGCTTTCAGGACGGTCAGGCTGGACACCAGCAAGTAATGCGATAGCGCGGTGCAAAATACGCCCAACAGTCCCATCCAAAGCCAGTTCAGTGCATCCAGCTGAGCAATGCCAGGGAAGGCAAAAGGCAGGGTTAGGACGGCCACAAACAGGTTTTCCCAGCAGGCCACCTGTTGGGCGGGCATGTGGGCGGCGGCACGTCGGTTGATTAGGGTGAAAATGGCAAAGGCCAGCCCCGATCCTATGCCCCAGGCCAGGCCTATAGTGGCTTGATCATTAAAACTGAATGAAGGCGTTACCAGCACCAGACCTAAGGTGACCAGCGCCAGTATCAGCCATTCTGCCTTGCTGACTTTTTCTTTGAAGATAAAGTATTCGCACAAGGTGATAAAAGCGGGGAAGCTGGCGAAACCCAGGGTAGCGACGGCGACGCCGCTGATTTTTACGCTGATGAAGAAGGTGACCCAGTGGATGGCCAGCATCGCCCCAGCCAGAAACAGCACAGTAAGATTACGCCAGTTCATGCCTTGCATGACTGATGCGCCGCGATAGCGTATAAATGCATATAAGGCGATGACAGCGAAGCTGGCTCGGCCTGCGGTGATGACCATGGCGTCGGCCTGTATCAGTTCCCCAAAAATTCCGGTCAAGCCAAACAAGACTGCAGAGACATGGATGGCACTAAGGGCGCGCTGACGATTCATGGTGTGTAAAAATAGATAATGTTTATTTAGCATCGACGGGCGGGTGCCAGTCGATTTTATGCAAAATCAGGAGGGTTTATGACGCAACAGGTAAAAGCAGTACGTATCCAGAAACACGGTGGCCCCGAGGTACTGGACATTGCCATGGTCGATTTGCTGGCGCCAGAAAAGAATGAAGTAACTATACGACAGAAAGCCATAGGCCTTAATTTTATTGATATTTACTTTCGTACAGGCTTGTATAAAAACCCTTTGCCCCATGGTTTGGGGTTCGAAGCCTCGGGCGTGGTCGAGGCCGTGGGCGCAGATGTCACTCATTTACGGGTGGGTGACCGCGTGGCTTACGGACAAAGTCCATTGGGTGCTTATGCCGAAGCGCGTAATGTTCCCGCTCATCAGGTCGTTAAGATTCCTGATGCGGTCAGTTTCGAACAAGCGGCTGCCATCATGCTTAAAGGGCTGACGGTGCAGTACTTATTTAGGCAAACCTACCGGCTGGAACGCGATCAAACGATATTGTTTCATGCCGCTGCTGGCGGCGTGGGCCTGATCGCCTGCCAATGGGCGCGTGCTCTGGGCGTCAAGCTGATAGGTACGGCATCCAGCCCGGAAAAAGCCGCGCTCGCCAAAGAAAATGGCGCCTGGGAAGTCATTAATTATTCTAAAGATAACGTAGTTCAGCGTGTGCTGGAACTGACCGATGGCAAAAAGCTGCCCGTGGTCTATGACGGCGTGGGTAAGGACACTTGGGAAACGTCGTTGGACTGCTTGCAGCCACGCGGTTTGATGGTCAGTTTTGGTAACGCTTCGGGCCCTGTCGAGGGCGTTAATCTGGGTACGCTGGCGGCCAAAGGTTCGTTGTATGTGACACGACCCGTATTAGGTGCTTATGTGCCCACTCAGGAAAAAATGCAGGCCGCTGCCGACGAGTTGTTTGACCTGGTAGGCCAGGGCAAGATACACATCAATATCGGCCAGCGTTATGCCTTGGCTGATGCAGGCCAGGCGCAAACCGCCTTGGCCAGTCGTAAAACCACAGGAGCTACCATACTGACGCTGGAATAAACCAACGCGGTATGGTTAGCTAGGCCAGGTCGTGCTTATTCCGTGTCCAGGTGATATTGCCTGACGCGCTCGACCTCGGCCTTGGACCCCAGTATTACCCCTATACGCTGATGCAGGCCTGTGGGTTGGGCGTCCAGTATGCGTTGCGTGCCGTCTATGGCGGCACCGCCTGCCTGTTCCACAATAAAGCTCATGGGATTGGCTTCGTACATTAATCGCAACTTGCCAATTTTCCCTGAAGGGCGCAGGTCGCGTGGGTACATAAAGATGCCGCCACGGGTCAGTATGCGATGTACATCGGCCACCATAGAGGCTACCCAGCGCATGTTGTAGTCTTTTTTCAGAGGACCATGTACACCTTCCAGGCAGTGATCTATATAACGTTTGACCGGGGCTTCCCAGTGCCGCACGTTGGACATATTAATGGCGAACTCAGCCGTTTCCGTCGGTATGGTGATGTTTTCATTGGTCAGCATCCAGGCGCCCAGTTCGCGGTCCAGGGTAAAGCCAACAACGCCTGTGCCTACTGATAGCACTAACATAGTCTGTGGCCCATAAACCGCATAGCCGGCCGCCATTTGCTGGGTGCCGGGCTGCAGGAAGTCTGCTTCCTGAATATCGCGGCCTGCCGAATCCGTGGGCGCACGCAATACAGAGAATATTGTCCCTATGGATACGTTGACGTCAATGTTGGACGAACCATCCAAGGGGTCGAACAGCAGCAAGTATTCGCCTTTCGGATAGGCACTGGGAATGCGATGCAGGGTTTCCATTTCCTCGGACGCCATGGCTGCCAGGTGGCCGCCCCATTCGTTGGCTTCCAGCAGAATTTCGTTGGATATGACATCCAGTTTTTTCTGGACTTCGCCCTGAACGTTTTCGCTTTCCAGACTACCCAGCACGCCGCCCAAAGCGCCTTTGCTGACGGCATGGCTAATAGCTTTGCAAGCCCGCGCCACAATTTCTATCAGCAGGCGTAGTTCGGGAGTGACCGCGCCTTCCAGGCGCTGTTGTTCGACAAGGTATTGGGTCAGTGTTTTACGTTTCATGTGTTTTCCTGTGACTGAATTTTGATGGCTTTGCTAACGATTTCAGCCACGTTAGGTGACAGCGTCGTTTGCTGCTGGATATGTTGAAAAGCGGCAAGCATAGCGTCGCGGCACGGCGCAATATAGCGCGCCCAGTTATCAAAGCAGCGGACCAGACGAGCGGCAATTTCGGGATTAAGCGTATCCAGCGCCAGCACTTGTTCGGCCCAGTAGGCATAACCTTCAGGCGTATGCACAGCCTGTAGATTGTTGATGCAGAACTGAAAAATCAGTGAGCGGGCGCGGTTGGGATTACGCATGGAGAACGCCGGATGCAGCATTAGCGCGCGCACAGATTCTACATCGGTTGCTGGCGCGCTGGCTTGCAGGGCAAACCACTTGTCGATGACCAGGGCATCGTGCTGCCATTGCTGGTAAAAATGCGCCAATGCTTCGGTGCAGGCGTCGGGTTGGCCATAGTGCACCAACGCTTCTAGTGCGCCTATGCGATCGGTCATGTTGGTGGATTGGTAATACTGGTCCAGCGCCATGGTCTGAGCTTCGGGGTGGCCACCTGCCATCAGATAAAACAACGCCTGGTTGCGCAGGGCGCGTCGCCCCGCCGACAAGGCATCTGGGGAGTAGGGTGCGTCGTGATCCGCCAACTGGGTATAGGTCGCCATCCAACCGTCAGCCAGTGTCTGCCCCAGATGCTGGCGCAGGTAGCGGCTGGCCTGAACCACCGACTGAGGATCCATGGGTGTGGTTTTTTCCAGCAGCTCCCGGGCCGACGGCAGAGCCAGCAAGCGGGTCTGGTAGGCAGGGCTGATCTGGTCATCGCTTTGTCGCTTGCGCCAAGTGTCAGAAAAATCCGCATCCACGGACAGAGGCAAGCCTTGCGCAACGGCGCGTGATAACGTCAGCAATTGGCGGGTAGCTAATTGCTGGCCCGCTTCCCAGCGTGCGTAAGGATCGGTGTCGTGTTGGGCCAGTATGGCCAGGTCGGCATCGCTGTGTTCGAACTCAACAGTCACGGGGGCAGAGAAATCACGCAATAGCGACACGATGGGCTGTTCGGTGATGTGCTCAAAGGTCCAGGTCTGCTCACGTTGCGTAAGCTCTAGCAGTGCAGTGTCTACGCTATTGCCGTCATGCATAATGCGTAGCGGCTGACCAGTTTGACCAAGCAGGCCCACCGCAAAAGGAATGTGCAGTGGGGGTTTGGGCAAGGGCGGGGTGCGTAGGCATTCAACACCAACGGGGTCATTGTGCTGGCTTAGCGTAATGGAGCAGCGCTGGGTGTCAGGTTGATAGTTAAGCTGTACACGCACCTTGGGCGTACCGGCCTGGCTATACCAGCGGCGGAACACATCCAGGCTTTTATCTGGATTTTGTTGCTTGTAGACAAAATCCATGGCGTCGATGAAATCGTCGCACGTGACGGCAGAACCATCGTGGCGGCGGAAATACTCGGTAAGTCCTGCGCGAAATCCCGCTTCGCCTAGCAGGGTGTGCTGCATGCGTATGACTTCAGCGCCTTTTTCGTACACGGTCGCCGTGTAGAAATTGCCGATTTCCTGATAGCTTTCGGGACGTATGGGGTGAGCCATAGGGCCGCCGTCCTCAGGGAACTGGGCTAAGCGTAATGTTGCTACATCGTCTATACGTTTTACTGCCTTTGCGCTACGTGCTTCCATGCCAGACAAGCCGTCAGCCAGCATGTCGGCTGAAAATTCCTGATCGCGGAAAACCGTCAGGCCTTCTTTCAAAGAAAGCTGGAACCAGTCCCGGCATGTGACCCGGTTACCTGTCCAGTTATGGAAGTATTCGTGTCCTATGACCGCCTCAATTGCACGGTAGGCGGAGTCGGTCGCTGTATCCGGGCTGGCCAGTACATAGGCGGCATTGAAAACGTTCAGACCCTTGTTTTCCATGGCCCCCATATTAAAGTCATGGGCGGCGACCACCATAAAGCGGTCCAGATCCAGTTCCAGCCCAAATCGCTGTTCGTCCCAACGCGCTGAGCGTGCCAGACAGTCTAGTGCCCAGGCGGTTTTGTCATGTGACTCATGATCGCTATAAACCTGTAGCGTGGCGAGTCGGCCACTGGCTGTGGTGTAGGCCTGTTCGCGGCAGGCAAAGTCGCCGGCAACTAGCGCGAACAGGTAACTGGGTTTGGGGTGAGGGTCTTCCCAGACGGCTTCGTGCCGCCCTTCGGATAAGTCCGTGGATTTAATCAGGTTGCCGTTGGACAGCAATAAAGGATAAAGCTGCTTGTTGGCTCTAAGGGTGACGGTGTAGCGCGCCATGACATCGGGGCGGTCCGGGAACCAGGTAATACGGCGAAACCCTTGGGCTTCGCATTGCGTGAATAGCTGATCATTGGATACATACAGCCCCATCAGACTGCTGTTGCCCACAGGCCTGCATACGCTGACGATATCCACGGTAAAGCGTTCTGCGGTGGGATGTAGCGTTAGGGTCTGTTCGGTCAGTTGGTAGTCGTCGGGCGTAAGCACGCGGCCATCCACGGAGACTGACTTGAGCTCTAGGTCCTGACCGTTCAGCACCAGTGGCTGGTTTTCTGCACCTACGCGTATAAAGTCCTGCCTGGCGTAGACCCGAGTCTGGTCCGGGTCCAGGTCAAAGCGTAGATGCACGCTGGGCAACCGGTAGGGAAAGGGCAGGTAGTCCTGGCGAAATATAGTTGTAGTGCTTTCAGTGTGCATGATAGGTCGATGTGATTCCTGATGGCTGTATTGTAGTGTTAGCCGCGAACCGGGGCTGGTATAAAAATGATGCAACCTATGCCCCGGTTTTAGTGTCCAATGCCTATAGCTCAAGGAAGGACTTATGCGCAACATACGAAATAAATTTCAGAACATTATTTGCCGTTCGCTGGCGGCGGTCGTGGGCGTGCTCATGTTGGCCGGTTGTGCGTCTACATTGGATGCCAGGATAACCAGTTATCAGCAATGGCCTTCAGGTACGGAAGGCGCCACCTACACCATAGTGGCTGACGATGCCCAGCGTAATAACCTGGAATTCCAGGCTTATGCGGATATGGTCAGGGCAAATATTAGTGCTACCGGCCTGGTCGAGGCACAACAACCGACGTTGGCTCGTTTTGATGTTCACTTAAGTTATAGCAGTCCAGTCAGCCAAACCTGGGTACAGCGATATAACGATAACTACATTAATGACGGCTGGGGATTTAGTCCGTTTTTTGGCGGTTATGGCGGTGGCTATAGTGGTTGGGGCGGTGGTTTTTATATGGGACCATCGGTAGTCAATGTTCCGGTCGAAATACATAAAAATACCCTGGTTGTTATCATTAACGATAAGCATAACCAGGGTGCAGAAGTATATCGGTCAAGCGCTGTTAGTATTAGCCAAGACAATAACCTGGCTGAACTGATGCCCTATTTGGCCCGTGCCGTATTCGATGGATTTCCAGGGAACAATGGGCAAGTGCGGGAAGTTCGTTACGAACGCCAGCGTTAATACAGATATATAGGCAGACGCTATCTATTAATCAACCAGGAACTGATCGCGTGATTGACCCTGCGATTCCGCCGTTGTGATCCAGCGAGGCGCTTTGCCACGGCCTGTCCAGGTGTCGCCTGTCTGGGGGTGGCGGAATTTGATGGCAACGGGTTTACGCACAGCGCCCGACGTGGTCCGGCGTTTGTTCTGGCGGCCAAAAGCGGCGGCTATTTCTTCAGGGGTAATGTCATATTCAGCCATCGACTGTATTATGGACGCAATGGCGGGCTGGCGATGGCGCTCTTGAAGTTCTTTGGCCTGTTGTTGTAACTGAATGATTTGATTTTCAATTTTTTGTTTTTCGGTCAAGTAAACGTCAGTAGACATTAATGCTTCCTTTTAGGGGTGGGTAAGATAGATTTGTTTATGCAGACTAAACAATTCGTTGTTAGCGCATAATTCGGATGATTATATCCGCATCTTATATCAGTATGGAAATCTTTATGGCTTTATATAATGAAAAATTCACAAACTAGCTTTCAGGTCGCTGCCATTCAAATGGTTTCGTCCACGCAGTTGGCAGATAACCTGCAGCAGGCAGGTGATTTAATTGCACTAGCGGTGGACGGCGGCGCGACATTAGTGGTGTTGCCCGAGTATTTTTGCTTTATGGGGCGTAAGGATCACGATAAACTGGCCCTGAAGGAAACCTTGGGGCAGGGTCCCATACAGGACTTCCTTTCCCAACAGGCCAGCAAGCACGGCATCTGGTTGGTGGGCGGCACTTTGCCGCTGGACAGCTCAGACCCAGATCGTGTCTATAACACTTCGCTGGTTTATAACCCCGCCGGGACACTTGCGGCACGCTACGACAAAGTCCATTTGTTTGGCTATGCCAGGGGGGAAGAGTCTTATGACGAGTCCCTGGCCATCAAGCCTGGCGATAACACCCCGCAGACCTTTACAGGGCCGTGGGGTAAAACTGGCTTATCGGTTTGCTATGACCTGCGTTTTCCGGAACTGTACCGGGCTTTGGGCGAGGTCAACCTGATCGTGGTGCCTTCCGCTTTTACCTACACCACCGGGCAGGCGCATTGGGAAATCCTGTTGCGCGCTCGAGCCATAGAAAACCAATGCTATGTTTTGGCGGCGGCGCAGGGCGGAAAACATGAAAATGGCAGGCGCACTTGGGGACATTCTGTTTTAATTGATCCTTGGGGCAATCTGCTGTCCTGCCTGGAGCAGGGCGCAGGTGTTGTCGCTGGTACCATAGATGTACAGCATCTGGCTGAGATACGCCTTTCATTGCCCGCCCTGAAACACCGAACGATGTAATTTTTACTACGGCCTTATTATCTAATTTATGAAACTTGTTGAGCCTGTTATTAGTGCCCTTGATACCGCTAGGTCGGTTTTGCTGGATCCCTGGGGTTTAAGCGAAGCCGATATGGCACGCGCCATGGGCGAGATCTTCACCCATAAGGTGGATTACGCTGACCTATATTTTCAGTACACGCGCAGCGAAAGCTGGAGCCTGGAAGAAGGCATAGTCAAAACGGGCAGCTTTTCTATCGAGCAGGGTGTGGGCGTACGCGCCATCAGCGGTGAAAAAACTGCGTTCGCTTATTCCGATACCTTGTCAGCTGAAGCCTTGCTGTCGTCGGCGCAGGCGGTGCGTACCATTGCGCGCCAGGGCGCGGGTCAGCAAAAAATTGTGCGTAATATGCCGCTGACCAGGCCCGATCTGTATCCGGCCATCGACCCGGTGAATTCTTTGTCCGCACCCGATAAGGTTGCTTTGCTGGGCCGTATTGAAGCCATGGCACGTGCGGCCAACCCCCATATCATTCAAGTTATGGCTGGTCTGGGCGCAGAATACGATGTTATTTTGGTAGCAGGCAGCGATGGTCGCCTGGCCGCTGATGTACGTCCCCTGGTGCGCTTGTCGCTAACGGTGATAGCAGAACGCGATGGCCGTCGCGAAATGGGGCATGGCGGTGGCGGTGGGCGTTCAGGCCTGGCGTATTTTACCGATGCCATACTGCAGTCGTATGTGCAGCGCGCCACGCATGAGGCCATGACCAACCTGGATGCCAGACCTGCCCCTGCTGGGCAAATGACGGTAGTGCTGGGTTCGGGCTGGCCTGGAATATTGCTGCACGAAGCCGTGGGCCACGGCCTGGAAGGCGACTTCAATCGCAAGGGGTCCAGCGTCTTTGCAGGCCGTATTGGCGAAAGGGTGGCATCGAAGGGGGTTACCGTGGTTGACGATGGCACCTTGCCCGACAGACGCGGTTCCTTGAACATAGACGACGAGGGCAATCCTACCCAGCGCAATGTCTTGATTGAAGACGGTATCCTTAAAGGCTATATGCAGGATACATTGAACGCTAGGCTAATGGGGATGCCGGTTACAGGCAATGGCCGCCGGGAATCCTTTGCCCACCTGCCTATGCCTCGCATGACCAACACCTATATGCTGGCGGGCCAGACGCCTCCGGAAGAAATCGTCGCGTCGGTCAAGAACGGCTTGTATGCGGTCAATTTTGGCGGTGGCCAGGTCGATATCACTAGCGGCAAATTTGTCTTTTCGGCCTCTGAAGCCTACATGATAGAAAATGGCAAAGTCACTTATCCCGTCAAGGGCGCAACACTTATAGGTAGCGGCCCAGAAGCCATGAACCAGGTCAGCTTGATCGGTAATGACCTGCAACTGGATTCAGGGGTGGGTACCTGCGGTAAAGAAGGCCAAAGCGTACCTGTGGGGGTGGGGATGCCTACCGTGCGTATGGAAGGACTGACCGTGGGTGGCACGGCCTGATCGCTTTTTACGTAAGGGCGCCGTTATTAGCGATTTCATTGACAATGATGCTTGCTAAGCTTATGATTTCAATTGAAATTAATCTATCTGCACGGACTTGACTTAGCATGCTTCCTTCTTCCAGCGCGGCGTCTTACGACTTGCGCATATTGCGTGCTTTACGCCGCATTACCCGTTCAATTGCCTTGCATTCGCGGCAATTGGCGGCTTACAGCAATATCACGGCGCCCCAATTAGTGTGCCTAAGGGCCATTGTCGATCATGGCCCGTTGACGGCAACGGCTATTAGCCGGGAAGTCCATGTCAGTGCCAGCACGGTAGTTGGCATACTGGACCGACTCGAGGACAAGGGCTGGGTGCGGCGTGAACGGGGTAGGGAAGATAGACGCATCGTTTTTGTCACAGCGACCGAAGCAGGGGTAACACTGGTACGTGATACCCCATCGCCCTTGCAGCAAAAACTGGCTGACTCGTTGAACGCCTTGTCGGAAATTGAGCAGGCCACCATCACCATGTCGCTAGAGCGCATCGTGGATCTGATGGAGTCCGATAGCGGTGTCGCCACCGAAGCACCCGACGAACCAGCCTCACCCATACTGGATGTCCCGGTAGGGGGCGGTATTCAGCCTGAATCGGGAATAGCGGTGTGAGGCCTGGCCCGCATACGCAGGTATTTGAGCAAATACGCCAGAAGGCGGGGCGTTATGTGCGCTCCATACCGTTGGACGTCCGGTTGTCATCCGAATCCATGCTTACCGATCAGGCCGGAAAAGAATACATCGATTTTTACAGCGGCGCGGGTACGCTGAATTACGGATACGACAATCCGGCCCTAAGCGCCCGCCTGTCCAGATACCTGAAGTCCTATACGGCCACGCCGTCTCGCTATGCGGATCAGCGTGCCAAGCAGCTATTTATAGCTAGCTTTCAGCGCATAGTGCTGGATAGCCGCCAGTGGGATTATGAAACTCAGCTGTGTGGCCCTACTGCCGCTAATGCCTTAGAGACGGCTGTTCGCATGGCGCGCAGGGCAAAAAAACGTCAAAACATTGTGTCATTTACCCATGGGTTCCAAGGGGAAGGCGCATCCGGGCGGGCCATGTCGGCTGGCGCTTTGCTGGACAAGGCAGCGGGTGCGGCCTTAAGTAATGCTGTCTTCATGCCATATGACGGCTGCTTTGGTCCTGATGTGGACACTATGGCCCATCTGGAACGCTTGCTGGATCAGCAGGCCGGTAGCGCCCAGCGTCCAGCAGCGGTGGTGGTAGAGACGGTGTTGGGGCAGGGTGGCGTGAATGTACTAAGTTGGCGTTGGCTGACCGAACTGCAGGCCTTGTGTCGTCGTCATGACATGTTGTTAATCATGGACGATACCCAAGTTGGTTGTGGTCGCACTGGCAACTTTTTCAGTTTCGAGGCTGCTGGCATACAGCCAGACATTATCGTGTTGTCCAAGTCCTTGTCAGGCTTTGGTTTGCCCATGTCGCTGTTGCTATATCGTCCTGATCTATGTGGCATTCAGCATGACGCACCGGCTCAGCATGAATTGACCTTGGTAACGGCCGCCCATGCGATCGAGGCCTACTGGCAGGATGACGAATTTTCCACTGAAATACGGCGCAAGGAAAACCTGGTGCGCGACTGGCTGGACAATATGGTGCATAGCTATTCATCCGTTCAGCTAACCGCCCGTGGTCGTGGCTTGATTCAGGGGCTGGTAATGCCTGATGGCAGCGGGTTGGCTGGCCTGGTGGCTGCCCAGGCCTTGCAGTATGGCCTGGCCATAGATACGTCAGGTGTGAACGATGAAGTGCTGAAGTTATTGCCTGCCTTAACTATTGGCGACGATGTGTTGATACGCGGCCTGGAGATGGTTGACCGCGCTGTCGCCGAAGTACTGTCGTTTACTCGGCATTAATGAAGTTTTTCAGGAATTCACGAGTCCTGGGTTCACGTGGATTACCGTACACCTGTTCGGGTGGACCTTCTTCAACGATGCGACCCTGGTCGAAAAAACATACTCTGTCTGATATCTGCTTGGCGAATTGCATTTCGTGAGTCACCAGCAGCATGGTCAGATCGTGCTTGCTGGCCAGGCGTTGAATAACGGTCAGAACCTCGCCGACCAGTTCTGGATCCAGGGCTGATGTCGGTTCATCAAATAACATAATGTTGGGCCGCATGGCCAACGCACGTGCAATCGCTACACGCTGCTGTTGCCCACCTGATAGCTGGCGGGGAAATTTGTCGGCCTGGTCGCTTAGTCCAACCAGTTCCAGGTATTCATCGGCGCGTGCATTGGCTTTTTCCTTGCTAAGGCCCAACACATGCACAGGCGCTTCCGTAATGTTTCGTCTTACGGTCATGTGGGGAAACAAGTTGAATTGCTGGAACACCATGCCCATTTCCTTGCGCATGTCGCGTAGATGGTGTTCGCTGGCGGGTACCAACTGATCGTTTTCCATCTGATGCCACAGGGGCTTGCCAGCGACATGGATCACGCCCGCGTTAATGGTTTCCAGCGTCATCAGTATGCGCAGCACAGTAGATTTGCCCGAGCCCGATGGGCCAATGATGGTGACTTTTTCGCCTTTGTTGACGCTAAAGTTCAGTGAGTCCAGGACCGTGACATCACCAAAGCGCTTGACGACATTATCGAAACGAATGATGGGCTGGTCTGGGGCAGAGGGGGTAGTCATACTAGGGTTCATTTCAATGGCCATCCTTGTTTGGGCAGACGTGTATCCAGATAGCGCACGCCTGCCGAAGCAACCAGCGTCATGACCAAATACAAGCCGCCCACCATGGACAGCGGAATTAGATAGTTAAAGGTCCGGTCGCCTATGATTTTGGCGACATTGAGCATTTCCAGTACAGAGACCACCGACAGCACAGGCACGTCTTTCATGATGGAGACCAGATAGTTACCCAACGCAGGAATGACCCGGGGTATGGCTTGGGGAACCACAATAATGCAGAAGGTACGTAGCGCAGACAGGTCTAGGGCGCGAGCGGCTTCGGTTTGCCCAGGGGCAACAGACTCTATGCCCGCCCTGTATACCTCGGAGGTATAGGCGCTGTACTGTAGGCCCAGTGCCAACGCGCCTGTCATAAAGGCCGGCAAGACGATGCCGTATTCCGGCAGTACGTAGTACAGAAAGAACAGCTGAGCCAGTAGTGGGGTGTCGCGGATAAACTCGGTAAACAGCCGGGCAGGCCAGGCGATCAGTCGTGATGGCGACGACTTCAGTGCCGCCAGTACCAGGCCCAAGATCGCTGCTACAAAAAAACCAACTACGGTGGCTTGCAGGGTGACCAACATGCCGTGCAGTAGTATGGGCAAGATGGACGCGGCGAATAGCCACTCGGTGCTGGTGTCCCAAGGAATGCCAAATAACATATTTATATCCTCCCAGAGCGCCAGCGCCCCACGGAATGCTCCAGCAGCTTCATCAGGGCAGTAACAACCAGTGCCATGCCAAAGTACATCAGTAGCAACATGGTGTAGATGGTGGTGCTGTCTTGGGTCACATTACGTACTTGCTCTGCCCGAAACGCCAAGTCACCTAAGCCGATCAGGGACACCAGGGCGGTATCCTTCAGGTTTTGTACGGCTAGATTACCGAAGCTAGGCATCATTTCTGGGATGGCCTGCGGCAATGAAATACGCCACAGCACCTGGCGTGGGGTAAAGTCCAGCGCCTTGGCGGCTTCGTGCTGGGATGTGGGCACCGCTTGTATGGCGCCACGGACGACTTCAGCGCCATAGGCGCCAATATTCAGACTTAGGGCCAACGTCCCTGCCAGCACGGCAGGCAAACGTAAGTCTATGCCTATGGCCTGGCCCAGCACGGGCAGGGCAAAGTACAACCAGAACAGCTGCACCAATAGGGAAGTACCCCGGAACACCTCGATAAAGGTGATGGCTGTGGCTTTTATCAGCCAATGGTCCGATAGCTTGCCCAAACCGAATGCAAAGGCAAATAATGCGCCTAACAGGGTGGAATATATTGTCAGTTGCGCGGTAATCCACGCCCCTTGCAGCAGGGGCGTGCTGTAGCTTATCCAGCTCATGCAGTTTACTCAGTGCACAGCTGTGCTGTCGTCTTGGTAAATGAGCCTTTGGCATCAGCCCCGCTGAATCCATAATGGTTCATGGTTTTGGCCCAGCCTTCAGTGGCTTTAAATTTCGCCAGTTCGGTGTTGACAGCGTCACGTAGCTCGGTAGAGTCTTGCGCGAACGTAAAGCCGCCCCAACTGCGCGCAGGTTGCCCGTCAATGATGGGGTCCTGGAATTGGCCAGCGGCTTCTACCTTGTCGCTTTTACTGGCCAGCTCGCTTACGGTCAGACTGGTGGCCGCGTAGGCGCTGGCACGACCAGTCGATATTGTAGAGATAGCGTCAGCATTATTGGACAGGGTCACCATGCGGTTCCCCGGTACGCCCAAGGCTTGCAGCATTTCCAGTTGGTCGGCGCCCGCCATAATGGCGATTTTGTTTGTTGATTTGGCAAAGTCTTCGTAGGTGTGGACATTGTCTGGGTTGCCTTTGGCCACCAATAGACCTTCGCCATATGAACTGTCGGGCTCAGAAAATAATACCTGCTTGCAACGCTGCGGCAATATCGCCATTTCGGCAGCCACCATGTCGAACCGATTAGCCTGCAGGCCAGGTATCAGGGAGCCAAAGTTAGTGGTGACCCAGGTAATCTTATTAATGCCCAGTTGTTCCATGATGTGCTTGGCGACATCAGGTCCCATTCCTTTGGCTGTACCGTCCAGGTCCATATAGCCATAAGGTATTTCGTTGGCGACGGCAATGCGTATGTGGCCGCGCTCTTTGATTTGTGCAAGGCTGACGGCGCTGGCTTGAGTGGCGACACTTGCGGTAACTATGGCTGTAATAGCGCACAGTATATTTTTCTGTAGCTTATTCATATCCCTATTCCTATTTTTTATGCCTGCCAGATGCGATTAGATAATGCTGGCAATCTGGCTATTTGATTGGCTTAGTAATGATATTGATTAAAATCATACACCATCTAATCATTTCAGTTCAAATTGATTTTGGCGTTGAATTGTTGATTTTTAGGAATTGTTCTTGATGGTGTGGCGGTGTTGGTACTTTAAGTACCAACGCCCGCTGTGGCGGGCACCTTGCTCTGCCGTCCGCTTCGCAAAGCGGCTGCCGCAAGGCGCCCGCCACTACGTGCTAGTCGCGGACTCGGAATGGGTAACTGCGAACGTTGCGCCTACGGCAGCACTCTTTGCGAAGCGGGAGTGCAGAGTAGGTGCGACGGTTGTCAGCCGATACATCTTAAGAAACGAAACTATGCAGCAATTGACGGCTGTTCCCGCTAAAGAAACAAAACCACGCGGCAATTTTGACGGCTGGAGTGAGTTGCCAAACAATTAGGCGCGTGGTAGAGTGATTCATCATGAATACCGCTTCGAAGAAGTTCTTCTTTTATTTTTTTATCTTTCCGACACCGCTGGTGCAGGAAGGGAAGCGTTTTATTCAGTAAAAGAACCAAATTCCCCAAAAAGCCGCCAGCGTTAGCCAGGCGGCTTTTTTTGTCCGCTTAAGCT